>CAIOSI010000014.1 GCA_903860975.1 uncultured Alphaproteobacteria bacterium
GCGCCAGGCTTCGTCCACATAGACGTGGCAGGTGGCGCATGCGCACGCCCCCCCGCAGTCGGCGTCAATGCCGGGCACGTTATTCTTCACCGCGCCCTCCATAACCGTAAGGCCGGTCTTCACGTCGATGACGTGTTCGGTCCCGTTGTGCTCAACGTAAGTAATCTTAGCCATAAACCCTTGGAACCCCTTGGCACCCGCTTATGCGGCGACCTCTTTCATGGAAACGGATGGG
Source organism: uncultured Alphaproteobacteria bacterium (assembly GCA_903860975.1). Classification (GTDB taxonomy): domain Bacteria; phylum Pseudomonadota; class Alphaproteobacteria; order Caulobacterales; family Caulobacteraceae; genus Phenylobacterium. The sequence goes on from CAIOSI010000014.1 coordinate 236, forward strand.
TCCGCAAGTCTAGCCTTAGAGACCGGACGGCGGCCCAGGATGAGTTGCTTGCCCATCATGAACTCAGGCGGTGAATTGATCGCTTCCACGGCCTGAACGAGATCACCCTTCAGATGGAAGACAGCAAACTTGGCTGACGTAGGGTCACCGCGGACCAGGACCTCATCTACATCGAAGGCGTAGCCGGCGATCTGCAGCTTCAGATCGTACTGGTCGGACCACTGCCAGGGGACCTCGCCGGCGGGTTGCGGGCGCCCCGTAATGGCGCTTGCGGCCTGCTTGGCCTGTTCCAAAGCGTTAGGTACGCTCTCCATCCGGAACATGCGGTCGTATATCGGCATGGGGCGATGGGCGACGTCCCCAATCGCGAAAATTGCGAGGTCGGAGGTGCGCGCATCCAGATCAACCACGACGCCGCGGGCGACGTCCAGACCGGCGTCGCGAGCGATCTCGTCGTTCGGTGCAGCGCCCACACCGACCACCACCGCATCACAGGCGATCGTGCGGCCGTCGCCGAGCTTCACTCCGGTCACGCGTGCGTCCTTGCCCTCGAACTCAACAGCTGTGGCGTTCAACTCGAAGGTGACGCCTTGCTGTTCGTGATATTGCTTAAAAAAAACTGAGAGCGCCTCGCAGGCTACCCGAGCCAGGAGCCGACTTTCCCGCTCCAGCACCACGACCTCGGCGCCTAGCGCGCGCCCGGAGGCTGCGACCTCTAGTCCAATATAACCGCCGCCCACCACCGCTAGGCGCTTACCTGGGCCCATCGCGGCCTTTAGCGTCTCGGCATCCGCGGCGGTGCGCAAAAACATCACGCCATCAAGATCTGCACCGGGGATAGGAAGGGAGATGGCCCGCGCCCCCGTTGCAAGGATCGCAATATCGTAGCTGATGGTCGATCCACCCGACAGCGTCACCGTTTTGGCGCCGCGGTTCAACGATACCGCCCGGACGTTCGGCCTGAAGTCGATGTTGTGCTCGGCGTAGAATTCCAACGGCTTCAGCACCAACGAATCCGCGTCGGCTTCGCCCTTTAGCCAACCTTTCGAAAGCGGTGGCCGCTGGTAGGGTGCGATCGGCTCTTCACCGATAAGCGTGATCTGCCCTTCGTGGCCGTATTGACGCAGTAGAGCTGCGGCTGTGCCTCCAGCATGGCCGGCGCCCAGGATCACGACATGTGCGGCCAGATCGCTCATTTGACCTCGATGCCTAAAAGTGACGAGGGCGTCAACTTAACGTTCCCGCCGAAAGCCGACAGCCACGGCTTATGACTTCCCAGCGGTCTGGCTGGCCACCCACTCTCGCACGCGCATGTCCAACACCGACAGCGGCAGTGAACCTGAAGCGATGATCATATCGTTGAAGCCCTTGATGTCGAACTCGGGTCCCAACGCATTCTGGGCCTCAGATCGCAGCTGCAGAATGCGGATCATACCAATCTTATAGGCTGTCGCTTGACCTGGCCCGACGATGTATCGGCGGGTTTCAGCACGGGCGGTATCTTCGTTGCGGTGGCCCGTCGTGCGTAGGTAGTCAATCGCCTGGTCTTCAGTCCAACCCTGAGCATGGATGCCGGTGTCGGTGACCAGGCGGACCGCGCGGAAAAGTTCGCCATCTAGGCGCATGAAGTCTGACGCCAAATCCGGATAGACGCCCATTTCTTTGCACAGGAGCTCTGAATAGAGGCCCCATCCCTCATTGAAGGCAGCATTTCGGGCCGCCAGCCGGAACTTTGGCACAGCCTGCTGTCGCACGCGGATATCACCCTGCATCGCGTGACCCGGAATGCCCTCATGGCACATTAAGTCAGGAAGGCTGGCGCGGGCTGGGGTCTTGCCCAACATGTGCAGGTAGACCCGACCTGGCCGCTTGCCATCGGGACTAGCCCCATTGGTGTGGGCCGCACCGCCCGCCACCTCACTGAACGACGGCTCGCGTACGACCTCGATCCCATAGATCGGAGGCATCTTGAACATCGCAGACAGGTGCTTGCGATCGTTTGCGATCAGCTCGTTAGAGTAGCGGAGGACTTCGGCCCGGTTCGCCTCATTGTAAGATTGGGGCGGATCGAGGCGGGCAAGTTCGGCGTAATAGGCCTCGCGGTCCTTAAATCCGGCGGTCGCAGCAAGCGCGTCCATCTCGCCTTGGATACGCTTCACCTCGGAGAGGCCAAGCTTATAGATTTGGTCAGGGGTAAGGTCAGTGCGCGTCTGCAGCTTCAGGGCCGCGGCGTACCAGGCCATACCGTCGGGAAGGCTCACCGCTCCGACCTTTCCGGACGCAGCATTGGCGGTGTCGGCCTGCAGCCAGCAAATCAGTCGCTCGTAGCCTGGCTTCATGCCCGTGAGCAGGGCCTGCTTGGTCTGATCGAGTAAAGCCCGGGCCTCATCAGGGGTCACTTTGCCGGCAGACTGAAGATTAGCGACCTTGGCCTTGGCGTCGGCCAAAAGAGGAGAGTCTGGACCGGTCGCGTCAAACGGCGCGCCACGGATCAGTTTTTTGCTTTCGGCGATGGCCCGGTCGTACTGGAACCGCGGCATGCGGATGCCGTCGAAGGCGGCAGCTTCGGCGCGTTCGCGCGCCTGATCCATGGCATGGCCAAGCGCCATCACCCGAGCGTTGTAGGCAACCATGTCGGCGGCAGCCTCGACCAGGTGTGAGCTGATCAGGAAATTGGGTAAGGCGGTGTCGATGGTCCCCGCCACATATTCGTAGCGGCGGTACTTGTAGCTGAGCTCGGCGGAGTCCAGCTCATCGATCCACATGTCATAGCTGATGCGGGATTCCAGAGGCAGATTGCCACGCGGGAACCGAGCCTGCATCTTTGCGACGCTGGCGCGACGCCATTCCAGGCGCTTCAGCTCGGCAGCCTCGCTGATATCGTTGAGTTTGCTCTGTCCTTCCTTGCGACCCTGGGAGGTGGCCTGCTGCGGAGTGGCCTTGAGTACCTGGACGTATTCGTTATCGAGGAAGGCGGTTAGCCTTGCGGCCTCATCGGCTTGGGACTTTGCCTGGGCAGCAGCCGGACTGGCGGCGATCATAACAACGCCACCCGCAGGCGTCGCCAAAAGGACGACACCCAGGATCGCCCTGGCGGCGCGGCTCACACGACGCGATCCGCAAGCATCTTCTTCACTTCAGCGATGGCCTTGGCGGGGTTCAGGCCCTTGGGGCAGACTTGAGCGCAGTTCATGATTGTATGGCAGCGATAGAGTTTGAACGGGTCCTCCAGCGCATCTAGCCGCTCGCCCGTCGCCTCATCGCGGCTATCGATTAGCCAGCGATAGGACTGAAGCAGAGTTGCCGGTCCAAGGTACTTATCCTGGTTCCACCAATAGCTTGGGCATGAGGTCGTACAGCACGCGCAGAGGATGCATTCGTAAAGGCCGTCTAATTTTTCGCGGTCCTGCGGCGACTGTAGCCATTCCTTTTGCGGCTCGGGCGTCTCGGTGTGCAGCCACGGTTCGATAGAGGCGTACTGGGCGTAGAACTGGGTTAGGTCAGGGACGAGGTCTTTAACCACAGGCATGTGTGGTAGCGGGCTGACCTGCACATCCTTGCCCGGGACCTCTTCCCAGCCGTGAGTGCAGGCTAGCGTATTGCGCCCGCCGATATTCATTGCGCACGAGCCGCAGACGCCCTCACGACAAGACCGGCGGAAGGCCAAGCTCGGATCCATGGTGTTCTTGATATGGATCAGGACGTCCAGGACCATTGGACCACAGGCATCGACGTCAACGTCATAGATGTCCCAACTTGGGTTCTGGGTTCCCTCTGGGTCATAGCGATAGACCCGGAAGGTCTTCACCCGCGTTGCGCCCTCTGGGGCTGGATGGTGGTGACCCTTTTGAACTCTCGAGTTCTTGGGCAAGACAAGTTCGACCATGAGAAGCGGTCCTTAAGCGAGGTTGGGCTGGGCGGTCTTGCGCCCGAAGATAATGACGCCGTGATGGCCGCCGTGGTCGGTGGAGACCAAATGCATCTCCTCAATCCCGGCCTGGTTCAGCAGGCGCAGGACATCGGACAGGTTGTAGTCGTACATCCAAATCTGGCCGGCCGGCAGGGTCTTGACCCAATGACGGTGGCGTCGCTCGGCGTAGAAGCGACGCCAGCCGGTGAGGTCATGCCGCTCGTAACGGGCATCGCGCCACGCGGTCAGCTGGATACTGGTCATGCCTCCAGGCGCAAGCCGGACCAACAGGTCCTCCAGTAAATCCAAGCCCCGCTCAGGCGGGATGTGCTGAAAGACGATGAAACTGTTGATCCAGCCAAACGGCCCCACCGGGAGCTCATCTGTGTAGGTCGCCTTGCCGCCGCGCTTGCGGGCCACCTCCAGCATACCCGGCGAGATATCGAGGCCGGTGGTCGGCACATGCTCGGCCATGGCCTCGGCCAGCCGGCCTACTCCGCAGCCAAAATCCAGCGCCGGGCCTGATGGCACCTGGCCCGTCAGCCTGGTGAGCGTTTCAATCATTTCGGCGATATACTGGCGCCCAGAAAGATAGAAGCTCTCAATCCCCTCTGGCGTTATGTTCTCGCTCAGGAACTCCGGGTGGCTGATCACACCCCAATAGGGCTCATGACGACCGAGCTCGCGCCAGTCGGCGTCGGTGTCTCGCACATCTAGGGCTGGCCGCATGAGCGCCTCAGTAGACCCGCGCCTTAGGCGGGATCGGGGCAATGTCATTGGTCATGGTGTAGTCGTGGACGGGTCTGTAATCGATGCGGACCTTGCCTGTCGCGTCATCGAACCAGGTGAGCGTGTGCTTCATCCAGGTCTTGTCGTCGCGAGAATCAAAATCTTCGCGAGCGTGCGCGCCGCGGCTTTCCTGTCGATTGCTTGCGCCGACCACGGTGACCACAGCCTGGCCGACCAGGTTATCCAGCTCCAGGGTCTCCATGAGGTCGGTGTTCCAAATCATTCCGCGGTCGGAGACCGCGAGATCCTTGCGCCGGTTCTGCACGGCCTCCAGGCGCTTTACGCCCGAGACCAGGCTCTTGCCGTCCCGGAACACCGCGGCATCTTCCTGCATGGCCTGCTGCATCTCCAGCCGCAGCGCCGCAGTGGACGTCTTGCCGTTTGCCGTGCGGAACCGGTCGAAGCGGGCCAGGTGCCCGTCCGTCATCGTGGGCTTCAGCTCGACCTGCGTTGCTCCAGCCTTGATTGTCTCCGCGCACCGCAACGCTGCCGAGCGCCCGAACACCACCAGATCGATCAGCGAATTGGAACCCAGGCGATTTGCTCCGTGCACGGACACACATGCCGCCTCGCCCACAGCCATCAAGCCCGGAACCACCTTGTCCGGATCCTCGCCCACCCTTGTGACGACCTCGGAGTAGAAGTTGGTGGGCACCCCTCCCATGTTGTAGTGAACGGTTGGGAGCACCGGGATCGGCTCTTTGGTAACGTCCACACCAGCAAAGATCCGCGCACTTTCCGATATGCCCGGCAGGCGCTCATGCAACACCTTGGGGTCCAGGTGATCCAAGTGCAGGTTGATGTGATCTTTCTTAGGACCGACTCCGCGTCCCTCCCGAATCTCGATCGTCATGGCGCGGCTGACCATGTCACGAGGCGCCAGATCCTTCACGGAGGGAGCATAGCGCTCCATGAACCGCTCGCCTTCGGAGTTTGTCAGGTAGCCACCTTCGCCCCGCGCGCCCTCTGTGATCAGACAGCCGGCACCGTAAATGCCGGTAGGATGGAACTGGACGAACTCCATGTCTTGCAACGGCAGGCCAGCGCGCAACGCCATGCCGCCGCCGTCGCCAGTGCAGGTGTGCGCCGAGGTGCAGGAGAAGTAGGCGCGACCATAACCGCCGGTCGCCAAGATCACCTGTTGCGCCTGGAACCGGTGCAGCGTGCCGTCGTCCAGTTTCCACGCCGTCACACCGCGGCAAACACCTTCATCCATGATCAGGTCGAGCGCAAAGAATTCGATGAAGAACTCGGTCTTCTTAGCCAACGCCTGGCCATACATGGTGTGCAGCATCGCATGCCCAGTGCGATCGGCCGCGGCGCAGGTGCGCTGGATCGGCGCCTCGCCGAAATTGCGGGTCATGCCGCCGAAGGCGCGCTGATAGATCTTGCCTTCAGGCGTCCGCGAGAACGGCACGCCCCAATGTTCAAGCTCATAGACCGCGGCAGGGGCATTGCGGACGAGGTATTCGATGGCATCCTGGTCGCCCAACCAGTCCGACCCCTTGACGGTGTCGTACATATGCCAGCGCCAATCATCCTCTCCCATATTGCCGAGGCTGGCGGATATGCCACCCTGAGCCGCAACGGTGTGCGATCGCGTGGGGAAAACCTTGGAGATGCAAGCCGTCTTCAGCCCAGCTGCGGCGCAGCCCAGAGCCGCACGAAGGCCGGAACCACCGGCACCCACCACGACGACGTCATACTTGTGATCGATGAATTCGTAGGTCGCCATTGAAATCTCACGCGCCTCCCAGCGCGACCTTAAGGACTGAGAAGATCGCGAGTGCGCCAGCCAGTCCGCAGACGAAAAGGTTGATAATCAGCAGACCCGACTTGGTCAGGGTCTTGTGGATGTAGTCCTCAACGATCACCCGCATGCCTGAGTGCATGTGCCAAAAGCTGGTGGCGAGCGTCAGGACCGTTAGGGTCGCATTCAATGGATCCTGGATCCAGTGGACCGCAAAGCCGTAGTCGCCGGATGCGAGCCGCAGGACGCCGTAAATCGCCCAGATCACGAGAGGAACCAATGCGATGGAGCTAACGCGCTCCGCAATCCAATGGGTGGCGCCGTGTTTGGCGGAGCCAAGGCCGCGCGCACGGCCCAAAGGTGTACGATAGCTGACCATCAAAGCGCTCCCGTCATGCCAGCAATGCCCCAGATCGCCAGTGTCGCGGCGACCGCGAAGGCGAAGACCAGGACCGCAGAAGCGTTGGCTGATTTCACATCGAGACCGCGGCCGGTGTCCCAAACCAGATGCCGAATGCCGTTGCCCAGGTGATAGAAAACGCAAGCCGTCAGCCCGAACATCACCACCTTGCCGGGGAGCGAGCCCAGTAGAGCCTTGAATGCGGCGTAGCTTTCAGGCCCCTGCGCAAGGGCGATCGCCCAGGCAGCCGCAATTAGCACGCCGACATAGAGAGCCACGCCGCTCGCCCGATGAAGGATCGATGTCCACATGGTGATATGCCAGCGCCAAAGCAGCGGCGAGCCCAAGCCTCCGGTCACCAGATGAGGTGAAACCGGCCGTTCGCGGGGGGTCTTTGAGGCGTCCGTCATGCGTTTGCGCCGCTCGATTCTGATCCTGGAAGCAGCCCCGCTTTTAAGCGCCGGGCGGGGGGTGTCAACGAAGGCTGATTTGATCCCTTCGGTGTGAAGCCATGGCGACATCGCCGGATCGATGCCCGGACAGGTCATCTGTGGCAGATCCTTCGTATTCGGCGAATTTATATCGCCGAACGCTAATGACACCATATGCATTTCCTATAGCCTGCCTTCGTAAAGGACGAAGGATGCGCTTCGATCTCACCGACCTAAGACTCTTCTGCGATGTGGTGGACGTGGGTTCGATCACGGGCGGAGCCGAGCGCAGTGCTTTGGCATTGGCCGCCGCCTCGACGCGCATTCGCGGCATGGAGGAGGCGCTTGGCGCGCCACTGCTGATCCGCTCGCGTCTGGGGGTGACGACCACGGAAGCCGGTCGCACCCTGCTCAGACACGCACGCATCCTGTTGGCTCAAAGCGCGCGCCTTCGCGAGGATCTGAGTGCGTTTTCCGGCGGCCTGTCCGGAGAAGTTCGCCTGCTGGCCAACACCAACGCACTCACCGAATTTCTACCCGAGGCCCTGTCCTCCTTCCTAGCTGAGCACCCTTATATCAGCGTCGCCCTCGAGGAACGGCTTTCCGATCAGATCGTCGGCCTTGTGGCAGAAGGCGCGGCCGATGTTGGCATCGTGGCTGGCACGGTCGAAGTGGGCGGGCTTACCACCTATCCCTTCCGATCGGACCGCTTCGTCGTCGTGACCGCGTTGGGTCACCCGCTATCCCAGCAACAGAGCGTTCGCTTCGCCCAGGTCATTGACTACGACTTCGTGGGCCTTGACCGAGCAAGTTCACTACAGAGGTTCCTGTCGGGTAAGGCGGCGCGTGAGGGCCGGCCGTTACGGCTTCGGGTGCAGTTGCGGAGTTTCGACGCGGTTTGCAGGCTTGTGGAATGCGGCGTCGGCGTGGGAGTCGTCCCCGAGACCACCGCGGCCCGGGCGGCAAAAACCATGGCGCTGGCGATCACGGACCTCGCCGACGACTGGGCGCTACGCGAACTGAAGATCGTCGTGCGCGCGTCTGGTGAGTTGCGACCTTACGCTGCGTCGCTCGTGGAGAGCCTAAGAGGGTAGGCGGCGAGGCGCTCGAACACCGTACGAATGGTCAGGCCTCGCCGCCCCTGTATCGCCCCCAGCGAAGGCGCAAAAGTATGGGCGGCAACGGAGCTTAACCACTATAATTTTTCAAGCTGCGAGCCCTTCGTTCGAATGGCGGCCAATCATGCGACGGATTGAGCAAGCCATTCGGCCGAGCGCATCTCCTCAAGCCGGGACGCGGTCCGCTCGAATTCGAAGCTGCCCTCGCCCTGGGGATAGAGCTTTCCCGGTTCAGCCTCCGCCAAGACAATCAATCGGCTATGCGCCTCATAAAGGGCGTCGATCAGTATGACGAAACGGCGGGCCTCCTCGCGGCGGCTAGGCGTGAGCCGGGGAACATCAGCAAGGAAGACCGTGTGGAATTGATCGGCCAAGGCCACATAATCGTTGGGACCCAGCGCCACGGAGCAAAGGCTCGCGAACGTTGCGCGGACTTGTCCTCCGAAAGCATGCGGGAGGGTGATTTTCCGTCCTAGCACCTCCAGCGTTGCGCAAACTTCTTCCTCAGTTCCCAACATGTCACGCCAGAGGGTTTCGAAGGACCGCTGATTGTCCAAATCCGATGGGGAAAACCACGTCCCTGCCGCGCGGAGCCGATCCAGCCGATAGTCGTGTCCACCCGCAACGCCCACCACGTCGAGGCGGTGCTTCAGGAGCTCGATGAATGGCACGAAGAGCTGGCGGTTAATCCCGTCGGTGTAGAGCCTGTCTGGCTCCCGATTGGACGTCGCGACCAAGGTCACGCCGCGGGCGAATAGCGCCTCGAACAAGCGCCCCAAGATCATCGCGTCCGCGATGTCGGTCACCTGAAACTCATCAAAGCAAAGCAACCTGGCACCTTGCGCAACGACATCGGCCACGGGCGCAATCGGGTCGTCGCCCTTGTGCTGACCAAAGCGCGCTTTGCGGGACGCCACATCGCCCGTTCGCCAGGCTCCAATCAGCCTATGGATCTCGCCCATGAAGACGTGAAAATGAGTGCGGCGCTTTTTATCGATGGGGACCACCGAAAAAAAGAGATCCATCAGCATCGATTTGCCGCGACCGACGGGCCCCCAGAGGTAGACGCCGCGCTGGGCTTGCGGCTTGCGGAAGAGGCCGTTTAGACCGCCAGGCGTCGAGGCAAGGTCTGCCTCAAGGCGGATCAAAGCCCGAAGTCCCTCCGCTTGGGCCGGGTCGTGGCGGATTTGGCCTTCGGCGAGACGGGCGTCGTAGAGGGCTTTTAGCGCTGAGGCCATGGGTTCGCCTAACCGCCGTTGGCGGCTAGCGCAAGGAACGGTCGCGATGCTGATGGGTTGAAGAAGGTCCAAGCAAAAGGAACCCCCCATGTCTGACGAAGAGCTTACCTTTAATCCTACCGCCACTTCGCGATCAGCGGCCGTGACCCGCGGCCTCGAGCTTGGGCTGGGCGTTGGCCAGCGCGAGCTTGACGCGCAGCGTGATCCAGCGGTCGATCCGCCCTTACGCCATGGAAACCCACAGAACGATTGGGGCAATCCTGCCGATGAGGGTGCGACCTATTCGGCCAACCACGCCACGCGCGGCGAAAAAACCGACGCCGAAAAGGGGCCGGGACCTAAGACCCGCGCCGCCTCCAACGCTGCGATCAGCCGGCGCTAGTCAGCCCATCGTCGGGATGACGAAGGCTGAGTCCTCGACGGCGCCCTCCGGCCAGCGCGCGGTGATCGTCTTCACCTTGGTGTAGAATTTCACACCTTCCATTCCGTGCTGGTTGGTGTCGCCAAAGGCCGAGCGCTTCCAGCCGCCGAAGGTGTGATAGGCCACCGGCACAGGAATCGGCACATTGATACCGACCATGCCGACGTTGACACGCGAGGCAAACTCACGCGCCACGCGGCCGTTGCGCGTGAAGATGGCCACCCCGTTGCCGTACTGGTGGTTGGAGGGGAGCGCTAGGGCGTCTTCGAAAGTCTCGGCTCGAACGATCTGCAGAACAGGTCCAAAGATCTCTTCTTGATAGGTGCGCATTGCAGGCTTCACCTGATCGAAGAGGCTGGGACCAATGAAAAAGCCCTTCTCGTAGCCCTGCAGGGCGAAGTCGCGACCATCAACGATCAGCTCAGCGCCTTCGTCCTTACCAAGCTGGATGTAATCTGAGATTTTCTGGCGATGGGCCGCGGTGACAACCGGGCCATATTGAGCAGCGCCGTCTGTGGAGATCCCAACTTTCAACGTTTCGATTTCCGCCAGCATCTTCTCGCGGAAGGCCTCGGCGGTCTTTGCGCCCACCGGCACGACCACTGGCAGCGCCATGCAGCGCTCGCCTGCCGAACCGAAGGCCGCCCCGGAAATATCCTTTACGGCCTGATCGAGATCGGCATCGGGCATGACGATGCCGTGGTTCTTGGCTCCGCCCATGGCCTGGACACGCTTACCCGCCGCGGTGCCGCGGGAATAGACATAGTGAGCGATATCCGACGAACCGACAAAGCTCACCGCCTTGATGTCCGGATGCTCGAGGATCGCGTCGACCACGGTCTTGTCGCCGTGCACCACGTTCAGCACACCCTTGGGAGCGCCCGCCTCCATCATCAGCTCGGCCAAACGGACAGGAACCGAAGGATCCTTTTCCGAAGGCTTCAAGATGAATGTGTTGCCGACCGCGATGGCGATACCAAACATCCACATCGGGATCATCGCTGGGAAGTTGAAGGGCGTGATACCCGCCGCAACGCCCAGCGGCTGACGCATGGAATAGACGTCGATGCCCGGACCAGCGCCTTCGGTGTACTCGCCCTTGAGCACGTGGGGGATGCCGCAGGCGAACTCGATAACTTCCAGGCCGCGCTGGATGTCGCCCTTGCTATCGGCGATGACCTTGCCGTGCTCGCAGGAGAGCATCTCGGCGAGCGGGTCCATGTTCGCTTCAACCAACCGCTTGAAGTCGAACATCACCCGGGCCCGCCGTTGCGGATTGACGAGCGCCCAGACCTGCTGAGCTCGCACCGCGCTGGCGACGGCCGCATCAAGCTCCGATACGCTCGCCAGCGCCACACGAGCCTGAACCTCGCCGGTATTGGGATTGAAAATATCGCCGAAGCGGCCAGAGGATCCGGCGACAGAGGCGCCGTCGATGAAGTGGGTGATCTCACGCATGCGCGGCCTTTTAGGCGCTCCCGGCGCCGACGCAAACCCGCCTCATCATCCCTTAAGTCTCAAGCCCTAGAAATGGGTGTGCGCTTCAAGCCTCGGAGACCGCGTTGCAACTGTCCACAATTCCGGTTCCGGTTTTCTTCATACCGGTTCAACCCGTGGCGCCGGTGGCACCGATCAAGGGTCGCGACAACGGGACTGAAGACGCCGTCCAGAAGCTGCGCGCCGCGCCGCCGCCGGGTGCGGGGAGCCTTCTCGACATCGACGCCTAACTTCTGACACCGAACGCCAGCTTGCCGAGCGGCGGGCTGCCTGCGAGTCTCTGCGTCATGGCTGTCGCTTCGCTCTCCCAGACGTTCAGCCCGGCACGGACCCGGGATCACATCGTCGATGTCCTGATCGCAGCGCGCGCACCCAAGCTGGCGGCCAGCATCGCATGGCCTATCGTCCGACCGCTGCTCTACAGCTTCCTCGACTACGATAAGGCCAGGCGGATGGCCGATGAGATCGCGGCCTTGCCCGGACTGGCAGCGCTGAGCCACGTTTCGGACTTGCTCAACGTCAAGATCTGCGGCTCGGGTTTAGGCGGCATCCCGACGATGGGCCGCGTTATCGTCGTCTGTAATCATCCGACGGGTATCGCCGATGGCGTGGCTGTCTATGACGCCCTGAAGAATATCCGGCCAGATCTGTGCTTCTACGCCAATTCCGACGCCCAGCGGGTCTCGCCTGGCCTGCGCGACGTCTTGGTGCCCGTCGAATGGGTCGAGGCCAATCGCACCCGCGAACGGACCCGTGCGACGCTGCTACTCACCCGCGAAGTCCTCGAAGCCGAGCGATGCCTGGTGATCTTCCCCTCGGGGCGCTTATCGCGCGTTCATTCAGATGGGAGACTTGTGGATCCGCCTTGGGCGCCGTCGACAATTTCCCTGGCGCGAAAATACAACGCACCGATCGTGCCGCTACACGTGGCAGGGCCATCGTCACGGATGTTCCACTTCTTCAACCGCTTCTCCTCGGAGTTGCGGGACATGACCTTGTTCCATGAACTGCTCAATAAAAGGGGTGGCCAGTTCGTGCTATCCGCCGGCAGGCTGATCGCGCCAGACGCCCTGAAAGGCGAGCCGAGCGAGGTCGTGGCCAAGCTGAAAGCCTTCGTTGAGGTTGAACTGCCCCAGGTGCCCGAACGAGCTTTCGAATGAGGCTCAAGGATGAGAAAGCCACGGCCCGGCTTGGCTGGGCTATTTCGCAGGCCTTGCGGCCTGGCGAGGCGATATGTCTGTCAGGGCCTCTGGGTGCCGGAAAATCGACCCTGGCGCGCGCCCTGATCCGGGCTTTGACAACCGCCGAGGAAGACGTGCCCTCGCCAACCTTCACGCTGGTCCAGTTCTACGAAGGACCCCGAATGCGGATCGCCCATTTCGACCTCTACCGGCTCTCATCGCCCGACGAAGCCTACGAGATCGGCCTCGACGAAGCCCTCGACGATGGGGCCGCGGTGATCGAGTGGCCGGAGCGGCTGGAAGGCCAGCTTCCAGCGGATCGACTCGATATAGAGATCGTACTGGATGGGACCGGCCGCATGGCGCGGCTGACGTCTCATGGCGCTTGGGAAGGACGGCAGGTTGAACTCTGATCGTGAGGCGGTGAAGGCCCGGTTCTTCAGCGAACACGGCCTGGCGACGGCGCGGCGCGAGCGGCTTGCCGGCGATGCCTCCACGCGCAGCTATGAGCGCATCCATCTGGCGAGCGGCGCGCGCCTGATCCTTATGGACCAGCCGCCCGTGCTTGAAACCCCGATCTGCCCGCCAGGAGCCAGCGAGGCCGAACGCCTGGCATTGGGCTACAATGCCGCGGCCCGGTTGGCGGCGGGTTCGATTGCCGCATTCGTCACGACGGCCTCATACCTTCGAGACTATGGCCTTTCGGCCCCCAAGGTCGTCGCCTTTGACGTCGACGCCGGTCTGGCCGTTCTGGAGGACCTCGGCGATGGCCTCTTCGCAACCCTGATCGCAAACGGTCAGCCTGAAACGCAACTTTACGAAGCCGCCGTGGACGTACAGATCCAGCTACATGCGCACAGGCCCTCAAACATCCTTGAGGCCGAAGGCCTTGTCTGGCCGCTCCTGAACTACGACACGCTGGCCCTGAAGGTCTCCACGGACACCTTCTTGGAATGGTGGCCGAAGTTTGCGGGTCTAGCGCCGTTCAAGGCCGAAGCGGTCGCAGAATGGGATGAGCTGTGGACGCCCATCTGGGCGCGAGGAGAGGCCGGGGCCAGTGTTTTTTGCCATCGCGACTACCACGCGCAGAACCTGCTCTGGCTTCCGGAGCGTAAGGGCGCTGCGCGGGTCGGTCTGCTCGACTTCCAAGATGCGCTGCGCGCCCACCCCGCCTGGGACCTCACGCACCTGCTTCAGGACGCACGACGAAATGTTTCGACAGCGCTCGAAGCGTCTATGCTAGATCGCTATCTCAGCGCTCAACCGCAGACCGATCGAGAAGCCTTCCTTGCCGACTACCGGGCGCTGGCTGCCTCAAACGCCGCGCGGATACTCGGCCGCGTTTTCGCCCGCCAGGCTATGCTTGGCCGGACGCAGTACAAGGCTTTCATGCCGCGTACGTGGCGCTATCTCGAACGCAACCTGACGGACCCGGCCCTTGCGGGACTCAAAAGCTGGTTCGACGCGCACGTGCCGACAAAGGCGCGGGCGTGATCGCGGGGCCCAAGACAGCGATGGTGCTGGCGGCTGGCCTCGGCACGCGGATGCGGCCGCTGACCGACAATCTGCCCAAAGCCCTCGTCCCAGTGGCCGGGCGGGCTTTGCTGGATCGCGTCCTAGACAGGCTCAGCGAGGCTGGCGTCGAGCGTGCGGTCGTCAACGTCCATCATTTCGCCGACCAGGTGGAGGCCCACCTCAAGGGCCGAACAGACCTGAAGATCATGATCTCCGATGAACGGGCCGGTCTTCTCGATTCCGGAGGTGGCATCCAGCATGCGCGGGCGCTGCTTGGGGAAGATCCGATCTTCGTCGCCAATATCGACTCTTTATGGCTCGAGGGGGCTAGGCCGGCCCTGGAAATGCTGAAGGCAGCCTGGGATCCAGCGCAGATGGATTTGCTGCTGCTGCTGGTCGCTCGAGGTAATGGAATCGGCTTTGAGGGGCCCCAGGGTTTCCTGATGGACGAGGCAGGACGGCTGACCCACTCCGCATCGCACGATGTCATTACGCCATTCGCCAACGTCGGCTTCGGCATCCTCAAGCCACAGACTCTGGACGGACAGCGGGACGCGGCTTTTTCGATCGTGCCGATCTGGCATCGGCTTCAGGCCGCTGGAAGGCTCTACGGTGTCGTCATGGAAGCCTTCTGGATGCATGTCGGCGATCCGGCTGCGCGCAACGCGGCCGAGGCAAGACTGGGGTGACCGGGTTCTTCGAACAGGCCGGGCCTCGATGGTATACGATTCCGGCGCACCGCCCGTTCGTCCAGGACCTTGCGCGAGGGCTGCACGAAGCCTTGTCGCCGCTGGGGCCAGAGGCATTGTCGCAAGCCATCGTGCTCACGCCCACGCGGCGCGGTGCCCGCGCACTCGCAGACGCATTCGTTGCAGCGGCAGGCGGCAGGGCTGTTTTACCGCCACAGATTCGGCCGATGGGTGATTTGGACGACGGTGAGCCGCCCTTCGAGCCTGGCGATCTGGCGCTTGACCTCCCGGCCGCGATTGACCCGCTTCGCCGGCGATTCGAGCTGACGAAACTGGTTTCAGAACATGCGCATCTGTTAGCGGCAGACCTGATGACGGCTTCGGCCTGCCTTGAGTTGGCCGAGGCGCTTGGCGGCTTCTTCGATAGCCTTCAGATCGAGGAGATCGAAGTCGAAGACCGACTGGCCAGTCTTGTAGACACCGAATTGGCAGAGCACTGGCAGGTCTCGCGTAACTTCCTCGAGGCCGCTTTGGTCGCCTGGCCTCGACGTCTCAAGGCGCTGGGCGTCGCCGATTTAAGCGAACGACGGGTGCGGATGTTGCGGCGACTTGCGGAGCAATGGACCCGCAATCCGCCGGAAGGCGTTCTGGTGGCTGCCGGCTCAACAGGCACCGCGCCAGCGACGCGAGACCTACTGATCGCGGTGGCCAATGCTCCACGCGGCAGCGTCGTGCTGCCTGGCCTCGACCAGGATCTCGCAGACAAAGCCTGGGCCAAGGTCGATGTGCAGCATCCACAAGGGGCGTTGAAGCGGCTTCTAGATCGGGCAGAGGTCGCCAAGCACGAGGTCAACCTATGGCCCGCCTCGGTGAACGCCAACGCCGCCGGCCGTTGGCGGCGGCGGATCGTCAACGAAGCGCTGCGGCCAGCCGAGGAAACAGCCGACTGGCTGCGGGTCATTACAGACCTTCGGACCGAGGGCGCCAAGGAACATCTCGATCCGATCATTGAGGGGCTGAAGGGGCTGTCGTTTATTAGCGCACGCACGGAGGAAGAGGCCGCCACGGTCGCTGCGCTCCTGCTGCGCGAAGTGCTGGAGACGCCAGATCAGACAGCGGCGCTGGTGACACCCGATCAGGTGTTGGCAAGACGGGTGACGGCCAAGCTGGCGCGATGGGGCGTCATCCCGGACTCATCCGTCGGCGAGAGCCTTTCGGCAGGTGGTTGCGGCACTCTGGCAGAGCTCGTGGCGCGGGCCGCCGCAGATCCGGTCGATCCGGTGACTTTGCTGGGGCTCCTCAAACACCCCTTGGTCCAGCTGGGCGATAGCCAAGCCCTCGAAAAGGCGGCGCTGCGTGGGTCCCGGCCGCGCGACTGGACGGAGCTGACGCGAAGACTGGCGCAGACGCCGGAAATCCTGCCGCTGGCCAAACATCTAGAAGCAATTTTGAACGACCTGGCCTGGATGGACGAGGTCAAACCGGCACCTGAGGCCGCGCGTCGGGTCGCAACAGCCATGGAGGCGCTTAGCGCCAGCGATGCGGGTCCGTCGCAGGCGCTTTGGGCCGGTCATGGCGGCGAGGCGATGTCCCGCCTGCTGGGCGCATTGATCAACGATGGGGAAGGCCTGCCCAACGTCACCGCGCGCGGATTTGCCGATTTATTATCGCGTCTCATGGCGGGTGAGACCCTCCGCAATGGCGGCGCGACCCATCCACGCCTAAGAATTTTAGGTGCCATCGAAGCGCGCCTGGTCCAGGCCGATCGGCTGGTCCTGGCCGGACTTGAAGAAGGTGTTTGGCCGCGCGGAGCCGGTTTGGATCCCTTCCTATCGAGGCCGATGCGGGAAACGCTTGGACTGCCTTCGCCGGAACGGCGCATCGGACTGGCGGCTCACGATTTCGCCCAGGCCGCCTGCGCTCCGGAAGTGGTCCTCCTCCACACAGAGCGCCGCGATGGCGCGCCATCGGTGAGGTCTCGCTGGCTTTGGCGACTGGAAACTGTCGCGCGGGGCGCAGGCTCCAAGATCCCAGAGCGGCCTCAGTTTCTGGACTGGGCAAGGCGGCTGGACGCGCCTGATACTTACGAGCCCTTCAAGCGACCCGCGCCGAAGCCACCGCTCGCCGATCGCCCCCGCGAGATGGCGGTCACCCGCATCGAGACCCTGACCCGAGATCCCTATGCTGTCTGGGCGCGCGACATCCTGCGGCTCTATCCACTCGACCGGCCCGACGTCGCCACCGACGCCCGAGCTCGCGGCACGGCTATCCACGCGGCATTTGAGCGGTTCGCCAAGGCCTATCCCGCCGACCTGCCCCATGACGTCGCCGGAGTCTTCGCCAACCTTTACGTCGAGGAGTTGGAAAAGGCCGGCATTCAGCACGAAGCGATGGCTCGCGAGCGGGCCTTGGCGGTCGAAGCCGCAGATTGGGTCGCAGCCCTAGAGCATGAACGCCGCGACGGCCGGTCGATCCATGTGGAGCTGAAGGGCGGGCGCACCATCCAGGGACCGGCGGGCCCCTTCCGTATCACCGCTCGCGCCGACCGCATTGAGGTCACTGCCGATGGGTTTGGACATATCCTTGACTACAAGACGGGCAAAGCGCCCTCGAGCAGGGAAGTGGCGACCGGGTTTTCGCCGCAGCTGACCCTTACCGCCGCAATCTTAGCGGCCGGCGGTTTTCCAGAACTGGGCGCGCTGCGACCCGGTGACCTGACCTATCTGGAAATTAGTGGTCGCAAGCCCGCCGGAAGGGTCGAGACGCGGGCGGCTGCGGGTGACGAAAGCGCCAAAGCCGCCGCAAGCGCGTTAGACGGACTGGGCCGTCTCGTCGCAGATTTCGATGACCCGGCCCACCCCTATCTCAGCCGTATCGCGCCTCAGTTCGTGAAGGCCCGCGTGAGCGACTACGACCATCTGGCGCGGGTCTTCGAATGGTCGACCAGCGGCGAAGAGGGCGAGGAATGAGCATCGAGCCATTGGCACCAGCCAACGATGTCGTGGATGCACAATGGCTTGCCGCCGACCCGTCGCTTTCGGCCTTCGTCACCGCCAACGCCGGGTCCGGCAAGACCAAGACCCTTATCGACAGGGTGGCGCGCCTGTTGCTAGCCGGGGCCAGACCCGAGACCGTGCTTTGCGTGACTTACACCAAGGCGGCGGCATCCGAGATGCAGCGTCGATTGTACGAGGTCCTGGGCGGTTGGTCGGTGCTGCCAGATGCCAAATTGGCGGACACCTTGGCCAAGCTCGACGGTCTGTACCGCGATGGCGAGGAACTCTCTAAAGCCCGGAGCCTGTTTGCTCAGGCGTTGGAGACCCCTGGGGGCCTCAAGATCCAGACGATCCACGCCTTTTGTGAGAAGCTTTTGCGGCGCTTTCCGCTGGAGGCTGGGCTGTCGCCGGGCTTCCAAGTGATGGACGACAGTGCAGCCGCCGCAGTCGCCTCTGAAGCCCGAGGGCTGGTGGCGCGTGTGGCCACGGGCTCGAACGTCGAGGTGGCTGACGCCTATGCCCGGATGTCCGTGGCGCTAGACTTCGAGAGCTTCAAGTCGATGTTCACCGGGTTTGAAGTCCGAAGGGGCGAACTCGACGCCTTTTTCGCGCGCGAAGGCGGACTGGATGGAGCCATAGACTGGACTTGGCGGGCGGTCGGTACGCCCTGCGGCTGCAATCCTGAGGCATTGGGCGCCCAGGCCATGAGCATGATGGATCGCGCGCTCTGGAGCGAGGCCTCCAAGGCGCTGCAGCTCGGCAAGGTGACCGACCAGAAGTGGGCCGTGAAGATGGCCGCGATAGCGCGCGATCCGGCGGCCAGCTTCGACCAAGCCTTGTCAGTATTCTTCACCGCCACCGGCGAGCGCGCCAAATGGGTCGAAAAAACAATAGCACTGAAGGCCTACGCAGACCTGCGCGCTCGCCTTTTGTGGGAACAATCGCGGCTGGACGGCGTCCGCCAGCAAATGGCGGCGGCTCAGATCGCTCAGGATACCGTCTATGTTCTGACTCTCGCCAACGCCTACTTGGCCGCCTACCGGATCGAGAAGCAGGCGGCCGGCGCTCTCGACTTCGCCGACCTGATCGAGAAAACCCGCCACCTGCTTCGTGACCGTCCCGCCGCAGCCTGGGTCCTCTATAAGCTCGACGGCGGCATCGATCACATCTTGGTGGACGAAGCGCAGGACACTGCGCCCGACCAGTGGAAAATCGTCAACGCGCTCACAGAGGAGTTCTTCTCCGGGGCGGGCGTACAAGGCCAATCGCGCAGACGAAATCTGTTCGTGGTCGGCGACGAGAAACAGTCGATCTATTCGTTTCAAGGCGCTCGGCCAGAGCAATTGCTGCGCGAGTTTGAGTTCCACCGCGATCGCGCCACGGGTGCGGGATTCCGTCTGGAGCGTGTGGAACTTCTAAGCTCCTGGCGCTCGACGCCGCAGGTTCTGTCGTTCGTCGACGCAGTGTTCTCCCCGCCCGGCTTGGCCCTGGCGATCCAGCAGCGCGAGGGGGCGGTGACCCACAAGGCCAAGCGCGCCAATCACGCCGGCTGTGTCGATATCTGGCCCCTGGAGGTTGACCATAAGGCAGAGGCGCGCGAGGCGTGGGACACCCCGTTGGACGCAGAGCCGGAAGACAGCGCCAACCGCCGCCTTGCCCGCCGCATTGCAGCGGAAATCGAAGCGCTGATTGATCGCGGCGACGCGGTTTTCGACAAGGACTTGAAGCGCCCCGATGGCGCTCAGGGAGATTGGCGTGCCGCACATGCCGGCGACGTGCTGATCCTCGTGCGACGCCGTGGAGCCCTGTTCGAAGAGATCCTGCGCGCATTGAAGCATGGGAAGATCCCTGTGGCCGGCGCAGACAGGTTGGCGCTCTCCGAACACATCATTTTCGACGATCTGATGGCGCTGGCCCGCTTCGTTCTCTATCCAGCCGACGAATTGACCCTAGCGGCCATCCTTAAGAGTCCCTTCTGTGGTCTGAACGACGATGCCCTCTACGACCTGGCCCATGGCCGTGGGTCAGAGGATTTATGGTCCAGACTGCGACGGCGTGGCACCGAGCGCGCTGAATGGGGCCAGGCCCTCACATTCCTGGAAACTGCGATCAACGAAGCGCGCACCCAGCCACCTTTCGAATTTTATGCGCGTCTCTTGGGTAAGACGAGCGGTGACGGCCAGACCATGCGCCAACGCCTTTTACGCCGCTTGGGCAGCGAAGCTGAGGACGCTCTGGACGAGTTCTTCACCCAGCTCCTGGCCAGCGAACGCCGCGGCGTCCATGACCTGGAGCGGCTAGCTGCAGAACTTGCGAACCTCGACATCACAGTTAAACGCGAGATGGAGGCTGAGCGGCGCGAGGTCCGCGTAATGACCGCGCATGGCGCCAAGGGCCTGGAAGCGCCTATCGTCTTCCTGCCGGAGACGACGCTCACCCGGACCCAGCGCAGCTCCCCGCTGATGCCGGTCGGCACAGAAGGTGAAGATGGCTTCCTCTGGTGCTCGTCTGCCGCACGCGATTGCGCCGCGACCGCCGAGGCCCGCGAACGGCGCGCCAAGCGAGAGGAAGATGAGACCTACCGCTTGCTCTATGTCGCCCTTACCCGCGCCCGCGATCGGCTGATCCTATGTGGACGGGTCTCGGAGCAAGCCAGCAAGCGAGAGGTGCGCGGTTGGTGGGGCGCGATCCGAGACGCGCTCGCCTGTGACGACATCGCTGCGCAAGTGCGGACAATAGAACGCAACGGCATGCTATTCGAGCGCTTCGGCGACGACCCAAAGTTGATGGCCCGCGAGGCAGGGCAGCAGGTCGCCGCCTCGCCGCTGCCAACATGGGCGATGGCGCAGGCGCCGCCCGAGGCCTTCGCACGCTACGCCTCGCCATCCGACCTGGGCCAGGGCGTCAAGACGCCATCGCCGTCTCCCCTCGCTGCGGTGGGGGGGTTGGGGCGGTTCCGGCGGGGCGATTTAATTCACCGGCTTTTGCAACTGCTACCCGACCTAAATCCGGCTGAATGGGAATCAGGCGCCCAGGCCCTCTTGACCCGCGAACGAGACCTGAGCCAGCCCCAGCGCGACGAGATGGTCAAAGCCGCCCTGTCGGTTCTCGAAGACAATCGCTTCGCCGAAGTGTTTGGCCCAGGCAGTCGTGCAGAAATCGCGATCGCTGGATCGGCCAGCAGCCTGCCGCAAGGGCTGAAGATTTCCGGCCGCATTGACCGATTGGTCGTCCTGCCCGGCCGAGTACTTGTCGCCGATTTCAAGACAAACCGGCCATCGCCGGCCCGGATCGAGGATACCGACCCGGCCTATCTACGTCAGATGGCGATCTATGCCGCTGTCCTGGCTGATATCTTTCCAGGCCGTACCATTGAAGCCGCGCTGGTCTGGACCGATGGACCTAAGCTGATGCCGATTCCAGAAAGCCTGCTGACGCAAAGCCTCACGACCCTTGGCCGCAGCAGTTGATACCGGGGCCTGGGCCGCCTACATCGGCTTCTGAAGATGCGTCGGCTCCACGTCTGAGAACCAGAGACGCACAGGGAGATGTCTATGAGCACTGTGAAGGTCACCGACGAATCCTTCGAAAAGGATGTCCTGCAGGCCACCGGCCCCGTGCTGGTCGACTTCTGGGCCGAATGGTGCGGCCCCTGTAAGCAAATCGCGCCAGCCCTCGAGCAGATCGCAGCAGAGCTGGGCTCCAATGTCACCGTGGCGAAGCTGAACATCGAAGAAAGCCCCACAACCCCCTCACGCTACGGCGTGCGCGGCATCCCCACCATGATGTTGTTCAAGGACGGCCAGATGGCCTCCATGAAAGTCGGCGCCATGCCCAAGCAGAAGATCCTGGAATGGCTTAACGAGGCCGGCGTCGCCGCTGCTTAGGGCGCGTCAGGCACCCGGGTCGACCGAAATAGGGAACGGGCTGCCTCTGCGGCGTGGATGGACAACGGGCGTTCAAAAATCCTGACCCCTGAGTTCCCACTCTTTTTTCCTGGCTCGTCTCGCCACCCTCCCCAAACCGGGAGGGTGTTTTTTCAGACCGGCCAGGTGTCCGGACTCATCGCCAAGATCTCGCCGGCGAAATGCAGGCCTCCGCAGATCAGCACATGCGGCGCAGGCCCCGAGCCGTCCAAGGCCTTGCGGACGCCTTCGGTCACGTCAGCCACGGGCCCTGCATTCAGACCTGCCAGACGCGCCGCTTCGGCCAGGTCGCCCGGTGTTGCGGCCATGGCGGAGTCAAAGGTGGTTGTGAAGACCTTTGGGTGCATTTCAGCGAATGGCCGGAAAAAGCCTTCAGCATCCTTTCGGGCGAACATGCCGGCAACCAGCACCAGGGGGCGCGGGTCACGGTCCACCAATCTTGAGGCGGCCTCAGCGAGGGCTCGGCCGGCGTGAGGGTTGTGGCCGCCATCGAGCCATAGGTCTGAACCACGTCGCTTCGCGAGCGCCGCCAATGGCCCCTTGGTCAGGCGTTGAAACCGCGCCGGCCAAACGGTGGAAGAAACGCCACGGCCGAGCGCCTCCTCACCAAGATCATGGTCAAACGTCAGGGCCGCTGCGACCGCCAGACCGGCGTTTTCGAATTGATAGCCGCCAAAGAGGCTGGGCGCCGGGAGGTCAAGCAGACGGTCGGGCATCTGGACCATCAGTCGCCCGCGCTCTTCCCAGGCATCGAAATCGCGGCCCATCAGAAACATCGGCGCCATGCGATCATCTGCCTCACGCTCGATCATCTCGAGCGCCTCGTCGGCCTGGCGGGCGACGACGACCGGGCGGCCGTGCTTGATGATGCCGGCTTTCTCCCAGGCAATCTTGCCGAGCTCTGGCCCCAGCATTTCCAGGTGGTCATAGTCGACGGGGGTGATCACGCTGACGGCTGGAGCGTCGAAGACGTTGGTGGCGTCGAAACGGCCACCCAGACCGACCTCGACAAGGCAGATATCGGCGAAGGTTTCGGCGAAGGCCTCGATCGCCAGAACCGTGGTGATTTCGAAGAAGCTGATCGGCAGGCCGGCGTTTGCAGCCTCCAGCCGATCGGTGAGGGCCTCCAGCCTGGCGTCGCTGATCAACTCGCCGGCGATCCGAACCCGCTCGGCAAAACGCACCAAGTGCGGCGAGGTAATGGCATGGACCTTAAGGCCCTGGGCTTCTGCGATGGCCCGCAGATAGGCCACTGTCGAGCCCTTGCCGTTCGTGCCTGCGACGTGGATCACCGGTGGTAACCGTCGTTCAGGATGTCCAAGCGCCGCCAACAGGCGTTCGACGCGGCCGGTGGTCAGGTCGATCAGAGTCGGGTGATTTGCGCGCAACCGCTGGATTACCGCGTCTGAGGCGCGGATGGGGTCGTGGTCCAACACGGGTTGAGCGTCAGGCGGCGGGAAGCCGAGCCCGCCCCATCATTAAGGTCTTCAGGATCGAGGCCAGTACGTCACGCATGTCCCCACGAGACACGACCTTATCAACCATGCCGCGCTCCATCTGAAATTCGGCGCGTTGAAACCCTGGCGGCAGGCTCTCGCGGATCGTTTGTTCGATCACTCGGCGGCCAGCAAAGCCAATCAATGCGTTGGGCTCAGCCAAGTGCACGTCACCCAACATGGCGTAGGATGCCATCACTCCGCCGGTCGTGGGATCGGTCAGGACGACGACATAGGGCAGGCCTGCGGCCTTGACCTCATTCAGGGCCAGCGTCGTGCGGGCAAGCTGCATCAGGGAAAGCGTACCCTCCTGCATCCGCGCGCCACCACTCGCGGTGAAAATCACGAAGGGAACTTCGCGTTTTACGGCTTCCTGAGCCGCCGTAATGAAGGCCTCGCCCACGGCCATGGACAGCGAGCCGCCCATGAAGGCGAAGTCTTGCACGGCAACGACAGCGGGCTGGCCCTCAATATTGCCGTAGCCAATCACCATGGCGTCCAGCTCCCCGCTTGCCTTGCGAGCGGCTTTCAGACGATCTGGATAAGGCTTGATGTCGGGGAATTTCAGCGGGTCGTCAGCGACCACAGGGGTTGAAATCCGCTCGAAGGTGGCATCATCGAACGTGAAGCGCAGGCGTGCTGCGGCCCCGATCCGCATGTGGTGGCCAGATGGCGTGACCCACAGTGCAGCCTCGAGGTCGGGTCGATAGATCATTTCCCCGGTGTCAGGGCATTTGACCCAAAGGTTTTCCGGGGTCTCACGTTTCGAGAACGCGTTGCGTACGCCGGGCGCGATACGCGACAGCCAGCCAGTTCGCTCTCGAGGGGCGGCGGGAGGCCGCCCGGGCTTGTCGTTTCTCTGTTCAGCCATCGCCATGGTTCTAGACCGTCGTTTGGCCGACTCGCGCCGTGCGTACAGCCTTAGCCAAGGAATCCACTTTGGAAAGAACCCGTTTGGTCACGTCTTCGTTCATCGCCACCGCTTCGGCGATTTCGTCGACAAGCGCGGAGCCTACCACAACGGCGTCAGCAACCCGCGCGACCTCGGCGGCGCGCTGCGGCGTCTTGATTCCAAAACCGACCGCGACAGGCAGGCCAGACGCCTTGCGAACCCGTGCGACATGCGGCGCAACGACTGCAGCGTCAGCCTCCTTCACGCCCGTCACGCCCGCCACCGAGACGTAATAGACGAAACCCGAGGTGCGACGAACGATCGTCGCTAGCCGCGCGTCATCGCTTGTCGGCGTGGTGAGGCGGATCAGGGAGACGCCAGCAGCGTCAAGGGCATCGGCGAGTGGCCCGGCCTCTTCCGGGGGGCAGTCGACAACGATCAGGCCATCTACGCCAGCTTCAGCCGCGCTATTGGCGAAGGCCTCGATCCCCCAGCTTGCCAGCAGATTCATGTAGCCCATCAGGATGATTGGCGTTGTCTGGTCAGACTGGCGGAAGCCTCGGACCTGCTCAAACGTGCCGGCCAGCGTCATGCCTTTGGCCAAGGCCCGCTGGGCGGCGCGCTGGATTGGCGGGCCTTCTGCCATGGGATCGGAGAACGGGAAGCCGACCTCGATCAGGTCGGCCCCTGCACCCGGTAGACCGGCGAGGATTTTGGCCGCCGTCGCAGCGTCGGGATCGCCAGCCATAACATAGGCGACGAACCCCGCACGGCCCTCGGCCTTCAACGCCGCGAAGCGGGCGTCTATACGCGCTGTGCTCAAATCACACGCCCCAGGTGCGCAGCCACCGTGTTGACGTCCTTGTCCCCACGACCAGAAAGGTTCAGCACAACCAAGCCGTCCTTGCCGATCTCACGGGCGATTTCGGGCAGGCGCGCCAACGCATGCGCAGACTCGATGGCGGGCAATATCCCCTCCAGCTCGGCGCAGAGCTGGAAGGCAGACAGAGACTCAGCGTCTGTCGCGCTCAGGTAGGTGGCGCGACCAACATCGTGAAGCCAAGAATGCTCCGGACCAATGCCAGGATAGTCGAGGCCGGCGGAAATGGAGTGCGCCTCCTCGATCTGACCTTCGCGGTCCTGCAAAAGATAGGTCATGTTGCCGTGCAAGACGCCCGGTCGGCCGCCGTTGATCGCTGCGGCGTGGCGGCCGGTATCCAGCCCCTCGCCGGCGGCCTCGACGCCGAAGAGCTTCACGGAGGCGTCGTTCAGAAACGGGTGGAACAGGCCGATGGCGTTAGAGCCACCGCCGACGCAGGCGACCAGAGCGTCGGGAAGACGCCCCTCAGCTTCAATGACCTGCTCACGCACCTCGCGTCCGACGATCGCCTGGAAATCGCGGACCATGGCCGGGTAGGGATGCATACCAGCCGCCGAGCCGATCAAATAGTACGTGTCCTCGACGTTGGTCACCCAGTCGCGGAGCGCCTCGTTCATGGCATCCTTGAGCGTGGCCGAGCCGGACGTGACCGGCCGGACTTCGGCCCCAAGCAAGTTCATGCGAAAGACGTTGGGCTTCTGCCGCTCTACGTCGACTGCGCCCATGTAGACGATACAAGGAAGGCCAAAGCGGGCGCAAACCGTCGCCGTCGCAACGCCATGCTGGCCAGCGCCCGTCTCAGCGATGATCCGGGTCTTTCCCATCCGCATAGCCAGCAGGATCTGACCCATGCAGTTGTTGATCTTGTGTGAGCCGGTGTGGTTCAGCTCCTCACGCTTCAGATAGATTTTTGCGCCACCGAAATGGTTGGTCAGGCGTTCGGCGAAGTAGAGTGGGCTGGGCCTGCCGACATAATGTTTCAAAAACCCACCGAGCTGCGCCTGGAAGCCCTCGTCCGCCTTGGCAGAGGCGTAAGCGGCGTCCAATTCGTGGACAAGCGGCATCAAGGTTTCTGGCACATAGCGACCGCCATAGTCGCCGAAGCGACCGTTGGCATCTGGGTAGGCTGAATAGTCGTTGGGTCGGACTATTGCGGACATTTGATGTGCGTTCACGGGACGGCTTTACGAACCAGTTTGCAGGACAGGGGTGTCAGGCGCCTTTGGCAGCGTTCAGAAACGCTGTGATCAAGGCGGCGTCCTTTAATCCGGGTCCGCGCTCCACGCCAGAGGAAACGTCCAAAAGTCGTGCGCCAGATTGTTGTACGGCCTCCTGGAGATTCCAGGGGTCCAGCCCGCCGGCCAAGAGCCAGGGCCTCTGGAACCGACGGCCAGACAGCAGGGTCCAGTCAAAAGCGCGGCCTGAGCCGCCCGGTCGCTCGGCGTCTTTAGCCGGCTTTGTGTCGAACATCAGGTGATCGACGACAGTCTCGAATTCTGCCGCGGCATTAAGGTCGGAAGCTTCAGACACCGGCAGGGCCTTGATGATACCTGCGCCGGTTCGCTGACCGACTTCGCGAACGCGAGCTGGGGTCTCTTTACCGTGCAGCTGTATGAGGTCCGGCTTCAGAATGCTGTTGACGCGGTCTAATTCAGCGTCGCTGGGATCGACCAGAAGCGCCACAATCCTGGCTCTGCCCCTGACAGGCTGCGCGAGGCGCTCTGCCGCTTCTGGCGCCACGTTACGCGGACTTTTCTCGAAGAACACAAAGCCAAGGAATGCCGCGCCGCCCGATAGCGCTGCGCTCGCCGCTTCAGGTGTCGTGATCCCGCAGATTTTGGCCTGGACGCTCATGACTGTGATTAAGGGGTTGGAAAGCGGCGCCGCAAGGACCCTTAGGGCTGACCCTTCTTCAAAAGGTCGCGTATCTCCATCAACAAGGCTTCCTGTGGCGGCTGCGCTTGCGGCTCTTGGGGCTGGATCGAAGCGTCCTTGCGGCGAATTGCGTTCACGCCTTTGACCAAAAGGAACACAACCCAGGCTACGATGACGAACCGGATTAGGGTGTTGATGAAGAGGCCATACTCAATTGCCACCAGCTCGTTGGCTTTGGTGGTGGGGTCGTCTGCTCGCAGCACCCATTGGAGGTGACCAAAGTCGATACCGGACAGCAGCAAACCGATGGGCGGCATGACCACGTTGTCGACCAGGCTCTTGACGATGTCGTTGAATGCCGCGCCGACGATCACACCAACGGCCAAGTCGATGACGTTGCCTCGGGCAATAAATTCCCGGAACTCACCAAAGATGGTGAGCTTAAGCTTCACAGCGTCACGCATCGGATCAGGCCTTATTCGTCGCCGGAAAGATTCAGCCGCTCGCGCAGTTCCTTACCGCTTTTGAAGAAGGGCACGTGTTTGGCGCGCACATCAACCGACTCGCCGGTCCGCGGGTTGCGGCCGGCGCGGGCCTCGCGAGAACGAACGGACAAAGCTCCAAAACCTCGCAGCTCTACCCGGCCGCCCGTTTCTAACGCTTGGATCATCCGCTCCAAAACGACACTGACAACGCGTTCGATATCGCGCTGTGTCAGGTGCGGATTCTCTTCGGCGAGTTTGGTGATCAGCTCAGATTTGATCATGCGGCCCCCTCGAACCGCAAAGAGCATGGGCGAGACCGCCTTTGTATTCAAGGCGTAAAAAGGGATTCAACGACGGAACGGCCAAGCTTGCTCAATGATCGTGCTTTTAAACTTGTAGAGCGAGCCGGGCGCGACGCATCTCATAGCGCGATCTAGGCAGGCGCGCGCACCAAGCTGTCGACATCGCGCAGCTTGCGAATCTCGCGGTTTGCAGCCTCAGCCTCAGCGGAACTGATCTCCGAGGTGACAGAATGCTGTTCCACTGTAAAACTCGCGACATTGCCCTGGATTCCAGCGCCCGAGGCGATTTCATAGCCGGCCACTCGCGCAATGCCTGTCGCCCCGCGGACGGTAAAGCCCTGGCCGCCGTTTGGCAGGATGATGTCGGTCCGCGTTTGCGTATAGGCCGGATAGGGAATCGCAAAGGGCGCGTCCTGGTTCGGGCCAGCTTGGCGCTTGGGGAATGGACGCGGCGCAGCGCCCGATCCAAGCCGAAACTCACGCACGCCAAGGTCAGGGTTCTTTCGCCAGTCCATATCGTCCGTACCGGTCAGCTCGATGGTGAAGAGATCGCGGACTGGGTCATCGCGCCACGCGACCTGCTCGACCTCGATTCCGCTGGTGGGATTGGAGTACTGCTGGCGGAAGCTGCGTTCGAAATCCGCCCTCGGCGTCCTAGCCAGGATGGATCGCGCCTGGGTGGCAAGGAGACCCGAAAAAGTAATCGTGATACGGGCGGTTGCGAGGGTCTCAAATCCCTTTGAGGCGTCGAGGCGGATGACCGTGTAGCTGGTCGGCACCGTGATCTGAGGCTCGACAATCTGCTCAAGCTTGGCACCTTGGGCGCGCACCGGCAGACCCCATCGGTGCGGGGGTGGATTCATGGCCTGCGGGTTCGTGTCGCCAGTACGAGTCCCGTCGAGCCAATAAGATTGGCCCTCGATTTTGGCGCGCACGATGACGTGATTGAATGCGGCCAGCGTCGGCGGAAGCTCGTCGAGCCCGTCACCGGCGCCGAGGTTCACCAAAACCGGTTCGGCCTCGACGCCAAGTTCGCCGAGTAGGGCCAGCAACAGGGCCGTCTTTGCCTTGCAATCGCCAAACCGTCGCGCCCAGGTGTCTTCTGCATTGGCCGGCAAATAGCCGCCTTCGCCCATGCCGATAAAGAAGTAGCGGGTCTTGTCTTCGACAAGTTGCAGGGCCGCAAAGGTCCGCGCTTTCGGATCTTTGACCCTTGCGGCGATCGCTGCGGCCTCCGCCTTGATCGGCGAGTCTGGAGCAAGCCTAGAGGCCTTGAGGTAAAGCGGAGCCATCAGCTTGGAAATCTCGGTCCAGTCCTGGAAGCTGGTCGCTTGCAGTTGGCCGACCCTGAGGAAGCGTAGCGGTGCCCCGATCGGTGGCTTAGGCGCCAAAACATTCGTCTCATCGAGGCTAAGCTTGGAGCGACCGTCAACCTCCTTCAGGACTGGAACGCCGAAGCCTGGGGTCGCCTTCCATGAGACCACATCGCGCTTTGGCCAGGAAATGATCGTCCTGTAACGGCCCGCGACGCCTGCAAAGGCCATGCGCTCGCCGTCGAATGAATGGCCCTGCAACACTGGATCGGAGTGGGTACGGGTGATGGCGAAGTCGAGGATGTCACCGGTCTGAAGCCCGTCGATCTGCCGCGTGGCCGTAATTCGACCATCCAGGCTCGCCTGCTCCAGGTTGGTTTCGCGACGCAGAACCAGAACGTCCTTAGGATCGGCCAGCAAATCGATGGTTTTGCCGTCGCGGATGATGCGCAGGGTGTGAAGGGTGACGCCCTCGATGTCTGGACTCCAGATCACGCTCATCGATTTCACGCCCACGAGACCTTCGGGCTTCAAGATCTTGATCGTGCGCCGGCTATAGTAGGCGTCGCCGGAGGGATCGAGCCGGCTCTGGTGATCCTCAAGGAGCACCTGAACGGCAGCAGCCCCGTCCTCGGTCGGCGCCGGCGGTACAGGCGCGACGTCGACCCAGGCGCCAGGCGGACCGTAAGTTGGTTTGTCGGCCGCGGTAGCGGCAAAGGCGATAGCGCTTAGGGCTAAGGACGAAGTCAAGAATAGGCGGGATGACAAGACAGGACGCTCCTTAGCGCCGCCGAGGCGCTTGCCACTTAGGATAGGGCGGACAGGTAAAAAGAAAACGGCGGACCGGTTTACCGATCCGCCGTTCTATCCTTCGACCCGCAGGGCGTCGGAATTTAGTCCTTTTGGGCCTTCTCGCGAAGAGCTGCGCCCAGGATGTCGCCGAGCGAAGCGCCGCTATCCGAAGCACCGAACTTCTCGATGGCTTCCTTTTCTTCGGCCATTTCCAGAGCCTTCACCGAAAGGGACACACGACGTGCCGCCTTGTCGACGTTGGCGATCTGGGCGTCCAAGCGATCGCCAACGGCGAAGCGTTCCGGACGCTGATCGGCTCGGTCGCGGGACAGGTCCGACTTACGGATGAACGCCGTCATCGGGGCTTCATCCTCGCCGAACTTCACCTCAATGCCACCTGATGTGATTTCAGTGACCGTGACCGTGACGGTTTGGCCCTTGCGGTAGACGTCGCCCTGCATCGGGTCGCCAGCGAGTTGCTTGATGCCGAGCGAGATACGTTCCTTCTCAACGTCAACATCCAGCACCTTGGCTTTGACCATGTCGCCTTTGTTGTACTTGGCGATGGCTTCTTCGCCGGGCACCGCCCAGTCGAGATCGGACAGATGCACCATGCCATCGATGTCGTTCTCGAGACCGATGAACAGGCCGAACTCCGTAGCATTCTTGACTTCGCCTTCCACGGTCGAACCCAAGGGGTGAGCCGCCACGAAAGCATCCCAGGGGTTGGGCATGGCTTGCTTGAGGCCGAGGGAAACGCGACGCTTGGACGGATCGACGTCCAGCACAACCACTTCCACTTCTTGCGAGGTGGAGACGATCTTGCCGGGGTGGACGTTCTTCTTGGTCCAGGACATTTCCGAGACGTGCACCAAGCCCTCGACACCGGCCTCTAGCTCCACGAAGGCACCGTAGTCGGTGATGTTGGTGATGCGGCCAGTGAACTTGGCACCCATTGGATACTTGGCTTCCACGCCATCCCAAGGATCGGACTGCAGCTGCTTCATGCCCAAAGAGATGCGCTGCGTGTCAGGGTTGATCTTAACGATCTGTACCTTGACTGTGTCGCCGACCGCCAAGACTTGGCTCGGGTGGTTGACGCGCTTCCAGCTCATATCGGTGACGTGCAGCAAACCGTCGATGCCGCCCAGATCCACGAACGCGCCGTAGTCGGTGATGTTCTTGACCACGCCTTCGCGGACTTCGCCTTCCTGCAGCTGGGAGACCAGTTCGGTGCGCTGCTCGGCGCGGGCTTCTTCCAGAATCGCGCGGCGCGAGACGACGATGTTGCCGCGCGGGCGGTCCATCTTGAGAATCGCAAACGGCTGCTCGCGGCCCATCAGCGGACCGACATCGCGCACGGGACGAATGTCGACTTGTGAACCCGGCAAGAAGGCCGAGGCACCGCCGAGGTCGACGGTGAAGCCACCCTTCACGCGGCCGACGATGGAGCCCATGACCGGTTCGTTGCGCTCATAGACCGCTTCGAGCCGCGTCCAGGCTTCCTCGCGGCGAGCCTTATCGCGCGACAGAACAGCTTCGCCCATGGCGTTTTCGACGCGTTCCAGGAACACTTCGACCGTATCGCCAACCTTGATCGGGGCCTTGCCCTCTTCTTCGCCGAATTCCTTCAGCGAGACACGGCCTTCGGTCTTCAGACCGACATCAATGATCGCGATATCCTTCTCGATCGCCACGACCAAGCCGCGGACAACCTGACCTTCCATGAAATCGCGCCCGCCAAGGGACTCGTCCAATAACGCGGAGAAGTCGTCGCGCGTCGGGTTCATGCTCATATCGTCAGCCATAGTCTTCTTTCGTATCGAATGGCGTGTGCCCCGCGCAGACCCGTGCATAGGGCGCTGTCGGACGGAGTCCCCACGTCAGGTTAGGGGTTGAACCGAAGACGCGGGGAATACCCCACGCGAGTGAATTTGCCCGCAGCCGTACGAGGGAAGGACGCGTTGGGATTGCTCAGCCGGATCTTCCTATCGGGAAGAAAGCCACCTGGCGCGCGCCGCCTCGACGATGCGGCGGGCCGCATCGGCGGCCTGCTCTATAGTCATTTCGGACGTATCGAGCAAGACGGCGTCCGGTGCGCGCCTCATGGGCGCAACGTCACGAGCCCCATCGCGCTCGTCACGGCGACGGATATCGGCCACCACGTCGTCGAGGGTGAGCCTTTCGCCCTGCAACTTCAGCTGGCTCCAGCGCCGTTGCGCGCGCACGCCAGGTTCGGCGGTGACGAATAATTTGGCCTGCGCCTGCGGCGCGATGACGGTGCCAATGTCGCGTCCATCCAGCACCGCGCCGCCTTCCTGGCCAGCAAAGGTCCGCTGAAACTCGAGCAGCGCGTCGCGAACACTGGGATGCACCGCCACCCGGCTGGCGGCCTCGCCGGCTGCGCGCGTACGTAACGCCGGATCGTCGAGTTGATCAGCCGTCAGAAGGATCGCCGCCGCGGCAGCTGCGTCATGATCCTCGAGGTTCTCGCCGGCCTTCTGCATCAGTACGCCGACGCAGCGGTAGAGCAGACCCGTGTCCAGGACAGGGAGACCGAATTCAGCCCCAAGCCGTAGGGCGATTGTCCCTTTGCCCGAGGCGGCGGGCCCGTCGACGGCGATCACGAAGCCCGACCTATCCGCGTCATCGCTCATGCCTCGATCTCGCCGCCCAGCGTGCGCATCAACGACAGAAATCCCGGAAAGCTGGTGGCGATCATGCCAGGTTCATCCACAGCCACAGGCTCGTCTGAGGCCAGCCCGAGGATCAAGTGGCTCATGGCTATCCGATGGTCGCCCTGAGTGGTGATGCGCGCTCCGCCCAAAACGCCGTGATTGGCGCGAACTGAACCCACAATTGTCAGGCTATCTGGGCCTTCCTCGACGCCGACGCCGCAGGCGCTTAGGCCCTGAGACATGAGCGCAATCCGGTCGCTTTCCTTGACCCGCATCTCGCCGATGCCCCGCATGACGGTTGGGCCCTGAGCGAAGGCCGCCGCCACGGCCAGGATTGGATATTCGTCAATCATCGAAGGCGCCCTTTCGGGCGGAACCTCGATACCAGTGAGTTGGGAATAGCGCGCGGTGATATCAGCGACCGTCTCGCCGCCCTCTTCGCGGACATTGGTCACAGCAAGGTCAGCGCCCATGTCGCCCAGCGTGTCCAAAAGGCCGATCCTGAGGGGGTTGAGCAGCATCCCTTCGACGGTGACCTGAGAGCCCGGGGTGATCAGGGCAGCCACCAGCGGGAAGGCCGCCGACGATGGGTCGCCGGGCACGCGGACCTTGGTCCCAATCAGTTTCTGGCCGCCTGGAAGGATGATACGACGGCCCCCGCTGTCTTCAGCGACATTGACCTGCGCGCCGAAAGCTCTGAGCATCCGCTCGGTGTGATCGCGCGCTGCTTCGGGTTCGATCACCTCGGCGCCGCCCTCCGCCCCGAGCCCAGCCAGGAGAACTGCGGATTTCACCTGCGCCGACGGCTCCGGCAGGCGATAGGAAATAGAGTTCAGATTACCGCCCTGAAGCGTCAGCGGCAGACGCCCGCCAGCCCTGCAGATCCAACGGGCACCCATCTCACCCAAGGGCTTCAGGACCCGATTCATCGGGCGACCGCGCAATGAGGCGTCGCCCGTAAATGTGGCGGCAATCTGAAAGCCGGCCGCGGCGCCCATGATCAGGCGCACACCGGTGCCAGCGTTACCGCAATCGATGACATCGGCCGGTTCAGAGAAACCGCCTCGGCCTTCGACCCGCCAACAGCCT
Source organism: uncultured Alphaproteobacteria bacterium (assembly GCA_903860975.1). GTDB lineage: Bacteria > Pseudomonadota > Alphaproteobacteria > Caulobacterales > Caulobacteraceae > Phenylobacterium. The sequence continues at coordinate 33,899 of CAIOSI010000014.1, forward strand.
TCAGCGATTTTCTCAACATGCGCGCCAAAGGCGGCCATTGCGGCGGCCGTGCGCTTGACGTCCTCGCCTTCGAGCAGACCTTCGACCTCTGTCAGGCCATGCGCCAGCGCGCCCAGGATGAGCGCGCGGTGTGAAATTGATTTGTCCCCCGGCGCGCGCAAAACGCCCTTCAAAGGGCCCGCGCGCCTGGCGGTCATCTGAGCCGCCGTCATGTTATGGAAACGAGCCTCCGCGGGGCTTGCGGTTTTATGAGGGGGTTTGCTTTTGACAGCCGCCCTCGTGCGTGGCAAGGGAGCCCGCCTCGCAAATTCGCCCCCCACATTCTAAGGATCATCGTATTTGGCCAATCCCGAGCTGGGTTCCAAGCAGGTCTGCCCGAACTGCCAAGCGAAGTTCTACGACCTGACAAAGCGTCCCGCGCACTGTCCCAAGTGCGACAACGAGTTCGATCCGGACGAAGCGGTCCGCAATCGCCGCGTTCGCGCTCGCTCGGCCGCGCCCGAGCCTGAAGCCGAGACCGAAGATCGCGACGATCAGGTCTTGGGCGACGCCGAGGCCGAAGAGGACGAAGAAGAAGACGAAGTCGTCACCCCGGAACTCGATGAAGTCATCGATGACCCTGTGTTGGCCGGTGATGATGACGAGGACGCAGCCGAGCCTGGCGCAGCTGTCTCTGAGGACCTCGGCGAGTTCACCGACGAGGAAGAAGTCGAAGACGACGCAGACGTGCCCTTCCTGGAAGGGGACGATGACGACGAGTTCGACGAAACGGAGATCGAAGGCCTCCCTGGGGAAGGTGACGACGACCGGTAAGGCTTCGGCAACGAAAAACCCTAAAAGGCGGGGTTGATCGCGACGGGGTGTTTGAATAGGTTCCGCGCCTTCCTGGGGGCCCACGGCTTCCAGGAAGACCCGAGACCCCTCATACGGGAGACTTGGGGCTATAGCTCAGCTGGTAGAGCGCTTGAATGGCATTCAAGAGGTCAGCGGTTCGACTCCGCTTAGCTCCACCATAAACCCCTCGCCGCGACACGGCGGGGGGTTTTCCATATGTAATTCCTGAAACTTAAGTGATTTGGCCGGAGCCTTTCCGACGACGAACCCGCGCGGCTGCTGCACCGGGGTGGTTCACAATCGACGCCAAACCGTCGAGCACACCGTGCGGCCAACACCGTCTGGGAACAGTCGGTTGGGGCCGTCTCAACGGTCGCCATCACGATCGCAGAGAACGCCGGGCCGGATCGTGCGCGGTAGGGTCTTCTATCTTCGGTTCAGAGTGCCGAGATCGTTGGAAGGCAGCGTCGGGCGGACGCATGTATGGAGATCATTGGGGACCGGCAATCAGTCTCAAGCCATCAGGCAGGCCCGGATCGTCGCATATGATTTCGAGCGGGCTCTTCGCGGCGAACCCGAAGTGGCCGTGAACCGTGCTCAGATCGTTTCATTGGCCGTTGTGGCCCCTGCGATTGCGATGGTGCCCCACGACACGCCTTCGCTACAAGGGCCGCCGGAGAAGACGCTCCGCGACCTCCTCGACATGTTTCTCTCCGATCCCAGCAAAGCAAGGTCGGAAAAGACCCGCATGGTCTACGAGAACGCCATTGCCGTGGCTGGCGAACTGATCGGTCTCGATACGCCGCTCTGCTCCGTTGACCGCGAGGGCTGCCGCAGATTGCTCGACATGCTCCGCTGGCTGCCATCCATCCCGACCAAGCGATTCCCGAAGCTGACGGCGGTCCAAGCTTCGGAGATGGCCAAGGCCAAGAAGCTGAACTCGACGCTGAGCCATGCGTCGATCCATGGCGACATGAACCGCTTGTCCGCCATGATGAACTTCGCGGTCAACGAGGGCTACATAGATCGAAATCCGGCACGGGGCCTTCGGGTCGCTGACCCGATACATCGCCGCGATAGACGCCTTCCCTTCACGTCCGACCAGCTTCAGGTGATCTTCAACGCGCCCCTCTACCGGGGCTGCGTTGATGACGAATCTGGCTACGCCGATGTTGGCGCCGCCCGCCCGCGTCGCGCACGGTTCTGGGCTCCGCTGATCGCCCTCTATGGCGACATGAGGCTCAATGAGATTCTTCAGCTTGACCTCGCAGACATCCGGCAGGTCGATGGCGCAGATTGCTTCCTCATCAGCAGTCGCTCCGTCAGCGGCACCAACGATAAGCGCGTCAAGACGACCAACAGCGAGCGGTATGTCCCGATCCATCCACGCCTCGTGGAGATCGGGTTCATGGATTTCGCGGAAGGCCGCCGGGCGGGCAGCGGCACGAAGCTGTTTCCCGACCTTCAGATTTCGACCATGGGCTACTACTCGGAGGCATTTTCCAAGAGGTTCAGGCGGTTCGTCGCAAAGTCCGGTGCCGCGCAAGCCAAGACCTGCTTTCACTCTTTCAGGCACAACTTTCGTGATGGCCTAAGAGAGGCGCGGGGCATCGACCACGATGTCGCGCTTACGCTCGGGGGATGGGCATCTGGAACGGGCAAGGAAAGCGCCGAGACCGCCGAAGCCTATGGTCGAGGGTTCCGTGTGGCGACGCTGTCCGAGGCGTTGAAACAGATCGAATATCCCAATCTCGATCTTTCCCACCTATGTGCTGGTCGATAGAACATCCGCCATCGCCCCGCCGACCGCCGTTGAAACGCGCCCTTCGGCTTTACGTTCGCTATAGCGATCCACGAGATAATCCGACCGATCACGCGTGAGCAGAGTAAACTTGTAGAGTTCCTCCATGACATCGACGAGGCGGTCGTAATACGCCGAGGGCTTCATCCGGCCCGCTTCGTCGAACTCGTCATATGCCTTCGCCACCGATGACTGGTTGGGGATGGTGATCATCCGCATCCACCGGCCCAGAATCCGCAGGCTGTTGACGGCATTGAATGACTGGGAGCCAGCATTCACTTGGCAGACGGCCAGCGTCCTTCCTTGCGTGGGTCTAACGCCGCCTCTCTCAAGCGGCAGCCAATCAATCTGCGACTTGAAGATGCCCGTGATCGCGCCATGGCGTTCCGGGCTGCACCAAACGTGTCCCTCTGACCACAAGGACAGTTCGAGCAGTTCCTTGACCTTGGGATGATCCGGGCTCGCGTCGTCGGGCTGCGGAAGGCCGCGCGGGTCATAGATGCACGTTTCGGCGCCGAAACTGCGGAGGAGCCGGTCGGCTTCTTCAATGAGCAGCCGACTGAAAGAGCGTTCACGCAGCGATCCATACAGCAGCAGGAAACGCGGCGGATGGGAGGCCACCTTAGTTGCGTTCAACTTCTCCAAGGTCGGCAGGTCAAGGAACTCGGGCGAGAGGGCTGGAAAATCTGTCATGAAGCCGGTCTATCAAAGCTACAATATTTTTGGTAGTATCGAAATATGGAAATCAAAATAGCAGCCGATGTCCTTTCCGCGCTTGCCCTCGAAGGGCGGCTGGCGATTTTTCGCCTCCTGATCCGCGCGGGCCCGCAGGGCGTTCGAGCGGGTGATATCGCTGAGGCCGTCGCCGCACATCCGAGCACGCTGTCGGCGAACCTCAACGTGCTGGGCCACGCCGGTCTGATCGAAGGCCGCAAGGAAGGTCGGTCGATCTACTACTCGGCTCGCTACGACCGTATGCGCGACCTGCTGGCGTTCCTGATGGACGACTGCTGCGACGGCTCGCCTGAAATCTGCTTGCCTTTGATGGACATCGCCACCCGCACAGCCTGCTGCGCGGACGATCAAGCTGAATACGAGGAAACGAAATCATGACGAGCGATCCCGGCAAAGCCTTCAACATCCTGTTTCTCTGCACCGGCAACTCGGCGCGCTCGATCCTCGCCGAATCGATCATGAACAAGGTCGGCGCCGGGAAGTTTGTCGCCTATTCCGCCGGGTCCATGCCCAAGGGTGAAGTTCACCCGAAGGCCCTCGATCTGCTGTCTGGGTTGGGCTACCCCACAGCGGGTCTCCGGTCGAAATCGTGGGATGAGTTCGCCGCGCCCGGTGCCCCGGAACTCGATTTCATCATCACCGTCTGTGACAACGCCGCTGGCGAAGTCTGCCCGATTTGGCCGGGTCAGCCGATGACCGCGCACTGGGGCATTCCCGATCCGGCTGCTGTCGAAGGCTCGCGGGTCGAAATCAACTTCGCCTTCAACGATGCGTATCAGGTGCTGAACAATCGACTGACCCTGTTCGCCAGCCTGCCGTTCGATGGCCTCGACCGAATGTCGTTGAAGCGGCGAATGGACGAGATCGGCGCGAAGACAGACGCGCCGGAGCGGGCATGACCGCCGATGCCAGCCTTGAGCCGCCCCTCCTTGGGTTCAGCGTAGCCCGGCGATTGGCCGCAGAAGTTCTGGGAACCGCGCTGCTACTCGCCATCGTGATCGGCTCCGGCGTGATGGGCGAGCGGCTGTCGGGCGGGAATGTCGCCATCGCGCTCCTCGGCAACACCATCGCCACTGGGGCAGGGTTGGTGGTTCTCATCACCATCTTCGGGCCGATCTCCGGCGCGCACTTCAACCCGGCGGTGACGTTGGCCTTTGGGCTGCGAAGGGAGATTGGCTGGGGTTTGGTGCTGACCTACATCGCATCGCAGATCGTTGGCGGTGTGATCGGGGTCTACGCTGCCCACGCCATGTTCGCAGAGCCGATCATTCAGGTCTCGACGAAGCTGAGGGACGGTCCAGCGCAGGCGTTCTCCGAGTTCGTGGCAACCTTCGGGCTCTTGGCGACGATCTTGGGCGCAGTGCGGTTCAGGCCAGATTTCACGCCCGTCGCGGTCGGCCTCTATATCACCGCCGCCTACTGGTTCACGGCCTCAACCTCGTTCGCCAATCCGGCAGTGACGATAGCGCGAAGCCTGTCCAACACCTTCGCCGGGATCGCACCGTCCTCGGCACCCGCCTTCGTCGTCGCCCAGCTTGTGGGAGCCGTGGCGGCTGTTGCCATCTTCGGCTGGTTGCTCAAGGAGAAGCGTCGCGCATGAGCGAGAATTTCCCGGTCACGATCTACCATAACCCAGCCTGCGGCACGTCCCGCAACACCGTCGCCATGATCCAAGCTGCTGGCTACGAGCCGACCGTCATCGAGTATCTCAAAGCCGGTTGGACGAGACCGCTGCTCGACGATCTCCTCGCCAAGACCGGCGCCAAGCCGCGTGATCTCCTCCGTGAAAAGGGCACGCCCGCCGCTGAACTGGGCCTACTCGCTGACGATGTGACTGACGAAGCGATCCTCTCCGCGATGATCGAGCATCCGATCCTCGTGAACCGACCCATCGTCGTCACGTCGAAGGGCACCTCCCTGTGCCGACCTTCAGAACTCGTGCTCGATCTGCTCCACCGGCGGCCTTCGAGCTTCACCAAGGAAGACGGCAAAGTGGTGAAGCTGTAGGAGCGTGACGAAGGTCCGCTCGCCAACTCTGCTCCTTTATTCGCCTTACCTCGGTGGGCGAGCAGCAGGGCTGACTCTTCCTTGACGAAGGGTTGTGACATAGGTGTCGGCCATTGGATTGACGTGGAGGGGGCGAAATCGGATGAGCTTTATACCGCGCACGCTGCCGCTCGATCTGGATTTAGAGACCAAGCCAGTTCTGAAGAAGCTGGCCTCCGCTCACCGCGCACTGGCGGAATTGAAAGGCGCAGCGGGGCTTGTTCCCAACGAAGCGATTCTGATCAACACGCTTTCGTTGCAGGAAGCCAAGGATAGCTCGGCAATCGAGAACATCGTGACGACCCACGACGATCTTTATCGGAGCGACTTGCTTGCCAACCAGTTCGCCAGCCTCGCGGCGAAGGAAGTGCATAGCTACGCCCTTGCGCTCCGCGAAGGCTTCGCCACGGTGCGGGGCTCGGGGTTGATCACCAACAACGATATTCTCGCCACGCAGGCTACGCTTGAGCAGAATCAAGCGGGCTTTCGCAAGCTCCCCGGAACAGCCCTAAAGAACGACCAAACGGGCGAGGTCGTGTTCACCCCGCCACAGAGCTACGACGAGATCGTGGATTTGATGGGCAATCTCGAGCGATTCATAAATGACGATGGCCTGACCGATCTCGATCCGCTCACCAAAATGGCTATGATCCATCACCAGATAGAAAATGGCACTTTTCTACGCACGTTTTCGAGATGTGTATAGACACGAGCCGCTTCCTAAACATGCCGTCACGACACGATTCGGTTTGCGCGTCTTTCTATGCACGTCGGCCAGACCTGCATGGGAAATGGCCTCATTCTATGCAGATGCAATCGTCCGCCCGACGCTGCCCTCCAACGCTCTCGGCACTCTGAGGCGAAGGTAGAAGACCGTAACGCGCACGATCAGGCCCGGCGTTCTCCGCGAGCGTGATGGCGACCTTTGAGACGGCCCCAACCGACTGTTCCCAGACGGTTTTGGCCGCACGGTGTGCTCGACGGCTTGGCGTCGATTGTGAACCACACGGGTGCAGCAGCCGCGCGGGTTCTTGGTCGGAAAGGCTCCGGCCAAGTCACGTAAGTTGCTGGAATTAAATATGGAAATCCAGCAATTTAGGTGACCAGTCAAGCATAGCGTTGCGCCCAGCATGCCGCCCGCCCCGTCGAGAAGCTGCGTCTTCCTGGTGATGATCTGGTTCGGGTGAACATCGGAAAATGGTGCCAACTCCGCTAGCGCCTTGTCACCCTTCAGCGCGGCAAGCGCTACCTTCGCCTCAAGGGCCGGCGTAGGGTTCCGTGGCGTCCGTTTCGCCATAGCGTCTCCGGAGCCGGCAGGACTCCCTTGCCGCCGTCAGGCAGGATCTCCACCTAGCCTGCCGTCCAGATTCTCCGGGCAGGCTCCAAGGCCTCGAGAGGCTGAGACCGATCACCGCCCTGAGGCAGGCTGGGGGTGGGCCACTGGAGCGATGGCGTAGCCTTGCCGAACAGCCATCCCTGCCCCAACGCCGCGCCCATGCGCATGACGGCCCGGGCTGTCTCCTCATTCTCGATCATCTCGGCGATCACGGCGATTCCCAAATCACGGCACATATTGACAACGTGCTGTACGATCACGCGATCGCGTGGTGCCTCGGTGAGCGTGCGGATATAGCGGCCATCAATTTTCACAACATCGACATTCAGCAGACGCAGATAGTCGAGCGATGCTGCGCCAGCGCCGAAATCATCGAGGCATACCGTGTGGCCGCCAGCCTGCAATTGGCCGATCAAATCGTTCGCAGCGTCCAGCGCCTTAAGCGCATGGGTTTCCGTAATTTCGATGATTAGGCGCTTCCTGAGTTCAGGCTGCGCAGCCGTGAGCGCCAGAAGACTATCGACCATGCCAGGCTCGACGAGTGATCGTCCGCTGAGGTTCACCGCGATCTGTGCCGTGGCTTCGCCGCGTAGCGTTTCGACCACGCTTGCGAACACCGCAGCGTCGAACGCGGTGATCATGTCCAGTTCTTCGGCCAACCGGATCGTATCTTCCGGATGCGTACCGTCATCGAAGCGAGCCAGCGCCTCAAAATGATGAAGTCTCCGTGTCGTCAGATGGACGATAGGCTGGAACACCAGCTCGATATGACCTTGCTGGACCGCTTCGCGAAGCGCTTGGGCCCGTTGGAGAATCGTCTGCAAAGCTGTCCGAAATCCATCTGCGGCCGCGGCCGGACCGGCCTCGATATGCCGATCTAGCGCAACGCGAATCGCCCGCAGGTTCAGGTTCGGTTCGGCATCGGCCGAAAGAGGGCTCGTTGCGGCCTTCACCTGAACGCCGGTGATCGCGCTCAGCCGTTCCATGGGAAGGCGCGTGTCGGCCGACCTGACCAAAGCGAACCGATCCGTCGCAAGTTCAGCGGCAGCGAACCCGCCGTGAGCGGTGACGCGAAGCACTTCGATTAAGTCTCGCCGCGCATCCTTGGCCTCGGCGGTGGAAAGGCGCGCGCTGGCCGCCGCAAATCCAGATGTCTCCAAGAGGTCCAAATGTAACGTTGAACCGACGGCCGCCGCCTCCTGCATGAGCATGCGGCTTAGAGCCTCGAACTCGCTTCGACCAAGCAAGGGTCCGTCGGTGACAGCAGGCGTTGGCGCATCGATGGGGGTGCGGCGAAAGACACACGACAAGCCTGCGCCTACGAATGGCTGTCGAAAAACGGATAACTCGCCGCCTGTGCCCGCACGGTCCTTGGCGCCAGACAATGATCGCAGGCATATGCCTCCGCGGCGCTCGCCCGGTTTGATGTCTGCAAGAATCTGGCTCACCACCCGTGCGTCGTCCGGGTCAAGGAACTCGTGCCACGATCGGCCCACGACCTTGTCAACGTCCACGCCCAAGACCTGCTTCGTGGCCCCGGCAACGAAGGTGATGGCGCCCCCATTGGCCACCTCGAAGGCCAAGTCAGCAGACGCAAAAGCAACCCCCAGCAACTGGACGAGGTCGGGGGGCCTGGCTTTTGGCTGCATCTGAGGCACGATCTACCTATGAACGGCCCGACCATGTGCTGGGGCTCAATGCATTCTTGCATGCCGCCCTTACCGGGACCTTGAGATGCGCTCAGCCCTCAATGTTATTTTTCAGGGACTTTCTGTCTTTAGCAGAGGGTTCAGATGGTCGGCGGCTTGCCCCACGCCGAAGCTCGTCCGAGACAATGGCGAACATCTGGTTCCAGGGATCCAGAGCATCGACGATTTGCAAATCAGCATTGTCTTTACGCCCCAATAGGGCGGAAAGCGTGACAGGCGTCTTCCGCTTGGAATCACAGCATCGATTTGGGCGTTTGCTGTGAGATCGGTTCCGAGCTCGGCGTTCCCCGCGGGGGACGCCGTTCTCTTATTCAACCCTGTCAAAAGTCGCGCGCCAGCCCTCACGCGCGCCTCACGAAGCAGTGGCTGAAATCCAGAATCACGGGCAATAAGTCTGCGCCTCCCGTACCCTCGATCTTGCCTCATCGAGACGGGAACGGTCAGACAAATCCACAGCCAGCAAGGCCTCAAGGTCACCGACGTGAAACGCTCAATTCGGACCGCTGCAACACCCGTTTTCGTCCTCGCCGCATTTCAAATGCCGTTCCTTGCTCTGACGGCCTGCGACAAGGCCAAGCCGCGCAATCTGCCGCCGGACCCAATGGCGGTTGCGCCGATGGCCGATGTCGCACCGGTCGATTCCAAAGAACTGCCCAAGGTCCCAGCCAAGCGAACGCCCCCTTAGATTCGCCCGATCATCGCCAACAGCCGCCCCTCAACGCCGCAAGGGCGGTAAGGGATGGCTTGCTGCTGCAAGCCATTGCGCTCTGCGTCACACCATGGAGGCTCGCATTGCAAAAAGGCAGGCCGCTCCCCAAATAGCCGTTGTCCGGTCAAGCCGCGCCCTTGTTGGGCGGCCTGACCGGAGAGTCGCTTTCGACAAGGACTCCTTGAGGATGAACAGGTCGGTACTTTTCGACAGCCCCTTCCTTTTGGGGTTCGAACACACCCGTAGTCTCGTCGAGCGTGCCGCCAAGGCCGCCGCTGAGAGCTATCCGCCCTACAACGTGGAAGATCGTGGGGACGGCGGAATTCGGATTACCTTGGCTGTCGCGGGCTTTTCGCCCGACCAGTTGGAGGTGACCGTTGAAGATCGCCAGCTGACGATCGCAGGGCGGCGCGATGATAACCTCACCCGACCGGAGGATGCGTTCCTGCATCGCGGGATCGCCGCCCGAGGCTTCATTCGCAGCTTTGTCCTCGCCGATGGCATGGTCGTGGAGGAGGCGTGCCTGGAACACGGCCTGCTGCATATCGATCTTAGCCGTCCTGAGCCCGAAAAACGGATCCTCAGAATACAGATCCGATCTGGGTCCTAAGTCGAGAAAATGGGACGATAAAAGGAGGCGGTCGGATGGCCGACGTCTCGACAATCGAGCGAAGGGCTGAACCTGCCGCCGCTCGAAGCGTTGCGTAAAAAGGAGGTGCTCATGATGACGCCTATTCTCACAACTGAAGCCTTCGCTGCCTTAGGTGGCCCTAACCTCGTCTATGTGCGCCCAGTCAGCGCAGCCGAAGTTCTGGCCAATGTGCCATCCTCTCAAATCCAGGGCTTTGAGCTAAGCCCGGGCCAGACGCTTTATGCGTTGCATCGCGCTGATGGCGAACGCTTGGCGGTTCTGACCGATCGCGACTCTGCGGTCGCCGCCGCCCTGGCCCACGAGCTGGCGCCGGTTTCAGTCCACTAAGCGGGCGATCAGGCCGCCGTCGAATTGTTGACAGGATCTTGCACAAGCAGGGCGTGGATGGCGTCGGCGGTTCGGGCTTGGCGAAGTTGCTGACGCAGCTGCGACTGGCGAAGAATTCGCGATACCCGAGCGAGTGCTCGCAGATGCTCGACGCCGGTGGAGTCCTTTGGCGCAAAGAGAGCAAAGATCAGGTCCACGGGTTGATCATCGACCGACTCAAACTCGACCGCGTGATCCAGCCGTACAAACACGCCGCGCAAACGGTTGAGGCCGGCCAGCCGGGCGTGTGGGGCAGCCACTCCGTGGCCTACGCCGGTTGAACCGGCTTGTTCCCGCTCGGCAAGCGCGTCCAGCACGTCGCCGGCGTCTAGCCCGAAATTTCGAGCCGCGATCTCGGCAATCAAAGCAAGCGCTTGGCGTTTATTTGGAGCGCTCACGCGCAGGGCGATCGCGTTGCGATCGAGTAGGTCGCCGATTTGCATGATGTTTCTAAAAACGCTCGCACTCGCCTCGGTCCGTCCCCCTGACGCACCGCCTTAGACGGCGGCTTGAGACCTGCTCAAGCCTTGCCGGTTCCGTCTGTGCCGGCCCCGGTCGCCTTGGTGCGTTCCGGGTCGATCCAGCCGATATTGCCGTCGGGCCGGCGATATACCACGGACAATCCGCCATGCGCGGCGTTTCGAAACACGATTGTTTGAGATTCAGTCAGATCGAGTTCCATAACCGCCATTGAAACGGTCATTTCGCCGATTTTCGTCTCGGTCTCAGCGATCACCAGCGGTGCCGGAAAGCTCGCCGCGACCACGTCGAGTTCGTCGTCGTCAGTCGCGTCGTCTGGGGCTTGCAGCACGTAATAAGCGGCGGTCTCGGCCTGCTTGGCCATTGCCTGGGGATGATGATCCTTCAGCCTGTTCTTGTAGCGACGTATGCGCTTTTGCATCTTGGCGTTCGCCGCATCGAAGGCCTGATGCGCGTCGCCACCAACACCGTGTGTCATCAGCTGTTGGCCTGACGCGAGCGTCACAGCGCAGTCGACCCTGAAGGAATGCCCGTCTCGGCTGACCACGACATCGGCAGATCCGCCGCCACGATCGAAGTATTTGCCGATGCCTAAAGCCAATTCGTCTGAGACCCGCGAACGCAGGGCCTCGCCGACGTCGAGATGTTTGCCTGTGACTTGAACTTGCATACGCAATCAACGCGCCCAGCGCGCCAAGGTGTCAATAAAACTCAAGTTGAGCGCGAAATCTTCGCCTGGTCAGGCGTGTTCCTTCAGGCGCCGCCGGCGATCTACCGACGAAGGAATACGCATGGCCTCGCGATATTTGGCCACCGTGCGGCGTGCAATGTCGACGCCTGCCGACTTCAGAATGTCTACGATTCTGTCGTCAGAGTGGACGTCACGCTCCTGGGTCTCTGCGTCAATCATCTGGCGGATCTTGTGGCGCACGCTTTCGGCAGAGTGGGCTTCCCCGCCCTCCGACGACTGGATCGCCGAGGTGAAGAAGAATTTCATCTCGAAGACACCACGCGGCGTCGCGAGATACTTGTTCGAGGTCACCCGGCTGACCGTAGATTCGTGCATGCCGATGGCGTCGGCGACAGTCTTCAGGTTCAGCGGGCGAAGGTGTTCGACGCCGAAAGCCAGGAATGCATCCTGCTGGCGCACAATCTCAGATGACACCTTGAGGATCGTTTTAGCCCGCTGATCGAGGCTCTTCACCAGCCAACTCGCCTGGGCTGCACAGTCTGAGACAAAGGTTTTTTCCTGGTCGGTGCGCGCTGAAGCGCTAACGCGGGCGTGATAGCGCTGATCGACGAGGAGGCGTGGAAGCGTCTCGGAATTCAGTTCGACGTGCCAAAGCCCACCCAGGCCCTCGCGGACGTAGACGTCCGGGACGACGCTCTGGAGGGGTTCACCACCGAAGGCAGAACCAGGACGCGGCGTCAGGGCGCGCAGCTCGGCGACCATATCCTTGAGGTCTTCGTCGTCGACGCCGCATGCGCGTTTCAAAGCTGGCATGTCATGGCGTGCCAAAAGCAGTAAATTGTCGAGCAGCGCCGCCATGGCCGGATCGTAACGGTTGCGGTCCTTGAGCTGGATCATCAGGCATTCGCGAACGTCGCGTGCGCATACGCCAACAGGCTCAAAGCCTTGAAGTACAGCCAGGATACGTTCGAGCAGGTCTTGATTACAGCCCAGTCGTTCGGCGACGTCAGCCAAATCAGCGCGCAAATATCCGCCTTCGTCGACAGCATCGATCAGAACGATCGCAGCCGCAGATTCGGCACCCTTCAGGCCGGAGGCGGAGAGCTGATCATGCAGGTGTTCATTGAGGGTCTTTTCCCGGCTTTGAGCGCCTTCAAAGCCATCGCCGTCGCCTTCGAAGGAGCCACCTCCGCGGCTGGCTTTGGACCAATCGATCGAGGCGCCGGCCTCGGCCGCGCCCATGTCATGCTCGCCATCGCCCGTAACCCGTTCGCCAGGAGAGGCGTCATCTCGGTCTGCGTCGAGCTCGGCGCGGGCACCGGCGTCGTCGATGCGGTCGGTCGAAAGGTCGGCGGCGGCCTCGCTAGGGGCCTCAGCCTCAGGCTCGGAATCGCGCTCGTCGCGCTGGAGTAACGGGTTACGCTCGAGCTCAGCGTCCACGAAGGCGTCAAGCTCAAGATTCGACAATTGCAGAAGCTTGATCGCTTGCTGCAGCTGCGGCGTAATGACCAGACCCTGGCCCTGCCGAATCTCAAGACGAGCGCTAAGCGCCAAAACCGCCCCCTGTGGCCTGTTTCTTGCTGGGGACCTTAGAGGGGCGAAAGCCACCGATTAGTTAATGGCGAGCACAAACCCTGCCGTTGGCCAAATTCTTTTCGCTGATCCTGCCCGAAGCACGATGGCAGGATGAACGGAAATTGAGACGCGCTGAGCGGCTGGGCCATCACGGCTGAGCTGGAAACCGCCAAGCGGGCCAGCTAGAGCGCCGTTGCCGACCTCATGGCCGAGGCGATGCCGATCCGCAAAGAGGCTGACGTGGGCAATGAGCTCGACTGTGTCGCCGGATGGCCCGGACATGGCCTAAATGCGCCATGCCCTCCCGAACGGCCGCAAAATTGCGGTGGGCTGAAGCGATGAGCAGGCGCGCGCTTCCGCGACCGGTCCGCGAAGCTTGGCGCGCACTGGCGCAGGCTGACGAACGAAAAGGCCCCCGAAATGAGGATCGCGCGATCCAACATCGCTCGCCCCTCTGGTTCGTTCAAGGCGACGTCAACCGAACGTGTCGCCTAGGTAGACACGCCGGACTTCAGGATCATCGACGATCTCGTTTGGAGCGCCCTCGAAGAGTACCTCTCCGGCGTGGATGATCAAGGCGCGGTCGATGATATCCAGCGTCTCACGGACATTATGATCGGTGATCAGGATGCCGATGCCACGCTTCTTCAGAAAAGCGATGACGTCGCGAATGTCGGTGATCGCCAGCGGATCGATCCCGGCGAAGGGCTCGTCCAGCAGCATGAAGGAGGGATCCGAAGCGAGCGCACGAGCGATCTCGACGCGCCGCCGCTCACCGCCAGACAGCGAAATAGCAGGCGCATTTCGCAGATGCTCAATGCGCAGCTCTTCCAAGAGGTCTGTGACAATGGCTCGCGCGCGATTGCGGTCGCGTTCCCGCAGCTCAACCACCGCCATAACGTTCTCACCGACACTCATTCCGCGAAAGATTGACGTTTCTTGCGGGAGATAGCCCACGCCCATTCGAGCGCGTTGATACATCGGCTGAGCGGTGATGTTCTCTCCGTCGAGATAAATCGCCCCATAGTCGACGGGGATCAGACCGGTAATCATATAAAAACAGGTCGTCTTGCCTGCGCCATTTGGGCCGAGCAGCCCGACGACTTCGCCCCGACGCAGACTCAGGGATACGCCCTTCACGACAGGCCTGTCGCGAAACGACTTACCGATGTTGTCGACCACCAAGCCTTCGCCAGCGAAGCCAGAAGGCGTGTCGAAGCGTTCCACCTTCACTCGCTTACCTGCTCCGCGAGCCGCTCACTTGGCGGCTTTCTTCGGCATTTCGCCCTGGGTTTCGTCACCGCTCTTGTCGGTGTCCTTTGGATAAAACACGCCGCGCGGCCGGGTCTTTGACGTCGGCCCGGTCCCACTTCCCTCGACATGCCCGTCGCCGGTTTGGGTATTGTAGACCATCTTTGTGCCGCGCATCACGTTTTGGCCGTCAACTGCCGTTACGTCGCCCGTAATCGTCACTGTGGTGGTGGCGGCGTCGTAGAATCCATTGTCGCCGTGCACACGGCGTCCGTCCGACGATAGGAAGTAGACCGATCCCTTGACTTCAAGGCTGAGAAGGTCGCCACAGGCATTCGTCGAACCCGCTTGAGCGGCCGCAGTCGGCTTGCCTTTTTTTGTCATTTCCATGTGCGCGATCATGACGTTCGCGCGCAACCGCGAGGAGTCTTGAAGCGCTTCGGGAGATCCCGTCCAAACTTGCGTGCAATCGGCGTTGTGCATTTCGGCCTGATCGCCAGCGATGTCGATCGGTCCCTTCGCATGCTTGGCCAGCTGCGCCGAAGCGGGCTGGGCAGCCAGGATCGCTGCCGCCGACAACGCCGACATTGCAATAAGGCTCTTCATCGACTGGCTCAGCCTCACTTCGGTTGTAGGCGCGCATGGACGCTGCCGGTAAAAACCATCCGCTCGCCTTTGTCATAGACGCCATAGGACTTCGCCTGGATTTCTCCAAGCGAACCCGCGCCCTGAACCGCGGCCGAACCCTCGACCTCACCGGACTTGATGTCATAGACCGATTGGGCCGTCTCAAAGGAGCCACGCGCTCCCGATAGGCGAACCCCCCTGTTGACCTCCAACTTTCCCGTGTCTTCGTGGAAGACACCCGCGCCTGCCGTGATGTGCGTTGGGTCAGGTCCATCTTCATCGATGACCAGGTCTGGCTTGTCGAGGAAAACGCGCTGGTCGTTCTGCGGGTCACGCGTTGCAGTGGTGGAGGTCAGCACGAAAGGTCGTCCGCGGTTGTCGCGGCCTACGAAGTGCGGGTTCACGAGGCGGATCGGATCGGAAGCGTTGCCTGAGGGCGCACGTTGGGTCGTTTGAGTTGTGTAGGCCACCGAGGCGGCCAGGCCGATGAAGATCGCGCCGATAAGGGTGGGCAGCACGATCCGCAAAGCCGCTATAATTCGCGATCGGCGACGCCAGCGCTGGATGGAAATCCTTCGCCACGACCCGCTTGGTTGGCTCTCAGGAAGCACCATGTCTGAGGCCGCCACCATTCGTCAGCTGTGCGCGAAGATATCGATGTCTTCCCACCCGGCGACATCGAGGACGGCGCGGTGCGGCAAGAACTCGAAACAGGCTCGGGCCAGACCGTCGCGGCCTTCACGAACAAGCATCTCATCAAGGCGGCTGCGCAGCGTATGCAGGTGGGCGACATCGGAGGCGGCATAGGCGACTTGCTCGTCCGAGAGTTTTGTCTGCCCCCAATCAGAACTCTGCTGGGCTTTAGAGAGATCGACGCCGATAAGCTCCTTGGTCACGTCCTTCAGTCCATGGCGGTCGGTATAGGTGCGCGCCAGCTTGGACGCGATCTTGGTGCAGTAGACGGGAGCGGTCACAACACCAAGGTGGAGCCAAAACATGGCGATATCAAAGCGGCCGAAGTGGAAGATCTTGGTCACCGACGGATCGGTCAGCAGCCGTTTCAAATTTGGCGCGTCATAAGTCGAGCGGTCCAGTTGGACCACATGAGCCTGGCCGTTCCCATCTGAGAGCTGCACAACGCATAACGGGTCACGACCGAGCCGAAGGCCCATCGTCTCCGAATCGATAGCCAGAGCCGTCGCGCCAGAAAAGACGCCGTCCGGCAGGTCGCCCCGATGTAGAATACTGATCAACTTTTTCACGCTGCTCCGCCAATCGAACCACGGCTCAGTATAGAGCCGGTCGGCGCCGAGGTAAGGGGCGCCATCTTCACCATCAAAATCAGCGCCGTCACAAACGGACGGCTCACCGAAAGCGATGGTGCCCAGGAAAGGACTCGAACCTTCACGGCCGTTAAGCCACTGGCACCTGAAGCCAGCGCGTCTACCAATTCCGCCACCTGGGCCCGATCCGTTGGACCGCGCGAGCCGGCTTCCTTAAAGCTCCGCCTCACGCCGGTCAACGTCCAGGTCATTCAACCCGCTCGCTACCGATTGCGGCATGCGACGGCATCGTCTATCGGCATACTCATGCAAAACCTCGTCACCGTCTTCGGCGGATCCGGTTTCATTGGGGCGCAGGCCGTGCGCCAGCTCGCCAAGGCCGGTTGGCGGATAAGAGTCGCAGTGCGCAATCCTGCGAAGGCCTACGCCATGCGGCTTCATGGCGATGTCGGCCAGATCGACATCGTTCAAGCCAATATCCGTAATGAACCGTCACTGCGCCGGGCTTTGGACGGCGCCAGTGCCGCGGTGAACCTGGTCGGGATTTTGCGCGAGACCGGGCGACAAGGGTTCCAGGCTTTGCAAGCGATGGGCCCGCACAACGTGGCTGCCGCAGCACGCGCCGAAGGCGTATCTCGCCTCGTGCAGATGTCGGCAATTGGAGCTGACGCCAATTCGCCCTCGAAGTACGCAAAGACGAAGGCTGAAGGCGAAGCGGCCGTTCGGCAGTTCTATCCAGAGGCGGTGATCATACGGCCGTCGATCGTATTCGGTCCGGAAGACGAGTTCTTCAATCGTTTCGCCGCCATGGCGCAAATCAGCCCGTTCCTGCCGTTGATTGGCGGCGGTCAGAGCCGCCTCCAGCCGGTTTTTGTAGGCGATGTCGGCAAGGCGCTGGCGCACGCAGTGGTCGCGCCGGAGGCGGCCGGCCAGACCTATGAGCTCGGTGGTCCCGCCGCATTCACGTTCCGACAGCTGATGGAAATGCTGTTGGCCGAAATCGGAAAGCGCCGGATCTTGGCTCCGATCCCATGGCCAGTCGCCAGTCTGCTCGGCTCGGCCGGCGACGCAGCGAACACCCTCGCTGGATTTATTGGCGCATCATTGCCAACGCCGGTCACCGCTGACCAAGTCCTGCTGCTCAAGATCGACAACGTCGTCAGCGGTGCCCACCCCGGTCTCACAGATCTTGGAATCACGCCGACGACGCTGGAGGCGGTTCTCCCAAGCTATCTCTATCGCTACCGGAAGGGCGGCCAATACGCAGATCAGGAAGACCGCGAGTTTGCGGCTATCTAACGAAGTGACAGGATCGCCAGTCCTACGCCGCCGATCAAGATCCTCAGCCAACCGAACGGCGCATAACCACGGCGGGTGACGATCGTCAGCATGGCCCGAATGACGGCCAGGGCGACGAGGAATGAGACCACAAAGCCAACAGCAACCAAACCGGTGTGGCCGGTATTGAGTTCGTGGCGGCTCTTCCAGGCATCGACGGTGAAGGCGCCGGCCATCACGGGTATCGCCAGGAAGAAGGCGAATTCCGCGGCGGCTCGTTTTTCCACCCCCATCAGCATCGAACCTACGATCGTGGCCCCGGAACGAGAGACGCCTGGGACCAAGGCCAGACATTGGAATAGGCCAATTACCAATGAGGTGCCCAGCGGCAGGGCCAAGGGATCTTGGCGCGTCGGGTAGGGCGCGTAGCGGTCGATCACCAAGAGCACTATACCGCCGAGGATCAACGCGATGCAGACGACTCTGGGACTTTCAAAAAGCACGCTCTTGATGATGTCATGCAACAGGAGGCCTGCGATCGCGGCGGGAATGAAGGCAACGATGATGCTGAGGGCGAATTTCTGAGCCCGGGCGTCATAGGGCAGGCGAATAACCACGCTCCAAAGGCGCGAAAAATAGAGAGTTACCACGGCGAAGATCGCGCCGAGCTGGATCAGAACTGTGAAGGTGTCCCAGAAACCGTCCGGCAGACCCATCACGAGTTTCGCCAGGAGGAGCATCCCCGTTGACGAGACCGGGATGAACTCTGTCAGCCCTTCGATGACGCCCAGGATAATGGCGTAGATCCAATCCGACATGACGTTCCCCGAAAAACAGCCCCACCGCGGCGTTCAGAAATGCCGAACTAAGTGAAGAAGGTGTTTACTGGCCTTTCCTCTCGCCGTGAAGAAAGTCGGCCTATATCCTTGTTGGTCAAATGTCGTGAGGCTAGATTCGTCAGGATTGATGGGTATGTCGTCGGCGGACACTCGCCAAGCTGACCTTAGCGCCAGCGTCCAGACTGCACTCAAAAGGGGCGACCCCCGGGGCGCGCTCGCCCTGCTGCGGGATGCTGAACGCGCCACGCCTGACGATATCGCACTCAAAATGCAGCGCGCGATGGTCAGCCGCGCCATGGGTGATCTGGCCGGTTCGTTGGAGGCGCTCGACGAGGCGCTCAGCATCGACCCCTATGACTACGTTGCGCGGCTTTCGAAGGGCGCGTTGATCGAAAAAACAAGCGGTGAACGCGCCGCCGCCGCCGCCTATCAGAACGCCTTAGCCCTAGCCCCCCCGGACAGCGAACTTCCGCCAGCGCTTCGCGGGCCCACCGAGCGCGCGCGCCAGATCGTGGCGCGCAGCATGGAAGCATTTGAGGCGCACCTGTTGTCCCGCACGAACGCGGTGAAAGCTGAGCTTTCTGAGGCAGCGCGCCGTCGGTTCGACGAGAGCGTTGGCATCTTCTCAGGACGGACCAAGGTCTACAATCATGAGCCGCTCCTCCTGCACTATCCGCAGCTGCCGGCAATCCCGTTCTACGACCGTTCGCTTTTCCCTTGGCTCGCAGATCTTGAAGCGGCCACCGCGATGATCCGGAGCGAGCTTGACGGCGCCCTTGTGGCCGCAAAGGACAATTTCGCCCCCTATATCGCCTACCCGAAGGGTACGCCCGTCAACCAATGGGGTGAACTCAACCACTCGCAACGTTGGAGTTCGTTCTTCCTGTGGAAGGACGGCGCGCGTCAGGACGGAGCCTGCAAACTCTGTCCCAACACCGCTGCCCTACTGGAGAGCCTGCCGCTGTCGGACCAGCCAGGTTATGCGCCGACGGCGATGTTTTCTGCGCTCGACGCACACACCCATATTCCAGCACACACAGGCTCGACCAATGTCCGTCTGCTCTGCCATCTGCCGCTGATCCTACCCGGTGCAGCCCGCTTTCGCGTCGGCAACGAGACGCGGGATTGGAAAATGGGCGAGGCCTGGGTGTTCGACGACACGATCGAACACGAGGCCTGGAACGACGCCGACGAGCTGCGGGTCATCCTGATCTTCGATGTCTGGAACCCGCTGCTGGATCTGGGCGAGCGCGAGCTGGTCAAGGCGATGCTAAGCGCGCGCCAGGAATTCTTTGCCGATTAACGGCTGCAGGTAAGCTCAGCGAAGGGTCTGACGTCATGCCCGGCCGACTGGCTTTCGCCGAGGCGGCCGCTCTGGCGATCCTCAAAGAACGCATGCCCGAGCGATCGCCGCAGACAAATGTCGAAGTTTGCACAGCCCTGTTGCTGGAGGCGCTCACCTTTCCATCACGCGCCTTTATGTGTGTCTTTGCCATGGGTCGGGTGACAGGCTGGATCGCCCACGCCCGCGAACAGCTTGGCGGCAGCCGCCTGATCCGCCCTCCGTCGCCATACGTCGGCCCCCAGCCAAGGCAGGCGGCGTGACCTGAGAGTCGTTCGCGCTGGCATGCGGCGGGGGCGTTGGTAGAATCCGACGAATGAATTCTATCCATAGTCTCTCGACCGAAGAAACCACCGCCCTCACCCGCCGCGTCACGATCTACTCCATCGTGACCGCGCTGGTGTTGGTGACAATCAAGATCCTGGCCTGGCTTGCCTCAGGCTCGGCGGCGCTGCTGGCGTCCACCGCGGACTCAGGCCTCGACCTTGTGGCCTCGATGATCACGTTCTTCGCAGTGCGCTATGCAGCAGCGCCACCAGATGCAGAACATCGGTTCGGACACGGCAAGGCCGAAGCCTTCTCAAGTCTCGTCCAGGCAGGCCTTGTCTTCGCTTCGGCCGCGCTGATCGCTCGCGAGGCCATCGCCGATCTGTTTCAGCCGCATGGCCTACAAGGGGAAAAGTGGGCGATCGCGGTGATGCTCACCTCGATCCTCATGACCGCCTTCCTAATCGCCGCCCAGACCCAGGTGCTCAAGAAGGCCGCCTCTGTGGCCGTATCGGGCGACCGAGCGCACTATGCCAGCGACTTCGCTTCAAACCTTATTGCGCTCATCGGCATCGGTGCCTCGGCCTGGCTGGGCGTGTTTTGGCTCGACGCTGCAGCGGCGCTAGCGATTGCGGCAATCCTGCTTTGGGGGGCGGTGAGTGTTTTCCGCGAAGCCGCCAGTCAGCTCATGGACCACGAACTGCCAGATGAAGCCCGGGCAAAAATCATCGCCCTGCTGACGGAAGATCATCGACTAAGCGACGTCCACCAGCTTCGCACCCGCGCCTCTGGTCCCTATGTCCACATCCAGCTGCATTGCGACCTAGACCCGGACCTGACGTTGGAAGCTGCCCACCAAGTGATCGTTGCGGCCGAAAATCGCGTGCTGGACGCATTCCCCTCAGCCGACATCATTATCCACGCTGACCCCCGCGGTCGCGCAGAACCGCACGGTGGGGCTTTTGCGGAAGTTCATATGAAGGCCGGCCAGGCGTAGTAAACGCGCCCTTAACGGGTCCAGCGTCCATTGAGCCTAAACGATTCCACCCCCGTCGCATTTGCTGGTTATGAGCCTCGAACGCACACTGCACCATTTCCCGCTCGACCCCGCCTCACGTCAGGTTCGTCTGACCCTGGGTGAAAAGCGGCTGGCCTTCACCGAGGTCCAGGTCCGCTATTGGGAACGCCCAAAGGACCTAACCGCCTTGAACCCCTCGGGTCTGGTGCCCGTGCTTGTGGAAACCGACGGCGATCACCGCCTGGTGCTGTGCGAAGCCCGCGCGATCCTCGATCATCTGGAGGAGACAGTTCCTGAGCCTGCGCTCCTTGGTCGAGAGCCAGCCGAGCGGGCTGAGGCCAGACGCCTGCTTGCCTGGTTCGACCGTAAATTCGAGTTCGAGGCTGGCGGCTACATTCTGCACGAGAAGATGGAGAAACGCCTGTTGGGCCTGGGCGCGCCAGACCTCAACAACCTGCGCCAAGGTCGCGACGGCCTCAGAACGCACATGTTCTACGTCGAAAAGCTATTGCAGGAGCGCGAGTGGCTGGCGGGGCGGCGGATGTCCCTGGCCGATTTTGCGGCTGCGGCGCATCTGTCCGTGATCGACTACTGCGGGGACATGCCTTGGGCGGACTTCCCGGCGGTAAAGACCTGGTACATGAAACTGAAGTCTCGGCCATGCTTCCGGCCCCTGCTGGCCGACCGCTGGCCGGGCCTGACACCGGCCAGGCACTATGACGACCTCGATTTCTAACCCTCCGGAAGACCAGATCCGCGCCAAGGCCCTAGCGCTGGGTTTCGACCTCTGCCGCTTCACCGACATTGACGAGGGTTGGATCTCTGCAAAGCGGCTGGCTGAATTCGTGAATTCTGGGCGGCATGGTGAGATGGCGTGGCTGGCCGAGACCGTCGAACGCCGTTCAAACCCCAGAGCCATGTGGCCCGACGCCCGCTCGGCGATCGTTTTGGGCATGAATTACGGCCCCGATCATGACCCGCTTGCGCTGCTCGCCCGACCGACCAAGGGCGCGATTAGCGTCTACGCCCAGGGCGACGACTATCACGAGCTCATAAAGAGCCGTCTGAAGACGCTTGCGCGCTGGTTGCAGTCCCAATTCGGCGGCGAGTTGAAGGTGTTTGTCGACACCGCGCCATTGCTCGAAAAGCCACTGGCCGAGCGGGCCGGCCTGGGCTGGCAGGGCAAGCACACGAACCTTGTGTCCCGGGAGTTTGGCTCCTGGCTCTTTCTGGGTTCGATCCTGACGACCTTGGACCTAAACCCCGACCCAGGGGAGACGACCACCTGTGGAACCTGCCACGCTTGCCTCGATGTCTGCCCGACACAGGCCTTCCCTGCGCCCAATCAGCTCGATGCGCGGCGCTGTATCTCCTACCTCACGATCGAGCTGAAGGGTCCGATCCCGACGGAGTTCCGAGAGGCGCTCGGAAATAGAATCTACGGGTGTGACGACTGCCTCGCTGTTTGCCCCTGGAACAAATTCGCAGCCGTGGCGGCTGAACAGAAACTGCATGCCCGCCCATCCTTGGAAGCGCCCTCTCTGGCAGAGCTTGCCCGACTGAACGACGCCCAATTCCGCAGCCTGTTCACGAAGTCCCCCATCAAGCGCATCGGCCGCGCCCGATTCATCCGCAACGTGCTCTATGCCATCGGCAATTCCGGCGAGCCGACTTTGGCGGTGGAGGCCGAACAGTTGTTGAATGATGCCTCAGAGCTTGTCCGCGGCGCGGCCGTCTGGGCGCTTTCCCGGCTTTTGGAGCCTGGCCACTTCAAGGCGCTCCGCGAGGCGCACAGATCGCTGGAACAAGATCAACAGGTATTGGCCGAGTGGTGCGCGTACGCCTAGCTGGGCCCGCGCTCCCGCGAAGGTGGATCCCTTTTTTCGAGATCAGAACTCCGCTGCAGGCAAATCTTTAAGGCGCGGAAGACCCTTGTCCTTTTCAGAAAGCACGGGCTCAACATCGAGCGGCCAAGCGATACCGATGTCGGGATCATTCCAGATCAGGCCGCCCTCAAGCTGCGGGGCGTAGCCGCCGTCGACCTTGTAGAAGAGCTCGGTGTCGTCAGCGATTGTCATATAGCCGTGGGCGAAACCCCGCGGCACCCAGAGCTGCTCGCCGGTCTCGGCGGTCAGGGTTGCGCCGACCCATTGGCCGAAGGTCGCCGAGCCCGGGCGCACGTCGACTGCGACGTCAAAGATCGCCCCTTTCAGAACTCTCACCAGCTTTCCCTGCGCTTGCGGCGCCTTCTGGAAATGCAGACCGCGAACCGTACCTTTTTTGGCATTGAACGCTTGGTTATCTTGCACGAATTGGGTGTCCACTCCGGCAGCTTTAAGCGCCATGTGGCTCCAAGTTTCGGCGAACCAGCCGCGCGCATCGCCATGTCGCTTCGGCGTGATATGCAGGACCTCGGCAAGGGCCAGGGGCGTAATCGTCGTCATGGCGGCTCGGACATTTTGGAGAGACCTTTCGCATGGCCCGCGCTGCGGCGAATGGCAACCCCTCAGCGCTTTGCGTCAGCGTCGTGGTGGTCGTCTATGAAAGTGGACCGACGCTAGCCCAGTGCCTGGCTGCCGTTCGGGCTCAGATATTCCACGACTACGAAGTCCTACTGATCGACAATGCGTCCAGCGACCGGACGGCCCAGGCCGCGGCCAAGGCCGACCCGTCGATCCGACTGATCGAGAACGCGGAGAACCTGGGCTTCGCGGCTGCCGTAAATCAAGGGGCGCGGGCGGCGCGTGGGCGCTGGCTGGCGCTGCTCAACCCTGATGCCTTCGCCGAGCCGGAGTGGCTAGAACGACTGGCTGCTGCGGCGCTAGCCAATCCTGAAGTCCATAGCTTCACGTCGCGCCAACTGATGGCAGAGGACCCCACGCGGCTCGATGGCCTGGGCGATGTCATGGCGCTTGCCGGGTTTCCCTTCCGTGGAGGCTACACCCATCCCAATCCCGGCGCTTTGGAACCAGGATGGGTATTCTCAGGCTGTGGTGGGGCGATGATGATCGCCCGCGATCTGTTCCTGAAGCTCGGGGGCTTCGATGAACGCCTGTTCTGCTATTGCGAGGATGTTGACCTGGGTTATCGCCTACGGCTGGTGGGCGAGCCCACGCTGCTGGTTCCTGACGCCGTGGTTCGTCATGTGGGCTCGGCCTCTACGGGCGGCCGCAGAAGCGATTTCGCCGTCTTCCACGGTACCCGCAACCGGTTCTGGGTTTTCGTGAAGGACACGCCGCCAGTACTGTTCTGGCTTACCCTTCCCCTGCACCTGCTGGCCACCCTGGTGCTCTTCATCCGCCATGCCACACGCGGGGAGATCGCAACGCCCGTCGAGGGCCTGGCTGCAGGGATCAGGCACGTGCACGTCGCACTGGAGGCCCGCCGGGAGGCTCAGGCGACGCGGACGGCCAACTCCTGGGACATCGCCCGCGCCATGACCTGGAACCCGCTTGACCTACTCCTGCGCCGCGCCTTCATTCAGCCGAAGCGGACCACTCCACCAGGCGGCGCATGAAGGCTGCGCCTCGTTCCATCTGAGAGATCTCGACGAACTCGTCTGGCTGATGAGCCTGTGCGATTGAGCCGGGGCCACAGAGGATCGTGGAAAGGCCCGCCCGCTGAAACTGTCCGGCTTCTGCAGCAAAAGACACCGCGCGTGGCGGGCCATTGTCTCCTGCCAGACGCCGCGCGAACCTTTCCGCCGGACCGTCTGGTTCCGGCGCGAACCCCGGTACGTTCGACAACATCTCCACTCGGACACCGGCTTCCGGTGCGCGGACCTTCAGGCGGGCGTCAAGCGCCTGCGCCTGCGAAAAGAAGTCCTTCAGCAAGATTTCAGGATCGAGAGGTGGCGGACACCGCAGGTCGAACATGAACCGACATTCCCGCGCCAGGATGTTTCCCGCCGTCCCCCCATGAACGATGCCAATCGTCAGGGTCGCGCCCTTTGGCGTGAAGGGCGAGGCCGGGTCTGCATCTTGCTCCATACGTTCGGCCAAGGACTTCAGCGAGGCCATTAAACCGACAGCCTCCATGACCGCTGAGACGCCTTGTTGGGTCTGGCTGGAATGCGCTTCGCGACCAGTCACCGTGACGTTGAAGTTGGCGATACCCTTGTGGCCGTTAACCGCCACCATGTCGGTGGGTTCTCCGACAATGACGAAGGCGGGCTTGGGCAATTCGCGGGTGATGACTTCGATCAGCGACGGGGCGCCCAGGCAGCCGATCTCTTCGTCATAGGAGAAGGCCAGATGCACGGGCTTGCACGGATTGGCGGCGATCAAGTCGGGCACCGCAGCCAAGGCCAAGGCGAGAAACCCTTTCATATCGCAGGTTCCGCGACCGTAGAGCCGCCCATCGCGCTCAACGATACGGAACGGGTCGGATGTCCAGGGCTGACCATCTACCGGAACCACATCCGTATGGCCGGAGAGCACAGCACCACCCTCGAGCGAAGGGCCCACAGTCGCCAGCATGTTTGTCTTGCTCCCATCGGCGTTAGGGGCCCGCCGGTGCGCGACACCGTGCCGATCCAGATAGGCCTCCACCCATTCGATCAGGGCCAGATTGGAATTTCGGGAGGTCGTGTCAAATCCGACCAGGGTCTGGAGGATCTCGCGTGTCGCGCCAAGGCTGCTCATAGTAGAAAGCCATAGACCGGCGCACCGGACCCCTCAACGGAAAGCGGATGGCGGGGAGAGGCGATGATGAACTGGTTCCTGGCCGAAGCCCCGGTCTGCGGCGGTCTCCACATTGAGCTCGTTACCCCTGCGTCCCGGATCGACGCGCAGCGATCCTATGGGCGCTGGGAGTCGTGCGCCGTCCCGCCGCGAAGGCGTGCGCCCTTTAGCCCTGTTCAACGCTGCCGGGGCCCGGCAGAAAGTCGATCAGCTCGATCTTGAAGATCAAAGCTGCGCCAGGCGGGATCGGCCCCTGCCCTTCGCCGCCATAGCCAAGCTCCGGCGGGACATAAAGGATCCAGACGTCGCCCGGCTTCATCTTCTGCAGGGCTTCTTGCCAAGCCTTCACTAAGCCCTTCAACGGCATCGCTGCGGGTTGGCCGCGTTCATAGGAGCTATCGAAGACGGTGCCGTCGATGAGCTTTCCTTCGTAGTTGACTTTCACCTCGTCATTGATGTGCGGCTTGAGCCCGGCAACTGGACCGGAGCTGATGATCTTGTACTGCAAGCCGTCGGGCAGGGTGACGACACCCGGCTCCTTCGCGTTTTTGGCCATGAAGGCCTTAGACGCTGCGCTCTGGTCGCCAGCGACGGGGCCTTGGGCCTTGTCTCCGGTCGAGCTCTTCGGCTGGCAGGCCGTCAGTGACAGAGCCGCAACAACCACCAACAAGGTACGGAACATCATCTGCATTCTCACTAAACCGCACGAGGCGGGTAACCCGCCTCGCGCAAGGCGTCTATGATTTCCTGGGTATGACGAGCATCGCGGGTCTCGATCAAGATGTCGAACTCTGCACCCTTGGCAGGCACGTCCAGCGCCAGGCGGTTATGAGCCACCTCAATGATGTTGGCGCCCATCTGACCGATGATCGCCGAGACCGTTCCCAGAAGGCCAGGCCGATCGTCTCCGATAATCCGTAAGCTGACGATCCTTTGCTCGCGGACCAATTCTCGGGTCAGCACCGAAGCCAGCAGGCGAGTATCGATGTTGCCGCCGGTGATAACCAAACCGCAGCTTTTCCCTCGGAACTTCTCGGGGAATGCCAGGAGGGCGGCCAGCGCCCCGGCGCCAGCGCCTTCCACCACAGTCTTTTCGACATTGCAGTACAAGGCCACCGCGCGTTCAAAAAACGGCTCTTCGATCAGGAGCACTTCATCGACGAGGGGGCGGACCACCGAATAGCTCAAGTCGCCGACCTGTTTGACGGCAATCCCCTCGGCGATTGTCGACCCACCGGTCGTTACGCCCGCGTTGACGCCGCGCATCCGCGCCGTGAAGGAGGGGTACATGGCAGGCTCAAGGCCCACGATCTTGATACCCGGTTTCAGATGCTTGGCCGCCGTCGCCATGCCCGCGATCAGTCCGCCGCCGCCGATCGGTATCGGCAGGATCTCCAGGTCGGGCACGTCCTCCAGCATCTCCAGCGCCACCGTACCTTGGCCGGCCATGACATCGAGGTCGTTGAACGGATGCACGAAGACCAAATCGCGTTCCTCGCGCAACCGCATCGCGGTGGCCGACGCTTCGTCGTAGCCCTCGCCGTCTATCACCACCTCAGCCCCATGCGCACGGGTCTGCTGGACCTTAACAAAGGGCGTTTGTTTGGGCATGACGATGGTCACAGGAATGCCCAGCCGGGCGGCATGATAGGCCAAGCCCTGGCTGTGATTGCCGGCCGAGGCCGCGATCACGCCGCGTTTCTTCTCAGCCTCGGTGAGCTGCAAAAGCTTATTCAGCGCGCCGCGCTCCTTGTAGGCTGCGGTGAACTGCAAGTTCTCGAACTTCACCCAAACCTCGGCGCCCGTGATCTCCGACAGCGTACGCGAGCGGCGGCACGGTGTGCGCTCGATATGACCCTGCAGCCGCTCTTTGGCCGCGAGGATATCGTCGAAAGCAAGGGTCATGGGGTGCGCCAGGAGGTCCGGGAAAGGGGCGCAACCTAACGGCCGACACGATCTGCTGCAATGCAGCGGCTAAAGCAAGTCTTCGCGACCAGCCTTGCGAACCGCTTCCACCGCGGCTCGAACCCCACCGGGTGCGTTACGGCGGGTGACCAAAACGACGCCATTCTCAACGATCACGACCAAGTCCTCAACGCCGGACAACACAACCAAAGGACCGTCCGTGTTGACGAAAGAATTGGCTGTGTCGACCGTTACAACAGGACCTTGCAGGGCGTCGCCGGAGGCTGTCTTTGGCGCCTGGGCCCAAAGGGCATCAAAGACCCCGAGGTCACTCCAGCCGATATCGGCTGAGACCACCATGGCCTTGTCGGTCTTTTCGAAAATAGCGACGTCGACCGGCAAAGAGGGCGCGCGCAGAAAGGCTTCACCCAGCTGGATCGCATCACCCTGGTGGAGCGCCTCACCGAAGGCAACCTCGCAAGCGGCCACGAGGTCTGGGGCCACACGCCTGGCCTCACCCAGAAACGCAGAGGGACTGAAAAGAAAGATTCCGGCGTTCCAGCTGTAGGCAGGATCGCAGACGTAGGCCTGGGCATTGGCCAAATCGGGTTTTTCGACGAAGGCCGCCACCTTGCGCACGGCCTCATCGCCAGGCTCGGCGCGGATGTAACCATAGCCGGTCTCAGGCGAGGTGGGCTTGATGCCGAAGATCACCAAAGCGCCATCCTGCGCGGCGTGCGCGCCAAGATCGATCGCGCGACGCAGGGCCGCGGCGTCTTCAATTCGGGCATCAGCGCTGAGCAGCAGCACCAGGTCGCCGCCGGCCTTCTGCACAGCCAGAGCGGCGATTACGGCGGCGGCCCCGGTATTTCGCCCCTCGGGCTCCAGGACAAGGCCATGGGCTATGCCGACGGCCGCCAGCTGTTCTCGAACGAGCGCGGCATGGCTCACATTACAGATAATCGTCGGCGGGCCGAAATCATCGGTCGTAAAGCGCAGCGCTGTATCCTGAATCAGCGTCCTCGCCCCGCCCAGGCCATGGAATTGCTTGGGCTTGGCCCGCCGCGACAACGGCCAAAGCCGCGTACCGGCTCCACCGGACATCAAGACGGGAGAAATTTTGCTCACGAAGCGTCTCTAGGACGCTTTGCAGCCCGCGTCGATTTCGACCTTAGCGCGTCAGCAGACCTTTTTGACATCGTCCCGCAACGCCGCGTCCCGCTATAATACCTCCGTGTCAGAGACCTCACCCGCCAGCCCGCTGCGCCCTGCCTTGTTCCTCGACCGAGATGGGGTGCTCAACGAAGATCAGGGCTATGTGCATCGATGGGAAGACTTCCGGTGGATTGTCGGCGCGCGCGAGGCCGTGGCGGCCTTTAACCGGGCTGGCTGGCTGGTCATCGTCGTGACCAACCAATCTGGAATCGGGCGAGGGTTCTACAGCGAGGACGACGTCCAAGCCTTGCATGCCAAGATGTCGGAAGACCTGGGCGGTATCGGCGGGCACATCGACGCCTTCTATTACGCGCCCCATCACCCCGATGCGCCGGTCGATGCCTATCGTCATCCTGACCCGCCAGACCGAAAGCCCAACCCAGGCATGATCCTGCGGGCGCTTCGGGAGTGGCCGATCGAACGGGCAGCATCGATTCTGGTGGGCGATAAACCATCAGACCTGGAGGCGGCCTTTCGGTCGGGCGTGCGAGCTGTGCTGTTTCAGGGCGGTGATTTAAAGGCCTTCCTCGCCAGCGCATTGCCAGAGGTCGACGTCAGCTAGCCTCCACTCATCGCGAAGCGTTGCCGGCCCGGTAAAGAATCACCACGACCCAAACTGCAACGATGACGATCACTGCCCGCCAATGTTCGGTCGACCATCCGGCAATTCGACCAAGCATATTAAGACCACTGTCGAGATCCATCTGTGCACAAGCGCAAAATATAGCCTCGCGTTCCCGAATATATTCGGCCGACATCAGCATCGAGCTCGGAAGCGAATATTAGAATGCGCAACCTCACCCCACCTTCATATTCTGAAGACGACGTAATGACTGATACTTTATGGGTATCAAGAGCGCTGCTCAACGTTTCATGCCTATCAAGCCGGCGAAGCGCATCTTGCATTGAAACCGAGGAAGTCTGAAATATTCAAAGGCATTTCCCTCCGCCAGAACGTCGTCAACTTAGCCATGGCCGCCACACCGCCTGTCGCGGTTGTCGCCGATCTGCGACGGCCAACGTTCCGCTGAAGCGCACCCCACCGCCCGTTCGGGCGGTTGACCGCGAGGCAGGTTCCGACCTACCCCGCAGGGATGACGCAAGTTCCCGACATCGTGCGGCAGATGGCTGAGCACATGGCCACCACCGTCCCACAGGCCGCCTCCTTAGGTTTCAAACTCGTCTCAGTCGACGTCGGCCGTGGCTCCATTCAGGCCGCCTGGCGCGAAGACTTGGTGGGCGATCCCGACACTCAAGTCATCGCCGGCGGCGTCGTTACCAGTCTCCTTGACCATACGTGCGGCCTGGCCATGGCTTCGGCGGCTGGCACGGAAGCCTTCTCGACGGCGACCCTTGACCTTCGCATCGACTATATGCGCGCTGCAGCACCCCGCGCGGGAGTCGTGGCTGAGGCGCACTGCTACAAACTCACATCCACCATCGGCTTCGTCCGCGCTGAGGCCTGGGACGTCGATAAATCCGACCTGATCGCCACCGCTCAGGCCGCCTTCGTGCTCAATCGGCCGAACGCCAAGGCGGGCACGAGATGAGCCGCTCCGCCGAACAACTCGAGACCTTCCTTCAACGCGTGCCCTACGTTCGCTTCCTGGGCATGCGCGCGGAGCTGATTGGCGATGAGATGACTGCCATTCTGCCCTTTGCGCCGCACCTTGTGGGCAACACTTTTCTACCCGCCCTGCACGGTGGGGTGATCGGCGCATTCCTGGAAATGACAGCCCTGGCTCAGCTCTCGGTGGCCCAGCCGTCCCAGCGGATGCACAAGACAATCGACATTACGATCGAATACCTGCGCCCAGGCCGCGCGATGACGGCATACGCACGCGCGGACCTACGCAAAATCGGACGACGCATCGCAAATGTACACGTAGAGGCCTGGCAGGACGACCGATCACAGCCGTTCGCGGCGCTGCGAGGTCACTTCCTGCTCAGCCCGCAGGGTGAGCGGCCTTTTCAGTCTTAATCTGATTGAGAGCCGCCTGGGCCGCAGCGATGGCCGCCTGATCGCCCCGCCCCTTGGCAGCGATCAGTTGGCCTGTGGCCTCCATCTCGCGAACGGGCAGCAGATGGAAATTGTCGGCGTGTTTAAAAGCCCCCGTCTGAATACGTTCGAGGATCGCGCGCTGGCGCTTGGCCTCCTCGGTGTCGCCGATGCCGTAGCTGAAGAAAAATTTTGAAATCCTGGCTTTGATCTCAGGATCCAGGTCCGCTCGCCAAACCATCGGGTCCTCCGGTATGGTCGGTGACGTCCAAATCACCTGCAAGCTGGCAAGTGTCTTCTTTGACTGATCCGTGCCGATCGCAGCCAGGCGATCCATCGAGCGGGTATTGTCTGTGGCGGCCGGCAAGACGCCAGAGCCCACAGCATAGAGGTTAGACTCGGCGCTGGCCGAGCGGACCGTCTTGAAGCACTTTACCGGATCGATGCCGCGTGGGCCGAAAAGATAGGTGTTGGGAGCCAGCGTCCCGGAGGTCGACTTCGCATCGCCCATCCCGAAATCCATCGTCTGGCCGCACTTCAGCAACCTGTCGAGCGTGATAGCCGAACCCTTTTTGACGATGATCACACCTTGATATCCGTCGTGGCCATTGGGGTGCGTCGTTCGGGCGAAGACCTCGCCGCCTGCCCGGCGCACAGCCTCCAGGCCTGACTGGTTGGTGAACCAGCCAAGATCGGACTGCTTGAACCGCATGGCTTCGATCAGGGCGGAATAGTTCGACCCGAAGAAAGGCTTCACGGTCAGGCCCGTCGCTTTTTCCATATCCTTTAGGAACGGACCCCATTCCTGCATCTGGGTCTGGGTCGCCTCAGTCGAAACGATCGAGAACGTCAGCGTCTTAGGCGGCGAGACGTTGGGCGAGCTCGCCGGTTTGGCGCACGCAGCAAGTGCAAACACAGCGAGGAGCGGTATGAGGAGTCGTTTCATGGAGACAGCATAACCCAGCTTTGTGCCGCCGCGACAAAACTCCGCTTGAGCCGCCGTCGTCAGGGGGTTACCGCCAGCCCCCATGTCGTCACAACCCAATTTACATGGCCTTTCGGCCGTAGCCCGTGAGGCCAAGAGCTGGCCGTTCGAGCAGGCGCGCCTGCTGCTGCAGCGAATCCTGCGCCTGCGCCTGTCCGACGCCGAGCGCGATCTAGCGGCCACACTTTTTGCTGAAGGCAAATTCGCCGAGGCCGTGCAGACCCTGCCGGCGCTGGCCAAGCCAATCATCTTCCAGTGCGGCTATGGCGCGTCCGGCCTGCCGCACATGGGCACCTTTGGCGAGGCCGCACGCCCCACCATGGTTCGCACCGCTTTCCGAGCCCTGACCGAAGACGCGCTAGCGACCCGGCTTATTGTCTTTTCCGACGACATGGACGGGTTCCGGAAGATTCCGGACAACGTCCCCAATAAGGACCTACTGGAGCTCGACCGCGACAAGCCGGTGACCAGCGTGCGCGATCCTTTCGGCGAGTATGAGAGCTTTGGCGCGCACAACAACGCTCGGCTGCGCGCATTCCTTGACGAATTTGGCTTCGACTACACCTTCATGTCGTCAACCGAGACCTACAAATCTGGCCGGCTGGATTCGATCCTGTTGCGCATCCTCGAGCGCTTCGATGCGATCCAGTCGATCATGCTGCCGACGCTGGGCGAGGAGCGTCGCGCGACGTATTCGCCCTTCCTCCCTATCAGTCCCAAGACCGGCCGGGTGCTTCAGGCACCGACGTTGGAACGCAACGTCGAGAAAGGTACGATTACATTCGCCGACGAGGACGGAACGCTGACCGAAACGCCGGTGACCGGCGGCCATGTGAAGCTGCAGTGGCGCCCCGACTGGGCGGCGCGATGGACAGCGCTAGAGGTTGACTTCGAGGCCTCCGGCAAAGACCTAATCGATAGCGTCCGTGTTTCGAACCGGATCGTGAAGGCCTTGGGCGGCGAGCCCCCGGAGGCGTTCCACTTCGAGCTCTTCATGGACGAGAACAACCAGAAAATCTCCAAGTCGAAGGGCAACGGCCTGACCATGGAGGAGTGGCTGCGCTACGGCACGCCAGAGAGCCTGGCATATTACATGTATCAGTCGCCGAAGTCGGCAAAGCGCCTCTATTTCGACGTCATCCCCAAGGCCACCGACGAATATCTGCAGCAGCTCGACGCGTACAACCGGGCCCGGGCAGACAGCAACGTGCCAGCCATCGACAACCCCGCCTGGCACGTCCATCGCGGCGCGCCGCCCGAGCGCGGATCGCCCGTGAGCTTCTCGCTGCTTCTGAACCTGGTTTCAGCCGCCGATGCCTCGACGAAGGACATCCTCTGGGGATTCTTGGAACGCTACATCCCGAACGCTTCACCGACATCCCAGCCGGTACTGGATCAGCTCGCGGGTTATGCGATCAACTACTACGAGGACTTCGTAAAGCCCTCGAAGGTCTTTCGTGCGCCTAGCGATCAGGAACGCGGCGCCATGCAATCCCTCGCCGCCAAGCTCAAGGCGCTCCCCGCCGGCGCCGATGCCGAAGCGATCCAAAACCAGGTTTTCGAAGTCGGCAATGAAGCGGGCTTCCAACCTTTACGCAGCTGGTTTTCCGCCCTTTACGAAGTGCTGCTTGGCCAGAGCCAAGGGCCTCGATTTGGCTCCTTCGTCGCGATCTTCGGCATTGAACGGACCATTGCCCTGATCGACAGGGCATTGGCAGGCGAGTTCGTCAGCGCCTAATCCACTTCGCCGATCGGCATGCCGGGCGGAACTTCAGGCTTAAGCTTCGGATCAGCCAAGACGCGCTTAAGTTCGTCCTTGTCGGCCAGAAGGGCGGCAAGATGGAGGCGATGGGCGCGCTCGGCAGGATCGGCGCCAGGCGTGGCTTTGAGCCTTTCGATCAAATCGACCAGGGCCTGTTCAATCTCCGAAGCGGCCCCCGGCGACGTTGCGGGTCTACGCGCGGCGCTGGCGAGTTCCAGGACGGTGCGCGTCTGCACCCGCCGAGCGATCTCGGCATAGCGGCCGTTTGCCGGCCGAAAAGCGGCGGTCAGCAGACTCTGCGTCAGTTCACCGACGCCGGGTTCATTGGAGTCGCGGCGATGCTGATCGACCATCCGGTTTAAACGAGCCGAAGCCGTGAGCGCATCCAGCACCAGCTGGGCCCCCACATCGGCGGCAACCAAGCTGTCGTAGATTGGTCCGCCGGCTGTGGCGAAGGTCTCGATTTCTGACTGACGGTCACCTCGGCCGGACTGGCCCGAGGATAGCAGCGGGATAAGTCGCTCAGGTGTGTCAAGAATCTCAGGCGTCATGGCGGCGAACAGCGACTTAAGAGCCACCCGCTGGCGATCTGCCGGCACGACAGTCGCGGCAGCGTTCTTGTCACCCTTCACGCCGTAGCCGAAGTCGACGCCGCCCACCGATTTTGCAGCCGCCTCCACCTGGTAGCGATGGAGCAGGTAGATCGGCACGAATTTGCGCCGCAGCGCCTCCAGCGCCTCGCCGGGCCTTAGCGCCCGCTCGCCGAATTGGTCGATGGCCACGCCGCGCACGGCCATCATCCGGTCAAGCTCAACGATGGGGTCGTTGCCATCATCCCAGATCGCGCCGTAGGGATGTCCTGACTCCACAGGCCGTGCGTCGTTGTCCTGCACAAAGCGCAGGGTCTCGGCCGCCGCCTTGGCCTTCTTGGCCAGGGCTTTGTCTCCCGCAGATCCGGCCGGAACGTCGGCATACATCCAGTCGACAATGAACCTGTCCCACGCGCCGATATCTTTGCCGTAGGCGTCGGACAGGTCGATGTTTCCGTTCGTCAGTTTTACCCGCGGCGGCGGGTAGTCCATTACCGAAGTTCGTCCCTGGCTTGAGGCGGCGAAGTTGTGCGCGAAGCCGAGCGTATGGCCGACCTCGTGCGCCGAAAGCTCGCGCAGACGGGTGATCGAGACCTGGACGGGATCGTTTGCCCCCCCCTTTCCGTCCTGGTCGGCGCCGACCAGGCCTTCGAAAATCGCCATGTCCTGGCGCACGCGCAACGAGCCCAGAAGCACGGAGCCCTTGATGATTTCGCCGGTGCGCGGGTCGGTGATCGACTGGCCGTAGGACCAGCCGCGCGTCGCGCGGTTTACCCAGTTGATGACATTATAGCGGACGTCCAGCGGGTCAGCGCCTTCAGGCATGATCTCGACCCTGTAGGCGTCCTTGAAACCTGCGCCCTCGAAGGCTTTGGCCCACCAGGCGGCTCCCTGTTGCAGGGCCGTACGCACAGGCTCCGGCGCGGCGCGGTCGACGTAATAGACGATGGGCTTCTTAACCGGAGAGATGGCCTTCGTGGGGTCTGTTTTTTCCAGCCTGAAGCGGTGCGCCAAGCGCAGGGCGATGTCCTTGTCGAGGGGCGCGGCATAGTCGTAGACGAGGGAATCGAAGCCGCCCGAACGTGGGTCGAAGTAGCGTGGCTGATAACCAGGCTCCGGTAGCTTGATCAGGCTGTGGCGCACCGTGAGCGTGATCAACTTGGCATCGGGCGCGATGTTGCGCACTTCGGGACCCGGCGTGTCGGACGCAAACGTTTGGCGCGCCTCGAATTCGAGATTTAACGGAAACACCTTCACCGAGGACGGATCGGCGACGGACAGATCTGCAACCAGTTTGTAGCCCCGCTCGCCGCTTCGTTGCAGGTCGCCGGCGATGTCTTCGGCGTCGCGCGTCAGGAAGCTGGAGAGGTCAACGAGGATTTGGCCATCGGCCGTGACGCCCTCGATCTTACCAGCCCAAACCGTCGAGACGGCGAATGCGTCGCGTGCCGCAGTCTGCTCATCAGCCGACCCACCGGCGGCGACAAAGCGGGAGTTCTCGTATTCGGCGATGACCTTCTGGCCGATGCGGCGAAAGACGAGGATTTCGCTACGGCCGAGACGGGCGCGATCAAGTCCTACGGGTGCCGAACCCAGCCCGGTCTTCAGCGCCGTGACATAAAGGAACCGACCGCTCACCCCGTTGGCGTCGGCGGCCGGCAACGCGATCAGGATGCGGCCCTTTTCCTTGTCGACGTACACCGGAAGCAGGCCGTCCAAACGGGCAAGCCCCGCGACGGCCTCGGCGGTCTTAGACGCAGACGAACGCTCCTGTGCGATCGCCGGCGTCGCCGCCAAAAAGATCGCAGCCATAGCCGCCACTTCAAACGATCTCGACGTCACGATTTATTCCTCGAATCCAAGGCACCAGACTAGCCGCGCTCGGCTCGCCCAACCAAGCTGAGGTTTGCGAATTCAAATCGCAGGCGACGTAGCGTCAGCCGCCTTGACGTAAACGGAAACGAAGTTTTACGTTGTCAATTACGCCAACGCCTCGCGTGCTCAGAGGACAGACATGCCCACGGACTTACGCCGCCCCAGTCGGACCTTCACAATTCGACAGCTGTGCCTGGAGTTCAAATGTACGCCGCGGGCCTTGCGGTTCTATGAGGACAAGGGTCTGCTCGCGCCGGCCCGAGATGGCCTGAACCGGGTCTATTCGTACAAGGACCGCGCGCGACTGCAGCTAATCCTGCGCGGCAAGCGCGTCGGATTGGCTTTGGCCGAAATCGGCGAGATCCTCGACCTCTATGAAGTCGATGATGGCGGGGCCCAGCAAGCCGCCAAATCCCTGCGCAAATTCCAGGAACGAATCCTCGCTCTGGAGAGCCAGAAGGTCGACATAGACAACGCAATCAAGGAGCTTAAAGACGGCTGCGAGACGCTCGAACAACGTCTGTCCCAGACCCGCCCCGACCTTCTGCCCCGCGCCGCCGACTACGATCTGATGTTGCGCCGCAGGCTCGATGGCGTGGAACATAGCGAAGCAAAATAGCCGCGTTTGATCGCGGCGCTGGAGACCGCGATGCCCTATCAGCCGCCCATCCGCGACTTCGCCTTCATCTTGCGCGATGTCCTGGAACTTGAGCGTTACGCCAATCTGCCCGCGTTCGCGGACGCCTCGATGGAGACCGTCGAGCAGATACTGGAAGAGGCAGGCCGCTTCACCGGCGAAGTTCTGGCGCCGCTTAATGCCGTCGGGGACAAAGAAGGCTGCCACTGGTCGCCTGATTTTACGGTCAGGACGCCCAAAGGCTTCAAGGCAGCCTATGACCAGCTGGTCGAGGGCGGTTGGCCGGCGCTAGGCGCGGATCCGGCCTATGGCGGCCAGGGCTTGCCGTACGTCGTCAGTCTGGCGTTCTCTGAGATGTCTTCGTCGGCGAACATGGCCTTCTCCATGTATCCGGGCCTGACCCACGGTGCCTATTCGGCGATCAAGGTCGGCGGCAGCCCCGAGCAGAAAGATCTCTACCTTCCCAAACTCGCGTCGTTCCAGTGGGGAGGAACCATGAACCTGACGGAACCGCATTGCGGCACAGATCTAGGCCTGCTCTGCACCAAGGCGGTCCCGCAGGCCGATGGGACTTATCAAATCTCAGGTCAAAAGATCTGGATTTCGGGAGGCGAGCAGGACCTGACCGAGAACATCGTCCACCTGGTGCTTGCCCGGATCGAGGGCGCGCCGATGGGGACCCGCGGGATCAGTCTATTTATCGTGCCGAAGTTCATTCCAGACAAACAGGGCAATCTGGGCAAGCGCAATTCCGTGAAGTGTCTTGGCCTGGAAGAGAAGATGGGCATCCATGGCAATGCCACTTGCGTGATCAGCCACGAAGAGGCGACCGGGTGGCTTATCGGCGAGGAAAACCGCGGACTTTCGATCATGTTCGTCATGATGAACGAGGCGCGACTGGGCGTCGGCATGCAGGGGATCGCCCAGGCCCAGGCCGCCTATCAGGCTGCCGCTGAGTTCGCCAAGGACCGACTACAGGGCCGCTCGCTCACCGGACCCAAGAACCCAGACGGACCCGCCGACCCGATCATCGTCCATCCGGACGTGCGTCGGATGTTAATGGACGCAAAAGCGATCATCGAAGGCGGCCGAGCCTTCCTGTTCTGGACCGCTCTACATGGCGACCTGGCTGAGGCCAGCCCTGACGAAGCCGTGCGCCAAAAGGGCCACGATTACATGGCGCTGATGACGCCTGTGCTGAAAGGCTTCCTGACCGACCGCGGCTTTCAGGTCTGTTCCGACGCGATGCAGGTGCACGGTGGCTCCGGCTTCACCGAGCAGTTCCCGGTCAGCCAATACCTTCGCGATTGCCGGATTGCTCTCATCTACGAAGGCACCAACGGCATTCAGGCACTTGACCTCGTGGGCCGCAAACTCGCCGCAGAAGGGGGGCGCGGCGTGATGGGGTTCTTCGCCGAATTGGACGGCTTCATCGCGGCCAACGCCGAAAACGAGGGCCTGGCCGCTTTGATCGCGGGCCTCGCCAAGGCCAAGGCTGAACTCCAGGAAGCCACGATGTGGCTGATGCAGTTTGGCCTGGCAAATCCCGACAACGCAGGTGCCGCCTCAACCGATTACATGCATCTCTTCGGCCTCACGGCGCTGGCCTACATGTGGGCTATGATGGCCAAGACCGCCCAGACCAAGATCGCTGGCGGCGCGACAGATCCGATCTACCAGGAGAAGCTTGCCGTTGGCCGCTATTACATCGCTCACGTTCTGCCCGAAACGACAGGCCGCCTCGCCAAATTAAAGGCAGGCGCCGAGACAATGATGGCGCTCCCAGCTGAAGCCTTCTGATGGGGACGTACCGGGCCATCTCGGATTGGAGCCTCCCGCAGGGAGAGGATTTCGCAACGGGGCGCTATAGTCGCGGTCATTCCGTCGTGTTCGGCTCGGGCTTCGAGGCGGTGGGCACAGCATCCCCACAGATCGTCGGCAACAAGTGGTCCCTTCCCGGCGCTGTCGATCCAGAAGAGATGCTCGTCGGCGCGATCAACACCTGCCACATGCTGAGCTTCCTCCACATCGCCCGCCAAGCCGGCTTCCTGGTCACGCGCTACCGCGACGAGGCCGTCGGCGAGATGACCAAGCGCGACGATGGTGAGATGTGGGTGAGCAAGGTCACCCTACATCCCGAGATCACCTACCTGGGTCGCCAACCTACCCGCGAGCAAAGCGACCACATGCATCACGACGCCCACAAGATCTGCTTCATCGCAAACTCGGTGAAATCGGAGATCGTCGTGGAGGAGAAGATGACGCCGGCCTCTCAATAAGCCGCCGTCGCAGGTGGCGACGACGCGATAGCCCCGATCACGCCGCATATCTGAGAGCCCATTTCGCGCCACATCGATCAAACTTGCGTTTTCGCGTCGCATAAGGGGTGGATTTTCAGCAGAGCCCCAAGTCGGTCAGCCAAAGCCGCAGCAGACGTCAACTCGCACTGCCAAATCGTCTGAACACGCCAGCCGAGCGCCACAAGAGCTTCGCCACGGGCCGCATCTCGCGCCCGATTGCGCGCAACCTTACCGATCCCGTACTCACGGTGCGACTTGGGCACCCTGGAGCCACGGGCACAGTCGTGTGCCGTGCCAGAAGCAGCCATGCACGAAAAGCACCAGCCTGCGCCCCGGCATCACGATGTCCGGGGTTCCGGGCAAATCCTTGCGATGCAGGCGATAGCGGCCACCTAAGCCGGTGAGCGCCCGACGAACCGTCAGCTCAGGGCTGGCCTCCTTGCCCTTCACCTTGCGCATCACCGCCCAGCGTTTCTGCGGCGGATAAACGTCGGTCATCGCCTTGACGCGCCGGCCACAGAGCCATGCCGAATGACGCCGGTCGCCATGGACGCGACCTTGCGAAGGCCGGACGATTGAGCCAGAGGGGCATGGAGCGCCCCCAAGTCACAATCCTTCGAACAGCGCCGTTGAGACGTAGCGTTCGGCGAAGCTCGGGATGATCGTCACGATCAGCTTGCCCTCCATCTCGTCGCGCGCCGCGACGGCGAAGGCGGCGGTGAGCGCAGCGCCGGAGGAGATGCCGACGGGGATGCCTTCCTCCGCCGCCATCCGACGGGCCATGGCGAAGCTGTCGTCATTGGAGACCTGCACCACCTCGTCGATCACCCCGCGGTCGAGGACTGAAGGGACGAAGCCTGCGCCGATACCCTGGATCTTGTGGGGTCCAGGTGCGCCACCGGACAGGATGGGTGACGCTTCGGGTTCGACCGCGACCATCCGGACCGAAGGCTTCCTTACCTTCAGCGCCTGACCGACGCCGGTAATGGTGCCGCCGGTGCCGACGCCACTGATCACCACGTCGACGCGGCCGTCCGTATCGTTCCAGATCTCCTGGGCCGTAGAGACCCGATGGATCAAGGGATTGGCGACATTTTCGAACTGCTGCGGCATGACAGCGCCCGGCGTCGCCTCGACGATCTCGCGGGCTCGGGCAACGGCGCCGGCCATCCCGCGTTCGGCGGGGGTCAATTCCAGCTTTGCGCCTAAAATCAGCAGCATCTTGCGCCGCTCAATAGACATGCTTTCTGGCATGACCAACGTCAGCCTGTATCCCTTGGCGGCGGCGACGAAGGCGAGCGCAATGCCGGTGTTGCCGCTGGTCGGCTCGACGATCATGCCGCCGGGCTTTAGCACACCCTTGGCTTCCATATATTCGATCATGGCCACGCCGATCCGGTCCTTCACCGAAGCGATCGGATTGAAGAATTCCAGTTTGGCCAATACCTCGGCCTTGGGCTTCAGCGCCGCGGTCAGACGCGGCAGGCGCACGAGCGGGGTGTCGCCTATGGTGTCAAGAATGGAGTCGTAAATCTTGCCGCGACCCGCGCGCACGTAGCGCGCGGCGTCGTAGACCTTGTCAGGAGTGGCGTCGGCCATGGTGAATTCTCTCGTGGAAATGTCGCCCGTATCTTCGCGAACCTAAGGCTTCCATGGCGGATTGGAAGAGGTCGAAAATCGAAGCGCCAGAACGGCGGCATGCCGGGTTCTGTCTTAGCGATCGTCGCTGGCCGGGCGATCATCACCGACGACCCACTGCAGCTTGAACCCTGACAGCCGCCCGGCCCGCGAGCAGCGGCTCGAGCAGTTGCGCCGCCAGCCAACGGACAACCGGGACCGCGACGCCATCGCCTGCCACATGCAACGCCGACGTCGCCGCGCTAGGCAGCAGATAACTGTCGGGCAGGCCCATCAATCGAGCGGCTTCTCGCGGACGGAGCAGGCGGGTGCGTACCGTGTCGTCCTGCACCACGACGATCACCTGACGAGAGGAGCCGCCGCGCGGGGTGCGCAAACAGCCGGCCACGCCGTCGAAGCGCACTTCGGCGCGTTGCACCCGCTCCCCGGCCTCCACTCTCATTCGGCGAAAGACGGCGCCGACCGCACGCGTGCGCCGGGCGCGGATGCTTGCCAGTCTGGCCAGGTGCAGGGGCGCCATCAGGGCAAGCCATCGCGC
Organism: uncultured Alphaproteobacteria bacterium; assembly: GCA_903860975.1. Taxonomy (GTDB): domain Bacteria; phylum Pseudomonadota; class Alphaproteobacteria; order Caulobacterales; family Caulobacteraceae; genus Phenylobacterium. Next base: position 74,864 of record CAIOSI010000014.1, read on the forward strand.
GGTCCGCTCATCGGAGTGCCAGACGACGGCTTCATCGGGCTCAAGGAGTGAGGCCAGGTCGGTGTTGCGCGGCGCAGGTGCCTTGGTTCGCCACCATATCCATCGTTCCGCAACGTCGTTCGGCAAATTGGCGTGCGCGGCCAGGATGGCGCGCGATTGAAAGGGGCTCCCGCCTACCAAGTCCACCGGTGGCGGCTCACGCGTCGCAATGACGAAGACGCGCGGGCGCGATTGGGGCAGGAAGCTTGCGGCGTCGATCTCCAGCGCGCCAAACCTGTAGCCTTGCGCGACAAGCGATTGGCCCAGAGCCACGAAGTCTCGGCCCCCGTGCGAGGTCAGCAGACCACTGACGTTTTCGATGACGATGGCGCGAGGGGCTCGGCGTTCTGCTGCCAGGCCCTCGATGAGACGCCAAAACCCGAAAAAAGCTGAGGAACGACCACCTGCCAGACCAGCCCTGGCGCCCGCCAAACTGAAATCCTGGCAAGGGCTGGAGGCCCAAGCCAGGTCGGCGCGGCCCGGCAGATCGGCCACGGACAGTGTCCAGACGTCACCCTCTTGAAAATGATCCTGCGCATCAGGGAAATTCTGGCGGTAGGTGTTGGCCTTCACACGATCAAAATCATTGGCGAAAGCACAGGTCCAGGACTCGCCAAGACCTAGCCGGGCCATGCCGCCTCCGGCGAAGAATTCGTAAACGCTAAGGGGCGGCCGACTCATCTTGCGACCAAGTCTAGCTTGCGCCGCGCGATCCCAAAGGATGCAAACGCTCTAGTTGCGTCCGACCTCAATCTGTTCGATCTGCGACTTGGGCTCTGCGCGCTGTTGAAAGGCGGGCAGAGCGAGGCCAACAGCGAGTGCAGCGACGGCTGCCACGGCGAAAAGGGCTCTAAGCGCCATGATGGGTCCCTCAACCGATCGAACGCGAGCTCATAGTTTCGCTTGATCGCGCTTAATATGGCGCAAGCAAAGATGCTGAATCTTTTGTGACCCAGGCTCTCCCGGGCACGATGCCGCTTGACCAGACCCCCTCGCGCGGCGGCAAAATGCGGCACACGAACAGCGGAATGCTGCAAAGGCTCAAGGGAGCGGATGATGGAAAAGGCCTACGACCTGGTGATCAGGGGCGGCAGCGTCGTCGATGGCAAAGGGTCCGCGCCCTTTGAAGCCGATGTGGCGGTGAAGGACGGGGTCATCGCTGCGGTGGGAAAGATCGCCGGGGCGGGCATCGAGGAGATCGAAGCCCGCGGGAAGATGGTCAGTCCTGGCTTCGTCGATATTCACACCCATTATGACGGCCAAGCGACCTGGGACGAGCGGATGCAGCCCTCATCTTGGCATGGGGTAACCACCGTCGTGATGGGCAATTGCGGCGTGGGCTTCGCCCCGTGCAAACCCGGCGACCACGACCGCCTGATCCGCCTGATGGAAGGGGTCGAGGACATCCCGTTTCCCGTACTGGCCGAAGGCCTTCCCTGGAACTGGGAGAGTTATCCCGACTACCTTGACAGTCTGGCGACGAGACACTTTGACGTCGATGTCTGCAGTCAGCTGCCGCATGCTGCCCTTCGCGTCTTTGTGATGGGTGAGCGAGGCGTCAACCGGGAGCCCGCGACGGAAAGCGATATCCACGCCATGGCCGCGATCGCCAAGCGAGCAATGGACGCCGGCGCGATCGGCTTCGGCACCTCACGCACCCTAAATCACCGCTCTTCCGACGGCTCACCTATAGCAACCCTCACGGCAGGCGAGGACGAGCTAACCGGCATCGCGATGGGGATGGCCGCCGCAGGCAATGGCGCCGGCAAGGGTGTTCTCCAGGTCGTCTCCGACTTCAACGACCCACAGGCTGAGTTCGACATGCTCCAGCGGATCGTCGCCAAGTCGGAACGGCCGCTTTCGTTTTCTCTACTGCAGAGCCCGCGCGATCCCGAACAATGGCGCGACATGCTGGCGCGACTGAGCGCGGCCAAGGCGGTGGGCCTGCAGATGCGCGCGCAGGTCGCGACGCGGCCCGTGGGCGTGTTATTCGGCCTGGAGCTGACGGTGAACCCCTTCAGCTCGCACCCCAGCTACCGTGAAATTAAGTCACTGCCACTCGCCGAGCGGGTGGCGCGTCTGCGCGATCCTGGCTTCCGAAGCCGGCTACTGAGCGAAGAGGCCGATAACGCTCGCTCGCCTGGCCTTTCGCCGGCGCGCGCGTGGGACCGCATCTATCCAATGGGCGACGATAATCCTGACTACGAGCCTACGCCGGACCATTCGATCGCCGCCATCGCGGCCGAACGCGGGCTGGATCCCTATTCTGTCGCCTTGGACCACATGTTGGACGGTGGCGAAGGTCATGGTCGCGGCATGCTCTATCTGCCGCTGCTCAACTACGCCCAGAACTCGCTGGATCCAGCCTATCAGATGCTGCAGCACGACTGTGTCGTTCCGGGCCTTTCCGACGGCGGAGCGCACGTCGGCATGATCTGCGACGGTAGTTTCCCGACCACCAACATCATCCATTGGACCCGAGACCGGACACGAGGATCGAAGCTGCCGGTGGAGATGATGATCAAGGCGCAATGCCGCGAGACCGCCAAGACCGTCGGTCTCTTCGACCGGGGTCTTATCGCACGTGGCTATCGCGCCGACCTGAACGTGATCGACTATCCGCGGCTGAAACTGAAAGCGCCGAGCGTGGCCTACGACCTTCCAACCGGTGGCAGGCGGCTGATCCAGAGGGCCGAGGGTTACACCGCCACCATCGTGGCCGGCCAGGTCACCTACCGCGATGGCGAACCCACGGATGCGCTACCTGGCCGCCTCGTTCGCGGCGCCCAGAGCGCTCCAATGGCGATGGCGGCGGAATAGGAGCGGCTGCGATGAGCGACACTGCAACATTTTCGCCCGTCGTCTTGGAGACCGCGTGCGAGTGGACGGCGAAGGATGTGGCGCAGCCCGCAACCTGGACCGAAATGCTCTCCAGCTCCGAAGTTGATGAGCTGGAGGCGGCCGTAGCGCATGCTTTCAGCGTGTCTGACGATTTCCTACAGATTGGCAAAGCGGCGTTCCCACTGCCGACACTGGCCCGGCGGCTGAAGCAGATCGAGCGCGAGCTGATGGATGGGCGGGGTTTCGTTCTGCTCCGCGGCCTGCCGCGCGAACGTTGGTCAAATGACGAAATGAGCATGGCCTACTGGGGTGTAGGAGCGCACCTGGGCAAACCCTGGCCGCAAAACGCCAAGGGCCACCTGCTGGGCGATGTCACCGACCACGGCAAGTCGCCGGGAGACCCGACCTCACGCGGCAACGAGATCGGCCTCGTTGGCCTCGACTTCCATTGCGATGGTTCAGACCTAGTGGGACTGATGTGCCTTCAGACCGGGATCTCAGGCGGGCTTTCGGCCGTCTGCAATTCGGTTTCCTTGCACAACCGTCTGGTGCGCGAGCGGCCGGACCTGGCTGCGGAACTGTACAAGCCCCAGCCGTTTGACTATCGCGGCGAACAGGCGCCCGGAAAGCCGGGTTGGTATCTCATGCCGGTCTTCACACGCCATGGCGAGCGGATCTTTACCCGCCTGATCCGGCCTTACATCCTAGCGTCTCAACGTCACGCCGACGCTCCACGCCTGACTGAAAAAGCGATCGAGGCTCTCACCTGGATGCAAGACCAGGCGGAGGGCGGTGAGTACTCAGTGCTCATGGATTTCCAGCCTGGCGACATGCAGTTTATCAATAATTACCATGTCTTGCATGGCCGAAGCGCCTACGAGGACGACCGTGACTCGGGAAAGGTGCGCCACCTGAAACGCCTGTGGCTGGAGACGGAGACCCTTAACGAGCGGCCGCGCATTTTTACCAACTTTATGGGAAAACATTGGGCTGAGAAGGTCAGCATCAGCCGGATGGATGCGGGGCACTAAGGCATAGGCACCGCATGGCAATCGGGGCGATTAGGCCCCATAAGATGCTCATGCACTCTGCTGTGGCCGAACGCGCTCCCGACGCCCTAGACGAAGCCCGCGAAGTCTTGCGCCGCACCTTCGGTCACCAGGAATTTCGAGGACTGCAGGGCGATGTCATCGCTGAGATCCTGGAAGGGCGCAGCGCGATGGCCGTGCTGCCGACCGGCGGCGGCAAGAGCTTGTGCTATCAAATCCCCAGCATCCTTCGACCGGGCTTGGGTTTGGTCGTCTCACCGTTGATCGCGCTGATGACCGACCAAGTGGCAGCCATGCAGCAGTCGGGTGTGGCCGCGGCCAGGCTCGATTCCAACATTGACCCCGCCGAGAAGGCCGAGACCTGGCGGCAGATCGAAGCCGGTCAACTTGACCTGCTCTACGTCTCGCCAGAAGGGCTGATGCAGCCGTGGATGCTGGAGCGGCTGTCGCAGACGCAGCTGGCGTTAATCGCTATCGATGAAGCCCACTGTGTCAGTCAGTGGGGCCATGACTTTCGTCCCGACTACCGGCTGCTGGGCCGGCTTGCCGACCTTTTCCCCAAGGCACCTCGCTTGGCGGTCACCGCCACAGCCGATGCCCGCACGCGTGAGGATATCCGCAGTGAGTTGCGTCTAGAACAGTCGGCGGAATTCGTCGCGAGCTTTGCTCGGCCGGAGCTGATCTTGTCGGCCGAACGTAAACGCGGCGCAGCGCACAAACGGGTCGTGGAGCTGGTGACTGCGCGGACCGGACGCTCGGGCGTCGTTTATGCCGGATCGCGCGACAATACGGAGAAGCTTGCTCAGGCTCTGCGAGAGGCGGGCGTCCCGGCACTGGCCTATCACGCCGGCCTTGACCGCCAAGTTCGGATCGAGCGGTTGGAGCAGTTCCTTCAGGCCGACGAGGCTGTGATGGTGGCGACCATCGCCTTTGGCATGGGCGTCGATAAGCCGGACGTTCGCTTCGTAATTCACGCTGACCCGCCGGCTTCCATCGAAGCCTATTGGCAGGAAATCGGACGCGCTGGACGGGATGGAGACCCGGCCGAGGGCATCACGCTCTATGGTGCGGCCGACATGAGCTGGGCCCTGCGCCGCATCGGCGATCGCGAAGTGGATAGCGCGGTAAAGCAGGTGCAGGTTGGAAAGGTTCGCCAGCTTTACGCCCTGCTTGACGGAACCGGTTGCCGGGCGGCCACCGTGCGCCGCTATTTCGGCGAGGGAGGCGTTGAGCCGTGCGGGCAGTGCGACCTCTGCACAGGTCAGGTCGAGCTGACCGATGCCACGCAGGCCGCCCAAAAAGCCCTGTCGGCCGCCCACCGTCTGGGAGGCCGCTTTGGACGCGGGCGACTGGTCGATCACCTGCTGGGTAAGACCAAGGACGTCAGTGAGCACGAGGCCTCGCTGTCCACCTGGGGTATCGGTCAGGAGCTATCGGCCAACGCCTGGCGCGACCTGGTCGAGCAGTTATTGTTCGAAGGCCTCCTGCGCGAGGATCCCAACGACGGCCGACCATTGGTCGGCCTGGGCGAGGCTGACGCCGTCCGTGCGGTGTTCCGCCGAGAGCGCCCCGTCATGGTCCAGACCCGTCACGAAGCGCCCGCCAAGGCCCGCCGCACCCGAAAAGGCCGCGATGAGACGGCCCCCTCGCTGGCTGACCAGCCACTGTTCGAGGCCCTACGCGCTTGGCGTTCCCGCGAGGCAAAAAGCCAACACGTCCCACCCTATGTGATCTTTCACGATCGCACCCTGACCGAGATCGCTACGGCCAAGCCTGGCAGCCGCGCCGCCTTGGGACGCGTCAACGGCGTCGGCGACGGCAAGCTCGCCCGCTATGGCGAAGCGGTGCTGGAGGTTGTCGACGAATTCACCGGCTGAATGGATCGGGTGGCATAAAAGCCTCACGTCTCAAACGGGCTTGAGCGCCATCGTTAGACGTCGACCTCAGCGTCGAGCGCATTCTCCTGGATAAATTCGCGACGCGGCTCAACCAAGTCGCCCATAAGTCGGGAGAACATGTCGCTGGCGTCCTCGCTGTGGGTCACCTTGACCTGCAGGAGCGTGCGGGCGTCAGCATCGAGCGTGGTTTCCCAAAGTTGGTCGGCGTTCATCTCGCCCAGGCCCTTGTAGCGCTGTATCGAAAGGCCTTTGCGGCCGTTGTCCATCACGGCATTGACGAGGTCGATCGGCCCTCGCACGACGGTTGTCCTGTCCCGACGGGTGTAGGTCGCGCGGCCAGCGAAGATCTGGGCAAGCTCCTTTGAGCGTTCGGCAAGACGGCGCGCATCGGCAGCGTTCAGCAGCAGTTCGTCCAAGATGATCTTTTCAGAGACGCCTCGTTTCACGCGGGAGAAGACATAGCTGCCGCCATCGCCCATCGCCCCGGTCCAGGCTCCGTCGCCTTCTTCAGCGTAGAGGTCCAGTCGGGCTGCAGCCCTGGCCAGGTCGTCGCCTTCGGCCAGTAAGCCTGACAGCGCCGCCTGCTCAATTGCAAAGGCCGGCGCGCGGGCGGCCAACCGCTCAACGTTGGCCTTCGCGCCGCGAGCGGTCTGGACCATGGCCAAGAGATCTTTTCCAGTGATCCGCTCACCGTTGGAAAGGTCGAGCGTGGCGCCGTCCACACCCTCGTCGATCAGATAAATCTCGAGCTCTGCGTCGTCTTTCAGATAGCGGATCGACTTGCCCTTGGACGCCTTATAGAGCGGCGGTTGGGCGATATAGAGGTAACCGCGATCGATCACCTCGCGCATCTGCCGATAGAAGAATGTCAGCAGCAGGGTGCGGATGTGAGCGCCGTCGACGTCGGCGTCCGTCATGAGGACGATCTTGTGGTAGCGGATCTTATTGATATCGAAGTCTTCGCTTCCGATGCCGGCACCCAGCGCCGTTATCAGGGTCCCGATCTGTTCGGAGCCCAACATCTTGTCAAAACGCGCGCGTTCCACGTTAAGAATCTTGCCGCGCAGGGGTAAGATCGCCTGATTGTCGCGGTTGCGAGCCTGTTTTGCCGAACCGCCGGCGGAATCCCCTTCGACGATGAAGATCTCCGACTTGGCGGGGTCCTTCTCGGCGCAGTCGGCGAGCTTTCCTGGCAACGACGAGATATCCAGCGCCGACTTGCGACGGGTGAGTTCGCGCGCCTTGCGCGCCGCCTCACGCGCCGCCGCAGCCTCAGCGATCTTCTGCACGATCAGGCGCGCTTCGGTGGGGTGTTCCTCGAACCAAGTTGAGAGACCCTCCTGCACGAGCCCCTCGACGGCTGGGCGTACTTCGGAGGAAACGAGCTTGTCCTTGGTCTGGGAAGAGAACTTCGGATCCGGCACCTTAACCGAGAGCACGCAGGTCAGGCCTTCGCGAGCATCCTCTCCGCCAACCGAGACCTTCTCGCGCTTCGCCGCACCGGAACTTTCCGCATATCCGGTTATGATCCGGGTGAGCGCCGAGCGGAACGCCGCCAAGTGAGTGCCGCCATCGCGCTGCGGGATGTTGTTCGTGAAGCACAGGACGTTTTCGTGATACCCGTCGTTCCACCAGAGTGAGAGGTCGATCTCGACGTTTTCGCGTTTGCCGCGGATGACAATCGGCTCCTTCAGGAGCGCGGTCTTGGCCTTGTCCAGGTGCCGCACGAAGGCCTCAACCCCGCCGTCATAGTGCATGACCTCAACGAAAGGTTCTGCCCCGCGGTTGTCCTTCAGCCAGATGGTCACACCGGAGTTCAGGAAGGCGAGCTCGCGCAGGCGGTGTTCCAGCGTCTTTATGTCGAAATCGATGAAGGCGAATGTGTCGGTTGACGGCAGAAATGTGACCTCTGTGCCCGACAGGGGCTCACCGCTTTCCCGAAGGGGTGCGACGCCGGTTTCCTTTAGCGGCGCAACGGCATCGCCATGGCGGAACTCCATCTCGAAGGACTTACCGCCGCGATAGATCTTGAGCTTGAGGAATTGCGACAGGGCATTGACCACCGAGACGCCAACGCCGTGCAGGCCGCCGGAGACCTTGTAGGAATTCTGGTCGAATTTCCCGCCCGCGTGCAACTGGGTCATGATGACTTCAGCCGCAGAGATCCCCTCGCCCTCATGGATATCGACGGGGATGCCGCGGCCGTCATCGGTTACCGTCACCGAGCCGTCGGCATTCAGAATCACCTCCACCCGAGTGGCCCATCCAGCCAGGGTCTCGTCGATGGCGTTGTCGACCACCTCATAGACCATGTGATGCAAACCCGAGCCGTCGTCGGTGTCGCCGATATACATACCCGGCCGCTTGCGCACCGCATCCAGGCCCTTCAAGACCTTGATGCTCTCCGCACCATAGTCGTCCTGCCCGTTGTTTTCCGGAGTTGGGCCTTGGCCGTGGGTGTCGTTTTCTTCGCTCATATTGCGTCCAGTTGGGGGCGGCTTCGCCAAGCGTCAGCGCGCGCCGGGCGCGCGCCGTATCATCGGCTCAAAAGGAGATCGAAGCCGACGTCTTTTTTCACACCTATATATAGATATTAGCCACTGATTCTGCATCCTTTTGCGGCGTAGCCGGAGCCAGCTCGAACGCAACTCAATCAAGTGGATCGAGTGCAGCGCCTTCGACCGCGAAGCCCTGCGCGCGGTTCCTCAGCTCATCGAACAGATGGGCGTCTGTTCCCGTCATAAAGGCTTGCAGACCAAGCGCCTCGATTTCGTCAAACAGCGCCGCGCGCCGGCGGCGGTCCAGGTGGGCTGCGACCTCGTCGAGCAGCAGGATCGGGCTTGGCGCTGACGCTGCGCGCGCAAGTCGCGCAGCCTGAGCCAAAATCAGATTCAAAATCAGCGCCTTCTGCTCACCGGTGGAACACTCAGCCGCCGGGCGGTCTTTTTCGGCGTGAATCACCGCCAAATCCCCGCGATGCGGACCGGTCAGCGCCCGGCCTGCGGACGCGTCGCGGGGCCTTGCCTGGGCGAGCGCACGGGCCAGCTTCGCCTCGATATCGGCAATCTCCGCGCCGGCGGCGGACATTTGCTCCCATTCGCCCGTGAGCGAGAGTTTCGCCTGCGGGAAGGGTCGCATCCCTCGGCCATCAATTTCGGACTGTAGCGCCCAAAGGGTTGTCGCGCGGGCCTCAGCCATCAGCGCGCCCGCCTCGGCAAGGCGGGCTTCTAGAGCGTCGAGCCAGGCGGCGTCGGGCGCCGCCCCCTCACGCGTCAGCAGGCGCATACGCTCGCGCTGCGCCCGCTCATAAGCCTGGGCATGGGCCGCATGGCGAGGGATGGCGGCAAAGACGAGGCGGTCGAAGAAACGTCGTCGATCGGTAGCTCCGTCCAGGAACAAGCGATCCTGGGCTGGCGTCAGCCATACCTGACGAAGATGGTCAGCGAGGCGGCCAGGCGGCAGGGTCTCGCCATCGATCCGCACGGTCCGTCTCGAGGCACCAGGGCTCTCGACGCCCGTTCCGAGCTGGGTCTCCTCTCCCTTGGTCGAAACCACAGCCGCAACGCTCCAAGCGCGGCCTTGAGCCTCGCCCGGCAATCGCCGCCCCACCTCAGCGAGGCTGGAGCCCCGCAGGCCTCGCCCCGGCATGAAAAGGCTGACGGCCTCCAGCAGGTTGGTTTTCCCCGCCCCGTTCGGCCCGACGAGGAACACCGGCCGTCCATCCAAGACAAGGTCGGCCTGCGTATAGGAACGGAAGTTCGTCAGGGTCAGGCGGGAAAGGGCTGCGGCGGTCACGGCCGGTTCATACAAGGTTTCGCTGGCCGGCGCGAAACGCGTCAACTTCGGGACCAATCGTGAACCGTTTTCACAGAGCCTGCGCACCTTGGGTCCGCCTAAGCGCCGACGTTGGGAACACGCGGCCATTTGGCCAAGGTCGCCGCATTTGGCGTGCGGCACGCGCAGCCGCATCTGGATCTCACCCAATCCTCAGATGCTGATTCATCCGCATTCACGGCCGGCGCCGAGGGCCGTGGCGACCTCAATAAGCGGTTCGAGGGGCTGGCGGCCCAATCGAATGCGCCCAGCGGGGGTTGGGGGAGGTTGGTAGATGACCTCGCCGCCGCTCACGCCTATCTTCCCGCCATGACCGAGACCCTCAACGCAGCGCCCATGACCCTGGACGAAATTCCCCAGACGCCAACCCAGGACGGACCGAATATGCGGCTCTATCTCGTTGACGGCTCGGGGTTCATCTTCCGCGCTTTCCACGCACTGCCGCCATTGACCCGCAAGTCGGACGGCCTGCCGGTGGGCGCAGTGGCAGGCTTCTGTAACATGCTTTGGAAGCTGCTGGTCGATATGAAGGCGTCTGATGCTGCGCCGACGCACCTGGCGGTGGTGTTCGACCATTCCGAGAAGACGTTCCGCAACAAGCTCTACGATCAATATAAGGCTCACCGCCCGCCGGCACCCGAAGACCTCGTGCCTCAATTCCCGCTGGTGCGAGATGCAACCCGGGCATTCGGAGTGCCGTGTCTGGAGCTACCCGGTTACGAAGCCGATGACCTTATTGCCGCCTATGCCTGCAAGGTTCGCGACGCCGGTGGAGAGGTGGTGATCGTCTCCTCCGACAAAGATCTGATGCAGCTGGTCGGCCCCACGGTGTCGATGCTCGACACCATGAAGACGCCCAACTTGGTAATCCGCGCCGAGCAAGTCTTCGACAAATTCGGCGTGACCCCAGACAAGGTGGTCGACGTTCAGGCCTTGTGTGGAGATTCTGTCGACAACGTCCCAGGCGCACCGGGCATCGGGATCAAGACCGCTTCGGCGCTGATCAATGAGTACGGCGACCTGGACACTCTGTTGGCCCGGGCCTCCGAGGTCAAACAGGATAAACGCCGTCAGACCCTGATCGACTTCGCCGACCAGATCAGGCTGTCGAAACAATTGGTGCAATTGGACTGCGAGACCCCTTTGCCGACGCCCGTCGAAGACCTGGCGGTGGAGGAGCCCAAAGCCGAAACGCTGGCCGCGTTTCTCGAGATGATGGAGCTGCGCACACTCGCCCGACGCGTCGCGGAATTCCACGCAGGAGCCACCCCGACAGCGACACCCAAGCCTGGAGGCAGCAAAACGCCCGACGTCCCAAAGCACGGGGCCATCGACGTCAATACCTACGAGTGTGTCGCCGACTTGGCTCGGCTCGACGCCTGGATCGCTAAGGCTTTTGCCGCAGGCTTGGTCGCGTTCGACACCGAGACCGACGCACTCTCCTCATCCAGCGCGAACCTTTGCGGCATCTCGCTCGCCATCACCCCAGGTGAGGCTTGCTATATCCCGGTCGGCCACGAGCATGAACACGAGGGTGGATTGCAGCTTGAGTCGCCGCGCGGCCTAGATCAGATCCCCCTCGCTGAGGCCATTTCGCGGCTGAAGCCGCTGCTGGAGGCACCCGGAGTTCTGAAGGTCGCCCAAAACGGCAAGTATGACATGGCCGTACTCTCTCGCTACGGAATCCAGGTCGGGCCGATCGACGACACGATGCTCATCGCCTTCACTCTCGAAGGCGGACTGCACAAAAGCTACGGCATGGACGAGCTATCCAAGCGTCTGCTTGATCACGAGCCGATCAGCTTCAAAACCGTCGCTGGAACCGGCAAGGCGCAGAAGAGCTTCAAGCATGTCGAATTGACGGCGGCGACCTGCTACGCCGCCGAGGACGCCGACGTCACGCTGCGCATCTACGAGCATTTGCGCCCACGCCTGGCCCACGAAAAGCTTCTCACCGTCTATGAGACTCTCGAACGGCCGATGCCCAAGGTCTTGGTCGAGATGGAGCTCTCCGGCATCAAGGTCGATCCCGATCGCTTGCGCCAGCTTTCCTATGACTTTGCGGTGCGGATGGGCGAGCTGGAGTTAGAGGCCCATCGCGTCGCCGGCCGCCCCTTTAATCTGGGCTCGCCTAAGCAGATCGGTGACCTGCTCTTCGGCGAGTTGGGTCTGGCGTCTGGCCGGACCACTGCGACGGGCGCCATGTCCACCGACGCCTCGATGCTGGAAGACTTGGCGGCCCAGGGCCACGAGTTGCCGCGCATCCTGCTTGATTGGCGCCAGCTGTCGAAGCTGAAGGGCACTTACACCGACAACCTGGTGGCCGCGATCGACCCCAAGACCAATCGCGTGCACACCTCCTATTCGTTGGCGGCAGCAACCACGGGACGGCTCGCCTCATCCGATCCCAACCTTCAGAACATCCCGGTCCGAACTGAAGAAGGCCGAAAGATCCGCAAGACCTTCATCGCCGAACCCGGCCATGTCTTGATCAGCGCCGACTACAGTCAGATCGAGCTGCGGCTCCTGGCCCACATCGGCGAGATTCCACAGCTGAAGACCGCCTTCGCCAAGGGCCTCGACATCCATGCCATGACGGCCTCCGAGATGTTCGGTGTGCCGGTCGAAGGCATGCCGGCCGAAACCCGGCGGCGCGCCAAGGCGATCAATTTTGGCATTGTCTACGGTATCTCGGCGTTCGGTTTGGCCAACCAGCTGTCAATCTCGCGCGAGGAAGCCGGCGCCTATATCAAAACCTACTTCGAGCGGTTCCCCGGCATCCGCACCTACATGGATCGCATGCAGCGCCAGGTGCGCGCTGAGGGCTTTGTCACCACCATCTTCGGGCGCAAGATCCATATTCCTGCCGCCCAAGGAAAATCACCTGCCGAGCGCGCGTTTGGCGACCGCGCCGCAATCAACGCCCCAATCCAGGGGGCAGCCGCCGACGTGATCCGACGCGCCATGGTGCGCATGCCGGCCGCGCTGTGCGAGGCAGGGCTGAAGGCAAAGATGCTGCTGCAGGTGCACGACGAACTTATCTTTGAAGCCCCAGACGCTGAAGCTGAAGCCGTTATCACGGTCGCAAAGCGGGTCATGGAACGGGCGCCGGAACCAGCTGTCGCACTCTCGGTGCCCCTGGTTGTCGAGGCCCGCGCCGCGGCGAACTGGGACGATGCACACTAGTGCCGGCCCTGGCGACCTTGCTCGGTCCGACCTTTTTTGTGCTGGGCGTCTGGGTCCAGCCCGCAGAGATGATGGACAGCTGGAAAGCGCGGGGCGTCAACACCGTCGTTGAGGTCCCGCAGGGCCACGATGCTTTTCAGTGGGCCAAGGCCGCCAGCAGCAAAGGTCTCTACGAGATTCGAGAGGCTTCGAGCGATTTGGGTTTCGACATTCGCGACGCTCACCTGCTGGCTTGGTCGACTTCCGACGAGCCGTCGGACAACAAGCTTCGGCTGGACTATGGCTGGGTAAGGCAAGATCCCGTCCAGGTCCTGAAGCAGGCTGCCCCATGGCGGGCGGCGGCCAAGGCGCAAGGCAGGTTCATTCCGATTTGGACCAACCATGTGGGGCCTCACATTTCACCCAACTGGGCCCAAAAGAACGTGCTGATGCACGACTATATGGCTGGTCCAATGAGCGATTGGCTGGCCGCCGACAGCTACCCCATCCAAGGCCGACAAGCCTTCGTCGTTCAATCGAATGACGGCTACACCTCCACCGTCCAAGGCCTTGTCGTAGATCGTCAGGTCGCCTGGTCGAGTGGCAAGCCGGTCATGACGTTCATCGGAACTTCGGCCTTCAACAACAACAGCCGAGCGCCATCCTCAGCCCAGTTCAAGGTTATGGCCTGGAGCGCGGTCGTTCATGGCGCGACCGGCGTCATCTACTTTCCAGTCCACTTCGATCCCTGGTCGTTTGACGCAACTCCGCCCGCACTTGCGCAAGCTCTCACGGCCTTCGACAAGGATGTGACATCTATCGAGCAGGTGTTGATCAATCCGACCGCTGGGGGGCGACGTCCCTCCACAGTGTTTCGATCCGCCAATCCTGGGGTAGCGCCCAGCCGGTTCCAGCTTCCCTACCCGTTTGAGGCGACTGAGATTGCGACAGCCAAGGGCCCCTATCGCATCGTCATCAATCTGAGTGACAAGGATGCCGTGCTGATGAGGCCCGAATGGGGTCTAACCGGTGCCTCGTTCGGCGGTTACGAGGTACGCAAAGGCTATGCGTCAGCACTGCGAAACACCCAGTAACGAGCCGCCAGGAACGTCGTCAGCGTATAGGTTGCCATCCCCGCCAGCTGGGCGGCGAGATGGGGAACGGTCCCCGACCCTAGAAATCCGCCAGCAAGCCGCAGCATCACCTGATTTAGGCAGAATGCCCCAGCGACCGACACCAAGAACTTGCCCACGGTAATGCTTGCTGCACCTTCATGGCGAAAGACAAAGCTGCGGTTCAGCGCAAAGCTCAGGGGCACGCCCACGAGATAGCCTAAGAGGTTGGCCAGTGTCGGGGCGACATGGAAGCCCGCGTCGAGGACCGCGATGACCGCAAATCCGGTCAAGGTGCAGGCGAGACCCGCCAGGCCAAACCGCCCAATGAGCGCGATGAGCGCCTTGGCGTCAGCCACGGGCCAGGGTGTAATATTGCGCGCCGATCGGCAGGGCGGTCATCCAGCGCTCCAATGGCCGCAACGCCGCCAAGGCACCAGGGAAGAAGCCGGTATAGGCCGTCTCCACGTCCTTGAGCCCGGCCTTGGCCTGCCGACGCTTCATCTCTGCGGCTGAGATCAGGACGGCGTTTTCGTCGAACGCGCAGGTGTCGACGATGTGACGCGTCACCGGATTGAGCGGGTTATGCTCGAAGATTACGATACGGCCGCCTGGCGCCAGCAGGTCTTTCAGCTGCGCGAACAGGTCGATGTGGCGCTCTGCCGGGATGTGATGGAAGACACAGGCTGAAAAGATCAGATCGAAACTCGCGTTCGCAAGGGGGATGCGATCGCCATCGTAGGGAATCGCCGTGGCTAGCGTCGGGAATCTCTGCTCGGCGATCGCCAGACTCTTTTCCGAAACATCGAGGCCTGTGAGCGTCGCGAAGGGAAAGGCCCTCACTAAATGCGGCCAAGCGTTGCCAATTCCCGCGCCGAAATCGAGAATGGCCTTGGGCTCGGCCAGACCCAGCTGCTTCCAGCGCCGCTGCAAGACCAAGGTTTTGGCGCGCGCGAAATACTCAGGGTCCTCACCGCTGATCCGCAAATTCTCAGAATGTGTAGCGAGATATTCATCGGCAAACTTGTCGAATTCAGCCTTATCCATCAGGCGGCCTTATCCGGAGGCGAAGGACGTCGACCTTGAGTTGCGATCTCATCGATAAGGAACAGCGGGCGGCCCTTCAGCTGCATATAGGCCCTTCCGACATAGGCACCGATGATCGCCAGGCATCCCAGCTGGGAAATTCCGAAGAAGACCATGATCAACGCCAGGCTCGTCCAGCCCGGCTCGACTTTGCCCGTCAGAAAGCCGCCCAGGGCATAGATCAAGATCCCCACCGCGATCAGGATGCCGATCACTGCGAAGACAACGGCCGCCTTAAGAGGCGCTGTGGAAAAGCTGGTCACGCCATTGACCGCCAAACGCAGCATCTTGCGCAACGTGTAGCCTGTCTGACCGGCATATCGCGGATCGCGGTCATAAAGCAGTTCAGCCTGAGCGCCGCCGAGCCAGGCCACCATACCGCGTAGATAACGGTCGTGCTCCGGCATGGCGTTTAGCCGCTCGACGATCCGCCGGGACATCAGTCGGAAGTCGCCCGTACGACGGGGATATCCACCTCCGAGAGCCGCCCAAGGACGCGATAGAAGATCGCGGCCGTCGCCAGCTTGAGGCGGCTTTCGTCGGCTCGTGTCCGGCGTCGGCCATAGACGACGTCATAGCCCTCATCCATCCGAGCCATCATCTGCGACAGGAGTTCAGGCGGATCTTGCAAATCGGCATCGATGATCATGACGCGTTCGCCGCGCGCCAGGCTGAGCCCTGCTGTGACGGAGAGCTGATGGCCATGATTGCGGGTCAGATTGACGCCCACCACGCTGGCGTGGCTATCAGCCAGTCGGCGGATCACCTCCCAGGTCGCATCGCGCGATCCGTCGTTCACCAAAATGAGTTCATAGGCGGCGCCGACCACTGCCGCCGCAGCGGCCATCGTCCTTTCGACGAACAAGGCCAAGCCCTGCGCCTCATTGAAGCAAGGCGCCACAATGCTGAGGGCGAGACGGCGGGTTGCGGCCGGGCGGGTGCTCATGACCTATGAGTGCGCTACTTTGGCCGCCAGGTGCAACGGGTGCTCGCGGCTCATTAACTGCAGCAGGCCCGCCCAAACTCTGCCGTTCGGGCGGCACTCCAGGTTAGCCGAACGTCTTCTTTTCAGGGCCCGCGACATCCTAGATACCAAGACCGTCTTTTGAGATGGCCTCTTTTCATTCGGCGGGTCGAGCCGCAAGCGGGCCTTCAACAAGATCTGCAGTCCTTTTTTGCGACCCGATCGCGGCTTTGTTTGCAGTGCCTACCTGCGCCCTGCGGAGGGCTCAGAATAGGTCGCCATCAGATAGTCAGTGATGGCCTTGGCGGCCTCGTCCGGGATGGGCGCGCCATAGGCGTTGCGCATCTTGGTGACTTCATTCTGCCAGAAGGCGGCCGGCATGTGGGGCGGCTGGGTACTGACATAGTCAGCGGAATGACAGGTAAGGCAGTACCTCTGGGCCAGGTTGATACCCGGCGCCTCAATGAAACGTGAGGTCTCGGAGGGCGCGCTGTAGGGTTGCGGCGTCTTGCTTCCGGTCTCGCGGGCTGCGGCGCTCCCGGCTGTGGCGAGCGCCAGAAACGCGAGCAGGGTCTGTGCGAACGGGTTCATGCCGCCACGACCCGCACGACGTCGGAGGCATTGCGCATATAGGCGCTGGGATTCCAATTGGCCGCTTGAGGCTGAAGGTCGCCGGCCTTGTTCCGAGCCCGCGCCACCAGCAGGTGCTCGCCGGGGTCCAGCGGCAGATGTGCCGACCATTCGCGGAAGGAAAATTGGCCATGGTCCTTGCCCAGCGCAGTGGGCTTCCAGGTCCTACCGCCGTCGCTCGACAGCTCTACCGCTTCGATCCCCGCCCCCCCGTCAAAGGCGATACCCCGCACGAGAACCTTCGGCGAGGCCTGGGCGGTCTGGCCGTCTGTGAAATTGGTGATGAAGCTGCGGACATTGAGCTTGCCGATCGGCCGGGTCGCGCCTGCCGCGCTCGCGGCCGGCACGCAGGCGCAGTCGTTGTCCGGGATGCGATAGGCCTTCTGCATCCAGTAACTCTGCGATTCCTGCTCAAGCACGGTCAGGTCCGTGAGATGCTTGACCCAGTAGGTGCCGTAGTAGCCTGGCACAATCAAACGCAGCGGATAGCCATTAAGGAGCGGCAGCGGTGCGCCGTTCATTTCATAGGCGAGCATCACCTCGCCATTTCGCGCGTGGTCGATGCCAAGACCCTTCACAAAATCCGCAACGGTGGCGATCTGCGGCCGGTCGGCTCCGTTGAACTCCACCGCGTGCGCCGACGCCATCACACCCGCCCGCTGCAGCAGCGCACGCACCGAAACACCGCGCCAAAGGGCGTTCCCCATCATGCCTTCGCCGAGCTGCCCGCCCGCCACTCGGGGCGAGGAGAAGCCACGTCCGTTGCCGGAACACTCGTTGACGGCAGCGAGTTCGACGACCGGGAAGTCGCGGCGCAGATCCTCTAAACTAAGGTCTAAGGGCGTGTTCACGGCACCCAGCACCTTCACCCGATGGGTCGCTGCATCCAGCCCGCGCGGCGGGGTGCCGGCCAAGTGATAGCGCACGAAGAACGCATCGTTTGAAGTGAAGGCACCGTGATCGAACACCTCAAAAGGCGTCTCAAGTTGCGGCGGCCGCTCAGTCAGCACCAGCATCGGACGCTTTTCTGGATAAGTCTTTAGCGGTCGCTCGCCATTGCCGAATGGCAAGGCCACCATCTGGGCCCGCGAGGAGCCAGCCGCAAATAGAGCCGCGGCACCGGCCAACACACGGCGTCGATTTGAGGAGTCTTTCGCCAAGGTAAATCCTCCGCTGACGCAGGAATAGTGACGTGAATTCTGGCAGAAGGCCATCTCGCCGTAAAAACCGACGTCGGTTGTCTGCGTGCGCATCTCTTGGAAGGCCAAAGAGGTGCGGCCCATTTGCTTCAAGATAAGCCCCCCGCAATAGGCTGGAGCGCGTCGCAGTCGGGGGACGTGGCCGCCCGCCAGTCCGTTGAATTTCCATCGCGCCTTATCGATAACCGGAACGACGGGCCGGTCTTCGGATCGGCGGCGGGCGATCTTTTTGCCGGTTACGGATCGACGCGTGGTCGCATGCGCTTCCAGTCGTCGATGAAGGCCACAGCGTCGGCCACGAACCGGTCGGTTGCCGTCTGGCCCGCCGCAGCCGTGGCTGTTGCGGGATCAAGCTCGCTCCATTGGCCCATATCGGACATCTCCCGGGTCGAGGAATGCTTGCCCGTTTCCTTGGCCTTCAGCGCCTCGGCCAGGAAAACCAGTTCTGCGGCCCGGTCGCCCTGCTGCATGCGCTCGTAAGTGCTTTTCAACTGCGGCGGAACCGTCAGGTGGGCCATCCGTGCAGCACCCAGATCAACCAGGTTCGGGGTCAGGTAAAGAGAGTCCGAGGTCTCCCCTACACCGCCGTGCCGATCAAACGGACGGGGCTTGGCCTGCGGCGGCGGCGACGTCGTCGCACGCGGCTCCCGCACGGTCTGAGCTGCCTGGTTCAGCTCCACGGCGATCCCGGGGGTTTCCTGGTTGATCCGGTCGACGATGAACCGGACCGTCGCCTCATTGCCGCTATGGGCCGTGAGAAACAGAATTCGCTTGAACCCATGGCGGATAAGGCTCTGGGCCGCTTCCACATAGACCCGTTCGATTGTCTCGGACGACAGGGTGATCACCCCTGGGAACCCCATGTGATAGGGCGACTGACCGGGCAGGAGGATTGGCGCCACCAACACATCGGTCTTCTGCGCAATCAACAGCCCCTTTTCTGTCCCGTTCAGATAATCGGTGCCGATCGGTCCGTGCCGTCCGTGCTGCTCGAGTGCGCCGACCGGGATGATCACCATATCGGTGCGCTTCAAAAGGTCCTCGACCTCCGGCCAGGTCATGTGAGGTAGGTAGTTCTTGATCTTCTGCTGGGTCCAAAGCGGATTCACCGCAGCCGCCGCCGGCCCAGCCGGTTGCGCCTTGCCAGGCGAAGCGCCCGCCAGAACGGCGGCGATCAAGATGGACGCGTTTGCGGCCCTGCTCAGCTTGCTCATGGAATCCCTCGTGGCCCAGCGCTCCGGACTCTGAACGACCATGACGCCTTGGCATACCCCCATCGAAGCTAGGCCTGGCAAGTGGTTCGACAGCAGCCCTAGAAACAGGATGCTGAGCGCAGAGCTCGCAGACGAGACCCGCCGCTCGCTATGCAGCCTCCCTTCGACGCGCATTGGGACTGTCCTGTGTCAGGCCCGAGACGCAAAACCGCTGCAGACGGCAAAAACGGGCAATGCAGCGACAGTTCTGCCATAGCCGTTGGTCGATTTAGTGGAGCTTCAGGCGAACGAAGGCCATGGCGCCCGTGGGATCGCTCCCATAGGCCGCAGCCAGCGCGCCGGGGACGAAACTGAACGCGTAGAGCCCGCCCAGGCCGAAGTTGAGGTGCGGCGAGAGCCGCCAGTCGTGGATCGCGCCCACGGAAACCTTAGCGACGCTGAACACCGAGCTGCGGCCCGTGGCCAAGGCGATCAGTTCGTTGTTCTGGATCTGCTCGGCGCGGCTAAAGATCGTCCAATCTCTATCGGTCTTCAGCGCGCTTTCCAGCACCCAGGCGTCAAGATCGACTCCCTCGCTGGTACGCCGGCCCCAGGCCGCGGTGGTCGACCACCAGCCTAGATTGGCGATGGGGACGGTTAAGATGGCGCTAGCCGATGCCTTGCGCTGATGAATACCCGGCTGAAGCTGTTCTGGGCTGATCTCGTTGGCCCAGGAAGTTTGCAACGACCAGTTGGCCGTGGGATTCCAGGACAAGCGAACGGCGGTAGAATCCAGGGTGCCGGGCTCGATGTTGTAGCGGTGCTGATCCGGCTCGCGGGCGTTGTAGGCTGAGGCCTCGATCTTCCAGACATCGTGGATGAAGCCGGCCGTCACAACGCCGAATGAGATGTGGGTGGAGTCCAGCCAGTGGTGGCTGATCGGAGCCTCGGGACTGTCCATGATCGAGAGGCGGTGCATGAAGGCCGGCGGACCGAAGGCGGGCTCTCCTGGGAGCCCGACGTAGACGAAGGCGCTGTCGTCGAGCGAAAACCTGTGGCTGTAGGAGGCCGAAAGCTCCATGAAAAGGTCGTGCGGGTGTTGGCGGTCCACCAGCGGCGTCTTGCCGTCGGCGGTCTCCCCGGTGGCCTGCAGCAAAGGGTAACCCCTGGGCCCCATCAACGGCTCCGGGCTCAGCATGGCGCGTAGCTGCAAGGTCGCGTCCGCGCCGGCGGGGCGCTCAGCCATGATCATGAACATGCCGGAGGCAAAACGTTTGGTGTCTCCCCGCGGCCCGTTCTGTTGATCGTAGACCCCGTTCAGCAGGCCGTGGAACATGACCATCCAAGACCCCCGCATAAACTCAAATCCGGCGTGTTCGGTAATGTCCGGCTGCCAGGACGTGCCCGACGCCTCGCGGGTCATCGCGTAGTTCCCGAGCGCTCCAGTCATGCTGTGGCTCATGTCCATGCCGGCCATGTCGGCCTCGGATGTGCCGGCGGCCTCCTGCGCGGAGACTGGGGCCGCAAACAACAGGGCAACAGCGCTGGCGCCAACAGTTAGCCCAATTATCGTCTGGTTCTTTTCAGACTTCGGGGCCGTTCGGCGGATTTTCGTCGCTGTTTGCGCAACATGGGATTTGTTGCTCAAAGCCCTTTGATTTGTGTCTGTCTGGGTCACCTGCGCATGCCGTCGACGCGTTTGGAAATGGCGCAAACCGAGCAGGATCAGCGCCGTGGCGACGCCGATAAAGCTGCCACGTGCCACTGGATCGGAAATTGCCACCGGAATGTCCCAACCTTCGTTTTGAGATCACAACGATAGGGCGGAATGTCGGCAATGTCCGCAGCTGCGAAAGCTCGCATCGGGAAAATCCGCTCGAAGTGGCGAACCTGGCGACGATCAGAAGGGCACCTATCGAGGCGCACAACGCGGCCGAAACGGCCGCAAAGGGTAGGCTGGCGATGGGAAAGGTCGTCAGGGGAGGTCCCCAGACCGCTGACATGAGTTCCTCTTGCGCCCGACCGGCCAATCGGGAAAGAGACAGCGCCCGGCCCAAGTCATCTTGCACAGCGGCATGTCCGTATGTGGGGCTGCAAAGCGTGGCGTCGCTCGATTGCGCCATTGGCCGCCAGGGTCTCAAAGACGCAGCCGTCCGGATAAAGACCGCCGCGACCGGTGCTCTTGTCGCTCATGACACTTCCAATTCACCCCCGCCGGGCCGCCGAAATAGGTCAGGCCGCATCGCTTACCTACCGGCACTGGGGCCCGCGGCCGCTTGCCCACGATGCTGCGGTTGAAGATTGCCGGAAACGGGCTGGAGGGCCATGATGGGGGAGCTTTGAGGGGCATCAACGCGATGTCGATCGGGCCGTGATTTCAAACGACGAATGACGCCAATCAAGGTCGTATATTTCTCTGATGTGCTGTGCGTCTGGGCCTATGTCGGCCTATTGCGCGTCGATGCGATTCTGCGGGCGTATCCGCAGCAGGTGCATGTCGAGCATCGGTTCTGCTCCATCTTCGGGGACACGGCCCAAAAGATACCGGCCACCTGGGGCGAAGTGGATGGGTATCGGGCTTTCAACGCCCACCTGCGCCATAGCCTCGAGCCATTTCCGGAGGTGAAACTGAACCCGCATGTGTGGACCGACGTGCGGCCTGCGTCCTCGATGAGCCCGCACCTGTTTCTGAAGGCCATCCAGCTGGCAGAGCGGGACGAGGCGTGCGCTCAGGGCACCTTCGAGGCCACAGCCCGAGCTATGCGTGCCGCCTTCTTCGAGTTGGGCCAGGACATCGCTGTCGAGCAGGTCCAGCATGAGGTGGCCCTGCAGGCGGGCGTCCAGCTTAGCGCAGTCGAGCAGTTGCTGCGGAACGGTCGGGCGCATGCTGCGCTTGCCAGCGACTACCAAGCCGCCACGACACTTGGCGTCCAGGGCAGTCCGACCTTTCTGCTCAATGACGGTCGACAGAAGCTTTATGGCAATGTCGGCTACCGCATCATCGATGCGAACATCCAGGAATTGCTGCGTGAACCGAACCCCGATCAGGCGAGCTGGTGCTGAGGCGACAGATCCGGGGCGATCTGAAACGCACGAAAGCCCGATTTCCTCCTGAAACCGCGTCGGGGAGGTCGGCCGGTGAAATGGGGAGCAGACCGCCTAGTCGCGCGCTTGCGGCCGCGATAGCGACAACGATATCTGAGTTCCGCCTAATGGGTATCTGTAGGGAATCGGGGATTTCTCACCCGCGATCATCATCGCCATCATCCCGCCGCCAGAAGGTTGAACTTATCGGGGCCTCCTGGTGGAGCCGAGGGGATGGGATCGCTGACGTGGGTACGGTCCCCTCGGCTCCACCAACTTCTTCTAAGAGGTTGGTTCGTCTCAGGAAATCCGCACTTCGTGAACCAGAAGCAGCCGATTGCTGCACCAACGTGGTTCACAATCGCCTCGCTGACGATGGGTCAACACGTTGTGACGAAA
>CAIOSI010000015.1 GCA_903860975.1 uncultured Alphaproteobacteria bacterium
AGGTCGTCTCCGTCACCGCGATCGTCTTCACCGCCTCCGCAATCGACCGGCCCTGACCCGTCAGGACATCAACCTGCCGCAGCTTGGCGACGATCTCTTCGGGCTTGTGGTGCTTCCTTGCCATCGTTCCATCCATCCAAATGGTCCTCGGACCAACATAAGGGATGGATCACTTCAAGGGGGTCAGGCCACATCGACATCACCAACAACGCCATCGAGATCCCGCCGAACGATCCGCACCACGTCGAAGTCGCCTACATGGATTTCCCCCATGCGGCGGTGCTCTATTCGGCCTTCATCCACGCCCACTACCGCGGTACGGCCTCGGACCTTTCGATCCGCTATCCCGACGGCAAGGAGCAGATGCTGATCGCCGTGCCGCATTATCAATTCGGCTGGCAGCGCCACTACACCTTTGCCGAGCCGATCAAGGTGCCGGCAGGCTCGCGCCTGATCGCCCACTATGCCTACGACAATTCCAAGCAGAACCCCGCCAACCCCGATCCGAACAAGACCATCATCTGGGGCGAACAGTCCTGGGAGGAAATGTTCTTCACGCGCCTGCGTTACCGTTGGACGGACGAGACCTCTACCCACCTCGTCAATTACGACCAAGAGCTTCGCGACGGTCGTCTACTGGGCGGCCTGGACGCCAATATGGACGGCAAGATCGAGAAGGCCGAGCTCAAGGGTCTCCTGGGCAAGATGCTGTTGCCGCGCTGGGATCAATTGGATACCAACCATGATGGCGTCCTGGACAAAGATGAGATCGCCGCTGCGACCAAGTTGTTCCTGGGCCCACGCCGTCACGTCGCGGCAGAAGACACCGGCGGTATCGCCAAGCCATCTGCGGGCGGGAGGTAAAGTCATGCTGCGTACCCTCAAAGTCACCACCGTCGTCGTCGCACTGCTGGCGCCATTTGCTGCGGCGGCCCAGCCCGCCGCCTACAAAGTGCCGCATACCGTCAACGGTCAGCCCGACATTGGCGGCTTCTGGTCGAGTTCGACGCTAACGCCGATGACTCGCGATCGGCGGCTCGGCGATCGCCTTGTCTTTACGCCCGCCGAGGCGAAGGCTCTGGAGGCCGACGAGGTCGCTCAGGCTGTCGCCGGCGACAAACCCACCGATCCAAACGCACCGGTCAATGCGCCCAACGGCCTGGAATTGAAGCCCTCCTTTGCGGCGGCAGGCGGTGATGTTGGAGGCTACAACCGGGGCTGGCTGGACGCTGGCCACTCGGTTATGCGCGTCGCAGGCCAGCCGCGTACCTCGCTGATCACCACGAAAGACGGGCAGGTGCCGCCGCGAAAGTCGGGCTCGGCGAGCCTTGGCGGCTACGTCGAAGAAGCGGGTGAGGGCAGTCGCGGGCCTCTGGGCTCAATGGACAATCCGGAGAATCGAGGCGTCGGTGAGCGCTGCATCATCGGCTTTGGGCGCAACGCAGGGCCGCCGATGTTCCCCAACGGCTTCTATAACAACAACTACAACATCGTGCAGACCAAGGACGCGGTGGCGATCGAAGTGGAGATGGTCCATGACACCCGCGTCGTGCGCCTGAATTCCAAACACCGGACGGACGGTTTGCGGCCATGGTTTGGTGATTCAATCGGCTGGTGGGAAGGCGACACGCTGGTGGTCGAAACCACCAACGTTCCACAGGTCCAGGCGTTCGCAGGGTCGTGGAAGGACCTGAAGATCATCGAGCGGTTCACCCGTACGGCCAACGACCGCCTGCGCTACGTCTTTAGCATCAGCGATCCGACCAGCTGGGCTGAGCCCTGGGGTGGCGAGTACGAATTCTCGCCGTTACACGGCATCCTCTATGAATACGCCTGCCACGAGGGGAACTACGCGCTCCCCGGTATCCTCGCTGGCGCGCGGGCCCAAGAGCGGGAGAGCGGCCACGCCGCCGTGGCGAAGACCGCAGGCGCGTCGAACTGACGATAGGGTGTCGGCGGACGATCAGCCGCAACCTGGCGCATGGGCCGTTGCCCCGAAGGCTTAGGGCGAGTGTGCTTCGGAAAATTCACGCGCCAGGTTCAAAGGCGATCTCGAGATTCGATCCCGTTATGTCCGGGTCGGCTCAAATGCTATTTCAGCAGAAGAAGGCATTTGGCGACCAATTGGGCGTTCTGTTTTCCCTCATCAAGACGGATTTGGCCTGCCATGATCATCGGTCGAAGATGCGCCCGCAAAACCGACGCGATATCGGTGCCAGGCTTCACTTGCCCGGAGGTGGCGTGAAACATCTTCTGCCCCGGTATCGACAGATGCGCCGCGCATGCCTCCGCTTCAGGCTGGCCCGCGACAGCGACGTCAAAACTTGAGCTCCATGCCAGAAGGCCGACAAGCGTAAATAACGTCGAACTCTGCCCTCGCCACATCATCCGATCCGCCCTTCTGCTAACCAAGCGAGGCCATCACGGCGATATGAGGCGAAATCGCGTTATTGACCAGACCGTTCCAGGCGGCCGTGACCGCATCGGCACCGTGTTCGTGGCGGACCTGCAATGTTGCCTTCAGTTCTGTCGACATACGTCCAGCCTCTGCCTGGGCTCGGCGTAGGATCTCACCGGGACCCCAGTCGGCGTCACGCTTGGCGAACTGGGCGGGTGCGAAAAAGAAGGTGTGGGGCGTTTTCGCGTGTTCGGGCCTATAGCGGCCTGCGCCCCAATGGGTGGCGCCGACGGCGCAGCTGAGCTTGAGATTGGCGCCAAACCGGGCGTGAATGGCCGCCACAAGGCCGCCATCGCCGGACATGTCGACGAACGCGGTCGACACATTCGGGTCCCTTGCGTCAATAGCGTCATAGGTGATGACCTCCTCGCAGGTGCCAAGGCCCCGGACGAAGCCGACATTGCCTGGTGAGGTCAGGCCAACGAGGTGCGGGCGGCTATCGCCGTGGCGCGAAAGCAGGTTGATCAGGCCAAAGCCGGTCTTGGAAGACGCGCTGCCGACCAGCACCTGCTGTGCGCCAAAAAAGGCATTATCGACCAGATAGTCGTAGAGGACGTATGAGGTCGAAAATAGCGGGAAGAGCAGACACCGCTCGTCTTCTAGGGCGGTGAGCGCGGGCGGATCGCCGCTTGTGCACTGGTAGGTGTTGTAGATGGCCGGCAATTCCGCGCGATGGGCGGCGCCGTCCGAAAAGCTTCGCTCGGTCGCCGCGGCCGGCCGCATCACCAGGTGGCTCGCCATGGGCAGGAAGCCCCAGATGCGCTCACCCAGGACAAGGCCTGGAGCGCGCGAGGCGACAACGTCGGCAAACCCCCAAACGGGAACGATCCCCCAGGGCTCCGCAACAGGGAAGAACTTCCAGTAGCCGATCATGTCACCGGAGAGGGCGTAGCTGACGTTGTTCGCAGTCATGGCGAACTTGTCGATGGCGACGAGGATCTCGCCGTCCGCCAATTGCGGTGTCTCAACGCAAATCGTTCGGGTTTCAGCGAAGGCTGATCGGCGCACCTGAACCTGGGTGATCATGTTGTCCGTTCCTATTGGGTGCGGCGATCGCGCAGCGAGAAGGCAAAGAAGATGACGCCCAGCACGATGAAAAGGGCGCTGGCGTAGTGTTCGGGCGGATGGTGGTCGCCGTGAGAGCCCTTCCAGAACCATGCGGCAAAGGCGCTGAGCGCCTGCACCAGGATCATCAGAAGCAGCACCAGGGGCACCAGCGTTCGGTATCTGAGGGCGATGATCAGGATGAGAATCCCGAAGGGGATCTGCATGGCCCCGTACCAGGCGAAGATCGCGATGATGGTGTCGGCGCGGGTCGAAAGGTCGATATGGGCGATGACACCCGAGCCGCCATCAGGAAGAAAGTAATGGATCATCCCCGGCGCGATGGTCAGTAGGCCAGATAGGGCCAGGAACCAGGCGGCAAGGACGGATCCGCGATAGGCGGCGTTGGTGCTTGGCGGGAGCAGAGCCACGACGGCAGTCTCCTCAATTCACGTCGAGAAAGGGAATGATGTGGGCGAGGAGCTCATCAGGCGCGTCTTCCTGGATGAAGTGGTTGGCCGCCGGGATATTGTGGTGCTTCTGACCAGCCGCACCGCGAATGTGGGCCTGCGCCCGCTTGTCCCACCCCCGCGCGACCGGATCGAGGTCGCCGAACAGTGTCAGGAAGGGCTTGTCGAACCTGGCAAGCTTGGCCCAGGCGTCGCGGTTCAGCGGCGCGCCGAGGTTGTCGGGCTGGACCGCGATCAGGACCGGAAACTGGATAATCCCGGCTTCATATTCGGTTGACGCAAACGGCGCGCGGTAGGCCTCCAGTTCGCCTTCGCTCAGCTTGCGCTGCATACCCCCTTCGAAAATCTCCCAAGGGAAGGCGGTCGCCTCGTGCATCATGCCAACCCACATTTTCATGACATCGCTCTCGCCCTCGCCAAGCGGCAGGCCGGTGTTGGAGGCGATCACGCGGGCGAAGCGTTCGGGGTGCTGGGCGACGAGATAGAGACCGATTGTGCCGCCCCAGTCCTGACAGAAGAGGGTGATATCCGTCAGGTCCATCTGGGTGAGCCATTTGCCCATCCAGTCGTAATGCCGCGCCAAAGTGTAGTCGCTCTTCGTCGCAGGCTTGTCCGACCGTCCGCAGCCGACGAGGTCGACCGCTATCACCCGTCGGCCGGTCGCGAGCAGGCCTGGGATCATGTGGCGATAGAGGTAGGCCCAAGAGGGATTGCCATGCATCAACAGGATCGGGGCGGCGTCGCGCGGACCTTCATCGACATAGTGTATGCGAATGTCGGTCCCGTCGTTGTCCTTGACGCTCGTGTAGCGGGGCGGCCACGGGAAGCCGGGCAAGTTATCGAACCGCCCATCGGGTGTGCGCATGATCTTCATGGATCGACTCCAATCTGAAGGTCGGGTGTCGCCGAAGCCAGGCGTCAGTTCGCTATCGCAGCCAGCAGCAAGGCGATCTGCGATACCGCCGCGGCCAGGGCCATCGACAGACCCACCCAGATCCGTGGGCTCGCCAAGGTCATGATCATTGGGCGGGTCGGGAAGTTGAAAGTCTGCGGCATGGCGGCGAACTTGAACGCGTGGGCACCGCGAAAACGCGGATTGCAGACCAGTTGGGCGACGTCGCGCCGGCTTCGATATCGAACGTAGCCCATCATCGACCAATCCGGGACCTCTTTGAGCCCCCAGGTGTCGACCATGCCGCCAATGCGGCGCGCGGCCAGGGCGGGGTGTCCGCCCCTGGCGAACAGCGCCGGCATGAACATGCGCGTGTAGCCCGCCATGACCTCGCGCGCCGGCCGCATCTCGCCGGTCACAGGATCGGCGACCTCGGTGTCGGACAGGCGGATGACGTTGAGCATAAAGAACTCACGTCCGTCATCCTCCTGAAGAAAGCGCCGCATGACCGGCATTTCGTTTTGATCGCCATAACCGACATTGCTGGCGATCATTCGCGCCATGAGGGATTCGATCTCGGCTGGTGACAGGGGCCCCCGCCAGTTGTCGTACCAACCCAGAAAGATCGCATAGCCAAGCAGGGCCGCGCCCCAAACCCAGAAACTCGCCATCATCAGGCCCCCCGCACCCGCCGTCCCGATCAATGTCCGCGAAGGATCGATCCGCGACAAGTGTTGACAGTTACTGTGTCATTATATGATGTGATGGGGCTTGGCAACGGAAGCTGTGACGGTCGGGGTGACCTTGCGGCGGCCGGATGTGTGAACGGGTCATCGCGATAGGTAGGGGCGGATTAATGCGCGCGGACGCTTATCTCGACACGCCGTGGCCGGCCGAGGATGGTGGGCCTGAGCGCCTTGCGACCGCGCGCGGGAGGCCGCTCAATATCCAACCCCATGAGCGGCTGACGGTCACTCGCCGCCGTACCCAGATGTCGACGATGACCATACTGGGCGAGCCCGGCGAGGTCCTAATGCTCACGCATACCGCTCTGCGCTCAAAGCTCGGCTTCGCCACTTCCTCGCGGGTCACTCGCCTGGACGCCCAAACCCTGGAACCGCTCGCCAGATCCCCCAGCCTGCCGGGCGGGCGCGTGTGGCCCGGCGGGATGGCGTTGCACCGCAATGGCGACCTCTATGTCGTCTACGGCAATCACGCCCATAAGCTCGGCTGCGATCTGTCGCTGCGCGCCAGTCTCAATCTGGCTCATGATCTGCCTTACAACTCCTTTGTGCTGCTCGATTGCGGATTGCTGGTCTGCAAGAACATCTCCGATCGCGTCCCCGCGCGACTGAGCGTCATCGATCCGGAAACGTTGCGGCCGGTTTGCGCAGACACCGATTGCCCCGAACCGTCGATCGCGCGCCTCTCGGCTCGCGGAGACACCCTCTATGTCGTCGGTGTGAAGTCGATTTTCCGTTACCATTGGGACCGCCCAGCCGGACGTCTGATCTTCGATGAGGGCTGGCGTCACGCCTATACCGCCGGCACGCAACAAAGTTATGGCTGGGACGTGGTGCTGGCCGAAGACCAGGCTTGGTTCATGGACAATGGCCATCACCGCTACCGCACGTCAATGATCGGCGCGGGTGTCTCATCCACCCCCAACCGGTTGATCAGGGTGAGCTTGTCGGACAGCGCCGATTTCGATGCCCTTGAGGTGAGTGGGTTGGGCGGGGGCTCCATCACCAATCCTCCCCTTTTCGATGTCGGCCGTCAGATCGTCGTGGCTATGGACTCGGCGAACAAGCACCTTCGTGCTTGGCGCTTCGATGCGGGTCGTCGGTCCCTGGCTCCGCTTTGGGAGCGGGCGAATTTTGGTGCCGCCAGCCATATGCTGCTCTATCCGGGCAGCGGCGAGCTCGTGACCAACGACTTCGACAGGGCTTGCGAATATGTCGCTGTGCTTGACATCGTTACCGGTGAGACCCGGGCGCGCGCCAAGATCGGCGGGCCGCTGCAGGGGGTGGTTTTCCCTAGCCCCGGCTGGGGGCGCGACTTCTATTGGTGCGCGATGGGTTTCGTCGCCCGCGTCGCCGTAACGGAGGCCTAGCCACCAGACGATTTCAGGGCGCGCGCCGGGTCGCAAACGTCGCCATGACTGCGCTGATCCGGCTGGGAAAATGAGCTCTCTTGGCGAATTAGCGTCTGGCGAATTAGCGTCCTTAGCGCCTGTTGCGCTGTCGCTTCCGAAGCCACCGCCACCCAAAAAAACACCCCAGGAGGCCCGCTGCGAAAGTCGCAAGACCCGGCATGGCGAAACCGATTTGGCGAACGATCGCGTTCTGGGCCACCTGATCCATGCTGTTGTAGCCGGCGGGAAGGGGTTGTACGCCGACCCTGCGTTCATAGGCCGCGTAGTCGGCCAGCATGGACTTGAAAATCGAAGACTGGTCACCGGACCGGTCCTTCGTTTCGCCGGGGTCGGCAGTCAGGTCGAACAGTCGCCAGCGTCCATCCCCGTAGGGTGGCATATTGCGCACGATCTTCCACGGCCCGCGCAATAGCGCTGAATTTCCTGAAACCTCGATCCCGATGGGCTCGTCACGCTCGTGCGTCGCCGCAGCTGCGCCCTGCAACACCGCGCGCAGACTCCGGCCGTCGAGCGAGGTTGCCGTCGCCGGAGCCGGAGGTGCATTGGCGAAATCGAGAATGGTCGGCGCGAGATCCGTCACAAAAGCGGTCGAGGGCACGCGTGAGCCGGAGGGAATGCCTGGACCGGCCATGATCAGCGGCACGTGGATTCCGCCTTCGGCCGCGTAGAACTTAAACAAGTCCCCCGGCGACGAAATCGCCGCCGCCCATTCAAGCCCGATAAAGGTCAAGCTCCCCTTTTCGCCCAGATGTTGCAGGTTCCAGTCATAGCCATGCTGGCTCATCCAAAAGTTCATGCCCGGCGCATGAACCGGATCGCTGGGTTCTGGACCATTGTCCGAAGTGACGATGAAGACGGTGTTGTTGAGTTCGCCTCTTGCCGACAAGTGGTTCATCAGTCGTCCGATGCTGGCGTCCATTGCCTCCAGCATTCCCGAATAGACCTCCATGCTGCGGGCATAGATCCGCCGGTCCGCCTCAGACAGGCTGGACCACGACTTGGCGAACTTCGGCATGTCCTGAACGGGAGCGTCCGGCGGTATCAGCCCAAGGTTGCGGGCGCGGTCCGCCCGCTCTCGTCGGATCTGATCCCAGCCTGCGTCGTAGCGGCCGCGATAGTGGTCGGTGAACGCCCGCGGGGCCTGGACGGGGATGTGCGCAGCCTGGAACGCCAGATAGGCGAAGAAGGGCTGGGTCTTCGGCGGTGCCTTGTCCAGATACCCAATCATTCGATCTACAATCAGGTCGGACGAATAGTAGGCGGCCGGCATCATGGCGGGTGCTCCGTCCTCGAACCACGGCGCGTCCCGATAGTAGGGCATGTAGGGCTTGGCCGACCAGTTGTCGGCGCCTGAGGCGTCCAGCGCTAGAGAATGGTCAAAACCATGACGGTTCGGCAGCTGACCTTCGCCATGTCCCAGATGCCACTTCCCAACCATCAGCGTCCGATATCCCGCCGGCTTTAGTCGATCGGCGATAGTCAGCACGCCAGGTTCGAAATGCAGGCCATAGCCATGTTTTCCGCGCTGCGATGGTGGGAGCACCTCCTCGATCGTCGCCACACCCGCCCGGTGGTTGTCGATCCCGGTGAGAAGCATCGCCCGCGACGGCGCACACAGAGGCGAGGTGTGATAGCCGGAGAACATGGCCCCCCTTGCGGCGAGCCGGTCGATATTGGGCGTGTGCGCCTCACCGCCGAAGGCGCCCAGATCCATAAAGGCCGCATCGTCCATCAGCAGGACCACGATATTCGGCTTCGCGGGCGCTGTTGCGGCGTCTTTTGCCTGCACGGGGGACGCGGACAGGGCTATCAACGCCAGCGATAAGGCAGGCCACCTCAGCCGGGCACTCCTCGCCGCCATCTTGGATTCTCCGCTCAAGATTGGCAGTCAGAAAAGATATGGCATTCGATATGTCAATAGCGCAAAGTGACAAGGTTGGAGCGGGGTCTCTCAAGTCCGCGCGCGCCGTCGGCTCCCGTCCCGAACGTCTGCCATCGCTCGGCGAGACGATGGGAAACAGATTTAGTCACACAGCAAGCGGTTCACGGCGGCGACCACGGCCAGCCGGCTCTGTTTCGCGCTCAAGCCCTGCGTGCGACGTAATCTGAGCCATCCATCCATGGACGTCAGCAGTTCTATCGCTGCGGCTATGTCGGGGCGCGCCTCGACCTGCGGCAGACAGGCGAGGAGTTGGCGGCGCTGCTGAGCCGCAAACTGTGCCCTGGCGCGTTGCAGTGTCGGCGAAGTGTGCAGCCGGATTTCACCTGATAGATAGTAGGCAGCTATCTGGTCGAATGTGGCCGCCCGAGCCGTGACAAGTTGCTCGACCCGCTGAGCCAGCGTCCCCTCGCATGACGTTTCCGCCAGCACCGGCTGCACCAGGGAGCGAACCTTGGTGTTCATCTCCTCAAACAGCGACTCCATGTCCTGGAAGTGTCGGAAGACCGTGCGATGTCCTACGCCCGCGTACTGAGCCACATCTTCTGAGGTCGGGCTTAGATTTCCGGCTCGAATGAGATCGAGGAGCGCTGCGACGATCTTCTCGCGTGTGGCGCGGCTGCGCTCAAAACGTCCGTCCAACTCGGGGGGCGGAGCGCGTCGGGCGCGGGGCGATGACGGCTTAGCCCTATCCGTGGTCATGCAGTGCCGATAGGGGGTGCGGCTTTGCTAAGCAAGCCGAACCCGCTGTGCCGCCGCCTCAAGGCTTGATGGTCATTCTACGGAATGACGCCCAGGCTTGGCGCGTGCGCCACGATTGCTGCGAGGCCGGACGCCGAGGCCGCGGTGGCGGGCTTCGATTTTAGAACCCCGGCAGACCATCAAGGTCGCCAATGGCGGGCCGAGACTTCGAAACCACGGGCAAGGCGAGCAATGAGCGCACTCGTGGCAGATGGACTGGCATCGTTTGACATTCGCTCGCTGCGCCTGGAAAACGTGGCAACGACACGCCGCTTTCGCTCCGTCTCGAGAGATTTCCATGCATATCGCCAACGCGAACGGCCCTACGCCGGACCAGTCGAAAGCCGCCTTCGGGCGAGACGACGGTCAGCCGATCTACATGCTGAACTTGCTCAAATTCCGCGACAAGGCCGTGTACGCCGACGGACGCACCACAAGCCTTACCGGCCGCGAAGCGTACGCACTCTATGGTCGCGCCATGAGCAAACTGGTGGCCGATTCCGGCGGAGAGTTGGTGTTCTCAGCCCGCGTTCGTGGGCTACTTATTGGGGAAATCGAGGGCAACTGGGACGCCGTTGGCGTGATGAAATACCCTTCCTTTAAGGCGATGGCGGCGATCACATCGTCGCCGGAATATGCGGACATTCATGTCCACCGCGACGCTGGCCTCGAGGGGCAGGTGTTGATTGAGACGGTCATGGGCTAGCCATCGCGATGGCGTCAGATGGGACCCACACCTAGATCTCTCAGGCGCCCTGTCGGCCAAGCCGGTAGGGCAGAGGTGCGGCTTGGTCCGCACAGATCTCGATGCGGCGATTGCGGCTTCGGCGGTGCGCCGGCCCGGGTTGAAACGGCGACCCAAGACGAGGTGCCCTGGTGCGAGGGGTAAGGTGATGATATCTGACTTTGCCGGTTTAGCTGCCCGCCGCGCGCAGCGGCTCCGATCTGGGATGATCGGTTTGGTCATGTCCGCCTTGCTCACCGGTTGTGGGCCAGCCGAGCCCTCCACGCCGGTCGTTGTGGCCCGTCATTCGGCGGCCAGCGGCTCAAGCCTGACCGCCGCCGACATTCCTGTCTCCCACACCCCAGCAGGCGGTTATGGCAAGAGTTTCCCGCACCCCGTGCTGGCCGCTTGCACGGAGCCTTTGGTCAAGGGTGCCCCAGATCTGCGGGGAATCTGGAAGACCCTGAATGCCCAACGGGGTGGCAGAGCCGCGCCGGCAGGTGATCGCATCTACGATTATGTAGAGCGGATCGAACAATGCGGCGACCGGATCATCGACATGGGTGGCGGCACGATCTGCGACGCCCACGCCGATGGAACACTCAAGAATGGCGACCACGATGTGTCCGTTCGCGACTACAAGACCCCGATCAGTGTGATTGCCAGCTATGAACACGGCGTCTTCGTGCTGCGCCCTGCACCGGTGCCAGGCCTGGCGCTGACCATCCCGGGTCTTAAGGTGACGCGGCGCCTGGATGCCGATGGCCATATGATCTGGACGCGGCCTGATATGGGGGGGTTGCGGGTTACGCTGGAACGCATTGGTGGCCCGAACGATACCTACACGCGTCGCTAAAAAATCCAGGTCCACGGGACAGTTGGTGACGAACGGCTGGCCTGTAAGCGGCCGATCGGATGGCGAGCGCGACATCACCACGTGTTGGTGCGCCTCGCTTTCGCCCGTTGAGGGTCCAGGCGAGCGTCGCACGTTCGCAGCCCTGCCAAGGGCCACCCCGGCGCATGTTCGCTCCAAACCACCAGACATGTCTCTGTTCACCGGACAGCCACCTTTGATGCTGATGGCTCCGGGGAAGCGGGCGATTAAAGACCAGATTGCCGTTTCGGTAGCGGATTTACCTCCGAAGTCGTCGACGCAATTTGCGGCGGTCCCGGATTTGGGGAGTTATCGAGCGACGTCTTGGCGGTGCGGGTAGTCGAGTGGACGAAAGTCATCATTCCGGAATGATCCCGCCACCCATTCCGATTTGATCCCGTCCGTTCGGGGAGGCGGTTTGGGCACCTCGTCGACGCGAGGGTCGCCACGCTTTTTTGGGGAGGATACGATTCCGACAGAGAGGATTGCGATGCGCCGGGTGCCCGGAGCAGGCATCGGGAACGTCGGAGAAAGCAGACAGGCGCCTCACTAGGAGAGGCGGTTACGAAAGTCCTGGTAGTCGAACTGCCTTACCAACCTCAGGCCGTCCGTTTCGCTGTTCCAGAGCGCTATCGCGGGTAATGGCACCCCGTTGAATGTGTTGGTCTTGACCATTGAATAGTGGGCCTGGTCCAGGAAGGCGATGCGCGTGCCGGGCACGGGCACT
This sequence comes from uncultured Alphaproteobacteria bacterium, assembly GCA_903860975.1. GTDB lineage: Bacteria > Pseudomonadota > Alphaproteobacteria > Caulobacterales > Caulobacteraceae > Phenylobacterium. The sequence goes on from CAIOSI010000015.1 coordinate 12,025, forward strand.
GCGTCGAAGACGTAGTCACCGATGATGTCTCCAGCCAGGCAAGACGTGCCCCCGAGCCGGACCGTGACCCCCGTTTCACGCTCGTTCAGCAAGGCGGGCCGGTAGGGTGCTTCGATGACGTCGGGCATGTGGCAGATGGCCGAGATATCTGTAATGGCGACGGGCGTTGCGTTGTCGAACGTGTCGAGGATCTCACCGACCAGGATGCCGGCGTCCAACGCGATCGCCTCTCCGGGCTCGAGATAGACCTCAAGGCCATAACGCGAGGAGATCTCGCGCAGGAGGACAATCAAATTGGCGCGCTCGTAGTCGGCGCGGGTGATGTGATGGCCGCCGCCGAGGTTGAGCCATTTCAACAGTGGCAAGACGGGTTCAAGTTTCGGCTGAAGCGCCGCCCAGATTCGGCGAAGGGGTTCGAACCCCTGCTCGCACAGTGCGTGGATATGTAGCCCGTCGACACCATTGAGGTGTTCCGGCCGGAGCTGTGACACCGGAAATCCCAGCCGCGAGCCGGCCTGACAGGGGTCGTATTTGGAGACCTCGCACTCGCTCTGTTCGGGGTTCAGGCGCAGGCCGATATCGAATACCTCGCCTCGGCCCCGCGCATTGGCGATCAACCCGCCGAACCGGGCGAGCTGTGCCGGGGAATTAAAGATCACGGTGTCGGAAAGGTGGAGGATCTCGGGCAGAGTGTCGGCCCGGTAAGCGGGAGAATAGGTGGTCAGATGCCCGTGGTAGTGCTCACGGGCCAACCTGGCCTCCCACAGTCCCGAGGCGCAGACGCCGTCGAGATAGTCCCCCACGAGATCGCCCAGAGACCACATGGAAAAGGCCTTCAGCGCCAGGAGCACCTTGGTGCCGCCCTGTTCGCCCACATCCTTCAGCATGGCTAGATTGCGCCGCACCGCTGCCTCGTCGACCACGAAGCAGGGCGACGGCACGCGACAAAGATCAAATCGTGCAAATGCGCCTGGGCCGGCCGCCTGGGTTTCCATCATCCGGGATCAATCAGAATGCGAGCGGCGACGCCAGTTGCCTGACCTGCCAGGGCAGCCCGTGTTGGCCTAGCAGGTCCATAAAGGGGTCGGGATCGAGCTGTTCCATGTTGAAAACTCCGGCACCCTTCCACTGGCCGCCCAACATTAGCGCCGCGCCGATCATCGCCGGGACACCGGTCGTGTAGCTCACCGCCTGGTTGCCGGTCTCCGCGTAGGCGGTCTCGTGATCGCAGATGTTGAGCACATACATGGTCTTGGTTTCGCCTGCCCTCTCGCCAGTGGCGATGATCCCGATATTTGTCTTGCCGTGGGTGATCGAACCCAGTGTCGCGGGCTCCGGCAACAGCGCCTTTAAGAACTGCAGCGGGACGATTTCGCGGCCCTCGAACATCACCGGATCGATCCGGGTCATGCCGACGTTTCGCAGCACGTCCAAGTGCCGCAAGTAGGCTTCGCTGAACGTCATCCAAAATCGAATGCGCCTGATCTCCGGATAGAACCGAGCCAGGGACTCCAACTCCTCATGATACATCAGGTAGATGTCGCGCGGGCCGACCTGATCGAAATCGAAGACCTGCTTGTGCGCCAAGGCCTTCCCCTCAACCCAGGTGGCGTTCTCCCAGTGCCGAGACGGCGCCGTGACTTCGCGGATGTTGATCTCTGGATTGAAGTTGGTGGCGAACGGCAGGCCGTTTTCGCCACCATTGCAGTCCAGGATATCCAGGGTGTCGATCCGGTCGAGCAGATGCTTGCGAGCGTAAGCGGTGAAGACCGACGTCACGCCGGGATCGAACCCGCAGCCCAGCACCGCCATCAGCCCGGCCGCCTCGAAACGTTGCTGATATGCCCACTGCCAGCTGTATTCGAATCTGGCCTCTTCGAGGGGCTCGTAATTGGCGGTGTCGAGGTAGTTCACGCCAGCCGCAAGACACGCCTCCATGATGGAGAGGTCTTGATAGGGAAGTGCCAGATTGACCACCACGGCTGGCTTTACCGCTGCGATCAGCGCCGTGGTCTCGGTGATATCGTCGGCGTCGAGCGCCGCCGTGGCGATAGTCACGCCGGTTCGTCGCTTGACGGACGCTGCGACCGCTTCGCACTTGCTTGCCCGGCGGCTGGCTAAGGTGACATGCGAGAACAAGTGCGGGTTCATCGCCATCTTATGGACGGCAACAGATCCGACGCCACCGGCTCCGATGACCAGCACATGACTCATTTGGACCGCCTCCAAGAAATGCATCCAAGGGGCATTGTCAGATGAAATGCGCCGACCGGTAAGAGGTAGGGTTTAACCGAGCGAAGTGGTGCTGTCAGGTAAACCCTAACTCGTCCCCAGATATGGCCATAAGGATGGGATTGAGCCGCCCGTGCAGCCGATCTCATTCGAACGCCAACGCTTCCCCGCTGACGTCATTCGCCATGCCGGAACTTCTGTTGCTTCCGCTCTCGTCGTCGGATGGCCAGGTGAGCGTTTTCAGCGTGGTTATTTTCGCGCATGCCGCCAGGCCGGTGGCGACTTGATAGGCCGACATCCCTGGCCGCGGTATTGACAGGTTAAAGCCACAATTCGCCTCTCAGGCGAAAAGTGGTCGGTTCTAGCTGCGAATCGAGAAACGAATATCGCTGATTTTGTTCGTTTTTCTGACTGTGAAAAGTCGCTGCTGACACCGGAAAATGGAGATTTCGACTTTAGCTGTCAGTACCGTGCGGTGAATGCGCGCCCTATTCACCGCACAGAGCGCGGGGATTATTCTTGCGTTTGCGGTGAATGATCACCATAATCCCCGCATCGGGAGCGGTGCTTATCGTGACCTATATCCATGAATTAGACGGCTGGCCTACGCTGACCTGGGATGTAAAGCGGCTGCAAGAGCAGCTCGCAGCCGTGCGTTTGCGGCAAGGCAAGCTACTCGGCCGTATGGAAGCCCTCGGCTTCCAGCATCGAGCCGAGGCTGTCCTTGAAACGCTCACCGAGGACGTTCTCAAGTCCAGCGAGATCGAAGGCGAACTCCTCGACAAGGAGCAGGTTCGTTCCTCGATCGCCCGCCGGCTTGGGATGGATATCGGCGCGCTCGCGCCCGCAGACCGAAACGTCGAAGGTGTCGTCGAAATGATGCTCGATGCCACCCAGAGTTACCAGAATCCGCTCACCCAGGAGCGGCTCTTCGCCTGGCACGCGGCCCTGTTTCCAACCGGGCGCAGCGGCATGTCCAAGATCATCGTCGGAGGCTGGCGCGACGCCACCTCGGGTCCAATGCAGGTCGTGTCAGGACCGATAGGTCGTGAACGCGTCCACTTTAAAGCAACTCGCGCAGACCACCTCGCTGCAGCGATGCAAGCCTTCCTCGACTGGTTTGGCGGCGATGCACCTATCGACCCCATCTTAAAGGCCGCCGTTGCGCATCTGTGGTTCGTTACCATTCACCCGTTCGATGACGGCAACGGGCGGATCGCGCGCGCTATCGCGGACCTGGCTCTCGCCCGCTCAGAGAACAGTCCGCAGCGTTTTTACAGCATGTCGGGCCAGATCCGCATTGAGCGGAGCGCCTATTACGACATCCTGGAAGCCACCCAAAAAGGCAGCCTCGATATCACCGCGTGGCTTCGTTGGTTCCTGGCCTGCCTGGACCGCGCCTTCGATGGCGCGGAGGCCCTTCTCGCCAATGTCCTGCGCAAAGGGCGATTCTGGGAAAAGCTGGCAGGCCAGCCTCTCAGCGAGCGCCAGACAGCGGTCATCAACCGGCTGCTCGAAGGCTTTGAAGGCAAGATGACCACGTCCAAATGGGCGACTATCACCAAGACATCGACCGACACGGCACTGCGTGACATCGACGACCTCGTCTTGCGGCACATTCTCGTCAAGGACACCGCAGGCGGGCGCAGCACCAGCTATTCGCTGATTGTGACTCCGGCAGACGCACTGCGGGCGGTCGCGGCCTTCACACGCGCCCATTCCACCATATCGGCATGGCACACGGCCGCGATGCCCAGCTCAGAGGAAATGGCGGCGCGGCAAAGCGCCATTGAGGCGCTAGCGAACCAGATCAGTAATCTGGCCCAGCTAAGCGAAACCGCGCCGGTCACCTACCGCGACTTTGAAGCGATCCTGGGCCAGCTTCACGAACTCGGATTCCATCCCGCGAATGATCTGGTGTCCGCCGTCGCATTCGCCCTTGATCGGTCGAAATGGGGCGGATCATGAACGGCAACAAAACCATCGACCTGTTGCTGGTCACTGACCTGTTCGATCCGAAAGGAAGCGCTGGCTGCATCCGGATTTCGAGGGCGGTAGGGACAGTTCTGAGACAGCAAGATAACGGCGGCTCCCCGGTCGCTATCCAAGCCCATGATCGGGCTTGTCTTTCTCCGTGCCGTCCGGTCGGAGCGTGAGCCGACCAAGGGATATTGTTGAATAATTTCCATCCTATTTTCGGCGCTTTACCTTGGGGCGAGGGTTTTGCCGGGAAGGGGATGTGACCGTGTCCAATGAAAATTTCTGGCCATCGGGCCGTGCGGATGGTAAGTTACATGTAACCTATTTGAAGGGTTCGCTATGGCGTCGGCGTCAAGCCCCAAGTCATCCCGCGTGAAGGTCCGGGAACATCGTCAGCGGCTGCGTGAGCAGGGTCTTCGCCCGATCCAGATCTGGGTGCCCGATGTGCGATCCCCGGCCTTCCGCTCCGAAGCACATCGCCAGTCGCTGGCGATCGCGACGAGCCCTCACGCGCATGACGATCAAGCGTTTATCGAGTCGGTGTCTGGCTGGGGCGATGAATGAGGCGCGGCGACATTTGGACCGTCGCCGGCGGCAAGGACTATGCGGGCAAGCCGCGCCCCGTCGTCATCGTGCAGGACGATAGTTTTGACGCGACAGACTCCATCACGGTCTGCGCCTTCACCACCGATGAAACCGAAGCGCCACTGTTCCGCCTGGCCGTGGAGCCAAACCAGCGCAACGGCCTGCGTGCGGCGTGTCGCCTGATGGTGGACAAAATCACCACGGTTCCCAAGACCAAGGTCGGCGCGCGCCTCGGCCGGTTGGACGATGAGGATATCCTGCGGCTCAATCAGGCCGTTCTCGTGTTCCTCGGGCTAGCTGTCTCACCAAGGATCAAGCGGGAGGCGTGACCGACAATCAAGCCGGGCGTGTCCCAGCGTAGAGAACGGCCGTTCCGCCCGCCCGGTGTTTGAGCGATCCTGCCGCAATGTCCTGGCACGCTCCCCTTTGCGCGACCGCGCCGCGTTCGGCGAATTGCCAACCGATCTTTATGTCGTGCCAGGCCCCTCGCCGCGCCTTGGCCGCCCGGTCAAACACGACGTTGAGTCCTGGCGCGTCATCGACGATTGGCCCGTGCACGCGCCGGTCACGGATGCCGAGGTGGACGTGTTCGAAGCCTGGTTCGGCGACGTGTTCGACGAACTGTTCGGGCGATCGCGATGACATAGGGAGTTTGCCAGCATGACCGTGCCGCAACGCGCCGCACTCTATCTGCGCGTCTCGACGGCGCGGCAGGCCGAGAACGATGTCTCCAAACCTGACCAGAAGCGGCAAGGCGAGGCGTCTTGCCAATCGCGCGGCTATCAGCTCGCTGAGACCTACGTTGAGCCGGGCGCATCCGCCTTCAACGACCGCCGCTCCGAATTCCAACGCATTATCGAGGCGGGAACCAGAAAGCCCGCGCCGTTCGATCTGGTGATCGTCCATTCGTTCAGCCGCTTCTTCCGCGACCATTTCGAACTGGAATTCTACGTCCGTAAACTGGCGAAGAACGGCGTCAAGCTGGTTCGCATATCGCTTCGGCGTCGGCTGCGTCGTTCTTCTGTCGCCGCAGATAAGCCTTCACGTATGAGGGCGGCATCACCCGCACTTGATGGCCGAACGCCGAGAACTCCCGAGCCCAGTAGTGCGCTGTAGCGCAGGCTTCCATCCCGACAAGGCATGGCACCTGGGCAGAGAAAAAGGTCAGCACTTCGCCGCGCCTAAGCGTCTTCCTAACGATGACCTGACCAGCGTCATCGACGCCGTGAACCTGGAACACAGACTTGGCGAGATCAATTCCGATCGTGGTAATCTTCATGGTGGACGGTTCCTATTTGTGACCGTTTCAACAACGACCACCCTATGGCGCATCTACGCCGGGCACAGGGGCTGTCCACTTCATCAGTCCAACGGCAACTTGTCTCCGGTCAGGCGCAAACTGGCCCTGGCCCATGAACGCCCGCCACTGTCGATGGTGTGCGCTAAACCCCCTGGCGAAACAGGCTCCCGGCGGGCTAGCCTGCCGGCCAGCTCCCCGGGGATTCTGCATGAAGCTCACTGTCCTGACGTTCGCCGCCGCGTCGGCTTTCGCGGCTTTCGCGGTCGCAGCCGTCCCGCCGCCGCCCACCTTCCCGCCGGTCGACACGGTCGATGTGATCCAGGGGGTGAGTGTAGCGGACCCCTACCGAGCGCTGGAGAACGCCGCCGACCCGAAGGTGGAGGCCTGGAGCGACGCCCAGAACGCGCGCACCCATCAATATCTCGACGCCGTCCCGGGCCGCGAGGCAGTGGCGGCCAAGCTGCGGCGGCTGATCACCGCGGCCTCGCCGGCCTATGGCGGGTTGCAGGCGCGCGGGCCTTACGTCTTCGCCCTCTACAACGATCCGGCCAGGCAGCAGCTCTCGCTGGTGCGGCTGAATGCGCAGGCCGATCCGGGCAGTCGCACGGGAGTGCTGGACCCCAACGCGCTCGACGCATCCGGCCACACCGAGATCGATTGGTACGTGGCCTCGCCGGATGGGACGAAGGTGGCCGTCTCCCTGTCGCGCAACGGCAGCGAGGATGGCACGCTGCACATCTATGACGTGACAAGCGGCGCCGAGATCGGGACCGCGATCCCGCAGGTGCAGTATCCCACCGCCGGCGGCTCCCTGGCGTGGACCGCCGACGGCAAGGGCTTCTGGTACACGCGCTACCCGACCTCTGGCACGGAGGAGGAGAAGCACTTCAACATGCAAGTCTACTTTCATCGGGTGGGCGCGACGGGCCCGGACCCGCTGGCGCTGGGCAAGGCCGACGGCCTGCCGCGCACCGGGGAGGTATTCCTCTACAACGACGAGGCCGCGCCTGCGGCCGTGGCGGCGGTGCAGCTGGGCGACGGCGGCCAGTGGCAGGTCTATGTCCTGAAGCCACGCGCCAAGGCGCTGAAGGTCGCCCGCTACGAGGACAGGATCATCGACGCAGCCATGGCCAAGGACGGGACGCTGCACGGCCTGTCGCGGCTGAACGCCTCGAAGGGCAAGGTGATGAAGCTCACGCCCCCCTACGCCGGCGGTTTCGCTAAGGCCTCGCTGTTCACGCCGGAGCAGAAGGATGCCGCGATCGTCGATGGCGGCGAGTTCGGCCAGCCGCTGGTGGTTGCCGGCCATCGTCTGGTGGTCAACCGCATCGCGGGCGGGCCCAGCCGGCTGGAGGTCTACGACGCCGCCGGCAAAGGCCGGCCGATGTCGATCCCGCCGATCGCGGCGATGGGCGACGTGGCCGCCCTGCCGGACGGTGATGTGCTCTACAGCGTCGTGACTTATCTGGAGCCCGCCTACTACGCCCGCTGGAGCGCCAAGACCGGTGCCAGCACGCGCACCAAGCTGGCGGTGACCTCGCCGATCTCCTTCGCTGACGCCACGGTGACGCGGGCCTTCGCCACCTCGAAGGACGGGACAACGGTCCCGCTGAACATCATCGCCAAGAAAGGCGTGGTGCTCGACGGCAGCCATCCGGTGCTTCTCTACGGCTACGGCGGCTACGGCGTGAACCAGACGCCGCACTTCCTGGGCGCCATGCTCCGGCTGTGGCTGGACGCTGGCGGCATCTATGTCGAGGCCAACCTGCGCGGCGGCGGCGAGTACGGCAGCGACTGGCACCTCGACGGGGCGCTGACCAAGAAGCAGAACGTCTTCGACGACTTCACCGCAGCGGGCGAGTGGCTGATCGCCAACAAGTACACGACGCACGACAAGCTGGCCCTGATGGGCGGCTCGAACGGCGGCCTCTTGATGGGCGCCGAGATCACCCAGCATCCAGGCCTGGCTAAAGCGGTGGTCTCGGCGGTCGGCATCTACGACATGATCCGATTCGAGCTGGACCCTAACGGCGCCTTCAACGCCACCGAGTTCGGCACGGTGAAGGACCCTGCGCAGTTCAAAGCGCTCTACGCCTATTCGCCCTACCATCAGGTCAGGAAGGGGACGGCCTATCCGGCGGTGCTTATGACAACCGGCGCCAACGACGGGCGGGTCAATCCGCTGAACTCGCGCAAGTTCACCGCTGCCCTGCAGGCCGCCACGACCTCGGACCGGCCGATCCTGCTTCGGACGTCCAAGAGCTCCGGCCACGGCATCGGCTCGTCGAGGGACGACCGGATCGGCGAACAGACCGACCAGCTAATGTTCCTGTTCGACCAGCTGGGGATGAGCGCCCAGGCGGCGGCGCGCTAGGGAGCCTTGGGTGACCTGCCCCTGATTTTTTCCTCCACGCGGAGCTAGAGTCCGGCCCTTCTCAAGGACGGACGGTGCTGTCAGTCTAACTGGCCTGACCCCCTTGAAGTGATCCATCCCTTATGTTGGTCCGAGGACCATTTGGATGGATGGAACGATGGCAAGGAAGCACCACAAGCCCGAAGAGATCGTCGCCAAGCTGCGGCAGGTTGATGTCCTGACGGCGCAG
>CAIOSI010000016.1 GCA_903860975.1 uncultured Alphaproteobacteria bacterium
CGAGCCATATCCGGAGAGTCCGGCCGGCACGCTGCGCAACCTGATGGCTCCGCGCACCGGCCTCTTGCAACCCACGAAGACCAAGGCTCAGATCAACTCAGGACTCTCGTTATGGCTGGATGAGAAACGGGGGTCACGTCATAGCTCCCCACCGATTCCGCTGCAAAAGCGCGATGCTGGGCTGATTTTAGGGTGTTCACGCGGAATGGATTTTGGGCGCCGGCGCAGTCCGGGTGGGTCAGTCTTGGGCGCGGCGGACCGATTGGGTCACCAGGCTTCCGAAAGTCAACCTGCGGCATCGTCGAAGACAAGTCAGCGTTAGCCTGTCTGCGATATCAGAAATTGGCGCAGCTTGATTCCCACTCTCCTGATAGATTTAAAAGCGCAAATGATGCGTTAGCCAAACGTCAGACAGTAGAAATGCATAACGCAACTTTGATTGCCGAGGGTTGCCTTCAAGGGCCTGCAAGAATGCGGAAGAGGCATAATTTCCTTGCTGCGTTGGGAGCCCTCAGCCTCAGCTGCTCGACGGCCTACGCAAAACCCCATGCCAAGGTCGCGTCCGATCCTCGCGACGCAGAGATCCAGGCGCTCTTGAGCGAGGTTCGCGCGCTGGCTGCCAAGGTCGATACCCTGCAGGCGCGCATTGCCGCGCCGCCACCGGCGCCACCTGCGGCTGCGCCGGCTCCTGAGCCGGCGGCCATCATTCAAACCATCTCGCCGCCCGCGTCGCCTCCCAGCTCAGGGTACGTGACCATCGCAGACGGCAAGCCAATGATCCGAAGCGTTGATGGCCGCTTCACGGCCAACCTCCACATTGTCATGCAGTTTGACGCGGCCGCCTACCAGCAAGCGACACCCCGCCTGATCACCTCCGACTTCCGTCGCGGCGCTGCACCTACCGATACCTCCCATGCCCGCAACCTGTTGTCCGGCACGAACTTCCGCCGCGCCCGCATTGGCTTTGACGGCAAGGCGTTTGGTGACTGGGACTACAGCTTCCTTTTGGACTACGGCGGCGCCGGCGAGGAAGACGCCGCACATATTCAAGAACTCTGGGTGCAGTATTCTGCCCTGAAGCCCTTCCACCTGAAAATCGGCGCCTTCTCGCCATCGATCGGTCTTGAAGATCAAGGGTCGACGAGCGGTCAATTATTCCTAGAGCGTTCAGCGTCAGCCGACATTGCGCGCAACCTAGCCGGCGGCGATTTCCGCGATGCCTCGGAACTTTGGGCCAACGGAAGCTGGTGGTACGTCAACGCAGCTGTCACCGGCCGCTTGGTCGGCGTGATCAATTCGCAAGGTAGTGGCGCCGCGCAACCCTACGGTAGCCAGCTCGGCGTGATCGGACGTGTCGGTTTCCTGCCGGTCAAGACTGCGAACGGCATGATCGAGGTTGGTGTCCACGGCTCATACGTTGCGCGTCCTGCCGACTTCGGTGGTCCCGACACGGCGGCCGGCACCACCCGCTACTCGTTCACGATGCAAGAGCGCCCGGAACTGCGCGTTGACGGTACGCGCTTGATCTCAACCGGCGTCATAAGTGCGCAGCATGCCAGCACAGCGGGCCTAGAGGCGGCCGCCCAATACGGCGGCTTCTTCATCCAAAGCGAGTACGAGCAATTCAGGATCGAGCGTCGAAACGGGCCGGCCAGCCTGTCTAATCCGAACTTTGACGGTTACTACTTGGAAGGCTCCTACACCTTAGCGGGTGAGAAGCGCAGGTTTAACGCCAACAATTGGGCGTTCGACGCGCCGGGCGTCAGCCATCCGTTCAGCTTGGCTGACCACACCTGGGGTGCCTGGGAAATTGCCGGACGCTACTCAGATATCGATTTGAACTATCACGCTGGCGCGCTCGGCTCGACGCCTGTCGCAGACGCTGTTCGGGGCGGCGAGCAGAAGGTCTGGTCTGCTGGTCTGAACTGGTACCCGAACACGGTTGTCCGCTTTCTGTTGGACTTCCAAGACGTGCGTATCGAGCGACTGTCGCCGTCTGCATCAAGCTTTGCAACGCCGAACGGCGCTGAGGTCGGTCAGCATTATCACGCAATATCTGTCCGCTCGCAGTTCGCGTTCTAACTCGGCGACCCTCTGGCCTGCCGTTGTGTAGTCATACGACATAACGATTGGAGGGGAGCTCGCCATGATTTCACGACGTCTTTTATATTTGGCCTTTCTAGGCCCAGTTCTGGTGTTCGGAGCGCCCCAGGCGCGTGCCGCCGAAACTCATGTCGCCGTAGCGGCTAATTTCACGGATCCTGCCAAGGAAATCGCCGCAGCGTTCAAGGCGTCCACTGGCCACATCGCGATGCTCAGCTTTGGCTCGTCCGGCCAGTTTTATGCGCAAATGTCTCACGGGGCGCCTTACGAGATTTTTCTCTCGGCCGACGCCGAACGGCCAATGAAGGCCGAGCGGGATGGCCTGGGCGTTGCCGGCTCACGGTTCACCTACGCGATCGGCCGGCTGGTGCTCTATTCTAAGACCGCCGGCCTGGTTGACGGCAGGGGTGCGGTGCTTGCCAGCGGCAAGTTCGAAAAGCTCGCAATCGCTAATCCGGCGTCGGCCCCATATGGAACGGCCGCCGTCCAGACCCTGCAAAAGATCGCGGTTTATCACGCCATCAAGTCGAAAATCGTCATGGGGAGCTCGATTGCTCAAGCCTATCAATTTGTCGACACCGGCGCTGCCGAGATTGGATTTGTGGCGCTGTCGCAGGTCATCAATGTGAAAGGTGGGTCGCGTTGGCTCGTTCCCAACGCAGACCACGCCCCAATCGATCAGCAGGCGATCTTACTCAAGGTCGGTGAGGACAATCCTGCAGCGAAGGCATTCCTTGTGTTCCTCAAGGGGCCGACTGCGGCCGCCATCATCCAAAAGTACGGGTATGATGTCCGCTGACGCCCTTTCGTTGGTGCAATCACGATGTGTGGCCCCTCAGCCGCAAATTGCGACGCGGCAAGGTGCCCAGCCCGGTCATTTTTCCGAGAGAACCAATCGCCGCCTGATTCGCATGGCCGCGCTCGTCCCGAGCGTCCTGGAGATCCGCCATCTCCTCGCCCGCCTGCTCATCTTCGCGCTGAGGCAGAAGCCCTACATCATCGCCTGGTCGCTATGGCGACGGCGGCATCAGGCTGCCGGAACCATGTACCGCTCCAGACGACGCATATAGGTGCAACTGTCGTAACAGGCTGCGCACATCGGGGGTGCCAGCACGTTGCGTCCCCGATCTCGCTGGGCCGAGTCTATTGAGTTTCTTCAAATATATTAGATTTTTAAGTCTAAATTCGGCGTGCAACCTGGACCCGATTTTCACATCTCGAACTGTCGTTGCAGCGATGCAAATCACCCTGAAGTTCGCGCGCCTAAAACAGGTGGGGGGTCGCTCGCCGAGCGGCCGAGCTGCTCTGGGCGAGCTCATCGCCGACGTTTCTCCGTGTCGCCGCGAACAGCCTGGAAGCCCACGGTCCGCAAGTTGGCCACGCCCGCGAGGTCTACGCTTCCTGATCACGGGCGGCGTTAAGTTTCATTGTCACCTCTATGTCCGCCAAGGCTGGCAGCTGGGATGGCATCGACTTCGACGCGCTGTGCGGCTGCGTATTGATTTCGCCGAAGAGGCCTTCTTTGGCCCTGTTGGTTGCTTCGCGGCAGCCAATTTTTTAGAATCTTGGCGCGTCGATCACCCCTTTTGGGGGGGCGGTTTCCCTATCGTAGCCTTGAAGATTTTGCCCTGGATGGGAATGGGTTTCACGGCAGGGCCGACAGGCTGCGGATCATCAAAATGACCATGAAGAGGCACCCCCGTGCCCCTCCTGTAGCTCGCGCTTCCAACTAGGTATTAACGCCTAGCCGGCTCGGTTGCGCTTGATTTGCATAATTATTTGGCTGTTGACTTGGCGTCTTGCCTATTGAGGTTTGGCTATGGCGCATCTTGCCCGCAGCGCTGGTTTGACTGGTTTTGCGGAACTCGCATTGAGTCTGAATATCGATCCCTACCGGATCGCCCTTGAGTCAGGTGTGCCCATCTCGGCGCTCACCGATCCGGATATTCAGGTCTCCGCCCGCGCGATGAGCTTGATGTTCGAGTTGGCGGCCCAGCGTTCCGGCGAGGACTTCTTCTCTCTGCGGACTGCTGAGCGCCGACGTCTCTCCAACTTGGGCCCGATCGGGCTTGCCATGCGAGAGCAACCCACCATTCGCTCGGCCCTAAACCTGCTGGCCCGATATCTTTGGCTACAGAACGACGCTGATTCAGCCCAGATCGAAGAGACGGGTGACTTCGCGATCATTCGTCTGGGCGCACCCGCCTGGGTCGAGCGCCAGGGTGCGGACCTCAGCCTCGGCGTTTTGATGCGGGTGATGCGCGATCTGCTTGGCGAAAGTTGGCGACCGCAAGAGGTTCGATTTATCCATGCGGCGCCAAAAAAACCGGACGTTTATCGACGGGTCTTCGGCTGCGCGCCCTCGTTCGGACAAGACTTTCTGGGTCTCGTCATCGATCGCGCGGACCTGGATGTCGCGATCCCGACGGCAGACCCGGTGATGGCTCGCCAGCTGGCGCGCTACTTGGAGCAGATCGCCGCAGGCCGGGGTGCCACCCTTGATGACAAGGTCCGTGAATTGATCGTCCTGCTGCTGCCCAGCGGTGGCGCGACAGTGGAGCGCGTATCCCAAAGGCTGTCCATGGATCGCCGCACGCTACACCGACGTCTTGCGGAGGAAGGCGATACCACCTTCTCCGAGCTTCTCAACACCGCGCGCCGTGAGGTCGCCGAGACGCTTTTGAAGCGCAGCGCTCACCCCTTCCAGAGCATCTCGGAGTTGTTGGGTTTTTCGAGCCTGAGCACCTTCGCCCATTGGTTCAAACGGCAATTCGCCTGCACCGCCAGCGACTACAGGACCCGGACCAAGCTTGGCCGGTCGGCGTGGGCTGCGGGGCGATGGGATGGGCCCGCCACCTAACCGCGGCCGCACGCTGGCCTGAGGGATCAGGCTGCGGACCGGTCCTGCGCGTCGTCAGGATCACGCATCACATAGCCGCCGCCCCAGACGGTTTCGATATGTTTTTTGCCGTTGGAGGCCGCCGCGAGTTTCTGGCGCAGCTTGCAAATAAAGACGTCGATGATCTTGCCGCCGGGCTCGTCCATGCCGCCGTAAAGGTTGGTCAGGAAGACGTCCTTGCGCAGGATTTTGCCGCGACGCAGAGCTAAGAGTTCCAAGGTTTGGTACTCTCGGCCTGTCAGGTGCACCCGCTGGCCGTTCACATGCACGGTCTTGGCATCCAGGTTCAGCGTGATTTCACCCACGGTTATGATCGAGTCGGCGTGGCCTACGGAGCGACGGATCACAGCGCGAAGTCGCGCGGCGAGTTCGTCTTTGTGGCAGGGCTTGATCACATAGTCGTCCGCACCACCGCCAAAGGCCTGGACCTTGCCGGCCACGTCCGCCGAAGCCGACAGGACGACAACCGGCGTCGGGCTTTTGCCCCGCCTAAGGGTTCGCAACACCTCCTGGCCACTCATGTCGGGAAGGCAAAGATCAAGCAGCACCACGTCGTAATCGCCGCTGCGCGCCATATCGATGCCGTCTTCGCCCAGTCCGGCGATCTCAATGGTGAAGCCTTCGGCCTTCAGTAGAAGTTCAACACTCCGCGCTGAGGCGCGGTCGTCTTCGATTAACAGTACGCGCATCCTTGTCTCCTATGGGGTCTGCGGTGGGGATCGCTCAGAAATCGGGTAGAATAGACGTTCCCGGGCGCGCTCTGTCGTTGGGGGCCAGCCGAAGGCCTATTTGCCAACGGCCAAGCGCGCGGGATGACTGGGGTCGGGTTCGGACGCTGGATGGTCGGGTGCGTGCGGCGGTCTATCGAGCACCACGCGCGCGGCCAAAATCAGCGAGGAGACACGGAAGGGCTTGGCTAGAACTTCGTCGGCGCCAAGCTCGCTGGCCCATTCCAGGAAATTCTGACTGCGACCGTAGTGGCCGCCGCCGGAGATCGCGATAACCTTGATGCCGGGCGCACATCGTTTGGCCTCCAGCATCGTGCCGATGCCTTCCATCTCCGGCATGACGATGTCGGTGATCATCAGGTGGGGCTCGATTGTCCGCAGTAGCTCCAGGCCCTTAAGGCCATTGTTGGCCGTGTAGGTCTTGAAGCCTTCACGGACGAAGGCTGCCGTCAGCAGTAAAAGAAGATCTGGGTCGTCTTCGACGATCAGCACCCGGCGGCTGTCTTCTTCGACCGGCCGAGGCTCAAGCTTTGCAGCCTGGCGCAACGGCCGGCGGGTCGCCAGGTCGGTGACCGTGGCCGGCTCGGTCTTTGCGACCGGTCCTGGGGTCGCCTGAAGGGCGCTCACGAGCTTTGCAGCGCGATCGGCCGCCAGGACGCCGACGCGGGCGAGTTCGCGAGCTTCCGAGCGTTGGCCAGAGTCGTCGGCGAGGGACTCGCAGACCCCGATTATCACAGCCAGAAGGTTATAGAGTTCGTGGACTGAGCCGTCATTGGCCGTTCCGCTCGAAGCGGTGCCTTGGCGGCTCGGGGCCTCGGAAATATCGTGCAGCGAGGCGAGACGGTCGGAAGAACTATCTTGGCGCATGAGGCTCGACTTTGGGTTTGACGTTTGGGTGCGAACTAAAATATTCTTTGAAGGTCCACCGAGTGATTCGGTGATTCCCCTACATGGTTAACGGCGACCGAGCTTGCTCCTGCGAGACGCAGAATTGTTTTCTCGGGACTCTGTTAACCAAAGTTATGACACCGGTGTCATATTGCGTCGTAAGGAATGACGCAGGTTCAGTCTCAAAGGGGATAAACCATCCTCAACCTTTGGGGCGATGCGGAATTTTTTTCCTATTCCGCGTGCATCGCCCCTTCAACCGAGACTTTTTGGCATGGCGCGAATCGGCAATCGATCCTCAGTCCACGCGTGAGCCGATAGGCTCCCCGCCAAAAGGGGATTTGGGTTGATGGCGTTTGTGATCAGGACATGGCTCGGTGCGGCCTGCGCGCTTTTTGTTGCGCTCGGCTCAGGCAGCCGCGCGCAAGCCGCAGGCGAACAAATCCAAGTGTATATGGACGAGATCGGCCCACCCAAACCGCTCGGGCCACCTGAACGACGTACCTGTCGGCCGGACCCGGCTCGATTACACCGGCCAAGAGGCCTCCGGCGGTCGTTTCCAAATCACCCCAGAGTGGAGCTACGCACTAAATCCCGATCTGGGATTCGCAGCCCACCCTTCCTTGGCGGGCATCAACCGCGATGGCCGGCTCCAGATCGGAGGCTCCACGGTTCGGATCAAGTGGGTCGCCCCCCGAGCGGAAGGCCAGGAGACGGTCCGGGGTCTGAATTTCGAGATCGGGGCCGCCTACGATTACGGCGCGCTGCAGGACCACCGGATCGTCAAGGCTGTCATTGGCGTCCCTATCGGAGCCGGCGGATCGCTTGAGGCGAACGCAGCCCGATGCAACCTTTGCTTTGGGAACGGATTTAGCCTTGAGCGTGTCTGTAGCCTGCAAGGAGAATTTCGTGCGCAATAGGTTCCTCGCCACAGCGATCGGGGTCGGCTCAGCGCTAGCGGTGGCCACCTCAGCGCTCGCCGCCCACGCCGAACACCGCCACAAGGTCTGGGTCTGCAACACCGAGAGTACGCGCGACCAGCGCAATACAGGGACCGTCGTTGGCGCGGTCGCAGGGGGTCTTCTGGGGAATGCGCTGTCCCATGGCGGCGGAAAAACCGGCGGTACGCTCATCGGCGCTGGAGCAGGCGCCGTCGCGGGCCATCAGATCGCCAAGCACAACGGCAACAAGCGCCGCTGCCACTATGAGTATCGCTAGCCTGCACGCGCGCTTAGTGTAGGTCGAACTCGCCATCCAGGGCTCGCAGTTCGGCGGGCTTGATCAGCTAGCAGCGGCCGACCGTCACCTTGAAGAGGGGGCCATCCAGGGTCCGGGTCCAGAATTCCAGGAAGCCTTTCAACTCCGGGAAATTGGGGAATAGATCATAGTCCTGCCAGATATAGCTCTGCAGCAGCGCCAGATGGTCAGGCATGCGGTAGAGGATCTCAGCGGTGGTTAGGCCGTAACCCGCCAGCTGTTTGCGAAATTCGGGCGATGCCTGCATGGCCAACCTCGAGACTTTACCAAGGCCGTCATTTTAGCTGTGACTCCTAAATAAATGATTTTAAATTCAATATGTTATAACTCACTGAGCCTGGCTGCTGCTCAGCTTCGCAGGGATTAGCCGCAACGGGACCGGCGCGTCCAAAGCCGCCCAGCCGTGCGTCGCGATCACGGCGTTGGTCTCTCGCGCCTCGCGGCCGTCGGCCAGCGACCAAGTGATGTGAAAGGTTCCGCCGTCGGGCCGCGCCGGGCTCCCATCGATCGCCACCACAAGGGCTTGCACGCCAGAGCCGTCATCCGCGTGGCCGATAATCTCGCCAGCGACCTCGCCCGGCGGCGCGGTGTCGCCGGCGTCGAACTTCAAGGTCACATGATGAGCGATAGCTCGCCCATAGAGCGGCGCGAACCGGGCGAGCAGAGCCTCGCGTTCGGCCAGATCCACCAGCCAGCCGGTGTAGAAGACGGTGGGGTCGGTCAGGGTCAAAGGGGGCGGCGCTCAGGGGGCGGTCAGGTAGGCGATGAGGTCTTGGCGGTCCATCTGCGCGGGCAAGCCCGCGAACGGCATCTTGGTGCCGGGGACCACGGCTTGCGGGTCGGCCAGGAAGGCGTCCAGCGTCTGCGCCATCCAGGTGACGCTCGAGCGCCGCATGGGCGGCGAATAGACATAGGTCTCGTCAGCTGCGGCTTTGCGCCCGACGACACCCTTTAGCGAGGGTCCAAGCGGGCTCGCTTCGCCGTCCAGAGTGTGACAGGCGGCGCACTGGGCGTAGATCGCCTTGCCGGCCACGGGATCACCGGCCGCAAACGCCGGTTCGGCGGCCGCCAGCGCCAACGCCAACGCGACGCCGATCATGTGAGTAGCTCCGGTCGCTTGAGGTACCGTTCCCGGATCGCTTCGGCGCAGCGATAGGCCAGCGCCGCCACCGGCCCTGTCGGGTTGTAGGCGGAGTTGTGCGGGAAGGCTGAGGCCCCGAGGACGAAGACGTTATGGACGTCCCAGCTCTGCATCCAGCCATTGACCGCGCTGGTATGGGGATCGGTCCCCATGATCGCTCCGCCGGTGTTATGGGTCGTCTGGTAGGGCGTCACTGACCAGGAGGTGCGGCCGCTCACGGGCCCCATCTGTGTCGGGTTCATCGCCTTGCCGATCTCGCTCAACACCTGAGCGGCATATCGGCTCATTCGGATCTCATTGTCCTTGAAGTCAAAGGTCATCCGCATCAGCGGCTGGCCAAAGCGATTATGGTAGGTGGGATCGAGGTCAAGATAATTGGCCCGGTTCGGCATGACCGCGCCCGACGACGACAGACCCATGGCGGACTGATAGCCCTTGGCCGTCGCACGCTTCCAGTCGGACCCCCAGAGCGGCGATCCCGGCGGCGTCGGTCTATAGGCGATGGGCCGTCCCCCCGTTCCGCCGCCGCCTACGCTGAAGCCCCCGACGAAGCCCAGGGAGCCGTGGTCGAACGCCGGGTTGGTGTGGAAATCATCGATCATCTCTCCGCTGCCGCCGGCGGCGATGAACGGGTTGAAGGCCTTGCCCTCGAAGAACAGCGTCGCGCCGTTCAGGATTTGATAGGCGTAGTGACTGCCAACGATGCCCTTGCCAGTTTTGGGATCGTACGGCTTACCGATGCCTGACAGCAGCATCAGATGAACGTTGGAAAGGCCGTAAGCACAGAGGATCACCAGGTCGGCCGGCTGCTCCAGTTCCTCCCCGGTCAGCACGTTCACATAGGTGACGCCTGTGGCTTTTTTGCCGGTTGAATCGAGCTGCACCTTCTGCACCCACGACCAGGTCCGCAGTTCGACGTTCTCGTGCCTCAGCGCCACCGGGATGACGGTCACGTGCGGGCTGCCTTTGGCATTGGATTCGCAGCCGAACCGTTCGCAGAAGCCGCAGTACTGGCACTGGCCAAGCTGCATGCCGTCTGGATTCTTGTAAGGCTTCGACGCATTGGCCGTGGGCCGCCGGAAGGGGTGGTAGCCCAGCGTCGTGGCGACCTGGCGGAACAGCTTGTTGGCGTGGGTGTCCTCAAGCGGTGGCAGTGGATAGTCCCGCGCTCGGGGGGCTTCGAAAGGATTGCCGCCCGGGACGATTGTGCCGTTCAGGTTGCCGGCCT
The DNA here is from genome assembly GCA_903860975.1 of uncultured Alphaproteobacteria bacterium. Classification (GTDB taxonomy): domain Bacteria; phylum Pseudomonadota; class Alphaproteobacteria; order Caulobacterales; family Caulobacteraceae; genus Phenylobacterium. The sequence goes on from CAIOSI010000016.1 coordinate 10,245, forward strand.
TGCCCGACACGCCGGCCACATATTCAAATTTGTCGTAGTAGGGCTCGAGGTCAGCGTAGCTGACGCCCCAGTCGCGCAGCGGCATGTCGCTGGGGATAAATTTCGCCCCATGCTTCTGCAGATAGGTTGAGCGTATTTGTAGGTCGTTATCGCCCCAGCGCCAGGTGTGGCCGTTCCAGTGGACGCCGGCGCCGCCGACCCCTTCGCCAGGCAGGAATGACCCGAGTTTGCGCATCGGCAGCGCGTCTTCGGCCATCGTGTTACGAATGGTGAATGTATCCTTGGCGGTGTCCATCATTAGGTCGGTGCGAGCCCCGAACCTCAGTTCGTCGCGGATCGAGGGCACGCTGAAATCCTCGGCTGTCGAGCGCGGGCCGCCGCGCTCCAGAACCGCAATCTTGAGGCCGGTCTGGGCGAGTTCGCGCGCGACGATGCCGCCCGTCCAGCCCATGCCGACGATCACGATATCGACCTTTGGAAGTTTCCTGCCCATGTCCCGCGCGCCTCAGGACATGTCGGCGATGCCAACGGGCCGGGCCGGAAAGCGCGTGCCATCGTTGTAGGTGCGAATATTGCGGGCGTTGTTCGCCATCACACCGGGAAAGCCGATCATCTTCCATGCTGCTTTGTCGCGGTTACCGCCGTATATCGGGTCGGCAAACATACCTTCCATAACCGTCTGATAGACGACATCGAAGAACGGCTGGGACGGCAGGCCACCCGGCAGCTGGATCTGTCCGCGGCTCAATGCCTGCAGGAACGCCTCCTTTTCGGCGGCGGAGAGCCGATCGAAGGTTTTGCCCCAGGTGACCTTGCAGTAGGCGTTGGCTTGACTGATTCCAGCCCGATAGAGCTCGGCCGGTGTAAGCGCCAGCTGATAGCCCTGGTTGGGCGTGCCGGTTTTCCAGGGCCCCTGGCTGTAGAGCCGCTCGCCCTTGCCCCAGCCGCCCGCCAGCGCCCGGTCGACGAAGGTGGCTATGCCGAGGTCGACGCCGTTGCTGGTCAGTTCATCGGCGGGGATCATGTGGCTGACGACGGCCTCGACGAAGGCCGCCTCAGCGGTTTTGAGGAATATGTAGCCGCTGGGCGCCGGCGGCGGCGCAGCGGTCGGCACCAAGGCTGGAGGCTGCGCGGAGGCCGGCGCGCAGGCTGCGCCCGTAACGCTGCCCGCCAGCAGCAACATGTTGCGCCGATGGATCTTGGTTCCTGCCATGCGCCGAACTCCCAATAGGATTGAGGAGAGGCCAGCCGGCTGGGCCCGTCAAGCGTGCGGACTGCGGACTTGGCGCCACGCTCCAATAGGTTAGCGTTGTGTCGCGACCTTCCCGAGAGAGGGCGCACGACGGAGGCGGCCCATGAAGTTCACCTGGTTCAACCTGATGCCGTGGCCCTATCTGCCGGACGATTTCCGGGAGAAGAACCGTTCGGTCTGGGTGGATATCGACCAGAAGCTGTTCGACCCGGCCAAGAGCCACGAGGTCTACAACACCTACATGGATCTTCTGGAATACGCCGATACATTGGGGTTCGACGGCGTGGGTGTGAACGAGCACCACCAGAACGGCTACGGCATAATGCCGAGCCCCAATATCATCGCCGCGGGACTGGCTCGCCGAACCAAGGATGCGGCAATTGTCGTTCTGGGGAATTCCATTGCGCTCTACAATCCACCGGTTCGAGTGGCTGAAGAATTCGCCATGCTCGACTGCATCTCGGGGGGCAGGCTTGTCGCAGGGTTCCCCGTCGGGACCTCCATGGACACCAATTACTGCTATGGCCAGATCCCGAGCCTGACGCGAGAGAAGTATCAGGAAGCCCACGATCTCATCATCAAGGCCTGGACAACGCGAGAGCCCTTTGCGTTCAACGGCCGCTACAACAAATTGCGGCACGTCAACATTTGGCCGCGTCCGATCCAGCAGCCGTATCCGCCGATCCACATCCCGGGCGGAGGGTCCGTGGAGACCTACGACTTCTGCATCGACAATACCTATTCGTATTCCTACCTGAGCTTCTCAGGATATCTTCGCGCCCAGGCCCTCATGAGCGGCTACTGGAAGCGGATCGAAGAGCGCGGCGTCGACAAGAGCCCTTATCGCGCCGGATTTGCTCAGACGATCTTGGTCGCCGATACCGATGAGCAGGCCGAGCAGCTCTACGCCGAGCACGTCAGCTACTTCTACAACCGCTGCCTGCACGTCTATCCAGGCTTTGCTGACGCCCCCGGCTACCGGACCATCAAGACCATCCAGTCGGGCGCATTGTCACAGTATGCGCCGCCACGCGGCGGCTATGCCACTTTGACCTGGAAGGCGTTGATTGAGGGCGGCCACGTCATCGCCGGCTCGCCCGAGACCGTACGCCAGCGGATGGAGGACCTGATCAAGGGACTGAACGTCGGCAACATCTTTTGCCTGATGCACGTCGGGAATATGCCGGCTGACAAGTGCATGTATTCCACGAAACTGTTCGCTGAGAAGGTGATGCCGAAGCTTCGCGACATGTTCCCCGATTGGGCGGACGACAACCGTTTTTGGACAACACCGCTGGAAAAGAGGGTCACCTCGGGCCGTCTGCCGAAGGAGGCACCGACGAGCGCGGATCTGGCCAAGACCTACGCGCTGGGGGCTTAAGATCATGGAGATCAAGTCCGTCCAGGTGCGCGACATCACCGTGCGCTACCTTGAGGGTGGCTCGGGCCCAGCGCTCGTCTTTCTGCATGGTACTGGCGGCGTGACAGCCGCCGACCCGTTCTTGAACGCCCTGGCGGTCAAACATCACGTCTATGCCCCCATGATCCCCGGCTATGGCGACAGCGATGAGGCTCCCGAAATCCGCGACATGCTGGATTTTACCCTACACACCTGGGATGTCGTCGAAGCCCTGGGCCTGAAGGATCCGATCCTTGTTGGCCACTCCATGGGCGGCATGATCGCCGCCGAAATGGCGGCCATCGCGCCAAATGACGTATCGCGCCTGGCTTTGATTGCGCCGGCCGGTCTTTGGGACGACGAGCATCCGGTGGTCGACATGTTCGCGTCCCTGCCGTTTGAAATGCCTCAGTTGCTGTTTCACGATGCCCAAGCGGGCGCAGCGATCCTAACCGCTGGCCGTAATGTTGAAGATCCGGGCTTCCTGCAGGCCTATCTGGTGGCCAACGCGCGTCAGCTCGGCATGGCCGGTCGTATCTTATTCCCTATCCCAGAGCGTGGCCTTTCCCAGCGGCTGTGCCGCATCAAGGCCAAAACGATGATCGTCTGGGGCGAGTCGGACCGGTTGATCCCGCCCACCTATGCCCAGGCTTTCAAGACGGGCATTGCCAGCGCCCAGCTCGTTTCGATCCCGGAAGCTGGGCACATGGTGATCGTCGAGAAAACGGCAGCGGTGGTCGAGGCGGTCTCGACGCTAGGCTAGGACTTTCCGCCGCCTTCGGGTTCCGGGGTTTTCAAACGGCGCTTGCTGACGTGTTGCGTGGGCGCCGGGCCGCCTCGCTCCGGTGGCTGGCCCTTGAAATAGAAGCGCTGCCAGGATTCTTTCAACGCCTCTGGATCTCCGTCCGTGAGCTTCTGGTTAAACTCCGAGCGTGACGTCGACCACGTTGTGTACTGGTCCTTCAGCTCCGGCTCACTGTCCAGGCTGCGGATGACCGGCTCGAACCGCTCGAGCTTTGAGTGCTCCACGACATTGATGAAACAGAACGGCTCATCCTTCTCAAAGCGGATGACGCCGGGCGCAGTGAAAAGCCAGTTCATGGTGAAGGGGAACGGCAGCCAATCGGTCTCGACCAGGCCGTCGAGCGCCTGGATCCCGTGCTTGATGTGATTTGGACGCCCGGAGGTCAGCACCGCCCAGCCGGGCGGGGTGCGGAAGAGATATCCCGTGTGAAAGGTCAATGTTCCATAGGCGAAGTGCGAGAGCACGAAGTGTCGCGCATCGGTGACCGGCGCGTCTGGGATGATCATGATATCTTGCGGTGTGTTCCCGCCGTTCCACTCGGCGGTGAAGCCGAACGGACAGAGAATTTCCCAGCCTGTCGTGTTGGCCATCGTCAGAGGCAGACAGCGATAGGGCGTGCGCCCCCCGAATGCGTCCATCCATGGCCGGTCGGGCCGTCCCGGAATCATCTTGGGCGGGTCGGTGACGGTGGTGAAGCACTCAAGCTGCATATAACGACCTTCCAGACGCCCGGTGCACGACACCAGCCTTGGCCCGACAGTTGGCCGGCTATCTCTGCGCTGCGTCAACCTTCCCGCTTCAATCTGGTCGACCAACTGAGCGCAGCCGGGCTTTGCTGCCCATTGATTGCCCCTGCGGGAGTGCGCCACCATGAGGCTTCGAACGGCGCGGTACAACGCGGCAGGTATTTGAGGAAGAGCCAGAATGAAGATGCTGTTGATCGCAGCCTCGGCCGCCAGCGCCCTGCTGGCCGGCCAGGCGCAATCTAAGGTGCTGACGGTAATGCCCGGTGGTGACGTGCAGGAAAAGTTGCAGTCGGCGCTGCTGGACGCCAAGCCCGGCGATACGGTTTCTATCGCCGCGGGCCGCTACGAGCTCACCGATGGCCTTTCGCTCGATGTCGCCGGCGTTACGGTCAAGGGCGCAGGACCGGCTGCGACAATCTTGTCGTTCAAGGGCCAGAAGAGTTCGGGAGAAGGCGTCCTGATCACATCCAACAAGGTGACGGTTCGTGACCTTGGCGTCGAAGACACCAAGGGCGATGGGATCAAATCGAAGGGCGTCGACCAGATCACGTTTAAGAATCTGCGGATCGAATGGACCGGCGGGCCGAAGCAAACCAATGGCGCCTACGGTGTCTATCCGGTGTCCTCGACCAATGTCTTGATCGACCATGTGACAGTGAACGGCGCATCTGACGCCGGCATCTATGTCGGCCAGTCCAAGAATATCGTGGTCCAAAATAGTACCGCCGAATTCAACGTGGCAGGCATCGAGATCGAGAACTCGATGAACGCCGATGTTCACGACAATCTTGCGACCCACAACGCAGGCGGCATCCTGATTTTCGACCTGCCGAACCTGCCGCAGATGGGCGGGCACTCAACCCGGGTTTTCCACAACAAGGTCGTTCAAAACGACACCAAGAACTTCGCCAAGAAGGGTGCGATCGTCGGCGACGTGCCGACCGGCACCGGTATTATGGTCATGGCGAACCGAGACATCCACGTCTTCGAAAATGAGATCGACCAGAACCAGACCGCAGCCGTAATGGTCGTCGCCTATACCCAGAAATACGACGACCTGACTTATAACCCGTTGCCGCGCGACATCGCTGTCCACGACAATAAGATCGGCAGGAACGGCTGGGCCCCTCAGTTCCCAGGCGGCGATGTGATCGCTCAGGCGATGGGCGGAAGCCTTCCGTCGATTGTTTGGGATGGGGTGACCAATTTCACGCCCAAGGGCATGACCGCTCCGGTGGCTGTGCATTTACATTTCACTGACGGACCTGTGGCCAACCTGCATTTCGCAGCGCCGGGCAATATTTTCAGCGCCAAGCCTGAGGTGAAGCCCACGCTCGATGATGGGCCGATCCCTGAGCCCAAGCCTATCGTCTTGCCCAAGCTGCAAACCCGCCAATGAGGCGATCAATCGCCGCACTGGCCGCGGTCGTGTGCTTGGGCGCAGCGCCGGCGCCGACGGGTGTGGCGTTGAACGCCCTGATGTCGCAGACCCCTGCGCCAACGCTTGCCGCATACCGGCTGTTCACCGACGAGGGTGGCCGCCATCCCAATGCGCAGGTGACGCCCTATGCGCTCAATACCCCTTTGTTCAGCGACTACGCCGAGAAGAGCCGCTTGCTCTATCTTCCACCCGGAACCCACGCGGCCTATCGAGATAAGGGTACGCTCGACTTGCCGATCGGTGCGACGCTGATCAAGACGTTTGCCTATCCGGCAGATTTCCGGCGGCCAGACGAAAAGATACGGGCTTTGGAGACGCGCCTGCTGATCCATCGCCGAACAGGTTGGGTGGCGCTGACCTACGTCTGGAACGATCAGCAGACCGAGGCTCATCTCAAGAGAGCCGGCGCGCGTATCGACGTCAGCTTCGTCGATGCGCGCGGCAAGGCCCGACAGGTCGACTATCGTGTACCTAATGCAAACCAGTGCAAGCAATGCCACTCGCTATCTGGCCAGATCGCCCCGATCGGCGTGAAGGCGCGCAACCTGAACGGTGCATTCCCCTATCCGGAGGGCTCGGAGAACCAACTTGCGCACTGGACCCGCGCGGGCCTGTTAGTCGGTGCCCCCAGACCCGATAAGGCTCCAAGGACCGCCGTCTGGAACGACGTCGCCGATCCGCTGGAGGCGCGTGGGCGCGCCTACCTTGATGGCAATTGCGGCCACTGCCACAACCCGCGCGGCATGGCGTCTAACACCGGGCTTTATCTCGACCTCGACGAAAACCGGCCCGTGAAAATCGGCGTCGGCAAGCGTCCGGTGGCTGCCGGCAAGGGTTCGGGCGATCTGGAGACAGACCTCGTCCCGGGCCACCCGGACACATCAATTATTGTCTACCGGATGGCGTCCACCGACCCGGGTGTGCTGATGCCGGAATTGGGACGCTCAGTGGTGCACGAGGAAGGACTGGCGCTGGTCCGCGACTACATTTCCAAGATGCAGCAGCCTTAGGGCCCTTAAGTCAGGTCGCGTCCAGTTTGGAAACAGTGTCTCGCCATTCCGAGTTATTATCATTGGCTGGCGCATCGATAGATACAGCCACCAACGTTCATCCTTTTGAGGCTCAATCTTTTGCGTAACCTGTTGGCCATAGTTGCCCTATCGCTCGCGGCGAGCTTGTCTTCCTCGCCTGCCGCTCTGGCTCAGGCGATCAGCCCGTCACCTGCTGTTGTCCAGGCCGGAACATTCAAGCTCGACCCCACCCATTCAAAGATTACCTGGTCTGTGAACCACTTTGGTTTTTCGACCTACATCGGACAATTCGCGACGGTGAATGGGGTGCTGAAACTGGATCCTAAAGCGGTTGGCGCTGCGTCGGTCGATGTGACGGTGGATGCCGGGTCTGTCGGCACGCTCAATGCTGCGCTCGACACCCACATCAAATCGAAGGAATTCCTCGACGTTGCGACGTTCCCAACCGCGACATTCCATGCCACTAAGGTCACTCAGACCGGCGAGCGGACCGCCGATATCGCCGGCGATCTGACGCTGCATGGTATAACCAAGCCGGTGATCCTTCAGGCGGCCTTCAATCAAGGCGGTGCCAATCCGATCGACAAGAAGTACGAACTTGGCTTCTCAGGCTCGGCGAAGATCAAGCGTTCGCAGTTCGCCATTACCGCCTATGTCCCCTTTGTCAGCGACGAGGTGACGTTGACGATCGAGGCTGAATTCAAGGCGGCGAACTAAGGCCCAAACGGTAGACCCGGGGCTATCTGCCGTCACAGCTCCCACGGCACGTCGCCGGGACGCTGGCGTTCTTTCGCGAGAAGAACTCCAGCGTCTCAGCTCTTCGTTCAGCGTGATCAGGAGGGTAGAGGGTTTGCCTGGTGAGGCCGCCTACAGCAAATCCCCGCCAGCGGCCGCGGCCGTGGTGCCATCCTTCTGGAAGGCTTTGATCACGTTACGGCCGACGGTCCAGCGGTGAACCTCATCGGGGCCGTCCACAAGTCTTTGCGAGCGGATGTGGGTGTACCAACCGGCAAGTGGGGTATCGAGGCTGTAGCCCAAAGCCCCGTGCAACTGGATCGCGGTGTCGACCACGTGGTGAACCATGTGGGCGAGGTAGACTTTCGCGATCGAGTTCTCCTGGCGCATGTCCAGGCCCTTTTCGGCCTTGTAGGCGATGTGCAGCAGCATCAGACGGGCGATGTAGAGCTGGGTTGCGCATTCGGCGAGCATGAACTGCACCGCCTGACGTTCATCGAGTTTCTTGCCGAATGTCGAACGATTGGTGACATGAGCGGTGGCCATATCGAGCGCGCGTTGGGCCATTGCAACGTTGTGCATTCCGTGGCGAAGACGCCCATAGGCCAGGCGATGCTGGCCCATGTCGAAGCCGCGTCCCTCCCCGCCCAGCAGGTTCTCGGCAGGCACCACCAGGTCCTTGATCTCGATCTCGGCGTGTCCCCCCCCCATCACCTCGGTAAGCGGGCCATGCACAGCCATGGTCGCGATGTCGCGCTTGATCCGATAGCCGGGGTTCGGCAGTTCGACGATGAAGGTGGAGAACTGCTGATGGCGCGGCGCGTCTGGATCGGTGCGGGCCATGACAAGGGCAAGATCGGCAGCGCTGGCTGCCGATGAGAACCACTTTTCACCATTTAAGATGTAGTTCTCGTTCCCGTCCTTCACCGCGCTCGTACGCATGCCGGTGGCGTCTGCGCCAGCGGCCTTTTCGGTCATCGAATAACAGACGCGCTTTTCGCCGTTCAGCAGAGGCTTGAGAAATTTTTCTTTCTGGAAGTCGGTGCCATGCGCCAGCAGTGTCAGGATCGTGGCGTCGTCCGGTCCTTGGCTGTTCATCGACAGCGCACCCAGATGGCTCTGTCCAAGCTCCATTTGCACCAAGGCGTTCGCAAGCGGGCCAAGGCCCATACCGCCATATTCCTTGGGCACAAAGGGTAGCCACAGACCCTGTGCGCGGGCCTTGCCGCGCAACTCGGCCAGCACAGACTTATAGGACGCCTCGTCGACGATCTTCTTCTCTGCGGGGACGCATTCGTCCTTCACCCATTGACGGACGCGCTCGCGCACGGCCTTAGCTTCTGGCGGGATTTCGAAGTCGATGGACATGGCGCTTCCTCAGGGTTTTCTGTTGCGACCAGCCTCGGTCCCCGGACCGCGCGGGGCAAGAGCAAAGACGACGTCAGGCGATGGGGCGCACGGAATCGTGGAATAGAGTGTCTCTATTCCACCTATAAAAAGAAACGATTGGCTCTATTTTCACGCAAGGCGCTAGTACGCCATTGCATGTGGACTGGGGCCTTCGCCGTTGATGGCCTGGAAGCAATGGAGACGACGATGAGCCTCGCGAGCAGCAAAACCCTCGACAACCTGAAAGCCGCGTTCGCCGGCGAGAGCCAGGCGAACCGCCGCTACCTCTACTTCGCTCAAAAGGCCGACGTGGAAGGCTACAACGATGTCGCCGCGGTATTCCGCTCGACGGCGGAGGGCGAAACCGGCCACGCCCACGGGCACCTGGAATTCATGGAAGCTGTCGGTGACCCCGCAACCGGCCTGCCGATTGGCGGCACTTCGCTAAACCTCAAGGCCGCGATCGCTGGCGAGACGCACGAATACACGGATATGTATCCGGGTATGTCGCGCACCGCTCGCGACGAAGGCTTCGATGAAATCGCCGACTGGTTCGAGACCCTGGCCAAGGCTGAGAAGTCTCACGCAGGTCGCTTCCAGCGCGCCCTCGACGCCCTCGATTAAGCCGCCAATGGTGTCACCCGGGAAGCGGCATAAGCCGCTTTTCGGGCCCCATTCGCCCAACGCTATCCGGCAAAGTCAGAGATACTGGGACCTGGTCTTTGCGTGGCGCAAAACGGGCCGACACCTGGCTTTTGCCGATGAGGATGGATGAACCGAAGTGAGTGATGAGCCTAGAAACGGACCGCCGCGTGAGGGCAGCCTTGATGCGCCCTTTCGCCATCCGATCGCCTGGCGAGACGACGCGTTCTACGACCTGGAAAAGGTCGAAGCCGAGATGGAACGCCAGTTTGACGTCTGTCACACCTGCCGTCGCTGCTTTAACCTCTGTGACAGCTTCCCTCGCCTCTTCGACCTGATCGACGAGAGCAAGACGGGTGAGCTCGATAGTGTTGCAAAGGCCGACTACGCCAAGGTCGATGAGGCCTGCACGCTCTGCGACATGTGCTTCCTGACCAAGTGCCCCTATGTTCCCCCCCACCCCTTCGACATCGACATCCCGCACCTGATTGTTCGCTACCGCGCTGCCAAGCGAAAGGCAGGCGAGCGTCATTTTGTGCGCGAACAACTGGGCATGACCGACCGAAACGGCAAGATCGCCAAGCCGATCGCGAGCCTGGCGAACGCCATGAGCGCGCGGAAGAATACCCCTCTGCGAAAGCTTCTGGAGGCCATCGCCCAGATCGACGCTGAGGCGGAGCTGCCGAAATATCACTCCCGGACCGCCACGGACCGGCTTAAAAGCCCTCTTGCGCCAAACCCCGAAGGTCCGGCGTTCGCAAAGCGCAAGGTCGCGCTCTATGCGACCTGTTTTGTGGATTACAACGAGCCCGACGTCGCCGTCGCCGCCGCGCGTGTTTTGGCGTTGCAAGGCATTGAGGTGAAACTCGTCTACCCCGAATGCTGCGGAATGCCGCAACTCGAGGGCGGAGACCTGAAGGATGTGGCCGGTCGCGCTGAGCGTGTCGCGAAGGTCTTCGCACCATTGATCGACGACGGCTACGATGTGGTCGCGCTCACGGCCTCTTGCGGCCTGATGATGAAATTTGAATGGCCGCTGATCGAGCCTGAGAACAGGGCTGTTTTGGCGCTTTCGGCGGCGACGAAGGATATCTGCGAATACGTCGTCGACCTGCAGAAGACATATGGCCTAACCGCGGGCCTGGTGCCGATTGAAGGCGGTGTCACCTTGCACCATTCCTGTCACGCCCGGGCCCAGAACATGGGCGCGAAATCGGCCGAGATGTTGCGGCTGATTCCCGAAACGCGGGTGGAGGTGGTGGAGCGCTGTTCTGGCCACGGCGGCACGTTCGGCGTGATGAAGGCCACGCACGCGATCGCCAACAAGGTGGGTCGCCCTGCGGCCCGCCAGATCGCTCAGAAGGCGACCGAGACCTTATGCTCAGATTGTCCGTTGGCCTGTAAGCACCTCGGACAACTCCTAAGCGCCGAAGACGGGGCCGCAGCCCCGCCACGCCAGGCACATCCTATTGAAATTTTCGCCCGCGCCTATGGGGCGTTCTGAGAGGCCAACATGCCCATCACCAGCCGCCAAATCACGACCGCCGATCTGATCCCTGATGCCGACTACGCCCTGCAGCGCCGCGAGCGTCGCTTGGCTCTGTTGCCTGTGAAGCGCCTTCGTCGCGTCTCGTTGGGCCCGGTCTGCACCTTCATATTCGAGAACTATGACACTATGCTTTTCCAGGTGCAGGAGATGTTGCTCACGGAAAAGGGCGGGCTAGACCAGATTCCTGACGAGCTCGCCGCCTACAATCCGCTGATCCCGCAGGGCGCGGAACTGGTGGCCACGGTGATGTTCGAGATCGACGACGAGGTCCGGCGCGAGCAGACCTTGGTCCGCCTAGGCGGTGTCGAGGATACGTTCTTTATCCAGATCGGATCTGACAAGGCGATAGGCGTTCCGGAAGGCGATGAGGAGCGTACGCGAGATGACGGTAAAACTTCATCCGTCCACTTTCTGCGCTTTGCTCTCAGCTCCGACCAGGTCGCGCGATTCCGCGATCCGGCCACCCAGATCCTCATCGGTTGCGCCCATGAGCAGTACAGCCACCTTGCAGGCCTAACGCCGGCCACGAGGGCGGAATTAAGCCGCGACTTGTAACCCTTTCGCGTTCGCGGTCATCTGCGTGAAGAACCCGCTTCAATCGCGGGCCGCTTCGCGAAGGGTTTCCATTTGACGACCGCGACCACTGAGATGTCCACGACGGGCCAAACCATGCGCAAGGTGGTGTTGGCCAGCATGATCGGCACCACGATCGAGTGGTACGACTTTTTCCTCTACGGCACAGCTGCGGCGCTTGTGTTCAACAAGCTGTTCTTCCCCCAGGCCGACCCGCTCACCGGGACGATGCTGGCTTTCACGACCTATGCGCTGGGCTTTGTGGCCCGGCCGCTCGGCGGCCTGGTGTTTGGCCACTTCGGAGACAGGATCGGCCGCAAACAGCTCTTGATGGCCAGCCTGATGATGATGGGTGCCTCGACCTTTTTGATCGGGCTGTTGCCGACCTTCGGCCAAATCGGCCTCGTCGCACCGTTAGGGCTGGTCTTGTTACGCCTGGTCCAGGGTTTCGCTGTGGGCGGCGAATGGGGCGGAGCGGTCTTGATGGTCTGCGAATATGGCGAAACCAAGAGCCGTGGCTTCTGGGCCGGTTGGCCGCAAGCCGGCGTGCCCGCCGGCAACCTCCTGGCCGCGGGTGTCTTGGCGATTATGTCAGCCCTGCAGAACGAACATGACTTCCTGGCCTGGGGCTGGCGTGTGCCGTTTCTGCTGTCGGCCGTCCTGATCCTCATCGGCTATTGGGTGCGCTCGACGCTCGCCGAAAGCCCGGTCTTCGAAAAAGCCATCGCCGAGCGCGGCGTCGAAGCTGCACCTGTGCTGGAGGCGATCCGCAAGCGGCCTGGGGGTATCGCCATCGGCGCAGGCCTTCGGATCGGAGAGAACACGACCTACTACGTTATCACAGCCTTCTCGATCACCTACATCACTGAGGTCGTGCACCTGAGCCGAGGTATCGCTCTGAACGCGCTGCTGGTCGGCGCAGCGGTCGAGGTGATGCTGATTCCAGTGTTCGCCTGGCTGTCGGACAAGATCGGGCGAAGACCCATCTTGTTCCTGGGGTCGGCAGGTATGGCGTTGTTCGGCTTCGCCTTTTTCCACATGCTCGAGACCGGCGCGACGCCAATGGTGCTCTTCGCTGTCGTCATCGGCTTGGTGCTGCATGGGGCGATGTACGCGCCGCAGGCGGCTTTCATCGCCGAGCTTTTCCCGACCCGCTTCCGATACTCAGGCGCCTCGCTGGCCTATCAGGCGACGTCGATCTTCGCAGGCTCAGTTGCCCCCATTATCGCTCTGGCGCTCTTCAAGGCGACCAAGTCGGCGACGCCTATTGCCATCTACATGCTGATTGCCGGATCGATCGGCGCCTTCTCAGCGTTCAAAGCGCGGGAAACCAAGGGCATGAGTTTCGCCCAGATCGATGCGGAAACGGCATAGCAAAAGGGCCGCCCTAGCGGGCGGTCCTTTCACATCGGAAGCTGTCGAGCCTTAGAAAATTTCGAACAGGCCGGCCGCGCCCATGCCACCGCCAACGCACATGGTGACAACGCCGTACTTGGCCTTACGGCGCTTGCCCTCATACAAGATATGGGCCGTGCAACGGGCTCCGGTCATGCCGTAGGGGTGGCCGATGGAGATGGAGCCCCCCGAGACGTTGTACTTCGCCGGGTCGATGCCGAGTTTGTCGCGGCAATAGATCACCTGGCTGGCGAAGGCTTCATTCAGCTCCCAGATGTCAATGTCGTCGATGGTCAGCCCATTGCGCTCCAAAAGCTTTGGGATCGCGAACACAGGTCCGATACCCATTTCTTCTGGGCCACAGCCCGCAACAGCCATGCCACGATAGGCGCCCAGGGCCTCAAGGCCGCGCTTTTCGGCTTCCTTGCGTTCCATAAGGACCACAGCTGCCGCACCGTCTGACAGCTGTGAAGCGTTGCCGGCTGTGACGAACTTGCCTTCCTGAACATAGCGCCCACCCTTGAATACGGGGGAGAGCTTTTGAAGGTCGGCAAGCACGGTCTGCGGGCGATTGCCCTCGTCGGCGCTGATGGTGATTTCCTTGTCGGCGGTCTCGCCCGTTTCCTTATTCACCAGCACCTTCATCACCGTGGTCATCGGCGCGATCTCACGATCGAAGCGGCCTTCGGCCTGGGCTTGGGCGGTGCGATGCTGCGATTGCAGGGCATATTCGTCCTGAGCCTCGCGCGAGATGCCATAGCGCTCAGCGACGATCTCGGCGGTCTCGATCATCGAAGTGCCGAGCTCGGGGACATTATCCTTGAGCCACGTGTCGGTGGCCATAAACCGGTTCACCTTGTCGTTTTGCACCAGGCTGATCGATTCAATACCGGCGCCGATGGCGATCGGAGCGCCGTCGCTGATGATGTATTTGGCTGCGGTGGCGACGCCCATCAGGCCAGACGAGCACTGGCGGTCGATCGTCATGCCCGAGACGGTGTTGGGCATGCCGGCGCGCAGAGCCGCCTGGCGAGCGATGTTATTGCCTGTCGTGCCCTGCTGCAGAGCGCAGCCCATGGCGATGTCATCGACTTCGCCGGGGTCGATTCCGGCCTGCTCGATCGCCGCGGCGATGGCGTGCCCGCCCAGCGTCGCGCCATAGGTGTTGTTGAACGCGCCGCGGTAGGCCTTGCCGATGGCGGTGCGGCGGGCGGCGACGATGACGGCTTCACGCATAAATAAGGGTCCTGCTCAAGAAAGGTTGTGGGGGCCGATCAGGCCTTGATGTCAGAGAACTTCTTGCCTTCGGCGACGAGCTTTTCCAGGAGGGCCGAGGGCTTGAATGTATCGCCCATGGTCGCCTGGAATTCCTGCATCTTGGCCAGCACCTTATCGGGACCGACCTGGTCGCCGTAGTGCATCGGGCCTCCGCGATAGACAGGCCAACCGTAGCCGTTGACCCATACGACGTCGACGTCGGATGGGCGTATCGCCTTGCCTTCTTCGAGGATCTTCGCGCCCTCATTGATCATCGGATAGACGCAGCGTTCGAGAATTTCCTCGTCGCTGATCTTGCGCGGGTTGGCACCGGACTTGACGATGAAGTCGTTGATGATCTGCTCGGTGACGGGGCTTGGCTTGGCATTGCGATTTTCGTCGTAGTCGTAGTAGCCCGCGCCCGTCTTTTGGCCCCGGCGGTCCATTTCGCAGAGCACGTCGCGAATAGACTCCCCATTGGACTTTTCCTTGACCCATCCGATGTCGAGGCCGGCTAGGTCGCTCATTGCGAACGGGCCCATCGGGAACCCGAAATCGTAAAGCACCCGGTCGATGTCCCAGGGCATGGCGCCTTCCATCACCAGCTTCTGCGCTTCGCGCTGGCGTTGGCCGAGGATACGATTGCCCACAAAGCCCGGGGTGACGCCGACCAGCACGGCGACCTTGCCGATCTGCTTGGCGAGCTTCATCGAGGTCGCGATCACGTCCTTGGCGGTGTGGTCAGCGCGTACGATCTCCAACAGCTTCATGACATTTGCCGGCGAGAAGAAGTGCAGGCCAATCACGTCTTGCGGTCGCTTGGTGACCGAGGCGATCTCGTCGATGTTCAGGCCCGACGTGTTCGTCGCCAGAATTGCACCTGGCTTGCAGATCGCGTCCAGCCGCTCGAAGATCGACTTCTTGACGTCCATTCGCTCGAATACCGCTTCGATGACGAGGTCGACGTCCTTGAAATCTTCCATCGATAGCGAACCGGTGATCAAGCCCGTGCGTTGCTCGACTTGCTCGGCTGTGATGCCGCCTCGCGAAGCCGTGCGTTCGTAGTTCTTTCGGATGACGCCCAGGCCCCGATCCAAAGGCGCCTGTTCCTGTTCCACGATGATCACAGGGATACCGGCGTTGGCGAAATTCATCGCAATGCCGCCACCCATGGTGCCCGCGCCGATGATGCCGACCGACTTAATTGGCCGGGTGGCGGTGTCGTCTGGCACGTCCGGAATTTTATTCGCCTGACGCTCGGCGAAGAAATAGTAGCGCTGGGCGGCGGATTGCTGGCCCATCATGAGCTCGCCAAAGAGCGTTCGCTCGGCCTTCAGGCCTTCGTCGAAATTGGCCGAATTCACAGCCGCTTCAACGGCCTTGATGTTGTTCTCTGGTGCCATGAAGCCGCGGAACTTCCTGGCGTTGGCCTTACGGAAGTCGGCAAAAATCTCAGGATGACCTTTGGCGATATCGAGCTTTTCGTTGTTGTCCCGGACCTTCACCAGGGGCTTGTTCTCGGCGACGGCTTTGCGCGCAAAGGCGAGCGCGCCCTCGATCAATTTGCCTTCCTCGACGAGCTCGTCGACCAGGCCCATGGCAAGCGCCTGCTTGGCCGGAACGTGGCGGCCGGAGGTGACCATATCAAGGGCTGCCTCGACGCCGACGATGCGGGGCAGGCGCTGAGTCCCGCCGGCGCCCGGTAGCAGGCCTAAGGCCACCTCCGGCAACCCGACACGCGCCGAGGGGACTGCGACGCGATAATGCGCGCAAAGCGCGACCTCCAGGCCGCCGCCGAGCGCTGTGCCGTGAATCGCGGCGATGACCGGCTTGGGGGAGCCTTCCATCATGTCCTGCACGTCGAACAGGCTGGGCCCTGCCATCGCGCCGCCAAACTCGCTGATGTCGGCACCGGCGATGAAGGTGCGACCTTCGCAGACCAGAACAATAGCCTTGGCATCGGAGGCACCCGCGGCTTTGAAGCCTTCGAACAGACCTTCTCGGACCTTGGCAGACAGCGCGTTCACCGGCGGCGAATTGAGCGTGATAATGGCGATGTCGCCGTCGCGGGTGAGGGTGGTCACCGAATTGATCTCGGTCATGGCCTTGGCGTCCCTATGGCTGGCGGACCGCTCTTGGATTGAGGTGGCGATCCCGAAATTCAAACGTTTGTTACAGGCCGCGCTGGACCCTTCCAAGTCAAATGTGCGAGGGGAAAAGGAGCGGTTCGCGATCACATCTGCGGGCGGCGGTCATAACCAAAGGGGAGTTGCGCATGGCGCTCGATCTGTTCTCGCTTCAGGGCCGGATCGCCCTTGTCACCGGCGGTTCGCGCGGTATCGGCAAGATGATTGCCGCAGGCTTCATCGCGCAGGGCGCCAAGGTCTATATCTCTTCACGAAAGGCTCCGGCCTGTATGGAGGCCGCCGAAGAGCTCGGCCCCAATTGCATCGCGCTTCCGCAAGATGTTTCGACGATCGAAGGGGTGAAGGCCCTTGCTTCGGACTACCTCGCCAGGGAGTCCAAACTCGACATCCTGGTTAACAACGCCGGCGCAGCTTGGGGGGCGCCCTTCGAGGAATTCCCGGAGAGTGGCTGGGACAAGGTCCTGAACCTCAATTTGAAGTCGCCGTTCTTCCTGACCCAGGCGCTGCATGGCGCACTCAAGGCCGCCGCGAGCCGTGAGCAACCGGCCAAGGTCATCAACATCGCTTCCATCGACGGGATCCGGCTCAATCCGCAGGAAACCTACTCCTACCATGCCTCCAAATCGGGCCTGATCTATCTGACCCGTCGGATGGCGGCCAAGCTCATCGAGGATTCTATCAATGTCACCGCCATTGCACCGGGAGCCTTTGCCTCGGAGATGAACCGTGTCGCCCGCGACCACGGCGAGGAAATCGCCAAGCGGATCCCTTCGCGCCGTATCGGCCGCGACGAGGACATGGCCGCCGCAGCGATCTATCTCGCTAGCCGTGCGGGAGACTATGTGGTGGGAGAAACGATCGCGGTCGACGGCGGCGTCGCTTTAGCCAGCATGGGCGGCCTGTAGGGCCCCCGACCCACGGCCGCCCGTCGTAAGGCGGCTTTGAGTCTCAGCCGCCTTTGGCCTGTGCCTTCCGCTCGCGGCGACGGCGGTGGAGAATGTGTTCGGTGTAGCCGTTCGGTTGTTTGCGGCCTTCGAACACCAGATCAATCGCCGCTTGGAAGGCGATGCTGGCTGATGGGTCAGGCCCCATCTGCCGGTAGGCGGGGTCGCCGGCGTTCTGGGCATCCACCACCTTGGCCATGCGCGCCAGGGTTTCGCGCACCTGGGCTTCGGTGCAGATGCCATGGTGCAGCCAGTTGGCGATGTGCTGGCTGGAAATCCGCAGCGTCGCGCGGTCTTCCATCAAGCCCACATCATGGATGTCGGGGACCTTTGAGCAGCCGATGCCCTGGTCAATCCAGCGCACAACATAGCCCAAGATGCCCTGGGCGTTGTTGTCGAGCTCCTCTTGCACGTCTGCGGCATTCCAGTTGGAGCGCGCCAGCGGCGGGGTCAGCAATTCCTCAGTTCCGGTCTTAACGGCGCTATGAGCCATCGTGGCTTGGAGCCCCGAGACATCGACCTGGTGATAGTGCAGCGCATGCAGCACCGCCGCCGTCGGCGAGGGCACCCAGGCCGTACTGGCGCCGGCCTTGGGGTGGCCGATTTTCGCCGCCAGCATCGCCTGCATCATGTCGGGCGCAGCCCACATGCCCTTGCCGATCTGGGCCCGGCCGGGGAAGCCTGTGGCGAGGCCGATCTCGACGTTACGCTTCTCGTAGGCCGGGAGCCAAGGCTCGGCCTTGATGGCGTCCTTGCGGACAACCGGGCCAGCTTCCATGGCCGTATGGATTTCGTCGCCGGTACGGTCGAGAAAGCCGGTGTTGATGAACACGATCCGCTCACGCGCGGCGTGGATACAGGCTGCCAGGTTGGCGCTTGTTCGCCGCTCCTCGTCCATCACGCCGAGCTTGACGGTGTTTCGGGGGAGGCCGAGTTCATCTTCGACCAGGTCGAACAGGCGCACCGCAAGCGCGACCTCGTCGGGGCCATGCATCTTCGGCTTTACGACGTAGACCGAGCCCGCAGGACTGTTGCGTCGCGGCCCCTTGAGGTCATGCAAGGCCGCGGTGACGGTGATCAGGGCGTCGATCACGGTCTCGAACACGGGCTGACCGTCATAGTGAACCGCGTCACTGACCATATGGTGGCCGACATTGCGTACCAGCATCAGGCTTCGGCCCGGCAAGGTCAGGGTTGCGCCGTTGGTCGTGGCGTATTGACGATCATCCGCCAGACAGCGGGTTTCCGTGCGTCCACTCTTGGCGAAGCTCGCAGTCAGGTCGCCACGCATCAGGCCCAGCCAGTTGCGATAGACGCCGGTTTTATCTTCGGCGTCGACAGCGGCGACGGAGTCTTCGCAGTCCTGAATCGTCGTCAGTGCGGCTTCAACCAGGACATCGGCGACGCCGGCGATGTCGCTGCGGCCAATGCTGTGGGTCCGGTCGATTTGGATCTCGAAGTGCAAGCTGTTGTGCCGAAGCAGGATGGCGCTTGGCGCGTCGGACGAGCCCTGCCAACCGACCAGTTGCTCCGGTGAGGCTAGGCCCGTCGATCCGCCGCCGATCAGGCCAATCAGGAGTTCTCCGTTTGACACGCTATAGCCGCTGGCTGCGGCATGCGAGCCGGTCGCCAGCTGTGCCGCGCGATCGAGGAACCCGCGCGCAAAGGCGATCACCAGATCGCCCCGGGCAGGGTCGTAGCCCGAGCCGCCGGTTGGCGGCGTCAGTGCATCGGTGCCGTAGAGCGCATCATAAAGGCTACCCCAACGCGCGTTGGCCGCGTTCAGCGCGAACCGACTATTGGAGACCGGCACGACCAGCTGTGGCCCGGCCAGTTTGGCGACCTCAGGATCGACACCCTGTGTGGAAATTTCGAAGGGCTGCGGCTCGGGAAGAAGGTAGCCGATCTGCTGCAGGAAGGCGGTCTCTTCGGCGACATCGAAGACTTCACCGCGACGCTCGCGCCACCAGGCGTCGATCTCAAGCTGTAGTTCATCGCGGCGCGCCAAAAGAGCGGCGTTGCGCGGCGTGAAGTCGGCCACAATAGCCTCGAGAGCTGACCAGAAGGCTTGGGGCTCAATGCCGGTTCCAGGCAGCAATTCGCCTTGGACAAAGGCCACAAGGATGTCGTCGACCGAAAGGCTGCGAGTGATGTCCATGGGCGTGACCGAGCGTTAAGAGGCGATGCGGGGCGTGCCGCCAGCATGCAGGGCGAGGGTAGAAAAGAAAGGCTCCCGCCCGCAGGCGGGAGCCCAGGTTCCTAGACCAAGCCCGCTTGTTAGGCGAACTGGTTCATCGTGTTGTGCGCGCCGCCGGCTTTCAGAGCGGCTTCGCCGGCGAAGTACTCCTTATGGTCGTCGCCCAAGTCGGAGCCCGACATGTTTTGGTGTTTCACGCAGGCGATGCCCTGGCGGATTTCCTGGCGCTGGACCCCTAGGACGTATCCCAACATGCCCTGGCTTCCGAAGTACTCCTTGGCCAGGTTGTCCGTGCTGAGTGCGGCCGTGTGATAGGTCGGCAAAGTGATCAGGTGGTGGAAGATGCCCGACCGCTTGGCGCTGTCGGCCTGGAAGGTGCGGATCTTCTCGTCGGCCTCGATCGCGAGTGCGGTGGCGTCATAGTCAACGCTCATCAGCTTTTCGCGGTCGTAAGCAGAAACGTCCTTTCCAGACTTTGCCCACGCATCGAAGATTTGCTGACGGAAGTTCAGCGTCCAATTGAACGAAGGCGAGTTGTTATAGGCGAGCTTGGCGTTCGGAACGACGGCGCGGATGCGGTCCATCATGCCTGCAATCTGCTCGATGTGCGGTTTTTCGGTTTCGATCCAGAGCAGGTCGGCCCCGTTCTGCAGCGAGGTGATGCTGTCCAAGACGCAACGATCCTCGCCTGTGCCGGCTCGGAACTGGAAGAGGTTGGACGGCAGGCGCTTGGGGCGCAGCAGCTTGCCGCCACGGTTAAGAACAACATCTCCGTTCTTCATGTCGGCCGGCGAGATTTCTTCGCAGTCGAGGAAGGAATTGTACTGGTCGCCGATGTCGCCTGGCTCGTGGCTGACGGCGATCTGCTTGGTCAGGCCCGCCCCTAGGCTGTCGGTGCGGGTGACGACGATGCCGTTGTCGACACCCAGTTCGAGGAAGGCGTAGCGGCAGGCGCGCACCTTCGCCAGAAAGTCCTCGTGAGGAACGGTGACTTTTCCGTCCTGGTGGCCGCACTGCTTTTCGTCAGAGACCTGATTTTCGATCTGAAGCGCGCATGCGCCCGCCTCGATCATCTTCTTGGCCAGCAGATAGGTGGCTTCAGCATTGCCGAAGCCTGCATCGATGTCGGCGATGATCGGGACGACGTGAGTTTCGAAGCCGTCGACGGCGTCGAGCAACGTCTGCTCCTTCTGCTTGTCGCCGGCGGCTCGCGCAGCGTCGAGGTCGCGGAACAGCAAGGAAAGCTCCCGGGCGTCGGCTTGCTTGAGGAAGGTGTAAATTTCTTCGATCAGCGCGGGCACGGAGGTCTTTTCGTGCATGGACTGGTCGGGCAGCGGACCGAAGTCGGAGCGCAAGGCTGCGACCATCCAGCCGGACAGATAGATATAGCGGCGGTTCGTTGAGCCGAAGTGCTTCTTGATTGAGATCAGCTTCTGCTGCGCAATGAAGCCGTGCCAGCAACCCAGAGATTGGGTGTAGTTCGCCGGATCGGCGTCATAGGACGCCATGTCCTTGCGCATAATGTCGGCGGTATAACGTGCGATCTCCAGGCCGGTCTTGAAGCGATTTTGAAGGCGCATGCGGGCGACGCCCTCGGCGTTGATCCCATCCCACGTGCCGCCCTTGCTCTTGATGAGCTGGCCCATCTCGATGATGTGGTCTTGGTATGCCATCTGCTTCTTCCGTGCTGCGGGCCAAAGGCGTCTTTTCGCGCCCGGGGTGCGTTCTGTTGTCCTAAGGGCCCTGAGACGGTTTTGGGGAGTCGCGAAAAGGTCCAGCTGTCAAACTTTACAAGAAATCATTGTAATGTTGTAAGGATCGTACTGAAACAAGGTTGAGCGCTATGCCGAACGACCGTCGACTTTATATTGGGCCACGGCTCCGGCGGCTGCGCCGCGACCTCGGCCTGACCCAGGCCGACATGGCCGCCGATCTCGACGTCTCTGCGTCCTATGTCGCCCTCCTTGAGCGCAACAATCGCCCCGTGACGGCCGATCTGCTGGTGAGGCTCGCCCAAACCTACAGCATCGACATGGCTGCTCTTGCCGGTGGTGTTGGGGCAGATGAGACGGCACGACTGCAAGCTTTGCTGAACGACCCGATCTTCGCGGGCATCGACCGGGCCGCAGCCGAGGTCGCCGATATCGTGACGAACTATCCAGGCGTCACGGAAGCCTTGCTTCGGCTCTACACGACCTACCAGGAAGAACAGCTCGCGCTGGCCGACCGTGGCGCGGAGGGCAACGGTCCCGAGTCCGAGGCCCTCGACCCTATGGCCGAGTCGCGGCGTTTCCTTGCCGCGCGGCGCAACTGCTTCCCGAGCCTCGACGACCACGCTGAGCGCTTGGCTCAGGCCGTGAGCCGCCATGACAACATCACGGGCTACCTTAAGGCTCGCCATGGCCTGCGAGTCCGCCGTCTGCCTTCGTCTGTGATGGTGGGTTCCGTCCGCAGGCTGGATCGACACCGTGGCGAGGTCCTGCTGGATGATGGCCTCGACGGTGCCAGCCAGGCCTTTCAGCTGGCGCTGCAGCTGGCCTATCTGGAGATGGGCCAGGAGGTTGACGCTGAGCTCAGCGACGGATCCTTCGTTTCCGAAGGCGGCGAGCGGCTGACCCGCCGAGCCTTGGCGAGCTACGCCGCGGCTGCGCTGCTCATGCCCTATTCTGCCTTCGCCCGAGCCGTTGAGGCTCGCCGCTATGACGTTGAAGCGCTGGCTCGCCAATTCGGTGCCAGCTTCGAGCAGACCGCTCACCGCCTCACAACGCTCCAGAAGCCAGGTCACGAGCGCGTGCCATTCTTTTTTATCCGCGTCGATCCGGCTGGAAACGTCTCAAAGCGCCTGGACGGAGCCGGCTTTCCGTTCGCCCGTCATGGCGGCGGCTGTCCGTTGTGGTCGGTTCATCACGCGTTCCGCACCGCGCGCCAGATCGTGACCCAATGGCTGGAGCTGCCGGATGGCCAGAGGTTCTTCTCCATCGCCCGCACAGTCACCGCCGGAGGCGGTGCGTTTGGCGCACCGCGCGTCGAACGCGCCATTGCGCTGGGTTGCGCCGCTGAGCACGCTGGACGGCTGATCTATACGGCCGATCAACCCGCCGGGGGTCTGGTCGCGACCCCGATCGGCGTCACCTGTCGCCTGTGTCAACGCACCGAGTGCGCGGCCCGCTCCGAGCCGCCGATCGGCCGCCAGATCTTGCCTGACGACATTCGTCGCACCAGCCAGCCGTTTGGTTTCTCGGACAGTTGATTGCGACGAACAGGATCGCCCAGGGCGAGCGGTTTCAGCCTTCGACGGCGTCGCCGGGATTTTGCTCTAAGTCACTGGTTTATCCTCGAAATACATGCCCAAATTGCGCAAAATATCGGGGATCAAAAACGTTCCCGAATAAAGGCTGGGAACGAAACATGGCTCAGGTCGCGGTCCAGTCGACGGACCGGTTCGAGCGTAAGCGCGAGGCGATTGTCGATGTGGCGATGGACCTGCTCAACACCCGTGGCGTGAAAGGCCTGACCTTGAGCGTCGCGGCCGCTTCTGATGGGTATCTTTGAGCGCTAATTCTCCACCGCTGAAGCGGCCTGGCGCAGGAGATCGACGTTGCGGTCGTGGGTTTCCTGATCGATCCGGTAGAACAGGAGGGCGACGATTGAGCCCCCGTTCAGGACGATCACGCAGGGAATATAGGCCAAGGCCAGATGGCGAATGATCTGGGGGTCGATGACTGCGCCGGCGTAGGTCGGAAACCCTACCAATGTGATCAGAATGCCGGCGATGAAGGCGCCGATACCCACGGTGATTTTCGGAACCAGCCCATTTGCCGCAAACAGCACGCCTTCGGAACGCACGCCCGTCCTGACCTGCTGATCTTCGACGACATCGGCCACCATGGAGCTGACGAGCACGAGGCCGATGAGACCAAGCGTCAACGAGACGAAGACATCCAAAAACAAAATGGCAAAGAGCAGCGGTGTTCCATTTGGCGGCATTAGCCCCAGCAGGCGGCCTGTAATGGGAATGAGCCCGGTTATCACCGAAATCGTCAGCAAGAAGATCATCGCTCGCTTCTTGCCGAACCTTCCGGAGATCACCGGCGCCAGGAATACACCGGCCAGCGACGCCAATAGCGCGCCCAATGACAGAGGGCCGATCATCTGGGGCTGAAGCCCCCACAGGTGAAGGTAGAAATAGGTCTGTAGCGCAGACGTGATGCCAACGCCTGCGCCACCAAGCACGCCCGACAACATCAACACCTGCAGGGCGGGATTGGAGAAAACCGAAGCGATCTCTCCAAGTGTTTTGGCCACCGTCACCGGCCGGCTCGGCGGCTGATAAAGAAAGCGGATCCGGCTATGGGTCGCTGCGCTAGAGGCGAGGATGCAGACGAACATGACAACCGCCGCCATCGTTCCAAACTCAGCATATCGCAATGGGTTTCGCGCGCCCAAGGGGTTGGCCGCGTCCTGGCGCAGGTAGACGACATAGAGCAACAGCTGGATGACGCCCATGGCCGCCATGGAGAAAAACCAGCGGTAGGCAAGAAGGCCGGTGCGCTGGTGGTAGTCGGGTGCCAACTCCGGCGTGAGCGCGGTCGAGGGGATTTCGTAACTGGCCACCGATACGCGTACGCCGATCAGCATGACCATGGCGAAGACCAGAGCTGACGTGCCTTCGAGACCGCGTGGCGCATGCCAGAGGAAATAGAAGAAGACGGCCACCGGCAAGGCCGAAGCATACATGAAGGGATGCCGCCGCCCGATCCGTGAGCGAAAATTGTCCGACCCGTGGCCGATCAAGGGATCAAGAATGACATCGGCAGACAATGAAACCAGGATCGCAGCTCCCCCCCAGACCGCCGGGATGTGCATCACCTGGTTGAAATAATAGACCAGCACCGAGGCCGACAGCGCGCCCGCCGCGACGCCATAGGCCACCGATCCAAGGCCGTAGGTAAGCTTCAAGGGAAAACCCAGTGGCGGTGGGTTGGGAAGCGGCAAACTCAAGGTCGGGTCCTAGTGTCCGCGCCAGCGCGCGCCTGGACCTCAACCGTGCGGTAGACCTCAGGGTCCGTCAATGGCTGGTTCCAAAGTCACCGAATGGGCAGAACGGTAACCCCACCTATCGTCGCGCCATAGCGCAAAAACAAAGGGCGCGCCCTTGCGAGCGCGCCCTCCGAACCGAAAGATCGGATCGTTTAGAAGCGGTATTGGAACTCCACGCCGAAGGTGCGTGGCGGGGTGAGTGCGTAGGACTTCGCGATCCCACCCGGCAGGACATTGGCGCAGCCCGCGGCGCAGAGCACGCCGTTGGTGTTCGCCGAGTTGACCGGCAGGCCGGCCGTAACCGGGAGACCCGTTGTTTTCGAGGCAGCGATCGCTGCGTTCGGATAGGCACCGGACAGGCGGCCGGCGCCGCTGCCGCCGTCATAACCCAGGTCGTTGGCGATGTTCTTGATATAGGCGATCACCGAGTACTTGTTGTCCTTGTCCTTCCAGGTCACGCGGGCGTCAGACTGACCCCAGCTTGGCGAGGCGTAGTACGCGCGCTTGAAGATGCTCGAATACTGCGCGTCACGCCAAACGTAGCTGTACGACGGGGTCAGCGAACCGTGCTCGAAGTCGAAGGTGTAGAGGATGTCGAACGCCACCTTGTTGCGCGGCTGTTGCGGCAAGGTGTTGCCACTCAGGTTTTGAGCCCGCTGGACAAGACCGGTGGCCGAATCACAGAGCGGGTTCGGGTTGGGATTGGTCGCCGTAACGGTCGTTCCACCACCCGTGCAGGCCTGTACGGCGCCTGGCGTCGTCGGTGTGGCGCCAGCCTGAAGGGCTTCAGGGTCTGCCGGGTCGATGATGCCTGTCAGGCTCTTAACACTCGAGGGGTTGAACGAGTAGTTGAACAGGATCCGAAGATTGTCGATCGGTGCCCAGGTGCTCTCAAATTCGATGCCCTCGGAAACCGACTTCGGGATGTTCAGATACCGGCTCTGGCTGACCGCCAGGCCGCCGGACACGTTAGCCACGGTTAGTGGCACCTGGTAGTCTGAGAAGTCGTAGTAGAAGATCGCGATGTTGGTCTGCAGCCTGCGCCCGAAGTCCTTCTTGAGCCCGATCTCGTAGTTATTGATGTACTCCGGCGCCGTGTAGGGGAACTGCCCCAGCGACGAGGTGACGCCCGAGTTGATACCACCTTGCAGGTAACCACGGCCGTAGCGGCCGTATACCATGGTGTCCCTGTCGGGCTGCCACTGCAGACCCACCGTGCCTGTGGTGGCCGTTGAAGAGATTTCGTACTTGCGGTGGGCGAACCCGTCGGGGGTGAAGGTCACGCCGCTGTTGTTAAAGCCGCCTGGAACGACGCCTTGGGGTAAGCCGCCGAGATATGCCAGCGCCGCGGTGATATCGACCACAGGGGTGAACGTTCCCAGCGACTCCGGTGTGGTGCCGCAAGGCGTGGTCGCGTAGCACAGCAGTCGCACATCTTCTTGACCCGATAGGTGGTCATGATTGTAGCGCAGGCCGAACGTCAGCTTCAAAGTGTCCGTAAACTTCCAGTCAATCTGTCCGAAGGCGGCGTAGGAGTCGTTTTCGAACTGGGTCCTGTTGTCGAAGAGCCGGCTCTGGAAGGGCGTGCTGACCGCCCCCGTCACCGAAGGTGCAGCGGCAGTGACAGCACTTCCGTTGGACAGCGCCGTCTCCTGATTCTCCGTGGTGAACACCGGTTGACGGTAGCCTTCACGATAATAGTAGAGGCCGCCAAGCCACTGCAGCGGACCATTGCCGCTGGAGGACAGGTCAAACTCGTGGCTGATGTTGTTGTATTCCTCCTGATAGGTGGAGGTCTTCTGCGGGTTGATCTTCAGCGAAGAGCAGACGCCATACGCAACGTACAGCGACGAGCAGACGCCCGTGCCGCTCACCGGGATCACGAAAGACTGGAACGCCGCCGCTCCGTCGTTATCCTGGTACAAGGAGTAGTGGTAGTTATTCCCGCCGACGATGTACTTCAGGTCCATCCCGTCGAAGTGGTACGTCAGGTTGCCAGAGATGATGTAGGTGTCATCCAACGAGACAGACTGCTTCGTGAGTGAGGCGAACTTGCGCGGATCGCTCGCGGCGGGGTTTGCGCAGCCTGCAGGCGAGGCGTTCACGACATTGGTGACAACGCCGCCCGGGGCGCAGGCGAAGCCGGCGTTCGGATTCTGGCCGTTGAACTCGTAGAAATTAATCGGCGCGGGGGAATAGCCGGCGCGCGCACCAGGACCGCCGGCACCATTGTTCCAGCCGGCGAGGGCGACCTTCATAAAGCCGTCCAGATGATCGCCAAATTTCGCCTGAAGTTGGCCTTCGACGTAAAACTGGTCGATCACGTTGCCTTCGCTCGGCATGCCGGCAACGATGTTGGTGAAGTACCCGTCACGCTGCTTTTCCCAGTTACCGGCCAGGCGGAACCCCAGGTTTTGCGTCAGCGGGCCCGATACGGCACCTTCGATCAGGCTCCGACCGTAGTTGCCAACGGTGGCGCGCACCTCGGCATAGAAATCCTCGGTTGGGTGACGCGAGATCACGTTGATCGCGCCGCCAAGCGAGTTACGGCCGTAGAGGGTGCCTTGTGGGCCCCGAAGCACCTCCACCCGGTCGGTGAAGATCGGTGTCTTGCCCGCTGTCACGGTTGAGGTGGTGTAGATGCCGTCGTCATAAACGGCGACGGGAACGGCCACGGGGTGGGCGTTGGTCAAGCGACCGACGCCGCGGATGGTCGTGCGGTCATTGGCGCTGGTGTAATTCAGACCAGGCGTGAAGTTGGTCATGTCCTGGATGGAGTTGATACCCACCAGGTCACGGTTCGCCGAGGTAAAGGCCGAGATGGCCACAGGCACATCTTGGAGGCTCTGCGCCCGCTTTTCAGCCGTGACCACCAGCTCTTCGATGGTGTTGCTGACCGCAGCCTGCGCAGCCGGCTTTGATTGGGCGTAGGCCGTGGGGCCAAACGCAGTGACAGCCACCAGCAGTGCGCTGGACGCCAACAGGCGAACCTTATTTTGCAAAATCATCCTCCCCAGTGACCGATTAGGCCATCGATTGAATTCAAAGCGTCTTGAGTTTCGAAACGACGAACGTCGGATGCGCAGCCCAAAAGACCGCCCCCTCCGTCGCGCAACAGAGTGGACGTTGTGGGGTTCGCATGCGCACGGCTGGACAGCAAGCGGCGCGAATTTGTATTCGCGCGCCCTGTCACTGACCGCCCACTTGCTCCCATTACGTCCTCCCTGCCGCTCGTAGGCGGCTTGCGTCTGACGTTTCAGAGTCAGGAAACCCCTGCCGTCCGATCACTCCGTTGCCTGAAACTGCGGTAGGGGCGCGAAGGCGTCAACGTTTTTCGGGCCTTGCACCCCTGCAACACTGGAAAAGTCGGCACGGCTGCAACAGGTCGATGAGCCCAAAAAGAAAGGGCGCGCCCTTTCCAGGCGCGCCCTCCCGACCGGAAAAGCGGTTGATTGCTTAGAAGCGGGACTGGAGTTCCACGCCGTCGTTGCGCGGCGGCATTACGTCGTAGGTCAGCGAAACTCCGTGGTCGCCGAGGTTCGTCAGGACTGTCGGAGCGCCGCCTCGCAGCAGACCGCCGCAACAGCTGACCGTTGCGACGTTCTCGTAACCCACTGTATAAAAAGATTCTTTACTTACCCCGTGAGCGGGTACTTCGTGTCCTTGGCCTTCCATATCAGGCACCATGGACTTGGCTCCATGAAGGGGCCTGATCGTAACTGCGCTCTAAGATCAAACCGTACGGCCTGTTGCGCCAGACATAACTGATCGAATGTGGCAGCGAGCCGGCGTCCATTTCCCAGCTGTAGGTCGCGTTGAGGGCGATCTTGTTCTTTGCCGCGGTTGGTAAGGAATTGCCGATGAGGTCCTGGCTGCAGATGGCGTTGCCCGCAGAGATATCGCAAGGCCGATGTTGCAAGGCCGGGTTACCCAACCACCAACACGATCTTGCCGACGTGCTCGCCGATTTCCAGGTGCGCGTGAGCTGCGGCGGCGTCTGCAAGCGGGAAGGTCGCATCGACTTGCGGCAAAACCTTGCCGGCCTCGATCCAAGGCCAGACCAGAGCCTCGATGGCTGCCGCGAGCCGGGCCTTTTCATCGGCGTTGCGCGGGCGAAGGGTCGAGCCGGTCACAACGCCCCGCTTCTGCATGAGCCGACCAATCGAGAGCGTTACGTCACCGCCGCCGAGGCTGGCGATGAACACGATGCGACCGTCCATCTTCAGGGCGTCCAAATCCTTGGCGAAATAGTCGCCGCCGACCATGTCGAGCACCACGTCGCAACCCCCGTCGCCCTTGGCGACTTCAGCAAAGTCTTCGACCTTGGTGTCGACGGCAATGTCAGCGCCCAATTTGCGAGCCGTGGCCGCCTTTTCGGCACCCCTTGCGGTCGCGATCACCTTTGCGCCAAACGCCTTGGCCATCTGGATCGCCGTCGTGCCGATGCCTGAGGTGGCACCATGCACCATCAGGGTCTCGCCGGTCTTAAGACGGCCGTGTTCGAAGACGTTGGCGAAAACCGTAAAGACTGTCTCCGGTAAGGCTGCGGCCTGGACAAAATCCAACCCCTTCGGGATCGGCAGCGCGTGGCGGGCGTCGCATACGGCGAACTCAGCGTAGCCGCCCCCGCCCAGCAAGGCGCAGACCTTATCACCCGTCTTCCAGCGCCCGGCTCCGACGACGATCTCGCCTGCCACCTCGAGTCCCATGGTCTGCGGCGATCCGGGAGGCGGCGGATAGAAACCAAGGCGCTGGATGATATCGGGTCGATTTATGCCGGCTGCGCGCACACGAATGAGGACTTGGCCTTCCGTCGGTTCGGGCCTGGCAATCTGGACGGGTTTCAAAGCCTCAGCAGGCCCCTTGCCGCCCTCGATGGCGATTGCGGTCATGCTCTCAGTCATTTTGGCTCTCTGTCATGGGGATAGCTCCAATGATCCTGTGTGCGCCTGGCGTACACCAACTTGCACTTTCTCAGCAGAGGCGGTTGGATAGCCTCCCATCGGGAATCCGGAAAGGCAAAGCCCGCCATGGAAGAGCCTGCTGCAGTCCGCGTTGGCCGCGGCCAACGCCTCATTGAGGCCGTACGTGAGGATCTGGAATTGTTCGGTGTGACCGAGCTGGAAGAGCGTATCGAGATCTTACGGTCGGAAATCGCCCGGGCTGAGGCCCAAATTGACCGAAAAAGAGCCGGACGCGCGGCGGCTGACGCTCTTTTTGGGGCGAAATCAGGCTAAATTGCCGCACCCGGCCCGCCCACGGGCAGGCCGGTCGCGTGATAGCATGACGCTGCCCCAATTCGGGTGGCATAGGGTTTGCACTGATGGTTTCCTCGCGACCGCTTTTAAGGTCGGGTATAGGTTAAGTATCGTATGATCGAGCTGAACACGCCATCGCCGCCGACGCCCGCCACAGTCTGGCGGGCCGAAGTCATTCAGGACTTCGCACGATCGGAGCTCTTCCAGCGGACTTTCCAGGAGGGAATGGACCTTGTGGAGGAGACGGCTGGTTATCTGGATGGCGTGGGACGACAGGCTTCAAAGGTTCTGGCGCGCGATGCGGCGCTGGCCTATGCGGCCGAAAGCATGCGCCTGACCACTCGTCTTATGCAGGTGGCTTCGTGGCTTCTGGTCCAGCGAGCCGTGCGTGAAGGCGATATGCCGCCGGAGGCGGCCTGTGAAGAGCGCTACCGCCTGGCTGGTGAAGAGGCCTCCCGACCGGGGAGCGATGCATCCGATGGGCTGCCACATATTTTGATGGGACTACTCGATCGCTCGGAGCGGCTATACGAGCGGGTCCGCCATCTCGACCGGCGGATGTATGTTGAGAACGCCGCCGACGAAGCGCCGCACCCGGTGCTTGCCCAGCACGATCGCTTGAAGACCGCCTTCGGCGGCTAAAGCCATTTTTGACTGGAAACGCAAAAAACGCCGCGGAGGCTGACCTCTGCGGCGCTGCGTTTTGGCAATAGCGCGGTCTGGATCCCCAATTTTTCCGGGGTTTGGCGCGCCAGCGTCAGTTCACTTGCGGGTGAAACCGCCAAACTTGGCATTGAAGCGCGAGACGCGGCCGCCGCGGTCAAGCATTTGGTGGCCGCCGCCGGTCCAAGCCGGGTGGGTCTTCGGATCGATATCCAGGTTTAGGGTCGCGCCTTCCTTCCCGTAGGTGGAGCGGGTCTGGAAGGTCGTGCCGTCCGTCATCACAACAGTGATGAAGTGATAGTCCGGATGGGTGTCTTGTTTCATCGCGCGGGCGCCTGACGTAAAGGAGCGTCGAAAGTTTTCGAAGGCCTCCGAGCAGGGGGCCGTTCGAGGAAGCCGGGCGTATAGAGAAGCGCCGCCAGAAAAGCAAGGTGTGAGCGTCCATGAGTGAGCCCCCGGTCATTGAGTTGGGGGCCGAGGCGGCCGCAACTGGGCGGCCGAGCGCCGGCCAGGCCCTTGCACAGAACCTGACTGAAGCCGCCGAGCGGCGAGGCAAAAGCCGCAATATCCGCGCGCTTGGCCGTTTGATCCCCTTTGCCGCAGGCCATCGTAGCGACGCGGGCGCTGCGGGCCTTTTCCTCGTCACGGCCTCCATCGCCACTCTGGGGATGACCGGTGCGATCCGCTTCCTGGTCGATCAGTTGAATGTCGCGCGTGCCGCCCATGCCCCGGCCTCGAGCGTCGCGCCTTGGTTCTTGGGGCTGGGCGGGGTCGCTGTCGCCTTGGCGCTTTCCTCCGCCCTTCGCTATTTTTTCGTCACCAAGCTTGGTGAGCGGGTGGTGGCCGACCTGCGTAAGTCGGTTTACGCGCACATCCTTTCCCTGGATCCGGCCTTTTTCCTTATGACCCGGACCGGTGAGGTGCTCTCGCGACTAACGACGGATATCCAAATCGTCGAAAACCTGCTCACCACTTCGATCTCCGTCTCGTTGCGCAATATACTGATGCTGGTGGGCGGACTGGCCTACATGCTGGTGGTGAGCCCCAAGCTCACCGGCCTGATCATTTTGACCTTCCCGGTCGTGATCGCCCCGCTCTTTCTGTTCGGACGTCGGGTGCGCAAGCTTACCGCCTCGACCCAGGATCAATTCGCCCGGGCCGTTGGCCATGCCGGCGAGACCCTCGATGCTCTGAAAATCGTTCAGGCCTTCGGGCGCGAGGCGGCAGGTGCGGCGCGATTTGGTGAGGCCGTGGAGGCCTCCTTCCGCGTTTCCCTGCAGAGAATGGCTGCCCGCGCAGTCATGACGGCTGCGGCGATTACCCTGGTGTTTGGCGGTGTGGTCTGGATCCTCTGGCTAGGTGTCAATTTCGCCTTCAACGACGAGCTTTCCTGGGGCACCTTTATCCAGTTCGCCCTACTGGCGGTGATCACTGCCAGTTCCGTGGGTGCGCTCGGCGAAAGCTGGGGCGACGTGCAGAAGGCCGCGGGCGCTATGGAAAGGGTTTCCGAACTGCTGGCCGCTCGCCCCAGCATCGCTGCGCCCTCGCATCCCATCGCTTTGGCCAGTCCGCCGCGCGGTGAGGTCGCACTGGAAAACGTTACCTTCGCCTATCCGGGACGGTCGGATCTCCCGGCGTTGAAGGGGTTCACCCTGGCCGTCAGGCCCGGCGAGCGTGTGGCGCTTGTCGGACCTTCTGGAGCCGGCAAGAGCACGGTCTTTCGCCTATTGCTGCGCTTCTACGATCCGCAGATCGGCCGGGTGCTTGTGGATGGCGTGGATGTGCGCGACGCCGATCCAGTCGAGGTTCGTGCCCGCATGGCATTGGTGGCCCAGGACTCGCCTCTCTTCTCCGGCTCAGCCCTGGAGAACGTGCGCTTTGGCCGGGAAGACGCCAGCTTGGAGGAGGTTCAAGCCGCCGTCCGCGCCGCTCAGGCCGAAGGGTTCCTGGCCTCCCTGCCGCAGGGTATCGACACCCAGATCGGGGAGCGCGCCCGTAGCCTCTCCGGTGGTCAGCGCCAGCGGTTGGCCATCGCCCGCGCCCTCGTCCGCCATTCGCCGATCCTGCTGCTGGACGAGGCCACCAGTGCGCTGGATGCCGAGAACGAGCGACTGGTCCAGCGCGCCCTGGACGAAGCCATGGTCGGTCATACCACCTTGGTCATCGCCCACCGCCTGGCAACCGTGCTCAAAGCCGATCGTATTGTGGTGATGGATGAGGGGCGGATGGTCGAAGAAGGCACCCACCATGAACTGGTGGGCCGAAACGGACTTTATGCCCGCCTGGCGGCCTTGCAGTTCGGCGCGGCCGGCTAAGTCAACGGCGCGCCGGACATTCCAACGCCGTCTGCGGCAAGGCCCGGCTCAGCCGCCCAGGCGTTCCTGAAAGAGTGCACGGTGACTTCAGGTGCCCCGTAGGTCGTTGTTCCCTGCGTGGCGCGTCCTTCCGGGGCGTCGCCGATCTTCACCAGGACGTCGCCCTGGTAGATAAAGCAGATCACAGGGACGGAGTGCTTATGCTTCGGCATGGCCTGACCCGGTAGGAAAACGACCCGATTGGTCTCAACGCGAGAAACCGTCTTGAAGGGTGCAACGGGGATCTGGGCGAGCGGCGTCCGGATTGGGACTGGCGCTTGGGCGTGTGCCAAAGATGTGACCGTAGCAGCCGATAGCGCCATCGCTGCAAGAAGACGCCTCAGGCCCGTGCTTTCGCCGCCAAGCCGGGGAAATCGCTGAAGAGGCCGTCGATTCCGGTAGCGAAGAGCGCCTTATAAACTGCGTCCACATCCCCTAGGTCGCCTGGCGCGGTTCCATGGCGCAGCTTTGGCGGCAGGAATGTGTTTTCTGCCCGCACCGTCCAGGGATGCACCGCAAGGCCGTTGGCATGGGCGTCCTTCACCAGGCTTGTGGCCGGCCCCAGACCGCCATCCACCGTCGGGATCACCATGGACCAGTCCGGACCGACCCCGGTGGCGTAGGTTGCAATGGTTTTCAGGCCTGAGCTTGAGACCATGTCTTTATAAGCCGTCTTGGAATCCGTCGGACTTCCAAGTGGCGAGACGAGCTGGATGCGCGGGGCCTTGCTGAGGGTCTTGAAGGTTTTCAGGGGCTCGACGTCGAAGCATTGGACGAAGACCGGCGCCGTCAGGCTGTCGAGGCCGTTCTTCTTCAGCATGTCGGCGAGCGGCCCCTCCATAGCCAGGCCCAGAGCTGCAAAATGGCTTGCATGCTTCAGTTCGGGGTAGGTGCCGATGGTCCGTCCAAGTCGAAGGCTCTCCGATTTCGCCAGGTCGATCACTTCCTGGTAGGTCGGGATCTGCTCCTGGCCGTCGAATTTGGCGCTTCCCGGCCGAAGCTGCGGCAGTCTCTCTCGGCAGCGTATGGTCTTCAATTCCGCAAGCGTGAAATCCTCGGTGAACCAGCCGGTGATCGACTGCCCCTGGACGTTCTTTGTGGTCTTGCGGCTCGCAAACTCCGGGCGGCTGGCGATGTCGGTCGTCTGGGAAATTTCATTCTCGTGACGGACCACCATATGGCCGTCCTTGGTCATCTCCAGGTCTGGCTCGATGACGTCTGCGCCCTCGGCAATGGCGAGGCGAAAGGCCGCCAGAGTACTCTCGGGCCGTTCGCCGCTGGCACCGCGGTGGGCAATGATCAGCGGGTATCGCTTGAAGGTCTGGGCGGCGGAGGGCAGGGCGCAGAGCCCGGCGGCTGCCGTCGCCGTCGCGCCCAAGGTGCGTCGGGTGATGTTCATGGCGCTATCCTCGTCGTTATTCGTGACCGTCAGTCAGCGAGCGGACGCCGGGTCAACCGATGGATGTTATTTTGCCGCCTGCCGGAGACGTTCCACCAACTGAGGTTGGATCTCAAGGTTTCCGGCGCAGACCGAGCCTGCGGCCAAAACATCATCGTTTCCTTCAGCATCAGTGACCTTGCCGCCAGCCTCAGTGACGAGAAGCATGCCCGCAGCAAGATCCCAGCGTTTGAGGTCGCGCTCCCAGTAGCCGTCGTAGCGGCCGGCCGCGACCCATGCGAGATCAAGGGCCGCAGCGCCGAAGCGGCGAACGCCGGCGACGCGCTGGCTAATCTGATGCAGTTCCTTCAGGAACGTTGCGTGCTGTCCATGGCCCATGAACGGGATGCCGGTCGCCAACACCGACTCTTCCAAGCGGGTTCGGGCGGCCACGCGCAGGCGCTTATCATTGACGAAGCAGCCCTTGCCCTTCTCAGCCCAGAACAGCTCGTTGGTCACGGGATTGTAGGTCACGGCTGCGACCACAGCGCCCTCGCGCTGAAGGGCGATGTTGATCGCAAAGTGCGGGATCGCATGCAGGAAGTTGGTGGTGCCGTCGAGCGGGTCTACGATCCAGGTGTGGGTCTTGTCGGTGCCCTCGATCATCCCGCGCTCTTCGCCCAGGAAGCCGTATCCAGGGCGGGCCTTGGTAAGGGCCTCGAAGATCGTCTGCTCGGCCTTGAGGTCGGCTGCAGAGACGAAATCGGCAGGAGCCTTCTTGGCCACCTGCAGCTCGCCAAGCTCGCCAAAGTCGCGATTGAGCCCGCGGGCTGCCTTGCGCGCGGCGTCGCTCATGACCTTCAGGAGGGCGGATTGAGTGCTCACGATGGAAAAGATCTCGGACGGGTTTGAGGGCGCGGAACCTAGTGGCCGCGCATCATAGAAGCAAGGCGACCGGTCAAACCCGCGACGCGACACCCTTTGCGATCTCGACGTTGAAAGCCTGAACGGCGGCGGCCGGACCGTCCGCATAAGTCCAGACGCCGCCCGAGACGGCTAGGAAGTCGGCGCCGGCTGCGGCGAGCTGACGCGACGTCGCGACGGTTATTCCGCCTATCGCGACGCAAGGGACGACCATGTCGAGCTGCCAGCCACTCAGCAGCTCAGCCTCTGCGCGGCTAGACGCCGTCTTGGTGGTGGTCGGGAAAAAGGCTCCAAAGGCCACATAGTCGGCGCCGCCGTCTGCGGCTTCCATCGCCAGGTGAAGGCTGTCGTGGCAGGTCACGCCCACCATCTTGTCCTTGCCGACAAGGCCGCGCGCCGCTGCCAAGGTGCCGTCTGCCTGGCCGATGTGAACACCATCGCAGCCAAGGCGTGCCGCAAGATCAGGCCTGTCGTTGAGGATCACAGCGACGTCGCGGCTCGCGGCGATCGGGAGAAGCGCCTCGACGGCCGCGCAGATTATATCGTCGCAAACGCCCTTCAGACGGATCTGCAGGGCAGCAACGTCGCCAGCGTCGAGGGCGTGGGCGAGCAAATCGCCAAAGCCGGCGACGTCATCCAGCTTGGGCGGGGTGATCAGATAGAGGCGGCATAGGGGCGCAGGCATGTCCGGTGTTAGGTCACCGCAGCAGCGGCCTCAAGGCGTAAGCTGTCAGCGCCGGCGTCAAAGCACTACCGATCGACACACTCGCAACCCAGCCAGAGCGCAGCCTGAGCGGGGCCAGAGGCGCGCCAAGCTCTGATGGCGGCAATTATCGGCCACATCATCGCCAACGTTCCCACGGAAGATCCCGTCGTCTCTGAAGTTGTTGCCCAGGATGACGGGGCGCAGGATCCCATCGCCAAAGAGCCTTGGCGCATACGCATTGTCCGCATTGACCGCCTGGCGAAACAGGGCGCGAGGTCGGGAAAGGAACCGGCTGACAAACCGATCGTAAAGGCGAACTGCAAACGCGACAGTGTGGACGCGTCGAAATGTGTTGCGTGTCCTGGACGCCCACCGAAAATGTGCAGCCTGGGGGCTTGCAGCGCTAACAACGCGCCAACTCGGATAACGGGTACGTGACAGACACTCGCCAGGCTGTGAGATCAAATCGCACGGACTGGAACCTGTGCTTTAGCTTGGGGATTTGGGCTAAGACGTTCCCTCTATGGAGGCACAAATGAGAGAAAATCCGGTCCGGGGCGCGGTTGATCGTTTGACCAACAGCCGTGGCCGCTCCGCGCAGCATATCTTGGTCGGCGTGGGGCTGACGCTCGGAGCCGTCGCAATCTCGGCGCTGGTGGCGCGACTGAACGCGCCCATCGAAGACGACTATGAAATCTATTCTGACTACGAAGAGCCTGTGGCCATCGCGCCTAAGCCGCGCTCGAGACTGTTCGCCAACGTGTGGCCGCCGTTATTCATGGCTTTGACCTTATCTGGCCTTCGCATTTGGAATGCGCCCAAAAGTCCAGAGCGAACCCAGGCTCTGACCCTTTGGGGCGCAGTGCAGGCGCTGAACGCCGCTTGGATGGCGCTTGGTCCCAAGCGGCTGGGTGGACAACTGGCCACCGCCATTGCTTCGGTAGGGACCGCTGGAGCCTATGTCTGGCGCGCGCGGAAGGTCGATGCGACGGCAGCCAATCTGGTTGCGCCTTACGTCGGCTGGTTTGGTGTCGCCAACGTCGTGACCGAGGCGCTTTCGCGCCGGCCTAGCCAGACCAGGATCATCTACTAGCGCAGGCGTAAGCTTCGCCTTAGGCTCGCTTTCAAGAACAAGGGTTGGGAGCGAAACGATGGTTGCGGCAGCGAACGCCGAGGTGAAGGCGCGTGGGTCGGACCGGCTGGTGATCGCCGGTGCCTCGGCGGGTACCGTCTTTGAGTGGTACGACTTCTATCTGTATGGCTCGCTGGCGTCGTTTATCACCGAGCAATTCTTTTCGGGCGTCAACGCCACGACCGGCTACATCTTCGCGCTTCTGGCCTTTGCAGCAGGCTTCGCGGTCCGCCCGTTCGGTGCCATCGTCTTCGGCCGGCTAGGTGACCTGTGGGGTCGCAAGAACACGTTTCTCGTGACCATGACCCTGATGGGGTTGGCGACTTTCGGCGTGGGTCTCTTGCCGAGCTACAACCGCATCGGGGTGGCCGCGCCTGTGTTGCTCATCATCATGCGGCTTATCCAGGGCCTTGCCCTGGGCGGCGAATACGGTGGGGCGGCCACCTACGTCGCAGAACACGCCCCTGCGGGTAAACGTGGCCTCTACACGAGCTGGATCCAAACCACCGCGACCTTCGGGTTGTTCCTGAGCCTGATCGTCATCATCGTGGCGCGCACGCGGCTGGGCGAGGAAGCGTTCAAGGCATGGGGTTGGCGCATCCCGTTCCTGGTTTCAGCCGTGCTGCTGATCGTTTCGCTGTGGATTCGTCTCAAACTCAACGAGAGCCCCGTCTTCCAGAAGATGGTTGATGAAGGCTCGACGTCAAAGGCCCCGCTCACCGAAAGCTTTGCCCGCTGGCCAAACTTGAAACTCGTACTGCTCGCGCTCGCGGGCCTCACAGCCGGCCAGGCCGTCGTCTGGTATACCGGCCAATTCTACAGCCTGTTCTTCCTTGAAAAGACCCTGAAGATCGACGGCGTCCTGACCAACGAGCTCGTCGCTGTCGCCCTGTTGCTCGCCACACCGTTCTTCGTGGTGTTCGGTTGGCTCTCGGACAAGATCGGGCGAAAGCCGATCATC
Source organism: uncultured Alphaproteobacteria bacterium (assembly GCA_903860975.1). Taxonomy (GTDB): domain Bacteria; phylum Pseudomonadota; class Alphaproteobacteria; order Caulobacterales; family Caulobacteraceae; genus Phenylobacterium. Next base: position 48,163 of record CAIOSI010000016.1, read on the forward strand.
CTGGCGGGTTGCTTGCTGGCTGTGCTGACCTATTTCCCGATTTTCAAAGCCATCACTGTGGCAGCCAACCCGCAGCTGGCTGCGGCCACCGCCTCCGCACCCGTGACAGTTGTCGCCGACCCCGCTGACTGTGCCTTCCAATTCGATCCCGTGGGCAAAAAGACGTTCGCGTCTTCCTGCGACCTGGTGAAGTCGGCGCTAGCGACCGCCGGCGTCAGCTACGCCAACCAAGCCGCGCCCAGTGGCTCAGTGGCGCAGGTCCATATCGGTGCGATCAATCTTTCAAGTTTCAAGGGCGAGTCCCTGCCGCCGGCAGAGCTCAAAAAACAGAAGGCGGCTTGGACCAAGACACTTGGCTCAGCGCTGAAGACGGCGGGCTACCCGGCCAAAGCCGACCCCGCGAAGATCAATACCCCCGTGCTGATCGGACTGCTCTGGCTACTGGTGCTCTATGTCACCATGGTCTACGGGCCGATCGCCGCAGCGCTGGTGGAGATGTTCCCCGCACGGATCCGCTATACCTCGATGAGCCTGCCCTATCACGTTGGCAATGGCTGGTTTGGAGGGTTCCTTCCGACCACGGCCTTCGCCATGGTCGCAGCAACGGGGAACATCTACTACGGGCTCTGGTACCCGGTCGTTGTCGCTGGCGTGACCTTCATCATCGGCCTGGTCTTCGTCAAAGAAATGCGCGGGGCGAAGATCGAGGCGTAGTCATCCGGCCCGGGGTAGGGCGCGAACTTACTCGGCCGCTTGGCGCGTCATGCCGATCTTTGGCGCGAGTTCACCTGCGGAATAGCGCTTGGCCATGGCCGTCATGGGTAGCGGCGTGATCTTGCTGGCCCACCCGGCGGTGCCGAATTCCTCGAAGCGCTGGCCCACCACTGTGCGCATCGCGTCCATCGCCGGCTTCAGATACTTGCGCGGGTCGAACTCGCCGGGGTTCTCGGCGAAGACCTTTCGAATGGCGCCGGTCATGGCCATCCGGTTGTCGGTGTCGATGTTGATCTTTCGTACGCCGTGCTTGATGCCGCGCTGGATCTCTTCCACCGGGACGCCCCAGGTTTGGGGCATCTCGCCGCCATACTGATTGATGATGTCCTGCAGGTCCTGTGGAACCGAAGACGAGCCGTGCATCACCAAGTGGGTGTTGGGCAGGCGGCGGTGAATCTCTTCGATTACGTTCATCGCCAAAACGTCGCCGTCGGGCTTTCGGGTGAATTTGTAGGCGCCGTGGCTTGTGCCCATGGCAATGGCCAGGGCATCGACGTGGGTTGCCTTCACGAAATCAACGGCTTGGTCGGGATCGGTTAGCAACTGGTCGTGGCCGAGCTTGCCTTCGAAGCCGTGACCGTCTTCTTTCTCGCCCATGCCGGTTTCGAGGCTGCCGAGCACGCCGAGTTCGCCCTCTACGCTGGCACCCACCCAGTGGGCCATGTCAACGACAGCCTTGGTGACGGCGACGTTGTAGTCATAGTCGGCTGGCGTCTTGGCGTCGGCTTTCAGCGAGCCGTCCATCATGACGCTCGTGAAGCCGAACTGGATGGCCGTGGCGCAGGTCGCCTCGTTGTTTCCATGGTCTTGATGCATGCAGATCGGAATGTGCGGATACATCTCCGCGAGCGCGTCGATCAGGTGCTTAAGGACGATGTCGTTGGCATAGGAACGCGCACCGCGGCTGGCCTGGATGATCACCGGGGCGTCAGCAGCGTCGGCGGCCTCGAGGATCGCAAGGCCCTGTTCCATATTGTTGATATTGAAGGCCGGCACGCCATAGCTGTGCTCGGCGGCATGGTCGAGGAGTTGTCTCAGCGTAATTCGGGCCATCGTCTCTTACCGTTCTTTATCGGGACAGTGCTGCAACACCGGGCAGTGTTTTGCCCTCCATCCATTCAAGAAACGCGCCGCCTGCCGTCGAGACGAAAGTGAAATCGCTCGCAACGGCGGCTGCGTTCAGGGCCGCTACCGTATCACCACCACCGGCCACCGCCACCAACTTGCCATCAGACACGAGTTTCGCGGCATAACGCGCCGCTTCCATTGTGCCTCTGTCGAAGGGGGGCATCTCGAAGACGCCGAGCGGGCCGTTCCAGATCAGGGTCTTGGAATTGGCCATGGCGCGGCACAAGCGCTCGACCGTTTCGGGGCCAGCGTCCAAAATTCGTTCGTCCTCATCGATGGAGCCCACGTCGCGTACCCGGGCCGGCGCGCCGGGCGCGAGTTTCTCGGCCACGACGATGTCCAGCGGTAGGAAGAGTTTGCAGTTATTTTGGCCGGCCAGACGGATCACGTCTCGCGCGGTTTCCGCCAGTTCCTTCTCGCAATAGGAGGCACCGACGTCATGGCCTTGTGCATAGAGGAAGGTGTTGGCCATACCACCGCCGATGGCGAGCTTGTCCAGCTTGGTGACGAGGTGGCGCAGCAGGTCGAGTTTGGTCGAGACCTTCGAGCCTCCGACGATCCCCATAACGGGCCGCTCTGGATGACCCAGGGCGCGGTCGAGCGCATCGAGTTCAAGCCGCATTTGTTCGCCGGCGTAGGCGGGCAGGCGATGGGCCAAAGCCTCGGTGGAGGCATGGGCCCGGTGAGCAGCGGAAAAGGCATCATTGACATAAAGGTCGCCGTTTGCGGCGAGCGCGTCGGCAAACTTTCGGTCATTCGCCTCCTCGCCCGCATGGAAGCGGACGTTTTCCAGCAACAGGACATAGCCAGGTAACATGGCAGCGACCGCCGCGCGCGCCTTGGGCCCGATGCAATCGTGTGCAAAGCCAACCGCGACACCCAAAACCTTTGCCAAAGGCGCCACAATTGGCTCGAGGCTCATACTCGGTACGACCTTGCCCTTCGGGCGATCGAAGTGGGCGAGCAAGATGACCTTGGCGCCGCCCTTGCGCAGCTTCTCCACCGTGGGGATGGCCGCCCTCAGGCGGGTGTCGTCGGTAACCTTGCCGGCTTCCATCGGGACATTGAAATCGACACGGACGAGGGCCCGTTTTCCTGGAAGATCCGCCTGGTCGAGTGTCAGGAATGCCATTCGGATCGTCTAGATCAGTTTCGCCATGGCCAGCGCGGTATCGCTCATCCGCGTCGAGAAGCCCCACTCATTGTCATACCAGGAAAGCACCCGGCCCAGGCCGCCATCGACGATCTGGGTCTGGGCAAGGGCCACGGTTGAGGATGCGGCCACGTGGTTGAAGTCGATCGAGACCAGCGGGTCCTGGGTCACTGCCAGGATCTTGTGCAGGGGCCCCTTGGCGGCGGCGGCTTCCATGGCCTGGTTGATTTCCTCCACGCTGACCTTTTTGCCAGGCACGAAGGTCAGGTCGACGACCGAGACGTTCGGGGTCGGCACGCGGATCGAGGAGCCGTCGAGCTTTCCGGCGAGCGCAGGGATCACCAGACCCAGCGCCTTGGCGGCGCCGGTCGAAGTCGGGATCATCGACATGGCCGCCGCACGGGCGCGATAGAGGTCCTTGTGCAGGGTGTCGAGCGTCGGCTGGTCGCCCGTGTAGGAGTGGATCGTGGTCATGTAGCCGCGCTCGATGCCGCACAGTTCCTGCAGAACGTGAGCGACAGGCGCCAGGCAGTTGGTGGTGCAAGATGCGTTGGAGATTACCAGGTCGTCCGCCGTGAGCGCCTCGTGGTTCACGCCGTAGACGATGGTCTTATCGGCGTTGTCGCAGGGTGCAGAAACGATCACCCGCTTGGCTCCGGCCTCGAGATGAGCTGCAGCCTTGTCGCGGCTGGTGAAGAGGCCTGTGCATTCCAGCGCGATGTCGACCTTAAGCTCCTTGTGAGGAAGCTCCGCCGGGTTGCGGATGGCTGTGACCTTGATCGGGCCTAAGCCCACGTCGATGGTGTCGCCATCGACCGTCACCGTGCCTGGGAACCGACCGTGCACGCTGTCGTAGCGCAGCAGGTGGGCATTGATCTCAACAGAGCCAAGGTCGTTGATCGCCACCACCTCGATGTCGCGGCGCGCATGTTCGACGATCGAGCGCAGGACAAGCCTGCCGATGCGGCCGAAACCATTAATGGCGACACGGACGGTCATGGAACTAGTCCCCTCTGATGATCCCAGTGGAGCGGTTTCTTCTCGTCGAGGGCGCTCAAGTCAACCCCCGCCCCCTTCTATCCGCTTAAACACTGAAGTGGCGACTTGGCGAAGTCCGAGGTTTGATAAATCGCGTTCGGCCGCGTTCGGACAGAAGAGGTCGCAGGCCCCAGTTGTTGCCGTCTCGCGACGAGCAGCTTGGCGGTTTTGGAAAAATGGATCCGCGAGCCCCGCAGTCTGCGCAAGCGCAGCCTCGAGCCTGAGCGCGGGTTTCTGACCGAACCTGACTAGACCGTGACCGGCCTCACCTTGCCGGCGGCCTGTGTGGCGCGAGCGCGAGCCTCCTCAACACTCGCGCCGCGCGCGAGGGCTACGCCCATGCGGCGGCGTAGAAAGCTTTCCGGCTTGCCGAACAAGCGCAAATCCGCGCCCAAAACACTGAGCGCCTCTGCGACGCCTTCGAAGGCGACACCCTTGGCTTCAAGACTGCCATAGATCACCGCGCTCGCGCCGGGCTCGCGCAGGCTGACATCTACCGGCAAGCCAAGGATCGCTCGGGCATGGATGGCGAATTCGCTCTGGTATTGGGTCGCGAGCGTCACCAGGCCGGTGTCATGGGGGCGCGGACTAACCTCTGAGAACCACACCTCGTCGCCCTTCACAAAGAGCTCCACCCCGAACAGGCCCTGGCCGCCCAGGGCATCGGTCACCTTGCGGGCGATGTCGCGCGACGATTTGAGCGCGGTGGGGCTCATGGGCTGGGGCTGCCAACTCTCCACATAGTCACCCTTCACCTGCCGATGACCGATGGGTTCGCAAAAGCTGGTCGTGACTTGGCCGTCCTTCACACTGCGAACGGTGAGTAGGGTGATTTCGAAATCGAAGTCGACACGTCCTTCGACGATGACCCGGGCTTGCTCCACGCGCCCGCTTTCAAGGGCGTAGCGCCAGGCCTCAGCGATACCATCGGAGCCCTCGACGAAGGACTGGCCCTTGCCCGAGGAACTCATCACCGGCTTCACAAAGCAGGGGAACCCGACCACCTCAGCACCTGCCGCCAGTTCCGCCTGCGTCGAGGCAAAGGCAAAGGCGCTTGTCGGTAGACCAAGCGCCTCGGCTGCCAACCGGCGAATACCCTCACGGTTCATGGTGAGCTGTGCCGCGCGCGCTGTCGGGATCACGATCGCAAGACCCGCCGCCTCTATGGCCACCAACTCGTCGGTGGCGATGGCTTCGATCTCCGGGACGATAAGATGCGGCCGCTCAGTTTCGACCAGCGCGCGCAGCGCCTTAGCGTCGGTCATGGCGATCACGTGGCTGCGGTGAGCGACCTGCATGGCCGGCGCGTTGGAGTAGCGGTCGACCGCGATCACCTCGCAGCCCAGCCGTTGCAGCTCGATCGCCACCTCTTTGCCAAGCTCCCCGGAGCCCAGGAGCATCACCTTGATGGCGGACGGCGAAAGGGGGGTGCCTAAGCGCATGGCTTAGAGCTTGTCTTTCGCTGCGGCCGCGACGGCCTCAGCGGTGATGCCAAAATGCTTGTAGAGCACCTCGGCAGGCGCGCTGGCACCGAAGCCTGCCATCCCAACGAACGCCCCCTCGGAGCCGATGAATTTTTCCCAGCCCATGCGCACGCCCGCATCCACCGCGACGCGGACATCCGTCTGTCCGATCACTTGAGCTTGGTAGTCCTTGGGCTGGGCGTCGAAGAGCTCCCAGCAAGGCGTCGAGACAACCCGTGCGCCGATGCCGTCAGCTTCCAGCAAACTGCGAGCGGCCATGGCAATGGAGACTTCTGAGCCGCAGGCAAAGATCGTCACCTGGGCAGGGTGGTCGGAACCGGCCAACTGATAGGCGCCGCGCGCCGACAGGTTTTCGCCAGCGACAGCACCGCGCACCGCCGGGACCTTCTGGCGTGAGAGCGTCATCACCGATGGCGTTCTGCGGCTTTCCAAAGCCAGTTTCCAACATTCGGCGGCTTCCACCGCGTCGGCAGGGCGGAAGACGTTTAGGTTCGGGATCGCGCGAAGGCTCGCGACATGCTCCACCGGCTGATGGGTCGGTCCGTCTTCGCCGACGCCGATGGAGTCGTGGGTCATGACGTGAATGACCCGCGCGCCCATCAGGGCGCCCAGGCGGATAGCCGGGCGGCTGTAGTCGGAAAACACCAGGAAGGTGCCTGAGTAGGGGATTACGCCGCCGTGCAGGGCCATCCCGTTCATGGCTGCCGCCATGCCGAATTCACGCACGCCATAGTGCACGTAGCGTCCGGCGAAGTCGGGTTGGTCGAAGACGCCCATCCCCTTGACGATGGTGTTGTTGGAGCCGGTCAGGTCAGCTGAGCCCCCGACCATCTCCGGGATCACCGGAACCAGGGCCGCCAGCGCCGCGCCAGAGTGTTGCCGGGTCGCAGCGGCGGGCATTTCGGCTTCTGCTTTGGCGATGTGAGCATCGACAGCCTCGAAGGCGCCGGTCGGCAGATCACCGGCCATTGCGCGTTCGAAGTCCGCTTTCTTGGACGAAGCCGCAAGCCTGCCTTCCCAGGCTTTACGGACTTTGGCGCCTTTGCGACCCGCCGCGCGCCAGGGCGTCAGCACCTCTTGCGGCACGACGAAGGGCTCGGCGGTCCAACCCATCGCATGGCGCGAGGCTGCGATTTCAGGATCGAACAGCGTGTAGCCGTGGCTGTGAGGGTCGCCTTCTTTCGGTCCGGCGCCTTTCGAGATCTTGGTTTTGCAGGCGATAAGCGTGGGCTTGTCCTGCCTGATGGCCCACCGTAGAGCCGAGGCGATCGCACTGAAGTCATGGCCGTCGATGGCTTTCACAGCCCAGCCGGCGGCCTTGAAGCGAGCCAGTTGGTCGCCCTTTTCGGCGATGGTTGCTTCGCCGTCGATGGTGGTGTTGTTGTCGTCGAACAGCACCGTCAGTTTTGAAAGATTGAAGCGGCCCGCCAGGCTGATCGCCTCGTGGCTCACACCCTCCATCAGACAGCCGTCCCCCGCCACGACCCAGGTGCGGTGATCCACCAGGGCATCGCCAAAGCGAGCGTTTACGTGCCGTTCGGCCATGGCCATCCCAACGGCCGTGGCAAGTCCCTGGCCCAAAGGTCCGGTGGTGGTCTCCACGCCTGGCGTGTGGCCGTATTCGGGATGCCCCGGCGTGTTTGAGCCGAGCTGTCGGAAGTTTCGGATCTGCTCCATGGTCACGGCCTTCACACCTGTCAGGTGGAGCAAGCTGTAGAGCAGCATCGAGCCGTGGCCGGCGGAGAGCACGAAGCGATCGCGGTCTGCCCAGTCGGGTCTTGCCGCATCGTACTTCAGGAATTTCGTGAACAGTACCGTGGCGACATCCGCCATGCCCATCGGCATGCCCTGGTGGCCGGACTTGGCCCGATGTACCGCATCCATGGACAGGGCGCGTATGGCGTTGGCCATCGTCTGGAAAGGCGCAGGCATCGGAACCTTCGAGTTGGGCGTTAAGGAATGCCCGGCGGGGTCGCACGTGGGCGCGAAAGGGTCAAGGAAGGCGGGCCGGATCGGTGCTTCCGAACCCAGGCGACGCAGGTCTATACATAGGCGGCAGGAGGACGGCGATGAGCACTGGCGAAAGCGCCTTGGACCTGGCGGCCCGGCGGCTAGAACAGGCGGTTCACGTACTGGAGCAAAGGCTTGCCCAGCGTCTGAAGACGGCAGGCGAGGAGGTGGGCGGTCTGTTCGATCAGGATCGCGCGAACCTGGCCGCGGAATTGGACGAAGCCCGCGCCCGTGAGCGCGAGTTGGAGGCCGCCGGCGCCGAGGCGTCTGCGGCGCTGGGGCGCGCCATTTTGGAAATCCGCGCCGCGCTGAACGGCTCTACGCCGCCGACATCGCTTTCTTTGGCGGAGCGCTGAGCCCATGGCACAGATCAACGTAGAGGTGAACGGTCGGCCTTATGCGGTGGGCTGTGAGGATGGGCAGGAGGCCCACCTCATTGAACTGGCGAAAATGTTCGACCATCAGGTTCGACAGGTTGGCCACGACATGGGTCAACTTGGTGACACGCGCCTGTTCTTGATGGGAGCCCTACTGCTTGCCGATGAACTTGCAGACGTAAGAGGACGTCTGGCGGTACTGCAGGCCGAATTCGCACGGCTGCAGTCAGATCGTTCTCGGGCTGAAAGCCGTGCGGTTGCAGCGCTGGAAGGCGCAGCCAAGCGCATCGAAAAGTTAGCCAGCGAACAGTCGTAAGACGAGAGCGATCTTTCGCCCGCAAGACAGCGCATCCGCATGAGGATGGCGGTGCAGCCTTTTTATCGGGCTTTGGGGTTGGCGGCTCGTGCCTGAAACCTTTGGGCCAGACCCGCTCACCTTGCTGATCGCCCAAAGCAAGGGTGGTTTGGCCGGGATCGCTTGAGATAGGCGCTTGGACGCACTACGTTGGCAATCGGCGGGTCTGCTGTGGTCCACGTCGGAGGCGACATATTCCAGCGACCTTAATTCACTCTTAGGGAGCTGTCCCTGTTCGAGATCGTGGTCTCGAACACACGGTGCCCACCTGGTCTACCAGGTCGAGGGAATGAAACAGTCCTTCACGGTTCTCACGGCGCCGCCACCTTTCATCGCACCCCAGCTTTACCAATTGGGGTGGATTTTCGTCTAGAGTCAGCGATGTGAATCAGGTCCTCGATAAGCCTGCGCTGCGTGAACGCATGCGCGCCGTGCGTCGGCGTTTGGCCGAAGAGGTCCCGGACGCCGCGCAGCGCGCGGCTCGACGCCTCCCGCTTTCAAGGTTCGGTCGCTTCAGCGTCATCGGCGCTTATTGCCCGCGAGGCTCCGAGCTCGACCCCGGGCCGGTCCTGCATGCCATCTTGGGGTTCAACCCGGGTCATGCCAAGGCGGCACTGCCGGTGGTGTTGGACAAACACAAGTCGCCGCTGATGTTCCGGCTCTGGCTGCCAACAGACAGGCTGGTTGCCGATGCATCCGGCATTCCGGCTCCGCCGCGCTCTGCGCCCGAGGTTTCCCCAAACTTGATCATCACCCCGCTACTGGCCTTCGACCGTCGGGGCGGGCGGCTTGGACATGGCGCTGGCCATTATGATCGCACGCTTGCCAAGATCAGAGGGTTTCGGCCGGTTTTTGTCCTTGGTGTCGCGTTTTCAGGTCAGGAGATCGAGGCCGTCCCGACCGAGCCGCATGATCAGCGACTGAACGCAATTGTTACGGAAACAGAGTTCATAGAAGTCGCCGGGGGAATTCGTTAGAGAGACCCCATGAGAATTGCTTTTTTTGGAGACGTGGTGGGTCGCGCGGGTCGCGATGGCTTGGCCGACCACCTCCCTGGCTTGCGAAAGCGTCTGGGCTTGGAGTTCGTCATTGTTAACGCTGAGAACGCCGCGGCGGGATTCGGCATTACGGAGTCAACGGCCAAGGAGCTGTTTGAAGCGGGCGCCGATGCGCTGACCCTGGGCAACCATTCCTGGGATCAGAAAGAAGCGCTGACCTACATCGTACGCGAGCCGCGACTGATCCGGCCGCTGAACTATTCCGCCTTCTCCGATGCGCCCGGTCGAGGCGCGCAATTCTTTGAGACTGCGAGCGGCAAACAGATCTTGGTGATAAACCTGTTGGGTCGGGTCCACATGGATAGCCTCGATGATCCTTTCGCGGCCGTCGACAAGGAGCTTGAGGCCTGCCCGTTAGGTGCGGTCGCCGACGCCATTATTGTCGACATGCACGCCGAAGCGACATCCGAAAAGATGGCCATGGGCCACTTCTGCGACGGCCGGGCGAGCCTTGTCGTGGGCACCCACACCCACGTGCCGACCGCCGACTGCCAGATCTTGACGGGCGGCACCGCCTATCAAACGGACGCAGGTGCCTGCGCCGATTACGACAGCGTCATCGGAAACCAGAAGGAAGAGCCGCTGCGCCGCTTCACCACCCGTATCTCCAGCGGCCGGTTCAAGCCCGCTGAGGGTCCTGCCACTGTCTGCGGCGTGTTTGTAGAGACGGACAACGCCACGGGCCTCGCTCGCCGTGTTGAGCCGATCCGAATTGGTGGACGGCTTTCGCAAACCCTACCCTCGGTCGAAGTGGCAACAGCTTAGGGCGCCTTCGCCGCATCCTTTGGTTTCGGCGGCGGATGCATCAGGCTTTCGCGGGTGAGCTTGCCGGTTTTCAGGTGATCCAGCTTGGCGAAGCGGCGATCGGTGATCGCCATCCATTCGACCCGCGACACCTTGCCGTCGAGATCCGCATCGGCCGCCGAGATCGGCTCGGGCTCGTTTATCAGGGAATAGCGCGCCGCGCCCATCCGGCCCGCGCCAGGTACGCGCGCATCCTGCTGCTGTTGCGACAGGTCTGGCCCAAAGTTTCCGCCGTCGCGCCGGCCACCTATTCCGCCGCCAGACTGGCCGCTACCAGACTGGCCGCCACCACGGCCACCCCTGCCGCCGCGGCGGCCGCCGCCACCGCCTTCAGGTCCTCCCGCCGTTGGGCCGGCGTCAAAGGTCTCGGTGGCCACTTCAGGCACCATATCGTGCTCGTAGTGCTGCAACTCCAGGCCGTCGATCACGCCGTCACCATTGGTATCGAGCATCTTGAAGACGTGCAGGGCGTCGGCGCGAAATTCTGCCAGGTTGACCGATCCGTCGTGGTCGGTGTCGGCTTGCGCTAGCCAGTGGCTTAAGCCGTCTTCACCGCGGAACGGCTCTCCGGAGGGGCTGATGAACAGTCGCACCGCTTGGAGCCGTTCGCCTGGGACCATTCGGCCTGCCCAGCCGGGGCCGCCTGGGCGGATGTGTGCAGGCTCGTCCGGCTTATCCGAAGCGCAAGCGCTTAACGCACATAGGCACGCGGCAAATAAAATGCGTCGGTACATGAATTGGCCCCTTAGACAGTCCCTATCAGCCGCATCAAGACCTGCCCGCTGCGGCCAAAATGCGCCGTGGGCGTGTCGAATGCGAAACCCTTTCCTACGACGCCTGGACCGGCTCTAGTAGCCCAGCTTCGCAAGCCCGGAGGTCGCATGCTGACCAAACTGATCGTTCGTTTGATTTTCGGAGCCTTGGGATTGTGGATCGCCAAGGAGATCGTGCCTGGCATTTCGGTGGCTGATGCTAAGGCGCTGTTTCTGGCCGCCCTGCTGCTAGGCATCGTCAACGCGGTCGTTCGACCGATCATCGTGCTGTTGACCTTGCCGCTTACGATTGTGACGCTGGGGCTGTTTCTGCTGATTGTGAACGCAGGGATGATACTGATGGTCTCAATGGTCGTACCAGGATTCCACGTCCACAGCCTGGTGGCCGGTGTCTGTGCGGCGATCATAACCGGGGTCTCGAGCTGGATCGGCGGAATGGTTCTGCGTGACGACCGCAGGGAATATCGCAGATAAAGCGTCTACCGGCTGACGACCCATTCAGCGCTTCAGCAACAATCACCCCTCGTCAGCTTGCCGCACCGCTGGCGATTAGGGCCTCGAGCGCTGCTCGAGCGTAGCCGGCTTCGGCCAGCACCTCGCGCGTATGTTCGCCGAGCTTCGGGGCAGGTCCTGCGGGGCCCGTCGGCGTGGCGGGAAAGCGGACAGGAGCGGCTGGGGCCATGAAACTGCCGCCCCAGCCGTCAGGAGTCTCGACGAAACAGCCTGCTTCATGGGCAGTGGGGTCAGCGACCACCTCGTCTAGCGTAGCCATAGGCGCGCAAATCACGTCGACAGACTGGATCAAGTCGAGCGCCTCGGCGAGCGTCAGGGTGGCGAATTTGGCGTCCAGCACCGCACGGATCTCGCGGACTACGGCGAGGTCGGTGATCGGCGGGACGCAACGTGGGTCGTCAATGAGGTCGGGCCGGCCGATCGCCCCCATCACAGCTGGAAAGTCTCCAGGCCCTCGCGAAGCCATGCAAAACCAGCGCTCATCCAGGGTCCGGAAAAAGCCGCCAAGCGCTGCTGGCCGCTCGTCGCGGGGCTGAGCCGTCACCGCTTCGCCGTAGCGCAGGCGGATCGAATAGTCCCAGCCCAGCGCATAGCATCCCGCGCGGATCAGCGCGGTTTCCACTTGCCGGCCAAGCCCCGTTTGGTGTCGCTCATGGACGGCGGCGAGGACGCCTGACAGCGTCGCCAAGGCCGTCATGTGGTCGCCAAATCCAGGCCGGCAGGTGAAGGGCTCCTGGTCGGGGGGTATGGTCGCATGCGCGACGCCACTGCGCGTCCAAAATCCGGTCAGATCGAACGCCGGCACGTCAGCCTCAGGCCCGATCAGGCCATAGCCCGTAACGTTGGCGTAGATCAGCCGTGGCAGTTGCGCCTTTAGGCTGTCGTAGTCGAGCCGCGCCCGCTTCAGCGCGCCTGGCCGTACGTTGGTCACGAAGACGTCTGCATCCTTAAGAATGGCGATTAGCGCTGCCCGGCCTTCGGGCTTGCCCACATCCAGCACCACGCCGCGCTTGCCGCGGTTCTCGTTGGAGAAGATCGGATTGCCGGGACTTTCTGCGGTGTCGGGCCAGAAGGTTCGTGTGGCATCGCCCGCAGCGCTCTCTATCTTGATCACTTGAGCGCCCCAGTCGGCCATGACTGCCGCGCAGCCAGGACCGGCGATCCAGGTCGACCATTCGACAACCTTCAGATCCGAAAGCAGCATGGGATGGGATTCTCCAAAGCGAATTCGCAACATCCTCCCACTCTCCTGGTTCGCGCGAAAGCAGGGCTTTTGGCGACAGCGCCGCTTGCCCGGACCTGAAGCGTCCGCGGGAGCTCAAGAGTTTGATCAGTTCGTCTAAAGCTGACGCGCACCGCCTTGAAGGCAAGACCATCGCAGGGGTGGCGAAGGGGAACTCCGGCGATGCAGGGGTCTGGACCTATTGGGTCAGGGCCGGCCTAGAGATCGTCCGCACCCAGACTGAAGACGCATTTGAAGAGTAAGGTTCCTCCAGCTTTCCGCTGCAGATTTATGGATCCGGCGACGTACTGGGTAGCGCTGGATTTTGGAGTGATGACGTCGCTGCCATAGAAAAAGGCGGGATCTTTCGATCCCGCCCCAATCTTCTCAGCGTCTGAGTTTCGTGGACTAGAAGTCCATGTCGCCCATTCCGCCCATTCCGCCGCCGGGCATGCCGCCGCCTTGACCGCCACCCTTCTTGGGCGCCTCGACGATAGCCGCTTCAGTGGTGATCATCAGGCCCGCCACCGAAGCTGCGTCTTGCAGAGCGGTGCGGACAACCTTGGCCGGGTCGATGACGCCAGCCTTGACCATGTCCACGTACTCTTCCGTCTGGGCGTTGAAGCCGAAGGTCGGAGACGCATTTTCGAGCACCTTGCCGACCACGATCGAGCCTTCGACGCCGGCGTTTTCGGCGATCTGACGGATCGGAGCCTGCAATGCGCGGCGCACGATGGCGACGCCGGCTTCCTGGTCGTCGTTGTCGCCCTTGAAGCCGTCCAGAACCTTGGAAGCCTTCAGCAGGCAGACGCCGCCGCCGGGAACGATACCTTCTTCCACGGCCGCGCGGGTCGCGTTGAGGGCGTCGTCAACGCGATCCTTCTTTTCCTTCACCTCGACTTCGGTCGAACCACCGACGCGGACGACCGCAACACCGCCGGCCAGTTTAGCCAGACGTTCTTGCAGCTTTTCCTTGTCGTAGTCCGACGTCGTGTCCTCGATCTGCTTCTTGATCTGGGAGATGCGGCCTTCGATGCCGCTCTTGTCGCCCGACCCGTCGACGATCGTGGTGTCGTCCTTGGTGATGGTGACCTTCTTGGCCTTGCCGAGCATCTCGAGGGTGACGTTCTCGAGCTTGATGCCGAGGTCTTCGCTGATCAGCTGACCGCCGGTCAGGATCGCGATGTCTTCAAGCATCGCCTTGCGACGATCGCCGAAGCCCGGAGCCTTGACGGCCGCGACGCGGAGACCGCCGCGCAGCTTGTTGACGACCAGGGTCGCCAGGGCTTCGCCTTCGACGTCCTCGGCGATGATCAGCAGCGGACGGCCCGACTGGACCACCGCTTCCAGCACCGGCAGCAGGGGCTGCAGCGAGGAGAGCTTCTTTTCGAAGAGCAGGATCATCGGCTCTTCGAGGTCGGCCTCCATCTTCTCGGCGTTGGTGATGAAGTAGGGGGACAGGTAGCCGCGGTCGAACTGCATGCCCTCGACAACGTCGAGTTCAGTCTCGGCCGTCTTGGCTTCTTCAACTGTGATGACGCCTTCGTTGCCAACCTTGGCCATGGCCTTGGCGATCATCGCACCGACGTCGACGTCGCCGTTGGCCGAGATGGTGCCGACCTGGGCGATTTCTTCGTTGGTTGTGACCTTGCGCGAGGAATTCTTGATTTCCTCGACGACCTTGGCGACTGCCTTATCGACGCCGCGCTTCAGGTCCATCGGGTTCATGCCCGCAGCGACCGACTTCAGACCTTCGGTGACGATGGCTTGCGCCAGAACCGTAGCTGTCGTCGTGCCGTCGCCGGCCTTGTCGTTGGTCTTGGAGGCGACTTCGCGGATCAGCTGTGCGCCAAGGTTTTCGAAGCGGTCAGCAAGCTCGATTTCCTTAGCGACCGACACGCCGTCCTTGGTGGAGCGCGGAGCGCCGAAGGACTTCTCGATGATCACGTTGCGGCCCTTGGGACCGAGCGTCACCTTGACCGCATTGGCCAAGGTGTTGACGCCACGCAACATCCGGTCGCGCGCGTCGGAAGCGAAATAGACATCTTTCGCAGCCATGGTGGGAACTCTCTTTTCTAAATGATTGGGGGGAAGGAAGCGTGCGGCCGGGTTAGGCCTCGAGCACGCCCAGGATGTCGCTTTCCTTCATGATCAGCAGGTCCTTGCCATCGAGCTTGACCTCGGTGCCGGACCATTTGCCGAAGAGGATGCGGTCACCCGTCTTGACGTCGAGCGGCTGGATCTTGCCGCTGTCGTCACGGGCGCCGGGGCCCACGGCGACGACTTCGCCTTCTTGAGGCTTTTCCTTCGCGGTATCGGGGATGATGATCCCGCCCTTGGTCTTTTCTTCTTCCTCGACGCGCTTGACGAGGACGCGATCTCCCAGGGGACGAAACGCCATGATGCTCTTTCTCCGTTCGAAACGACGGTTGGTTTTTAAGACAGCGCCAGCGCGACAAGGACACGTGTTAGCAGTCGTGGCCCTTGAGTGCTAACGACAGGGTGCAAGTAGGAAAGCCATCGCAGGGAGTCAAGGATCGCCGCGATTTCCGCTGGAGGCCTAGGATTGGCGCCGCTAGGATCACTTGTGATTATTAAACGTAGATTGGAGAGACCACATATGCGACGCGCCCTAGCGCTAGCCGCCCTTATCGCCGTTTCAGCCACCGGCGCCGCCCACGCCGAGACCTGGGTGAAATTCGCCAATGGCGGTAATGGAACCGAGTGGTCCTACGATAAGGAATACACCTACAAAGACAAGGAAACCGGCCGCATCGTCGTGATGCAGGCGATCTCCAAGCCATCAGCAGGTCTGATGCCGGGCGGCCCGAGCACGGGTGTGGGCTACGTCTATGCCCTGGACTGCGAAAAGCACAACTTGATCATGGTCACCGCCTACAAGCCTTCGAAGCCGTTTGAGATCCCGACCGGCTGGCGTTCAGACACGCCCAAGAAAACGGGCGGGGCTGAGGACGAGTCCCTATTCGCAGCCGTTTGCCCCTCCGCGGGCCGCGCGCCAGTCAAATAGTTGCCGGTCGTCCCTCCCGTTTGGGAGGGACAGGCCGCCTTTGGGGCCAGGATGGAAAATTCGCGCTCAAGCTTTGAGCGCCGAATTTCCACGTCTTACTTTGCGCCTGACCCGGGCTCCGCCTCGGCCGCCCTCCGGGGCGGGCCGGTGATGGCCATCGGTAATCTAAACGCTTGTTTGAACCTACCTGATGCGCCAATGCTGGCGCAAACGCATTCCCGTGGGAGAAACCAGATGAACATCGCCGTAGACAAGGGTGCCTCCAGCTTCGCCCTGAACCCGCAAGATGAACTGAATGACCTGCGCATGAGCGAAAAAGCTCTGCCGCTCCTCAACAAGGTCAAGGACTTCATCCGCGACGTCGTCGAGCCGATGAGCGAAGAATTCCATCGCCTGGGCGAGGGTAATCCCGATATCTGGTCCTACGCGCCCGGCCAGCTCGAAGTCCTGGAAGCCGCTAAGGACAAGGCCAAGGCCAACGGCCTGTGGAATTTCTTCCTGCCCGACGCCGAGACCGGCGAGGGGCTGTCGAACCTCGATTATGCGTATATCGCCGTCGAGCTGGGCAAGAACCGCATGGCGTCGGAGACCATGAATTGCGCCGCGCCGGATACCGGTAACATGGAAGTTCTGGAGCGCGTCGGAACGCCGGAGCAGAAGAAGCAGTGGCTGGAGCCGTTGTTGGCGGGCAAGATTCGCTCTGCCTTCGCGATGACCGAGGTCAACGCCGCCTCTTCCGACGCCAAGAACGTCAATACCCGCGCGACCTTAGTGGGCGACGAATATGTGATCAACGGCGAGAAGCACTACATCTCAGGTGCCGGAGATCCGCGCTGCAAGATCATGATCACGATGGTCCAGACCAGCCCTGATGGCCCGCCGAACCTGCGCCAGTCGCAGATTTTGGTGCCAACCGACGCGCCTGGCGTGAAGATCCTTGGGCCAATGAACGTCTTCGGCGATCCCGATGCGCCGCACGGCCATATGCACATTCTCTTCGACAACGTGCGCGTACCGGCGTCGAACATGTTGCTGGGCGAGGGGCGTGGCTTTGAGATCAGCCAGCTTCGGCTGGGGCCAGGTCGTATCCACCACTGCATGCGCGCCATCGGCTCGGCCGAAAAGGCGCTCGACCTGATGGTCACGCGTGGCCTCACCCGCGAGGCTTTCGGCAAGCCACTCGTCCAGCTGGGCGGCAACATCGAAATCATCAGCCGTGCGCGCATCGACATTGAGGCGATGCGTCTGATGGTGCTGAAGGCGGCCAAGGCGATGGATGTCCTGGGCAACCAGGAGGCCCGCGTTTGGATCCACATGGTCAAGGCCATGGTTCCGGAACGCGTTTGTCAGATTATCGACCAAGCCATCCAGATGCATGGCGCGCTGGGCGTTTCGCAAAAGACGCCGCTTGCCCGCATGTACACCTCGACGCGCACCCTGCGGATCGCTGACGGTCCAGATGAAGTCCACCACATGGTCGTTGGCCGCAATGAGCTTCGCCAGTATCGCGAGATGCCCAAAGACGCCGGCGAGACCTCGATCTTCCGACACTAGGTTTAGATGATTTGGTCCCTTCTCCCGTTTGGGGAGAAGGTGACCTGCAAAGCCGTCCGGATTGGCGGTAAGGATCCCTTCGATCTGAGCGCCATTTCACGCCAAGAGTGAACAGCGCTCTTCATCTGTGAGACGTCCGCTGTCGCCATCTGGGGCTTTGAGCGAAGGGTGCTTTGCGCCCTGCGCTCACCTGTGCCTAAATTGCGGCAACGATAAGGGGGGAGCGGTTCGATGACTTCGATAACGAAAATGCTGGCCGGTTGTGCGGTCGTTGCCTTGGGCCTGGGGGCGCCGATGGCGGCCCATGCGGCGACCGCTTGCGCGGACCTGGTAAAGACAGCGCTGCCGCATGCCGAGGTAACCAAGGCGGTTGTCGAGGCCGTGGGCGACAAGCAGGTCTGCAAGGTCTCCGTGAGCGCCCATCCCACCAAAGACTCAGACATCCGGCTTGAGCTTTGGATTCCGGAAGGCGCGGCATGGAATGGCAAGTTCGTCCAGGTCGGCAACGGCGGATTTGCCGGATCCATTCCGCGGGGCTCGTTTATGGGACCGATCAAGGCGGGCTATGCCGTCTCCGGCACCGACGACGGCCACCAAGATGCGGTCGCCACCAATGCCTCCTGGGCGCTCGGCCACCCGGAAAAGGTCATCGACTTCGGTTGGCGGGCTGTGAAAGAGACGACGGACGCTTCAAAGGCGCTGCTGGCGGCCAAGATGGGTAAGCCCACCAAGTCTTATTTCTTCGGCTGCTCGGACGGCGGGCGTGAAGCCCTGATGGAGGCGCAGCGTTACCCTGATGATTTCGACGGCATCGTCGCCGGCGCGCCCGCCAACTACATGAGCCAGCTCTTTGGCCTCTCGGCGGTCCAGCAACAGGAGATGGCCAAGCCCGGTGGCTACCTGGGGGCCCCGCAACGAGACCTTCTGCAGAAATCAGCGCTGGCGCAATGCGGCGGCGATGTGATGATCCGCGACCCGATGAGCTGCCACTTCGATCCTGGAAAGCTGCAATGTAAGGCCGGTCAGATGGAGGGCTGCCTGACTGCGCCGCAGGTGGCCTCCGCCAAGGCCATGTATGAGGGTCACAAGGATGCCAAGGGCAAGGTGATCTTCCCGGGCTACAGCCCGGGGGCCGAGGCGCTTAACGGCAGCTGGAACGCGTGGGTCACAGGACCAAACCAGGAGACCAACCAGCGCGCCGCCGGCCCGTCGTTCTCGTCCAACGCTTTCAAATACTTCGGCTTCGATGACGCCAACTTCGACTATCTGAAGATGGATATGGGCGCCCCGTACGAAGGCGCGCGTAAAAAAATGGCCGCGGTCCTGGACGCGCCAGACCCCAACCTTGCGGCCTTCAAGAAGCATGGGGGAAAGCTGATCCAGTTTCATGGCTGGAACGACTCCGCGATCCCGCCTCGCTCGTCGGTCCTCTATTATGAGGACGTTCGCAAGACGATGGGCGACGTCGGTGGCTTCTATGAGCTCTATCTCGTTCCCGGCATGCTCCACTGCGGTGGCGGGGTTGGTCCCAGTAATGTCGACTGGGTTGCAGCCCTCGACACCTGGGTGAACGACAATAAGGCGCCAGGCGAACTCATCGCCAAGGGCGGTCCAGGCCAGGCGGCTGGCGGCCCGCCCAGTCAGGTGCTTTGCCCGTTCCCCGGGGTCGCCAAAAAAACCGGCGAGACTTACGCCTGCTCAATCGCAAAGAAGAAGGGCTGAGCTGATGAAACATATATTGCTCGCCGGTGGCGCGATCCTCGCGCTTGCTGGGCCACTTACTGCGCATGCCGAGACGACCTGCGCCGACCTTGGCAAGGCTAGCGTGCCACACGCCGAGATCACATCTGCCAAGACGGTAAACCTGAACTCTGGCCAAGCCTGTGACATTCTCCTCACCAGTCGGCCCACACCCGACAGCGAAATCAAGATCGAAGTGATGGTCCCCGTCGGGGCGGCGTGGAACGGCAAGTTTGTGCAGGTCGGTAACGGCGGGCTCGCGGGCTCGATCCCTTCGGCGGTCATTAAGGCGCGCGCCGAGAGCGGTTATGCCGCCGCCGGCACTGACGATGGTCACGGCGGGAACGGTCGTACGGCGACCTGGGCTCTGGGTCATCCAGGCAAGGTCGTCGATTTCGGCACCCGATCCCTGAAGGAGACTACCGAGGCCGGTAAGGCATTGGTCGTCGCCATGAAGGGCGCGCCGGCCAAGCGGTCCTACTTTGTCGGTTGCTCGGCGGGTGGACGTGAAGCGCTGATGGAAGCCCAACGCTTTCCCAAAGACTTCGATGGCATCGTCGCCGGCGCCACGGCCAACTACAATACGCTCTCAACGGGCGGACGAGCCTATATGCAGCAGGCGCTGGCCAAACCCGGCGGCTACTTGGGCCTGCCGCAGTTACAGCTGTTGCAGGATGCGGCGCTCAAACAATGCGCAGGCGGCGAGCCCTTTATCCGTGATCAGCTTGCCTGCCACTTCGATCCCAGCGTCCTGAAATGCAAGTCGGGCCAAACGGAGGGCTGTCTGACGGTGCCGCAGCTGACCTCAGCCAAAGCGATTTACGGCGGCCGGATTGTCGGCGGAAAGTCGATGTTCCCAGGCTATATGCCAGGCGCCGAAGCGGCGCGTGGGGGGTGGCAGGCCTGGAACACCGGGACGTCGAAAGAGAGTTATGAGGAGTCCTCCGGTCACGCGATTTCGTCGCAATTTCTGAAATACTTCGTCTACGGCGACCCATCGTTCGATTTCCTGAAGATGGATCTCGGCCCAAAGTACGATCAAGATCGGCAAAAGACCGCCGCGGTGCTCGATGCGACCAACGCCGACCTCAGCCCGTTCAAGAAGCACGGCGGCAAGTTGATCCAGTACCATGGCTGGAATGACCCAGCGATCCCGCCTCTAGGCAGTGTCCGCTACTTCGGCGAAGTGACGAAGACAACGCCAGGTTCTGCTGATTTCTACCGGCTCTACATGATCCCCGGCATGCTTCACTGCCAGGGTGGCGCAGGGCCGGGCGCGGTCGACTGGCTGACGATCCTGGACCACTGGGTTGAGGAGAAGGCAGCGCCTCATGAGGTGACAGCGACAGGCCCCGGCGGGGCTAGCCAGCTGCTCTGTCCCTATCCAGGCGTGGCAAGGAAATCCGGCGACAGCTGGTCCTGTTCGGTCACCAAAAAGAAGAGCTAGGCCTAGGGATAGCCGATTGCGGGTCGGCGGTGTATTCGGGCGCCGCTCAGATGCCCCAGTCATTCTTCATAAGCCGCCTGACAATGTCGCAAGCGCGTGCAGCGGTGCCATCGCTCGCCGCTGTGCTTTGCGACTGTGTCTCGGGCGGAGCCTCCGTCAGCTTCATGGCGGATTTGACCCTGGTTGCGGCCCAGGCCTTCTGGCGTGAGCAAACAGACACCAATGACGGGCGCACAATTTTGACGGCTGAGGACGAGGATGGAATCTTCGGCGTCGTCCAGGTGATCCCGGCCTGGCCGCCCAACCAGCCGCACCGCTCGGACGTCTCGAAATTACTGGTGCATCGACGCGGTCGCCGCCGCGGGGCGGCTGAGGCCTTGATGAAGGCGGCAGAAGAGGCTGCGCGGGATATGGGTCGACCGCTGATGACCCTCGACACAGTGACCGGCGGCGCGGCCGAGCACCTTTATCTCAAGCTCGGCTGGACCCGCGTCGGTGTGATCCCCGATTATGCTCTAATGCCTGATGGCGCGATGTCTGCGACGACGGTTTTTTACAAAGCGCTAGGCCAGTGAACCTGGTCTTTAGCCCAAGCCAGCGGGGCGGCCCCTTCTGGCGCATGTCGCCTCGCAGATCCGCAAACGAAGGGGCCTGTGTCCCCTTCGCGAAGCAGGTCGCAACTGCGGGGGAAGCGTTTCATGGCGATCTCTACGGGGGCTTTCATCATTGTGATGGCGTTCCTGACGGCGGCGCTTTCTGGCGTGTTTGGCATGGCCGGAGGCTTGGCGCTTAAGGGCGCTCTAGCCCTCGTCCTGCCCGTCTCAGCGACCTTCGTCGTCCATGGTCTGCTGCAACTCCTCGCCAATGCGTGGCGCGCGATCCTGCACCGCAAGCATGTCCAATGGCACATCGTGTGGGTCTATGGGCTGGGCGCTCTTTTGGCGGCAGGTGTCATGGCCTTTATCGCTCTACAACCCACCAAGGCCACACTCTACCTTTTGATGGGCCTGGTCCCTGGACTGGTCTGGCTGCCTCAAGGCTGGATAAAGGTCGATGCGTCGCGACCACGTCAGGCCTTCCTATGCGGGCTCAGCGTCACCAGCATGAACCTGACGGCCGGCGTCGCAGGACCCGTGCTTGACGTCTTCTTTGTACGAACGGCGCTCACGCGACATGCCATCGTCGCGACCAAGGCTGCGACGCAGGTCTTCAGTCACCTTATGAAGATCATCATCTACGGCGCGCCCCTGGTCGCCGCCGGTGGCAAAGGGGTGCCGCCGCTATGGGTCTTTGCCTTCGCGGTCCCGCTTTCCATGCTGGGGACCGCTGCGGGCGGTGTATTGCTCGAACGGCTGACCGATGTGGATTTCAAGCGATATCTGCGCTTCATCCTGACAGTCATTGGGGCGGTCTACCTGGTGCAAGCCGCGCGGCTTTATTGGCTGGTTTAAAGCCCAAGCAAAAAAAGAGGCCGGATCCAAAGATCCGACCTTTTGAAGTTTAGGGAGGAAACGCCCAGAAATGGGCAGCCCTCATTTATGTGCGAACTTGGGCCGAACAAGGGCGGCCCGGCAATTTTTGGCGACGGAAAATAAAAAATGCAGCTCGACGCCAAGATGCTGGAAAGCCGGTTCGTACGGCTAGAGCCGGTGACGCAGGCTCATCGCGAGGATTTACGCACCGCCTGCAACGTCGACCCCACGACCTGGACCGACCTCTATCCCTTTTCGATGGCGAACGAGCATTTTGATCCGACGTGGGCGCGCTTGGAGGGCGATGTCGCGGCGGGCCGAACGATCGCATTTGCGGTGACCGTTGAGGGGCGTTGCCGTGGCATCTCCTGCTATTTGGGCATCGACGCCGCCAACAGTACCGTCGAGATCGGCGGCACCTACTACCATCCA
Organism: uncultured Alphaproteobacteria bacterium; assembly: GCA_903860975.1. Classification (GTDB taxonomy): domain Bacteria; phylum Pseudomonadota; class Alphaproteobacteria; order Caulobacterales; family Caulobacteraceae; genus Phenylobacterium. Next base: position 70,525 of record CAIOSI010000016.1, read on the forward strand.
GATTTCCGCGGCGGCGTTGTGAACCCGGCGGCAAAGCGCCTCATGCTGGGTCATGCGTTTGCCTCGCAGGCGCGGCGGGTGGTCTTCCGTGTCGACGCGATCAATTTGAGGTCCAGGGCCGCAGTCCTGAAATTGGGCGCCGTCGAAGAGGCCCTGTTGCGGCAGGACCGCCTGACCTGGACAGGCCGTATCCGCGACACGGTGATCTTCTCCGTTCTGGCGCACGAGTGGCCGGCCGTGCGAGCAAGTCTGGACGCCCGGCTGGCGGGCTTTGATTAGCCCGCTCGCGCGAGACGACGTGCCGCGAGCAGGATCAGCGTCGCACTGGTCACCACCAGGAACGCGACGTGACCGCCTATCGATCCGTCGTTGGGCAGCCCGGCTGAGGCTCGCGCCAACTGCGCCAAGTGATAGGTCGGCCAGATTGGTCGAATCTTTTCCAAGATCCCGCTCAGCGGGAAGAACAGGCCTGAAAGAAAGGCCATGGCCAGATAAACGATATTGGCAAATGCGCTGGCGCTTGAGGCTGGTGCCCACGAGCCGATGAAAAGGCCCACTGCGCAGGCCGGAATCACACCCAGTGACATGACCGCAGAGATCCTCAGCAGCCTGAGGGAATCGAGCGTGATATCACCTAGGGTCAGAGCTGCTGTCACCAGCATCGCCATCACAACGATGGCGAACACGTAAGCCATCATCAACTTGGCGGCGAGATAGGAGCCGGTGGGCATCGGCAAGGCGCGCTTGAAGGTCGCCAGCCCCATATTGCGCTCGACGGCCACCAGGATCCCGAAGCCAAACAGGCCTGGGCCCATAACACCGTAGACGGTCCATCCGACGAACATCTGGTTGGCCAGAGCCGGCCCGCCCCTGCCGTTCAGTAGCGCCCCGAAGACGGTATAGAAGAGGATCGGCATGGCCAGGATCGGGATAGAAAAGGCTGGCGTTCTCAACACGCGAAGGGACTCGTACTTAGCGTCACTGAGGTAGGCACCGAGCAGGCGCGCAAGGCTCATCTGGGGAACGTCCCAGGGCGCGAGGGGGGTCATTCGGCGGGCTCGTGGGTCAGTTCTGCGAAGGCCTCCGAAAGGCCCGCGCGGCGGACCTCAAGGTCGGACACCGTGGGGTCGGCGGCGAGCAGGCGGCGCACGACAGCTTCAGCATCTGTCGTGGCAATCGAGATGCGGTGTGCCTCGTTGGCGACGGCGCTGGCCACGTCAGGCCACGCGGCGATGGAGGCGACATCCAGGGTGGTGACGCACTCAATGCGCTTGCGCACGACAAGCGCGCGCATCTCGTGGACGGTTCCCTCCGCGACCCGGCGCCCCCTGGCCATGACCACGACGCGGTCAGCCAGCGCCTGGGCTTCCTCGATATAATGGGTGGTGAGCACGATGGCTGTCCCGTCGGCGACCAGCTTTCGCAAAGTCGCCCAAAGGGTTTCGCGAGCGTTTACGTCCAGGCCGGTGGTGGGCTCATCGAGAAACAGCAACCGCGGACGGCCGCAGATGGCGAGCGCGAACTGCGCTTGTCGCTTCTGGCCGCCGGATAGTTTGGCGTAGGGCCGATCTGAGAGTTTCTCAATGCCGGCTTGGGCGATCGCCTCGGCAACGGACAGGGGCGCGGGGTAGTAGGCCGCCGTCATCGCGATCAACTCGCGCACGCGCAGGCCGTCTGGCAGCATGACGTCCTGCATCATCACCCCGACGCCCCGACGTGCGGCGAGGTCATGCGGCGAGCGACCGAACAGCTGGACTTCGCCTGCGTCAGGCCGCTGCAGGCCAAGCAGCAGGGCGATGGCGGTGGATTTGCCCGCGCCGTTGGGGCCCAGGACGGCGAGAAGTTCGCCTGTTCGCACCTCCAGGTCCAGGCCGTCGAGCGCCTGGACCTGGCCGTAGCGCTTGCTCACCCCGCTCAGACGCGCCAGAGCGCCTTGGGCCTGCTGAGCCCCTCGTTCGCCGTCATCGGCCATCGCCGTCCCCGCACAGGTCTTCATCGCTTGTCGCCGCAGGGGGCGGCCTTGGATGCATAGGGCTGTCAGGCCGTCTGTGCTGTTCGCTCTTCGGCATTGGCGAAGAACACCTCGCTCGCGTGTTCGGCCACCTCTTGGGCGGTGTAGGGTCGGCCTGGCTGAAAACCGCCGGTCTGCAGCATCTTGATCTCACGGACGCCTCGGCTGGAGACGCCCAGAATCTTGCCTGAATGATCGGCCGCAAGGTCGGAGACCATGAAAAGGACGCCCGGTGCCACGTTCTCCGGCAGGCTCATGGGATCGGGCTCTTTGCCCTGACGGCCGGGTAGGTCCGAGGTCATCCGAGTATAGGCACCCGGCGCCAGACCCATGACCCGGATATTGTACTTGCGGCCCTCGATCGACATCACCCGGACCATGCCATAGATGCCCGCCTTGGCGGCTCCGTAGTTGGTCTGGCCGAAATTTCCGTAGAGTCCGGAGGTGGACGAGGTCAGCACCATCGAGCCGCCGCCGTTGTCCTTCATCCATTTCCAAACCGGTAAGGCGCAGCAATAGGTCCCCTTAAGGTGGACCTTGATCACCTTGTCCCAGTCCTCTTCCGATGTGTTGGTGAAGGATTTGTCGCGCAGAATGCCCGCGTTACAGACCAAGATGTCGACCTTGCCGAAATTATCCAGCGCGGTTTTCAAGATGTTCTCGCCACCCAAGACGGTGGAGACGTCGTCGCCGTTGGCCACCGCATGGCCTCCCGCCGCTTTTATCTCGGCCACCACCTTTTCAGACGCGGCGCTGGTGCCAGTTCCCGAGCCGTCGCGCGAGCCGCCCAGGTCGTTTACGACAACGCTGGCTCCCTCCTTGGCGAACAGCTTGGCATAGGCCTCGCCCAGTCCGCCGCCGGCGCCCGTTATAATCGCAACCTTACCTTCAAGCAGACCCGCCATGACGTTCTCCCAATGTGTTTTGGTTTTATGGACACATCTTCCGACCGCTGGCGGTCGGTTGGCAAGCGCTCAGCGCTCGCGGCGCGCCCGAAAGAAGCCCTTCAGCAGGGCAGAGCTCTCTTCAGCCAGCACGCCGCCGGTGACGGCTGGGCGTGAATGGCAGGTGGGCTGCTCGAAAAATTTTGGACCATGAACAATCGCGCCCCCTTTGGGATCCTCGGCACCGAACACCACCCGCCCGATCCGAGCGTGACTGATCGCGCCAGCGCACATGGCGCAAGGCTCGAGCGTCACGACCAGTGTCAGCCCGGTAAGGCGGTAGTTGCCGAGCTTTGTCGCCGCCGCTCGTAGGGCCACGATCTCAGCGTGGGCGGTGGGATCGTGACTGCCGATCGGTTGATTGGCGCCGATCGCGATCACCTCGCCCGAAGCGGAATTGATGATAACTGCGCCCACAGGCGTCTCGCCCCGAACGCCCGCAGCTTGCGCGGCATCGAGCGCAATGCGCATGGTGCGATGGTCATGGTCCATAATCCGCACCGAACCGGCGTCCGCCCTTCCGGTCAAGCCCGCACAGCGTCAGCGCAACCGCAACCTGAGGCCGCCAAGGACCTTGGGGGCGGCCAAGAAAGCGGGGATCGCGTGGCCAAGATGCTGGCGCGTGCCGGCGTCGCCTCGCGCCGCGAAGTTGAGCGGCTGATCGAGGCCGGTCGCGTCGCCTTGAACGGCAAGGTGCTGACGACGCCGGCCGTGAAGGTTGAGCCCGGCGACATTCTCACCGTCGATGGCGCGGTGATCACTGAAGCTGAGCCTGCGCGTCTTTTCCGCTACCACAAGCCGGTTGATCTGGTGACCAGCCACAAGGATCCGCAAGGTCGTCCGACGGTGTTTGAACGCCTTCCGGCGGGCCTGCCCAGGCTGATCTCTGTGGGGCGCCTCGACATCAATTCCGAGGGTCTGTTGCTGTTGACCAACGACGGTGGGCTGGCGCGTGCGTTGGAAATGCCGGCGACCGGCGTCGTGCGTCGTTACCGCGCGCGCGCGCGCGGCCGCGTGACCCAAGAAAAGCTCGACACCCTTAAGAAGGGGATCACCGTGGAGGGGGTCCACTATGGCGCGATCGACGCCACCCTGGACAAGGCCAAGGAGGGTCCGCAGGGCGCAAACCTTTGGATTACGGTCGTCCTGGCTGAGGGTAAGAACCGTGAGGTCCGCCGGGTTCTGGAAGCCTTGGGACTGAAGGTGAACCGCCTGATACGCCTGTCCTATGGCCCGTTTGCGCTGGGAACCCTGATGCCGGGTGAGGTGGAGGAAGTGGGCCCGCGTGTGATCCGCGAGCAGCTCGCTGAGCACATTGCCCCGCAGAACCTTCCAAAGGGCGATCGGCCGCTCTGGAAAAAACCTGCAGCTGCGGCTGCAGGACCCAGACGCGGTGCCGTCGAAATCGACCGGGGCGGCAAGTCCAATCGCGGGGGAAAGCCACAACGGCGCACCCGCACAGCCTCGCCATCTGGCGAGCCGCCGGCAAAGAAGGCGTACAAGGCCGGTTGGGCCAAGCCCAAGCCCAAGCCCGTTATTCCCAAGAGCGGTTCTCCCAAACGGCGCTCCGGATCCAATCCGGCGCGGCCGAAGCGGCCTTAACCTGAGATCCTTCGTAAGCCAGCCACGCGGCAAAGGGCCAGATTCAGCGCCCTGGCCTCTTGCGGACCCTCAACCCGACCTCCCCGGAGTGGCTCGGCGACGGATAACAGGCACAGAGCCGTCAGCGCTGCCAGCCGCAGCGGCTTGGCCATTGGGTCCACCAAAGACGTCGGCGCACAATCTCCGCGAGCGATCGGCGATGGTTGCCTCAGGGGCTGTTTCCTTTGGTCGCAGGCGCATGGCGCCGGTCGGGGTCTCGATTCGATCGGCCGCTAACCCCAGCTCATGTCTCGAAGACCTGCGGGCGCGACGAAAAGCGCTGAAGGCGCTCGCTCCGCCGCAGCGGTGGGCCTAGAAACGTGTCGCATGCGTATCGTATCCGGCAGTTTCCGCGGCAAGATCCTCAACACACCCCAAGGAGAGGCCACGCGCCCGACCTCTGAGCGCGCCCGACAGGCGATCTTTAACATCCTGGAGCACGCCGCCTGGTCGAAGGGGGTGAGGGATCTGCGAGTCATCGACCTTTTTGCAGGGTCTGGCGCCTTGGGATTTGAAGCCCTGTCTCGGGGCGCAGCCTTTTGTCTGTTCGTGGAGACGGATGAGGCGGCGCGTGGTGCAATCCGCCAGAATATCGAGGCCATGAGCGTCTTTGGTCAAACCCGCGTCCATCGTCGCGACGCCACCGATCTGGGCTTGCGGCCCGGCGGCGACGGGCCGGCCTTCGGACTCGCGTTTTTGGATCCGCCTTATGCCAAAGGGTTGGGTGAGCGCGCGCTGGAAAAGCTGGCCGCTGGCGGATGGCTCGCGCCGAGCGCCGTTGTGGTGTTGGAACGCAGCACATCTGAACCGGAGGTTTACGTCGCGGGCTTCTCGCCTCTTGATGTCCGCGATTATGGTGCGGCGCGGGTGCATTTTTTCCGGTTCGAGGGTGCTTGACCCTGACGTCACGTGAGGCCTGATCAATCGGCCTTCGACGAGGAAAGACGATTTGTGAGCGGCCATACGGTCAAGCAACTGGCGAGGATGTCCGGCGTTTCGGTCCGCACCTTGCATCACTATGACGAGGTGGGATTACTCAAGCCCGCCTACGTTGGCGAGAACGGCTACCGCTACTACGGGCGCGAGGAGATGCTGCGTCTGCAGCAGGTCCTGTTCCATCGTGAGCTCGGTTTCTCCCTGGAAGAGATCGCGCACGTGTTGGCCGCTAAGGATTTCGAACGGGTGGCGGCTTTAACTGCGCATCGGGCGAAACTTGAGGCCGAGACCCGACGCTACCGTCAACTGGTGCGCACGATCGACAAAACCCTCGCCGCCCTCGCAGGAGACGCGAAGATGGAAGAAAAAGCGATGTATCGGGGCTTCGACCCCGAAAAGCAGGCAGGTTACGAACGCGAGCTGCGCGAAAAATTCGGGCCCGAAATGCAAGGCCATATCGATCACGCCAAGGCCGGCATGAGCGCCTGGAAGCAGGCTGATTTCGACGCCAGTCAGGCTGAGGCCGATGCGATCGAAGCGGGAATGGCCCAGGCGCTCGTCGATGGTCTGCGCGTCGACTGTGCGGCGGTGACCGCCTTAATGCGCCGCCAGCATGCTTGGGTCGTCAAGAGCTGGAACCGGCCCGCGCCGGCTGTGGCGTTTTCAGGCCTGGGCCAAATGTACGTCGACGACCCGCGGTTTCGCGAGCGTTATGACCGTCGACAGGACGGACTGGCAGAATATATGGCCGCAGGAATGCGATCTTTTGCGGATCGAGAACTCGGCTGAAGGTCCCTTCTGGTACGCCGGATCAAAGGGTTGATCTGGCGACGGCCTTCGGGTGATCGCAGCCGCCAAAATACCAACGGCGGGGACGTCCGATAGGTCAGGTTTCGGCTTTGAGAGACGTGACTTTTTGGCCCATCAGCGTCGCCCGAACAGGCGCTCGATGTCAGCGAGCTTCAGCTCCACATAGGTCGGGCGACCATGGTTGCACTGGCCAGAATGAGGCGTGGCTTCCATCTGACGCAGGAGAGCGTTCATCTCGGGCGCGGTGAGGCGGCGTCCGGCGCGGACCGATCCGTGGCAGGCCATGGTCGAACACACATCTTCCAGTCGTTCCTTAAGCGCCAGCGCCTGTCCGTTCTCGGCAAGGTCGTCGGCGATATCTCGGACCAGGCCTTGAACGTTGGTTTCACCCAATAGAGCCGGTGTTTCGCGCACCAGCACCGCCCCTGGACCAAAGGCTTCCAGCATTAAGCCAAGCGCGGCTAACTCATCGGCCTTGGAGACCACGCGATAGGCTTCGACCGGGTCAAGCTCGACGATTTCGGGCAGCAACAGCGCCTGGCGGGCGACACCGCCTTCATCCATCTCGTGCTTCATGCGCTCATAGACCAGCCGCTCGTGCGCAGCATGCTGGTCGACAATGACGACACCGTCGCGCGTCTGGGCGACGATGTAGGTTTCGTGCACCTGGGCGCGAGCGGCGCCGAGCGGAAAGTCGACGGGATCGAAGACCGAGGCCAGGCTGGGCGGGTCCGTGCCCAGGCCGTTGTCCCAGTTGGGCTCAGCGCGCGCGGATACCTCCGTCAGGCCCGGGATCGATTGGACGGCTGCGGCCAGGGCGAGGCTTGACCCTTCATGCGGCCACCCCCCTTGCTGCCAGGCCGAATAGCCGGCGGCAGACGGTGGGGGGCTATAGCCGCCGGGACGAAAGCCGCCGAGGGCCGCGCTCGCCACGGTGGTCGAGGCGCGGTGCCCGGCACTGGCCAGCGCATGGCGCAGGCCCCCGATGATCAAGCCGCGAACCAAGCCTGGATCGCGGAACCTGACTTCGGCTTTAGCCGGATGAACGTTGACGTCGACGTAGGCGGTGTCGAGCTCGACGTAGAGTGCGGCCAAAGGATGCCGGTCGCGGGCCAGGAAATCGGCGTAAGCCGCCCGAAGCGCGCCCTGCAGCAACCGGTCACGCACCGGCCTGCCGTTGACGAACAGATACTGGTGGGCGGCGTTGCCTCGATTGTAGGTAGGTAGCCCCGCAAAGCCCGTCAGGCGCACACCCTCGCGCTCGTGGTCCAGAGCCAGCGCGTTGTCGGAAAACTCTCTGCCCATGATCGCCGACAGCCGGGCCAATCGTCCGTCCGATCCCTTTTCTTCGGGCGGAAGGCGGATCGTACGGCGGCCGTCGAGGTCCAGGACGAACGACACGGCCTCATGCGCCATCGCCTGGCGTTTGATCTCTTCGGCGATGGCCATGGCTTCGGCCCGCTCGGATTTCATAAATTTCAGCCGCGCGGGCGTGGCGTAGAAGAGGTCACGCACTTCCACTCGCGCCCCGTGCGGATCGGGGAAGGCCGAGGGCGATACTGCGCCGACGGCGCCGCCTTCGACAAAGATTGCATGGGCGTCGGCTTCGCCGCGCGCACGGCTGGCGATGGACAGGCGGGCCACCGATCCGATTGACGGCAAGGCTTCGCCGCGGAAGCCCAGGGTCGATATGTGCAAGAGGTCGTAGTCGCCGGCCGCGTCGGGGGAAAGTTTGGAGGTGGCGTGACGCTCGATGGCAAGCGGCAGTTCTGCGGCCGACAAACCTTGGCCATTGTCGGCCACCAAGATGCGCGTCAGTCCCCCGCCTTCGGCCTGGATTTCGAGGCGGGTGGCCCCAGCGTCGAGCGCATTCTCGACCAGCTCCTTGACCGCGCTCGCGGGCCGTTCCACCACCTCGCCGGCGGCGATGCGGTTTACGGTTTCGGGCGGAAGACGACGGATCGGCATGGCGAGGCTTTCGACAATTCCTCCTTATAGGACGATTCCGGCGCGGCGGATCGCGAAGCGATACGGGTTAGGCTTGTTGGCCACCGCGGCGATGTTTGCAGCTCCAGTCTTTGCCCAGGTCTCTCTGAAGGGGCCTGCGCCTGACCCAAACGATCCAGACGGGGTCCTCGTCGATGAGCTGGTGGTCACGGCCCGGCTGCCGGGACCAGCTTGGTGGACCGTCTCCAATGGGGCCACGACCGTCTATGTCCTCGGCACGCCTTCCGTGGCGCCGAAGCATATGGCCTGGGACCGGGCCGTTTTCGATCGACGGTTGGTTGGCGCGAGCGCGGTTATCCTGCCGTTCCAAGATGTCCGGGTGACCGTTAGGGGGGCGGTTGGCGCTGCGTTCAACTTTCTGCGGCTACGCGGTGGCGGGCCGTTCGAAGCCACGTTGGACGCGACGACGAAGGCGCGGTTCATTGCGGTGCGCACGAAATTGGGCGAGCCGGCAGACCACTATTCGACGCGCAACCCGCTCGCGGCGGGCTTGCTGCTGGCGAGCGACTATCGCCAACACACCAGCCTGACCGCGTCTGATCCTACCAAATTGATCAAGCTACTGGCTGCCCAAGCCAACGTTCCCGTAGCGCAAAAGAGCTATGACCTTGGGCCGCTGATGGGCGCAGTCATCCGCACACCGTCGGCCGAAGGCCGCGCGTGCTTCGACGAAGTGCTTGCGCAGGCCGAGACCGGCCCGAGCGTTACCCAGGGCGCGGCCAAGGCCTGGGCCGCTGGCGATGTGCGCGGAGCCTTGGCCAATGAGCGGACTTATGAGCGCTGCATCGCGCTTGTTCCCGGAGCCCAGGCTTTCGATGCCCGCACCAAAGCCGACCAGGTCGCCCAGATCGAACTGGTGTTGAAGAAATCGGGGCACGCCATCGCCGTTGTGCCGCTGAGGCCATTGTTGGCCCAAGGCGGTGTCCTTGATCAGCTCCGAGCGAAGGGATTTACAGTGACGACGCCAGGCGAGGAGCAATAGCGCCTCGGCCCGTTCGGGTCCGAACGCGGCGACGGTCGCGTTCGACAAGACATGCATATAGGGGGTGTTGATCGGTCTATCTGCTTCGTTTCCCTGTAGATTTTCTATGTTGGGAGCAGGCCTGCACACCCACGTTGGGCCGCAAGACTTGAGCGGACCGCCAAACGCGGGCGTTGCTTTCGCCGCCCTGGCGACCCGTGTGGCGAATTTTGTGTGGCGGGTTTTGGTGTTCGCAAGCCGTGTCGTCGCCGAAGCCTAGACCGTCGATCGAGGCCGCCTTCCCAATCGCCTGCAATTCCGCTTTGACGTGCGCCTGCGGTATTCCGGTGAAACGCCTGGTGCGGGGACCCTAGAGCCCCGGCAGTTTAAGCTTCTTGTCGCCTTCGCGGGCGATGATCACGGTCTTGCCGCCGGTCAATTTGGCGATGCGATCGGCTTCGGCTGCGGCGTCGATCGGCGCAACGTCAGAGCCAACAGCGAGCGGCGCAGGTGTCGCGGTCTTGTCGGCGCGCCAGAACATCACCCGGTCGGCAAAGCTTTTTTCCTTGTGCGCCACGTCGCCAAACTCGTCGTCGACCACGTAGCGGATCAATGGGTCAGCCTTGTCGGCGCCAGCCTTGGCGACCAGCAATTTTTCGCCAGCGGAGCGACTTTCCCCCTCACGGGTTCCCAGGAGCGCGGTCCGGGCCGCGCTCTCGGGCTGCAGCTCTTGCGGCCGCGGCTTGCCTGGCGCTGGTGGGCGCAAGGCAAAATCGGGCGGGACCACCAAGGGGGCCTTGGTGACGACACGGAATTCGTCAGGGGTGACCTTCGACATGCCGAGCGCATCGCGCGTCGACACACATCCGGCGAGACCCGTCGCTGCCACCAGCGCGGCCGCTGCGAACACTCGGTTGACGCTCATGAACTTGGTCGCTCCTAACGCCGCCCCCGGCCGCGAAGGAAGAGTGGATAGCGCAAAGCGCGCGCCGCGCCAACGCTGCATCAGGACGCATCCCCCGCCGCACCTGGGGTGCGCGCGCTGCTGTCCTGGAGCAGCATGTCGATAAGCAGGACGCAGATACCGACACTGATCGCCGCATCGGCCAAATTGAAGATCCACGGAAAGAACATCCGTGACGCATCAATAAAGTCTGTTACGGCCCCGAATCGAATGCGGTCGATGACGTTTCCGATCGCGCCGCCAATCACAAGGCCGACGGCGAACGCAAAGAGTGGTCGCGTGGTCGTGCGCACCCAGCCAGCCAGTACGATGGCGACGATCAACGAGAAGGCGGCCAGCAGCCAGCGTACCAGATCGTGCTGCGCCTGCAGAAAGCCGAAGCTGACGCCCTGGTTCCAGACACCCGTCAGGTGGATTGGTCCGACGAGTCCGATGCTCTGGCCTTCCTGAAGGCGAAGGATATTCAAGATCCAGTATTTCACGGCCTGATCGGCGACGACGATGACGAGCGCCAAGAGCAGGGCGATCCAGCCGAGCTTGGTGATGCGGGTCATGCGAGCCCCTTGCCGTGAGTTTCGTCCCAGGCGGCCACGGCGTCGGCATCGCGCAGAGAAAGGTCGCCATAGCGTGGGTCGGAGCCCACCTCGGGCAAGATACGCCAAGATCGGGCGCACTTGCGGCCAAGCGCGCGGATCGGCTCGACGGCGACGCCCGAGACTTCGGAAAGTCGGAACGAACCGGTCGGGCCTTCGCCTGCAATTAGCGTCGCCTGACTTGTGCGGAAGACCTCCGCGGCGTCCAGGCCGTCAAACGCAGCCATGAGCTCGACGTCGAGGATATAGACCTTGGGCGCCGCTTCCAGAGCCGCGCCCAGGCGCTTTTCGCGGCGCTCGATTTCCAGGGCACCCGTCACGACGGAAGTGACGGCCTGAACCTTGGCCCACCGCGCCGCCTCGGCATCGTTTCGCCAGGCCGCCGGCGTATCTGGGATGGTCCTCAGACAATTCGAGCCAGCGTCCGGATAGCGGGTGGTCCAGGCTTCTTCCATAGTGAAAGGGATCAGGGGGCTGAGCCACGCCGTTAGGCGGCTGAACACCGACTGCATCACCGTGCGGGTGGCGCGTCGGCGCACGGAATCTGGCCGATCACAGTAAAGGGCGTCGCGGCGGATGTCGAAGAACAGGCTCGACAGCTCGTTTTGGCAAAATTCGGTCACCGGCCGGATCACATCTTGAAAGAGGTAGCCCTCATAGGCTGCGCGGACCTGGCCATCGAGTTCCCACAGCCGATGCAGTATGAAACGCTCCAGCGGCGGCATCTCGTCCAGCTCGACCGCCTCATCCGGCGAATAGTCGGCGAGGGCGCCTAGCATGTAGCGGACGGTGTTGCGGAGCTTGCGATAGGCGTCCGCCGTCGTCTGGAGCACCGTCTTGCCGATCCGGCTGTCGTCCGCATAGTCGATCATGGCCGCCCAAAGGCGGATGATTTCGGCCCCGCTCTCACGGATCACCACTTCGGGGTCGACGACGTTGCCCTTGGATTTAGACATCTTCTCGCCGGCCTCATCCATTGTGAAGCCGTGGGTCAGGATGGCGTCATATGGCGCGCGACCGCGGGTCCCAGAACTCTCCAGGAGGGAGGACTGGAACCAGCCACGATGCTGGTCAGAGCCCTCGAGATAAAGATCCGCTGGCCAGTGGGTGTGCGGCCGATTCTCCAAAGTGAAGGCGTGTGTCGAGCCGGAATCGAACCAAACATCGAGGATGTCCTCGATCTTTTCGAAACGCTCGGAATCGTGCTGGCCAAGGAAGTCTGCCACTGGCCGCGTGAACCATGCGTCGGCGCCTTCTGCTTTGATCAGCTGGACGATCCGCTGGTTTACGAGGTCGTCGTGGAGGGGCTGACCCGTTTCCTTGTCGACGAACATGGCGAGCGGCGATCCCCAGGCGCGCTGGCGGCTAATCAACCAGTCAGGGCGGCCCTCCACCATGGCGCGGATGCGATTGCGGCCGGCCGCCGGATAGAAGGTCGTGGCGTCGATCGCCTCGAGCGCCGTTTCGCGCAAGCTGCGACCCTTATGGGCCGGGTCGTCCAGGGGCTCGTCCATGCGTATGAACCACTGGGGCGTATTGCGGAAGATCACCGGCGCCTTGGAGCGCCAGGAGTGCGGGTAGGAATGCTCCACCCGACCTCGGGCCAGCAGATTCCCGGCCTCTATCAGCTTGTCCATCACGGCGGGATTGGCCGAACCGAACTTGCCGGCCTTCTTGCCTTCCGTCTCCAGTACCTTCAGTCCGGCAAAGAGCGGCACGGTTGGATAGTAGGCGCCGTCCGGGTCGACCGTCTCCGGGATCTCTCGGTGACCATGCGCGATCCAAACCATATAGTCGTCGGCGCCATGGCCAGGCGCGGTGTGAACGAAGCCTGTGCCGGCGTCCTCAGTAACATGGTCTCCCGCCAGCATCGGCACCTGGAAGCGATAGCCGGAGTCCAAGTTCGCCAGCGGGTGAGCCAGCACCATGCCGCGGCAGTCGACCTCCTCAATCTTCTCGAACCTTGCGACCTTGGCGGCGGCCATGGTTGCGCCGGCCAGTGTCTCAGCCACGATCAGCTTATCACCGGCCTGAGCCCAGGGTGCAAACTCCAAGCCTTCCTCAATCGCCTGCACGCGATAGACCGCATAGGAGATGTCGGGGTTGTAGCTGACGGCGCGGTTAGCCGGGATGGTCCACGGTGTGGTCGTCCAGATGACAACGCTTGCGTCCCGGGTCGCATCTGAGCCTTCAACGACGGGGAATTTCACCCAGATGGTTGGGCTCACGTGGTCGTGGTATTCGACCTCAGCATCGGCCAGCGCGGTGCGCTCGACGGGGCTCCACATCACGGGCTTGGAGCCGCGGTAGAGCTGACCGGAGGCCACGAATTTGTGGAACTCGGCCACGATGGCGGCCTCGCTCGAATAATCCATGGTGGCGTATCGGTTTTCCCAGTCGCCGATCACCCCCAGACGCTTGAAGCCGTCCATTTGAACGCCGATCCACTTGGCGGCGTAGTCGCGGCAACGGGTTCGAAATTCTGCCTTGGAGACCTCTTCCTTCCGGCGGCCCTGGCCGCGCAGCTCTTCTTCGATTTTCCACTCAATCGGCAGTCCATGACAGTCCCAGCCCGGCACGTAGTCGACGTCGTAGCCCAGCAAGAATTTCGAGCGGACGACAAAATCCTTGAGCGTCTTCTGCAAGGCGTGGCCGATGTGGATCGCCCCGTTGGCATAGGGCGGCCCGTCGTGGAGCACAAAGAGCTTCGCCCCGGCATGCTGCCGAGCCTTGCGCATGGCATTGTAGAGGTCGGATTTCGACCACTGCTCAAGGATCAACGGCTCTTTCTGCGGCAACCCTGCGCGCATGGGAAAGGGCGTTTCGGGGAGAAAGACGGTTTCGCGGTAGTCGCGCGATGGGTTGGCGTCGTCGGCCATTGAACTTTCCAGCGTGGTCCGGTGTGAATTTGAGATCGCAGGGATTTCCCGACGCGCGCAGATGGCTCTCGCCCAGCGTCACGCCGGGCGGATAATTCGCGAGATCTTCTGGACCGAAATCATGGCCTTGGCTCTAACAGACGCAGGCTCCGAACCCAAGAGCCTCCAGACGCTGGATTTTATCTTGGCGATCGGCTGGAGTGTTCTGACTTCGCCGCAAAGCATGGGGACTCCAGCGTGATCTTGACCTTCCGATCTGTGACCGTGGGCTTGGTGAGCCTGCTGCTTACGACCCTTTCTGCCAACGCCGCGCCTGTCGTAAAAGGGCCGGAAAAGGGTACCTTGATCATCGCTGGAGGCGGGAGCTTGGGGCCTGAGGTCTTAGGCCGTTTTATTAAGCTGGCGGGCGGACCGTCGGCTGAAATCGTGGTCATTCCGACCGCCGGCGGCGAAGCCAAGTACGGTCCAGATTGTACGTGCCTCAAGATTTTCCGGGAGTTGGGCGCAACGAATCTGACAATCCTGCACACGATCGAGCGCAGTGAGGCCGACAGCGAGCCGTTCGTTGCGCCCCTGAAGCGAGTTAAAGGCGTTTGGTTTGTTGGCGGTCGGCAGTGGCACCTGGTCGACGTTTATTCAGGCACCAAGACCGAGACCGAAATCAAGAACCTGCTCGCCCGCGGCGGCGTCGCAGGCGGAACGTCTGCGGGCGCATCGATCCAGGCCTCCTACCTCGTGCGCGGCGCGCGGGAAGGCAACGACAAGGTTATGGCCCCAGGATATGAGGTCGGCTGGGGTCTGATCCAGGGCGTGGCGGTCGACCAGCACGTTACAGCCCGCCACCGCGAGGGTGACCTCGATGCGGTGGTCAAGGCGCACCCCGAGCTCCTCGGCATCGGCATCGACCAATCCACTGCCATCGAGGTCAAACGCGATGGCTTCGTCGTGATCGGCGCCGGCCACGTCTTCATCCACGATGGCCAGGAACAATCAAACGGCGGCCATTACTTCTTGATGCAGCCCGGCGACCGTTTCGACCTGATAAAACTCTCCGCCTCGGCGAAGCGTTAGCCGAAATCCGGCATCAGAAGATCGCGCGCGTTTTGGGCGTCCTTCATGACCTGTGCGGTCATGGTTTCCAGACCGTCGAATTTCAGCTCCGGACGCAGGAAGGCGATAAGGTCGGTCTCGATAACCTGGTCGTAGATGTCCTCGTCGAAATCGAAGAGCCAGACTTCAAGCAGGGGAATGCGCACGCCCTCGATGGTCGGGTTGACCCCGATGTTGGCGACGCCAGGGACGTTGCGTCCGTCCTGCAGGCGAGTCCGCGTCGCATACACCCCGAACTTGGGGATCACATAATCCTCCAAGGCCAAGTTGGCGGTGGGAAATCCAAGTTTTCGGCCGAGCTGGCGGCCGCGCTGCACCGCGCCTTCAATGGCGAAGGGGCGGCCGAGAATCTGTGCCGCGGCTTGCGGTTGGCCGGCGCGCAGCGCCTCGCGCACGCCGGTAGAGGAAAACTTATTGCCTGCGCTGTCTTCTACGGGTTTGGCCACCGAGACGCCAAAGCCCATTTGATCGCCGTAGACGCGCATGGTCGCGGGGCTTCCGGTCCGGTCCTTGCCGAAAGAATTGTCGAAGCCCACGGCGACATGGCGCGCGCCCAGGCCTGCGTGCAGGACTTTTTCGGCGAATTCGCGATCCGACATTCCGGCCAGCTCTTCTGTGAGCGGCAGGACATAGAGGACGTCCACGCCAAGGGCCTCGAGGGCGCGTGCCTGCTGATCGGGCTTCATTAAAAGAAAAGCCGGTTCATCAGGTCTGAAATAGACGCGCGGATGTGGATCAAGGGTGATGACACCGAGCGGCGCGCCCAACTCGCCCGCCGCTTTGGCGGCCAGCGCGATCACTTGCTGGTGGCCACGATGGACGCCATCGAAATTGCCCATTGCGACGGCCGCACCGCGGTCGCCTGCCGGCAGGTCTTTCCAGCCCTTGATGACCCTCAGACGTCTCATTTTTCCCTGCGGGGAACCATGATCAGCGCCTCGCCATCAACCGCGGATTTGCCGTTCACAAGGCAGGTGGTCTGGAACGTTGCGTGGGCCTTTTCGTCGTCTAGCGCCATGATCGTAACGCGAGCGATAACGGAGTCGCCGATTTTCACCGGCCGACGGAAGCGCAGCGACTGCGACAGATAGATCGCGCCTGGTCCCGGAAGCTGGTTGCCGAGAACGGCGGAAATATAGGCCGCGGCCAGCATGCCGTGGGCGATCCGGCCGCCAAAGACTGTGGTCTTGGCGAAATCCTCGTCCATGTGAACGGGATTGTGATCGCCAGATACCGCAGCAAAGGCTTCAACATCCGCAAAGCCAACCACGTGGGTGGTCTCCGCCGTCTGACCCACGCTCAATTCGTCGAAATAGAGCCCCAGCACGCTTGCTCCCCCATCAGGTCGTGATCACCACTTAGCGAGGATTGGCGCAGCTCACCAGACCAGGTCGGCGATGGCGTAGGTTGCGGTCAGGCCCGCCTGGTGCAGGAGGTCGGTGACAGCGGGCAAATTGAGGCCTTCGCGCCCGATTGTTTCGGCGCCGTGGATGCCACTTGCAACAAACAGTACGTCAAGCCCACGGGCGTTGGCGCCGCGCACGTCGGTGGGTAGACCATCGCCGATGCAGAGCACTTTTTTTGGGTCGATGGCGCGGCCCAGGGCCTCGCTGGCCTTGGCCAGCGACAATTCGTAGATCGCCGTAAAGGGCTTGCCAGCCATGGTCACCCGTCCCCCGAGGCCTTCGTACATTTGGGCAAGCGCGCCGCCGCAGTAGATCAGCCTGTCGCCGCGCTGCACGACAATGTCGGGGTTGGCGCAAATCATCTCAAGGTCGCGTTCGACGCAGGTCATGAATCGCTCGCGGTAATCGGCGGGCTCGTCGTTTTCGTCGTCGAAGGGGCCGGTCACGGAAATGAAGGCGGCCTCCTTGAGGCCAGAAAAGGTGACGCCCAGGCCTTCGTAAAGCCCATCATCGCGGTCCGGCCCAATTTTCCAGGCGGGCCCCGGCGCGCGCTCGGCCAGCAGCTGGCGCGTCGCGTCGCCAGAGGTGACGATCTGACTCCAGGCTTCTCTTGGAACGCCAAGGGCGTCGAGTTGCTCGATCACTGCGCCAAACGGCCGTGGTGAATTGGAAATCAGAATGACCGGTCCTTGCGTGGCCCGAAACCTTGCCAACCCCGCACAGGCTGCGGGGAAGCTGTCTCGACCATTATGGATCACGCCCCAGACGTCACAGAGGAGTGCGTCATAGGTGGTGGCGAGGTCGGAAAGGCCAGTCACGAGTTTGGGAGCGTTCATCAAGCCGCGGTAGCGGCGTGGCGGTTTCGGGTCAATGCTACCCGAACGCTGCCCGACGCAGGGGGGCTTCCGGTCGCACCACGATCGGTGGCGGGCCAGCTTCGCTAAGCACGGCTTCTTTGATCGCGCGAGGCTCGCCGAAGAGGTGCCCCTGACCAAAGCCGATATTGAGGTCGAGAACGTCGACCACCTGCCGCTCGGTCTCGACCTTTTCGACGATCACTTCGACGCCATAACGGCGCGTAAGCGTTGTGAAATCCTCGGCTGCCAGGTCGGGAAGCGATTGCAACACCTGACGGCCGTCAATCTCAATCAGCTCTTCCAGCAGAAACTGAGCGCTGATCTTCAGGAATTTCACGTCCGAGCGTGCGAGGTCTTGCAGGTCGAAGTCGAGGTCAGTGACTTTGTCCAGGCTGAAGCGGAAACCCAGGTCGGCGAGCTTGCCCATGTTCCGCGCCTCGACCGAGCCGCGGGCTTCGAAGGCAGGCTGGCCGATCTCGAAGATCAGGCCGCTGGCGAGATCGCGGTTGACGGTCAGCAGGTCTAAGAACTGCGGGAAGAAACTCTCGTCTCCAAGGCTGGACATGGCGATGTTGCAGAAGATGCCGATCTTGCGGTCCTGCTTGGAAAGCCGCCGGACGATCTGCACGCAGCGGAACAGGAGCAGGTTGTCGATAGCTGTGATGAGTCCGCCGGGCTCGGCCACGCTCAAATATTCCGCCGGCATCAGCACCCGGCCCGTATTGTCCCGCAGCCGCGAGTAGCTCTCATAGAACTGGGTTCGGCGCTGGGGCAGAGAGACGACCGGCTGCAAGTAGAGGTCGACGCGGTTCTCGGCCAGCGCCGCACGGACGGTGTCCAGCAGCCCTAAGGCTTGGTGCGGGTCGCCGCCCAGCTTGGCGGGGAAAACCGGCGCCTCGCCCTGATCGTCGAGCCGGCGGCGCATGCGCTCCACCAGATCTTCCAGCATGTGGACTTCGTCGACCAGTTCGTCGGAGCGTTGCGCGTCGTCGGAGGCGATTTCGAACATCTCGGCAACGCGGGCGTCCAGCGCTTCGACCTGACCCAGTAGGATTCGGTGGGCTTTGCGGATGTTTTCCACATCGCCCCTGATTTCGCCGGTCTCGAGCGCGCGCTCGATGAGGCCGTGAAAGGCAAAGCAAAGCCCTAGGCCGCCGATCAGAGCGGCCACGCCTGCGCCCCAGCCGCCGCCGTTGCGCCACAGCGTGAGCGCCACGAGCAGCGACAGGCAGACATAGGTTGCACAAAGGAGCCCGAGGGTGAGCCGTCGCATGGTCCCGCCATCCGAATCACTGGTGGCAGTATCCGACGGGGGATCCCAGCAAGTCGAATGGATAAAGTGATGTTGCGATGAAGGTCCACAGGCGCTTGGGGTTGCGCCGAAGGACGGAGCGGCTGAAACAGGTCAACACTGTTCAGGTGACGAATTCGAGGACGCGCAGGCCTATGGCTGACGAACACATCGACGTGCTGATTGTGGGCGCCGGACTTTCAGGAATTGGCGCGGGCTGGCACCTGCAGGACCAGTCTCCGGACCGCAGCTATTTGATCCTGGAAGCGCGCGAGGCGATCGGCGGGACCTGGGATTTATTCCGCTATCCGGGCATCCGTTCAGATAGCGACATGTATACGTTGGGCTATTCCTTCAAACCGTGGACGGAGGCCAAGGCGATTGCTGACGGGCCTTCGATCTTGAAGTACGTGCGCGAAACCGCTCGCGACTATGGCATCGACCAGCACATCCGCTACGGCCACAAAGTCACCTCCGCCGCCTGGTCGACTGAGGCCGCCTGCTGGACGGTCACCTCGACGCGAAGCGACGGAACGAGCGTTCAGATCACCGCCAATTTCATCTTCCTCTGCGGAGGCTACTATTCCTACGATGGCGGCTACACGCCGCAATTCCCAGGTGCCGACCTCTTCAAGGGCGAAATCGTCCATCCGCAGACGTGGCCCGAAGTGTTGGATTATTCCGGCAAACAAGTCGTTATCATTGGCTCTGGGGCCACGGCCGTGACGCTTGTGCCGGAAATGGCCAAGACGGCTGGCCATGTCACCATGCTTCAGCGATCGCCGACCTACGTGGTCTCGCGGCCGGCGCAGGACGCTATGGCCAACAGTCTACGCAAGTGGCTGCCGGCCATGTTGGCCTACAATCTGATCCGCTGGCGCAATGTGCTGTTCGGCATGTGGTTCTTCCGCCTTGCGCGAAACAAACCCCAGGCCGTGAAAAAGAACATTATCGAAATGGTCCGTCAGCACTTGGGGCCGGACTACGACGTCGCGACGCATTTCACGCCGAGCTACAATCCATGGGACCAACGCTTATGTCTCGTGCCTGACTCCGACCTGTTCGAAGCGATCAACCAAGGTACGGCCTCGGTCGTAACCGACCACATTGAGACCTTTACCCAAGACGGCATCAAGCTGATGTCCGGCGCGGAACTGAAGGCGGACGTCATCGTCACCGCCACCGGCTTAGTGCTGCAGGTGATGAACGGCCTGAAGATCATCGTTGATGGCCGCGCGATCGATCCTGGCCAGACCCTTTCTTACAAGGGCATGATGTACGAAGGCGTGCCGAACCTGGCCTCATCCTTCGGCTATACGAATGCGTCTTGGACGCTGAAGTGCGACCTAACCTGTGAGTACGTCTGCCGCCTGCTAAACCAGATGAAACGGACCGGATTTCGCCAGGTCATCCCGCGCAACAGCGACCCCAGCGTCGAGCGCCAGCCCTGGCTCGACTTTTCCTCGGGTTACGTCCAGCGGGCCATGGATAAGTTCCCTAAGCAGGGTTCAAAGGCACCGTGGCGGCTGCACCAGAACTACGCCATGGACATTATGAGCCTCAGGTACGCCAAACTCGAGGACGGAGCGTTGGAGTTCTCCAATCCTAAGTCCGCAAGGGCTAGGGAGGCGGTGGTCGCTTAGGCAACGGGGAAGCGCGTTCGCGCGAATGGGGAGGGCCAATGCCGGCCCGCGACTTGCCATGACCGACATCATCGTCTGACGACATGAGGAGAGAGAGATGAAGTTCGCCACTCTATTGGTTTTGTTCGCGGCGCTCACTCCATTGTCCGTCCACGCAGAAGCTGACCGGCAACACGTCCCCGCAGATGGCCGTGGCGCAGGGGGCGTCAACCCGGCGTACAGCGCCGCGGTCCTCGCGGGCAAAACGCTTTACGTGGCCGGGACCACCGATCGGGGACCAATTGCGGGGGACACGGCATCTTTGGCGGCCAAGCGGGTGCTCGACAGCGTGAAACGCGCGGTGGAAGCCGGAGGCCTGAAGATGGACGATCTCGTCTGGGTACAGATCTTTTCGTCGGATCTTGCGGATTACGCAGCGTTCAACGACGTCTATCGAACCTACTTTAAGGGCCCGATGCCGGCGCGCGCGTACTTGGGAGTGGACCACCTGCTCGGCGGTGCGAAATTCGAAGTGATGGGCATCGCTGTCAAGCCATAGGCGCCAACGCGTGCTGGGCTCGGCCTGCCTTTGAGCCATGCCGTTCGATGAGACCGGGCCGTGTCGTCTCAGATCGCCTCTCGCGTGCTCGGTTCAGCCTTGGCTTGGGAAATTTAATCGCGCGTCAGTGAGACCGTTTCGATCCGCCGAGAGAGTTGCGCTTGGAAGACGGCGATCTCCTCGTGCTGGAAGGCGGCCGAAGCAAGGGATTGCGAGAACGCCCCCATCCGGCAGAACGGCTCATCAAATAGGGCCAGGGCTTCGGCGCGGCGGGCCTGAACCCTTTCTGAAATCAAAGGCCTGACCGTCGGGGTGCACGACGCCAAGCGATCTGGTGATCATCCGGACACTTCGTCAACGCCGCAAAATTAACGAGGGCAGCCTTGGTTTCCTTTGTCGCAGGCTGATGCCGCTGTAACCGTCGTTTGACGATCAGGATACACAACGTTGCCAACGCCTTGCGAACGGCGCCATCACTCACCGGCGGGAAGGACTCCAATCATGGGTAATCGAATTTTGAACGCGCGTGCCGTGGCAACGCTCACGGCCGTTTTTGCGCTGGGCGTCAGCGGGTTGGCTGTTGCGGCGCCCAACGGGGTTGTGGATTCAAAGGTCTCGTCAATTGTACGCGCAGACCCTGTGTCGCTGGGCTTCGACCCGGCCAAGTTTGAGGCTGCCCGTGCGGGCCTGAAGTCCGACGTGACAGCCGGCAAAATCGCCGGCGCCTATCTATTGATCGGCCGTCACGGGAAGGTTGCGTTCCAGGAAGGTTTCGGCGTCCAGGGCCCAGGTCAGAAGACGCCCGTGTCGGATAAGACTATTTTCCGCGTTTTCTCCATGTCCAAACCGATCGTGTCAGTCACTGCCATGACACTGGTGGAGCAAGGCAGGCTTGACCTCGACGCACCGGTTTCGAAGTACTTGCCGGAATATGCAAACCTAAGCGTCTGGCAATCGGACGGCTCAACCAAGCCCGCAACGCGCCCGATGCTCGTTCGCAATCTGATGAGCCATACGTCGGGGCTGATTTACGGCTTCATCCAGCCCACTACGCCAATCTCCAAGGCCTGGGCTGCGGGAGGTGAGAACCGCAATGATCTGAGCCCCCGCGAGTATGCGAAGGTTATCGCTAAGCTGCCGCTGCGCTCGGAGCCAGGGACGGCTTGGTATTATTCACGCTCGACCGACGTCCTGGGCGCAGTGGTGGAGGTTGCTGGCGGCAAGCCGCTGGACGTCTTGGTGCAGGAACGCGTGACGGGGCCGTTGGGCATGAAGGACACCGCCTTCTACCAGCCGGAAGCTAAGCGTGCGCGATTCGCCGAAGCGGTCACCGACGGCGGCGGCGGGGTCTACTATGATTACGCAAAGCCGACGCCGTTCCTGTCGGGCGGCGGCGGGCTGTCCTCGACGACGGAAGATTATCTGCGCTTCGTGCTGATGTTGGAGGGGGGCGGACAATACAAAGGCGTGCGGATTCTCAAGACTGAGACCCTTGCTCGAATGCGCCAGGATGAGACGACGCCAGACATCCGCAAGGCAGGTCTATTTTTCCCCGGCGCCGGCATGGGTTTTGGCTTGGGTTTCAGCCTGGTCAACGACGACAGACTGCAGCGGCCT
Organism: uncultured Alphaproteobacteria bacterium; assembly: GCA_903860975.1. Taxonomy (GTDB): domain Bacteria; phylum Pseudomonadota; class Alphaproteobacteria; order Caulobacterales; family Caulobacteraceae; genus Phenylobacterium. The sequence goes on from CAIOSI010000016.1 coordinate 92,733, forward strand.
GGCAATGGCACGTTTAGCTGGTGGGGCATCGCTGGGACGGAGTTCTGGGTCGACCCGAAGAATGACCTCTTCATGGTCTTCATGGTGCAGAGCCGCGAACTGGCGATGGATTACCAACGCAAGAACCGGACGTGGATCTATGATGCGCTGGTGAAGCCCTAAGGGGCGCTTTTCCGGGCGGCGTCTGGCAAACCGGGCACAAAGCTCGCTCCGTCACCGCTCCATCAGATTCCAATCCCCCACACCCAGGCCGGTCTGGTCTTGCGTGATGTTGTCGGTACAGACATCCAAGTCTGCCAGGCTGCGGGTGACCTCGTGGCCGCAGTTGGGGAGGTGTTCGCCCCAGGTCTCTGGGGCCGCGACCTGTATCTGGAGATCTGCCCATCGAGGCCAGTGAAGAGGCCGGTAAGGGATGGATGCGAAGGGCCGGTGGCCTCGGTGAGTTCACCGAGGCAGAGCGCCAAGCCGAGGTTCGACCCAATTTTCCGGGGCGCCTGGTCCATCGGCTCGATCAGCGCGCGCGGTTTTGAGATTGCGTTTTTGAGCAACCCCGAGGCGATACGATTGACCTCTGTCTTGACCGCTTGTGCTCACGCTCCCGAAATCCACAGTGCGGCTTTTTCGTCTGTGGATCCGAGCGTCCCGTTTGTGGGAAGCCCCGCGTTTCCGCGAGGCCTTACCTTGTCGGGACCGGAACGTCTCCGCGGTAGTCATAGAACCCACGACCCGCTTTGCGGCCGAGCCAGCCGGCTTCGACGTACTTCACCAGCAGGGGGCAGGGGCGGTACTTGGAGTCCGCGAGGCCCTCGTAGAGCACGTTCATGATCGAGAGCACCGTATCGAGCCCGATGAAGTCACCGAGTTCCAGAGGACCCATCGGGTGGTTGGCACCCAGCTTCATGGCGGTGTCGATGGCCTCGACCGTTCCGACGCCCTCATAGAGAGTGTAGATCGCCTCGTTGATCATCGGCACCAGGATGCGGTTGACGATGAACGCGGGGAAGTCTTCGGCGTTGGCTGTGGTTTTGCCCAGGGACTGGGCGAACTGGACGGCGGTCTCGTAGGTGTCTGGGCCCGTGGCTATGCCGCGGATGATTTCGACGAGCTTCATGAGCGGTGCTGGGTTCATGAAGTGGAGGCCGATGAACCGGTCCGGCCTATCGGTGGCGGCAGCCAGGCGAGTAATCGAGATCGAAGAGGTGTTGGACGCCAGCAGGATGGTGTCTGACATGTGCGGCGCGAGCGCCTTAAAGATCTGCTTCTTGGTTTCCTCGTTTTCGGTCGCAGCTTCAATCGCAAGGTCGGTCTGGCCAACGGCTTGAAGTTCGGCCGCCGGACTGATCCGGGCGAGCGCGGCGTCCATCTGGTCTTGGCTGATGATCCCGCGGTGCACCTGTCGGGCGAGATTGCGTTGGATGAGGCCCATCCCGGCCTCGAGCCGCTCGGCGCTCACATCATGCAGCAGGACTTCGTAGCCGCCCAAAGCTACCACATGGGCGATACCGGTGCCCATCTGGCCCGCGCCGATGACGCCGACCGACTTAATCTGAACCATTCAGCAGAGCCTTAATGAGTGGCCGAAAGGAACGGCCGAATTTCCGCGACGCGGTTCTAGCATGGTGGTGTGGTAACGACGCAAGTTTTTGCTGCGGCGCAGCGTGGTCGAGCGGCGTTCGTGAAACGTAAAGGGCGGCTCCTTTCGAAGCCGCCCTTGATTTGCGATAGAGAACCGTTGTTCGGGGAATTATTTGCCGGCGGCCGTGAGCGCCGCCATCAGTTCCGGCACAGCGGCCTTGTAATCCGCCACCAGCCCATAGTCGGCGACCTGGAAGATCGGCGCGTCGGCATCCTTGTTGATCGCCACGATGATCTTGGAGTCCTTCATTCCAGCGAGATGCTGGATGGCACCCGAGATGCCGATGGCGATGTAGAGATCCGGCGCAACCACCTTACCGGTCTGACCGACCTGGTAGTCATTAGGGGCATAGCCCGCATCGACCGCGGCGCGGGAAGCGCCAACGGCAGCCCCGAGTTTGTCGGCGAGCGGCTCGATCACTCTTTGGAATTCTTCTGCCGAACCCATGGCGCGGCCGCCTGAGACCACGATTTTGGCGCCTGAGAGTTCTGGTCGCGCCGACTTCACCAGCTTCTGATCGACAAAGTGGGTCTTGGCGGGCTTTGCCGGAGCCGGGATGGTTTCGACCTTGGCTGAACCACCGTCCGCGGCCGCCTTAAAGACTGTCGGCCTGACCGTGATAACCTTCTTGGCGTCAGAAGACTGGACGGTCTCCAGCGCATTGCCCGCATAGATCGGACGCACGAACGTGTTTGCGTCGATGATGTCGACAATCTCGGAAATCTGCGCAACGTCCAATTTGGCGGCGACGCGCGGGCTGAAATTCTTGCCCTGGCTGGTCGCCGGCGTCAGGACGGCGTCGTAGCCCGACATCAGCGGGACGACGAGGGCTTCCATGCTTTCGGCCAAGCCTTCGCCGAGCTCATCGCTTTCAGCCAGCAACACCTTCCGCACGCCGGTGATCTTGGCGGCAGCGTCGGCGACGGCCGTGGCCCCCTTACCAGCCACCAGGACATCGACGTCGCTCGAGAGTTTGAGGGCCGCGGTCACGGTCTTTTCGGTGTTGTCCTTCAGCGTTGCGTTGTCATGGTCAGCAATGACGAGAACGGCCATCAGAGAACCCCCGCTTCGGTCTTGAGCTTGGAGACGAGATCGGCAGCCGTCTCGACCTTGATGCCACCGGCGCGTTTGGCGGGCTCGGTGACCTTTACGACTTTCAGCCGGGGCGCGGTATCGACGCCCAGAGAAGCGAGCTCTTCAATCGCAAGCTCCTTCTTTTTGGCCTTCATGATGTTGGGCAAGCTCGCGTAGCGCGGCTCGTTGAGCCTCAGGTCGGCGGTGACAATGCCTGGCAGGTCGATCTCGATTGTCTGCAGACCGCCGTCGACCTCGCGGGTTACCTTGGCCTTGCCTGCGGCTGCCTCCAGCGCCGAGGCGAAGGTCGCCTGCGGCCAGTCGAGCAGGGTCGCCAGCATCTGGCCGGTGGCGTTGTTGTCGCCGTCGATGGCCTGTTTGCCCATGATCACCAGGTCAGGGCTTTCCCTGCCGATGATCGCCTTAAGCACCTTGGCCACCGCCAATGGCTCAAGGTCTTCGGTGGTCTGCACCAAGATCGCCCGATCGGCGCCCATGGCGAGCGCCGTTCGGAGGGTCTCAGAGGCCTGGGCAGGGCCGATAGAGACGGCGACGACTTCAGTGGCGACGCCCTTTTCGCGCAGACGAACGGCCTCTTCGACCGCGATCTCGCAAAAGGGATTCATCGACATCTTCACATTTGCGAGGTCGACACCCGTCTGGTCGGGCTTCACCCGAGCCTTGACGTTGTAATCAATTACCCGCTTGACCGGGACCAACACCTTCATGGGTCTCTAGCGCCTCAAAATTGCTAGGGGAAAAATATAACGTGGGGGGCAATAGCGTTTCCGGCGCGGTTTGCAAACCTGGGGCCAGCTTGAGCGCCTCAATTTGACGCGAGCGGGCGGCTAGCCAGCGGGGCTCCGTTTCCGCTAAAGACCGCGCCCATGAACCCATCTATCGAACGCGTGAAGCTGATCTTCATTGGTATTTTCGCCGTGGTGAACCTTGGCCTGCTGATCTGGACCCTTGGCTGGGTGCGCCCGGAAAAGGAATGCGTGGAGAGCCACAAGTGGTGGGACGCCGCAAGTCGCGCCTGCGGCCAGCCGATCCTGACGTCCGACATAACGGGCCGGGTGATCACTGACCAGAAAGCCCGGAATGAAGCTCTTCGGGCTATCGGCCGGATGCCGGCCGAGCCATCAGCGCCGACCAAGCCTTAGGTCGCCGGCCAATTTCAGCGCGTCGCGCCGGATTTCCAGAAGACTTCCGCGGCCCCACGGTTGTTGGCATAGCGCGCTGCGACGAACAGTAGATCCGAGAGGCGGTTTAGATAGCGCAGCGCCGATCCGCTGACCGCCTCGCCGGATTCAACCAGCCTAACGGCCTCGCGCTCGGCTCTGCGGCACACCGTCCGTGCCAGGTGCAGGGCAGCGGCCGCATCAGTTCCGCCCGGAAGCACGAAGGACGTCAGGGCCGGCAGTTCTGCGTTCAGTTCATCGATCTCGCCCTCGAGCCGATCCACCTGGCTATCGAGGATTCGCAACATCGAGCCCGCGGCTTCGTCAGGCTTCGCCGGGGTCGCAAGATCGGCCCCAAGGTCGAAGAGTTCGTTCTGAATGCGCGCCAGCATCGCATCGAGCGCCATAGCGTTGGCTGTGTGCAGGCGCGCCAACCCTAGACAGGCGTTGGTTTCGTCCACCGCGCCGTAGGTTTCCACCCGCGGGTCGGCCTTGCTAACCGTCGCGCCCGTCGCCAGCCGGGTCGAGCCCGAGTCGCCCGAGCGAGTGTAAATTCTGTTCAGCGTCACCATGTCGCGGCTAGTGCCTTGTCCGCCACCAGACGGCGCCCATTAGGACGGCGATGGCAATCGCCTGCATGACGACACGCAAGCGCATGATTTTGTTGGAATAAGACCTACTGAAGTCGCCTCCGCGGAACAGGGAATAGATCCCCACTGTCAGCACGGCGGCCACAGAGATCAACGCAACGGGAATAAGGTAACTGAAGACGTCCATAGGCTCACTCTACGATAGAGCCTGCTTGCGAACCACCAAGATCCAAGCTATCCGAGTTCATCCATCAATGTTTAGTGAGCGTGTTCAGCGAGCCTAATTTTTTGCAAGGGTCGGGCCTTGGTCCACGCGCGGCAGCGTTCGGAAGTTCAATAGTTCCGAAGGCTCCGGTTCTCTAGGAGCCGAGCGGTTTGCATTAATTATAGATGCAACATTTTCACATATTTTGATATTTGAACTCGTTCATCGAAATGTGCGGAGACGCACATCCCAGGTGAGCAAAATCCAGAGAGGGCGGCTCGACCGTCAGACCCCATGATGCACATCTCTCAGATCCAAACGTCAGATGAAACCTCGGCAAGAGCGCCGACCCGCCGCGCGCTCGCCAAGCAACAGACGCGGTCCAAGGTTTTGGCTGCCGCCCGCCGCCTGTTCAGTGAGCAGGGCTATGAAGGCGCCACGATCCGAGACATTGCGGCTGCCGCCGGAATGTCGACGGGCGCGGTGTTCGCCAATTTCACCGACAAGTCTGACCTCTTCCAAGAGATCATGCTCACCGACATGATCGCGCTCGGCGAAGCCATGCGCCAAGCTGCCAGCCATGGCGTGACCGCGCAGGACAGCCTGCTGAAGCTCTTCGTGGCAGGCTATCGTTTCTATCAAGCTCAACTGCCTCTGGCCCGCGCGGCGTTCAGCGTCGGCTGGTCGCCACAAGATGGTCCGTTGTTGCGCGGATCGTTGCCGGTCCAGACCCTGGTCGGCCTGATATCTGATCAGCTGGTGCGCGGCGCGCAAAGCGGGGAGCTGAAAGCGGACGATCAACAGGTTCTTCGGACCCAGATGCTGTTTGACGCCTACTTGGCCAACTACGACCAGGCGATCTTCCAGGACTGGACCCTTGAGGCCCTGCAGGAGCGCTCACGCGAGCAGATCGCCATCCTGCTGGCGGGTATCCGCAAAAGCTAGGCTATCGGCGAAGTCAGAGAAATCATGGCATCGCCGGAAGGCCTTTCCTTAGACCAGGCCCGCCTTGCCGAGGTCTCGACGTCTTTCGTCGCGGCTCCGCCGTCCGGCGCGCGTCAGTCCCAGAAGGAAGCGACACGCAAGCGCGTGATAGACGCGGCGCGGGAGCTTTTCGACCGCCAGGGCTATCAGGGCACGACCATCCGCGAGATCGCTCGCCAGGCGGGAATTTCAGTCGGTAGTGTCTTCACCACCTTCGCCTCGAAGGGTGAAATTCTTAGCCAGATTATGGAAGACCGTCTGGACGGGCTCTACGGCGAGCTTGACCAGGTGGTTCCGAACTTGCGGGGTTCGACCGCGGATCGGCTGCGATCGATCTTTGCGATCCACTTTTCATTTGAGGCCCGGCGGACGCGGCTGTTCCTGGCCCATATCGCGGCGGCCTACGACTGGACGCTGTCGTCTGCAGCTCGGCCGATGGGGCGTAATCAGAAGCTCGTCGGCATTATTCGCGACTGTATCGTCAAAGGTATCGCCGAGAACGACGTCGACCCCAACCTCGATCCTCAATTGGCGGTCGACCTCCTGCGGGCCGCCTATGTCTGGATCTATCGGATGGCTGCGCTCGACGGAGCCGATGCTGAGGCTATGACAGAGGTGATGGATCGCCAGATCGGCCTAATTGCGTCCGGGTTCCAGCGGCGCTAGTTCGCACCCTCTAAAAGCCGACGCGCGATCACCTGGGCCTGGATCTCACCGGCGCCTTCAAAAATGTTGAGGATGCGAGCGTCAGCCAGTAGCCGGCTTATGGACTGCTCGACAGCGAAGCCCGTTCCGCCATGAATCTGCAGCGCATTGTCGGCAGCGGCCCAGGCAATTCGCGCACCGAGGAGCTTGGCCATGCCAGCCTCGAGGTCGCAGCGTCGGCCTTCGTCCTTCGCGGTGGCGGCGAACCAGGTGAGACGTCGCGCGCCGAGTATCTCTGCAGCCATTATCGCGAGCTTGTTTGTCACTCTGGGGAAAGCCGAGAGGGGCTCCCCAAATTGGCGGCGCGCCAGCGCATAGTTGAGGGCCAAGTCTAGCGCGTTTTGGGCCACGCCAATTGCGCGAGCGGCAGTCTGAATGCGGGCCGACTCGAAGGTCGCCATCAATTGCGCAAATCCTTGACCCGGTTGGCCGCCGAGTAGGTTCGCGTTGGCCACTTCGAAGCCATCAAAGGCGATCTCAAATTCCTTCATACCGCGATAGCCAATGACGGCGATCTCGCCGCCTCCCATGCCGGGTGCCGGGAACGGATCGTCGGGTGTCCCACGTGGCTTTTCCGCCAGAAACATCGACAGACCGCGGTGATCGCTCGACGTCGGGTCTGTGCGAACCAGCAGCGTCATCAGGTCAGCGCGTGCCGCGTGTGTGATCCAGGTCTTGGCACCTGTCACACGCCAGACCTCGCCATGACGCTCGGCGCGTGTGCGCATTGCCCCAAGGTCCGAGCCGGCCTCCGGCTCTGTGAAAACCGCCGTAGGAATGATCGCGCCGGAAGTCACCTTGGACAGGAAGCGGGCCTTCTGATCCTCAGTGCCATGGGCCAGCAGAAGCTCCGCGGCGATCTCCGAGCGGGTGCCGAGCGACCCGGCGCCGATGAAGCCGCGCGATAGGGCCTCGGTGACCACGCACATTGCGACCTTGCCAAACCCCGAGCCACCCCAGGGCTCTGGTGCCGTCAGGCCAAAGACACCCAAGCGCCCCATTTCCTCGATCAGGCTAAGTGGGATCAGCTCGTCGCGCAGGTGCCAGCCGTGCGCAAAAGGTGTGATCTTTTCTTCGGTGAAACTGTGGAATTGATCTCGGATGGCCTGCAAGGTCTCGTCGAGCCCGCTGGCTTCCAGCGATGGCCGGCCCCGGGCTTCATCGAGCAGTTCGACGATCCGGGTCTTGACCGGCTGGGACGCGCCGTCTCGCAGTCGGTTGATGAGGGGTACGAGCCGATGGGCCGATAGACCAAGGTCGGCCAGTCGAAAGATTTCACCTTGGTTCATCGGCAGACCGCCGGCCAGTTGGCTCAAATACTCGTGCGCCAGGAGCTGAGCCGGCAGGGCTTCAGCCTCGCCGAACATTTCAACTTCACTCAGACAGCGCGCCCAATGAGCTGTTTGGACAAGTGTCTCGGCATAGGCCGCAGCCCAGGCCAAACCATGGGCGACGTGCTGTTCGCCATCCAGCGCGCGCCGATTCAGACGCCCGTCGCGCCGTACGCGCTCGCCGACGGCCTCCTTCAATTCAGCGACCAACCCCTCAGCCTCACGGGCGGCGTGGTCGAGCAGTTTGAGCAGGTCGGGCAGGATGAGGCTCATGAGGCCCAACTATCGGCAATGCTTGCTTTATGTCGCGTCAGACCGCTTTGGTGGCGCAAAGAAAATTCATGTGAGATCCCGCCCATGCTCGTCGTACACCACCTCAACGACTCGCGCTCACAGCGCATCCTGTGGCTCTTGGAGGAGCTGGGTGCGCCCTATGAGATCAAGCACTACGCTCGCGACGCAAACACCCGCCTCGCGCCTCCAGAGCTAAAGGCGGTTAACCCCCTAGGCAAGTCGCCGGTTATTACTGACGGTGACGTGACCATCGCTGAGTCTGGGGCCATCGTGGATTATATCGTCCGAACGTACGGCAAGGGCCGCCTGGGCCCGCCTGCGGGGGCAAAGACGGCCGAGCAATACAATGAGTGGCTGCACTATGCTGAGGGCTCGGCGATGCTGCCTCTGATGCTGAACATGTACGTCGGGCGCCTCGGCGAGGCGGGCGCGCCGCTGCATCCGCGCATTCAGGACGAGATGGCAAATCACCTGAGCTATGTGAACGGCGCACTTGCAGGCCGCGACTGGTTGATGGGCCCAGACATTACCGGTGCCGATATCCAGATGAGCTTCGTGGGCGAGGTCGCCCGCGCCTTCGGCCAGATGGAGACCTATCCCAACATCAAGGGATGGGTGGAACGATTTCAGGCGCGTCCGGCCTACCAGGCTTCCTTGGAAAAGGGCGGAGCTTATAATTTGGGGCCGGCGCGGTAACCTCTACCCAGCTCCGGAGCAGCTTCACTCAAACGGCGGGAAATCGTCTTCCATAACGCCATCGAGGAAGTCGAAGACGGCGGCCTTGGTCAATGCGTGGGGGATGGCCGAGAAATGGTCGCAGCCGGGGATTGTGACGCCCTTGCCCTGCGCGAACACGCGCGCCAGCGCCTCTGGAGCTCCAGCGCCGTCATCACCTTGGCCTGCGACCACCAGGACCGGCATCGGCAATTCGGCCAGAGCCTGCGGATCGAAGGGCATGTTCCGCATTCGAGTCACAGCAGCCAGCGCCTTCAGGTCCTCGCCTTGCTCGTCGGCGAATTGGCGGAAGGATCGCAGCATGGGATGGGTGATGCTCGAAGGATCGTCGGCCAGCATGGCGTCAGCCATGGGTTCGCCGGCGACGTCGGGCGCCCTTTCAAGAAGTTTGCCGCCTATCCCGCCTAAAATGAGGTGTGAAACGCGGTCTGGTTGGCCAATAGCCAGTTCAAGCGCGGTACGTGTGCCCATGGAATAGCCGAAAATATCCGCCCGATCGACGCCCAGGTGGTCCATGAGATTGAGGACGTCGGCGGCCAGCTGCTCGCGCGCGTAGGCCTGTGGCTCATAGAGCTTCTGGCTCTCGCCGTGACCGCGTTGGTCCAACGCGATCACCCGCGTCCGATGTCGCTCGAAGGCCGCATACCAGCCGGTCCGCTTCCAGGCCTCCAGGCGGTTGGAGGCGAAGCCATGAATCAGAACGATGGTTCGTTCTGCGCCACTCGCGGGGCTGATGTCGTCGTAAGCGATGGTGATGGAGTCTGTGATGAAGCTCGTCATGGACTTGACCCTAGCGCCTGGTCGGCTAGCTGCGCCAGTGCAGCGTCGCGGCTTGGACCGGATTTACGAAAGCGCGGTTCTCGCGACGGCTGGCGATCCATTCGCGCTTGAGCTGCTGGTACCACTTGGCTTGGCGGTCGGCATCGTCGATCCAAAGCAGCGATGGATCGTACTTCAAGCCCTGATTTTGCAGATTCACCATGTCACCGTCCTGGCGCAGGAACGTGCGTGCGCCCGCAGCGATAAATGGCCTCAGGAAGAAGAAGGCAGGGTGATCAGACCAGACGATCTGGGTAATCCGGGTGGACTTATCGTTCACAGGCGTAAGACAGGTCAGCGATAGAACCTGGCGCTTTCCGACGGTGATGTGTTCCCAGCGCAGACCGGGCATTCGGAAGGTGATTTCGGTTAACGGTTCGCCGCCCAGGATGGCGTAGGCGCGGCTGTTCTTCGAGGGTTCGTGGCGAACCATGGCGAAGCCCTGGTCACGCGGCTCGAAGCGCTTGGCCTTCTCATGTTGGCTCGACTTGGAGCGCCACCACCATTGCTGATGGACGTAAGGGCCGTGTGCAGGGTCCATAAGACCGACCACGGCGTGATCGATGTGGGCCTCGAAATCCAGGCGGTCGACGAGCTTGGGCCCGCCGCCGACAATACCTGGAAACGTCGGTGGCGCCTCATCGGGCTCTCCATCGATGCGTGGGTCGGAGCCGACCCAAACGAAGACCAAGCCCTGACTTTCTGTGATCGCATAGCGGCGAACGCGGATGCGGCTGACATCCATCTCCTGGTCGGCGACCAAGGAAGGGATGGCCGCACAGGCGCCGTCCGCTCCAAAACGCCACCCGTGATAAGGGCACTCGACCGTCTCGGCGCCCGACGCTTCACGATAAAAACGGCCAGCCGATAGAGGGGCCGCGCGGTGCGGACAGATGTCGCGCAGCGCAATGAGCTTTCCCTCGCTTGAGCGGCCGAGCAGGATCGGCTCACCCAGGAGTTCTTGCCGGGAGAGCTTTCCGGGTTGGAGGTCTTTGGAGAGCGCGGCGAAGTACCATGTGTCGGTCACAAAGCCCTGACCGAACTTCGCCTCCATCTTCGCAGGTTTCGTGTCACCCTCGGCCATATGACCGGTTCTAGGCTGGGTCGAGCGCTGGCGGAAGCCTTACGGGCTTGGCCTCTGCGACGAGACCGTGCGAATTTGTTCGAAGACTTGGCACCGCCGCAGTTGTTTTTGCGCCAGACTACGCGGTGTGACAGGCGAGGCCATGACGCGCCACGCGAGATTTCGTACCGGACCACACCTATCGACAGATGAGCTCGGATGATGAGGTGCATGGCACCTGGAAGAGACCCGGGTGAGCCGTGGAAGACCGCCGATCCGGTGATCGACACCCCTTGTACGCTTCGATCTTAAGTCTGGCCGCTAGAGCCTGAGGAAAACCGCGGCGTACGCTGAAAGCCCTATGGAGCCGCCTCGCAATTCGGCGTCGCCGGCACGAACCTCCAGAAGAATCGATCCCTCAAGTTCCGGGATATCTGCGAACCTCGGCTCGGCGCTCAGGTTGAAGAGGCAGGCGATTGCCTCATCGTCTTGGCGGCGGACAAATGCGAGGACGGGTTCAGCGACATCCAGAAATTCCAGACCCCCTAGAGTCATCGCAGGAGAGCCTTTGCGTAAGGCAACCATCTCGCGGGCGAAGGCGAGATTAGAGCCCGGGTCGTCCTCCTGCGCCGCCACGGTCAGGTGCTCGTGCTCTGAGGTGGCGGGCAGCCAAGGCGTTCCATCGGTAAAGCCCAGTGTTGGCCCGGGTGCCCAAGGCATGGGCGTACGCGCGCCGTCGCGGCCGCCAGAATAAGGCCAATAGAGATCGCCTACCGGATCGCGTAGTTGGTCGCGCGTCAGGCTCGCTTGCGGAAGGCCGAGTTCTTCGCCCTGATAGATCAGCGTCGTGCCCCTGAGGCTCAGCAACAGGGCAAACATCATCTTGGCGAGGTCGGGCGAAGGGTTCTCGCCGCCGAACCGGCTCACCGTGCGCGGCACGTCGTGGTTGGAAAAGCTGATGGTCGGCCAGTGCGCGGGGTAAGCCGAAAGGGTCTCGCAGTGATCCTTGATGAACTTGGGCGTCAGCGTTCGGGCGAGGAGCAGGACGAAGGTGTAGGCCGAGTGCAGGCCCTCTGTCGGTGACAGGTAGGCACCGCAGCGCGCCTCTTCTTCGGAGAATTCTCCGAATACGAAACGCTCGCCATGGGCTTCCACACGTTTTCGAATGGCCTCGAGCGTCTCGACGTTCTCGGGTAGATTTGAATCGAAAAGGTGCCTCTGCAGGTTGCCAGCGTGGGCCCAGTCGTCGCGGGTGCGTTCAGCGCTTGGCACAGGTGGATTGTCGCTCAAAGCACCGTCGTGAAGGAAGGTGCCGGCCACATCCAGGCGGAACCCGTCGACGCCTTTAGCGAGCCAGTTGTCGAGCACCGAAAGCGCCGCCTCCCGCGCTCCGTGATTGCGCCAGTTCAACTTGGGTTGCTGGCGCAGGAACTTGTGGTGGTAGTGCTGGCGTCGTGCGGGCTGGTAGGCCCAGGCTGGGCCGCCGAACACCGAGAGCCAATTGTTGGGAGCCGTGCCGTCCTTGCTCGGATCGGCCCAGACGTACCAGTCGGCCTTGGGGCCATCTTTGCCACCGGTCAGACTCTCGACGAACCAGGCGTGCTCATCCGAGGTATGACTGAGCACCTCGTCCAGAATGATCCTCAGGCCCTTGGCGTGGGCGCCATCCAGGAGGTGCTGGAAATCCTCCATCGTGCCGTAATCGGCCTGCACGCCTTCGAAGTCTGCGACGTCATAGCCCCAATCGCGGTTGGGCGAGGGGTGGATCGGCGAGAGCCATATCCCGTCGACGCCGAGGCTCTTTATGTAGTCGAGCTTGGCTTCCACGCCGGGCAGGTCGCCTTGGCCATCGCCGTCGCTGTCAAAGAAGCTGCGGACGTAGACGTGATAGAGGACACAGCCCTGCCACCACGGCTCCGCCACAGGATCTAGACCTCAGAGGTATTGTTGATGATCCGCGCAACCAGGCCGTACTCGACCGCTTCCTCGGCGCTCATCCAGAAGTTCCGCTGGGTGTCCTTGACGATCCTTTCGAAGGTCTGACCCGTCTCCTTGGCGATCATGCGATTCACACGGTCACGCATCTTGATGATCTGTTCGGCTTCGATCTGAATGTCGGAGGCTTGGCCGCGCATGCCACCGGCCGGCTGGTGCAGCAGGAAGCGGGTGTTCGGCAAGCAGAGGCGATTTTCCTTCTTCGCGCCCAGGAAGATATGCGCGCCGGCGCTGGCCACCCAGCCTGTGCCGATCACCTTCACCTCAACGCCGCAAAAGCGGATCATGTCGTGGATTGTGTCGCCGCTTTCAACGTGGCCACCTGGGGAATTGATAACGATCCGGATCGGCTTGTCATTATCGGCCGCATAGGCGGTGATTTGGGCGGTGACCCGCTCGGCTAGGCGCATGTCAATCTCGCCGAACACCAAAACGGTGCGCGACTTGAAGAGCGCGTTCTGCACCGGACCAGAGGTCAACGGCATATCGGGCTGGCGGCCTTTGTCCTCGTCGTCACCGTCTTCGTCGCCCAGCCAGCTCGTGTAGATCTCGCGCATCGAAGTCCTCGTAAATTCAACTAGCCCGGAACGTGCGTCGGCGGAGCGGCATCCGCAAGGGGGCGCGCGCGAAATCCGTCAGAACGCCGCTTTGAACGCCTAAGATCGTGTTGACGCAATCGCTCATGTCCGGTGTCCGGATCTCTATCTTCCGAGCCCCGTGTTTTTTGTCAGATTCCGGGGGTCCCCCTGCCAGGCGTCTATGCGCCTGGCGTCTGGATGGACGCGGACGACCTGAACAAGATCGACGAGCTTCATCCCGAAGCCGGCGCTTTTCGGGTTCTGCGCAAAGAGCGGCCTCTCGGCTAGCGAGCGGCCTTCGGCTTGAACGCCAACATCATATTTCCCGGCGCTTGGCCGAACATGCCATAGCCGGAATTGACCAGCAGCAGGCCGTTGACGCCGACGATGGAGGCTGTGTCGATCGAGCCGCCATGGCCTTTTATCCCGTTCAAGGCGTCGAATGAGTTGGCGGTGTCGTAAGTCCAAAGAACCTTGCCGGTTTTCTCGTCGAAGACGTGCAGGTAGCCATCGAGGCTACCCTCGATCACCGTCCCGTCGATCACGGTCGGCGCGCCGGAGAACCCGAAATGACGCTGGCAGTTGGGCGAACGCTTGTCGCGGCCATTGGCGCAATCGGGACTTGAGGCGAAGTTCCACTTCACGGTTCCGGCATTGGCGTCGACGGCGTAAAGGCCAGGCTTGAGGCTTGAGTCGACGGTCTGACCAGGCAGGTCATGGCCAACGACGGCGATGGGCACGAAAAGCGTGTCGTCGTGGAAGGCGATGCCCCAATGGATCCCGCCGTTCGGCGCACCCGTACCAATATCGCGCCTCCAAACGACCTTTCCGCTGGCTGGGTCCAGCGCCCAAAGGGTCCCGGACTTCTGTCCGGCGAACAGCAATTCACGTCCGTCCTTCAGCTTGCCGAGTATTAGCGAGGCCCCGAAATCCACGTCGCGGTAGACGGTGTCTGAAACGCAGTTGTAGAGCCCCGTCCTCGGCTTTGGACCGCATCCGGCGTTATAAATGTCGCGCTCGGTGGCTTGCAGGCTCCAGGCCTGCTTTCCGTCGGCCAGATGGATCGCAATCAGGGCGTCAGTGTTCTTGTGGGCCGGCGGCGAGTTGCTTTCGCCGGTGCCAAAATAGATTAGACCACGCTGCTCATCGACGACGGGCGAGTTCCAAATGGGCGCGCCGGAGGGACCCAACAGCATCTTGCCGTCGCCCCGGTCGCGGACCGGCTTGGCATCCTCCATCGTGTCATAGCGCCACTGCTGTGCGCCCGTTGCCGGTTCCAGGGACAGGACGAAGCCATGGTTGGTGCAGCAAGGCACAGCATTGTCCGCCGCAGTCATGATCTCGTACTGAGACACCGGCACAATGATCCGGTCCTTCAGGATTCGAGGCGTACCCGTGGTCATCGAAAACGAGTAGGCCCCGACGTTCTTTGTCCAGACCGCCTTGCCCGTGCGGGCGTCGACGACATGGACGGTCGAGTCCAAGCCGGAGAAGGCCAACACTTTTCGGCCCGTCTTGAAACCTGGCGAGGCGATGACGCCGTAGGCGGCGCTTGTGCGTAGCGGCGCACCCTTTGGGGTGCTGTAGACCCACTTAAGACAGGGCCTGGCCGGAACGCTGACGTCGAAGGCGTACATAGCCGAGGCCTCAGCCACCGGCAGGAAGACTGTGTTTCCCACTACGGCGGCCTGGGCGCGCATCATTGTGACGTCTGGAAAGGCGATCGCCCAGGCAAGTTCCAACCGGCTGAGGCCGGATTTGGTCAGGCCCGTCTGCGCTGATGAGAGCACACGGGTGTTGCGCGCGTCGAAGCCGAAGGTGGAGACAGCGGCGGCGCCATTGATATCGGCGTCGCGCCGGCGGGCATCGCAGGCCATGGCCTGGCTCCACGCATCTGCCGTCGCAGTGGACCTGCCGGTCAGGTAATTGATCAACTGGAGGCGGGTCTCATCGGTCAAACTGGTGCCCTGGACCTGCATTTTCCCCTGGGTCAGCGCGTAGGTGAGCGTCTGGACGCTCATGGCCTCGAGGGTCGCCTTGGTCGGCGCGTGGGTGTCATCAGGACGGTCGTGGCAGGCCGCGCAGTGTTGCCGATAGAGGGGCTGACCGGGGTGAGGGATGGGCACCTGCGCCATCGCGCCACTGCTCAAAAGAGCGCCGATCAAGGCCGCTAGCGCGGCTGTCGCTGTAAGGCGTAGCGGGTACATCCTCGTCTCCCCTTTTTTCTCGTTAGACCAAGGATAAGCGATCTGGGCGCAGAAGCCGCAAGTCAAATGCACGGGAACCTGCTGCCTGACCCCGCCCTTGACGTCTTTAGGGCCCACACCGCAAATGGCCGCCAAATCAAACGCACGTTTTAGGGGCCCAAGCCATGAGCGAAGTGATGGACAAGACCGGTAGCCTGGCGGGCACGCTGTTCGACCTGACCGGCAAGGTGGCGGTCATCACGGGGTCCTCGCGCGGCATCGGCAAGGCCATCGCCGAGCAGATGGCGGCTCATGGCGCCAAGGTGGTCATCTCTTCACGCAAGGCGGGGCCCTGTGAAGACGTGGCCGCTGCGATTAATGCGCGCGCCGCGGGCCACGCCATAGCGGTTCCAGCCAACATCTCTTCGAAGGACGACCTGCAACGGCTGATGGACGAGACCCGCAAGGCTTTCGGCAAGATCGACATTTTGGTCTGCAACGCGGCTTCGAACCCGTTCTACGGCAGCCAGCTTGATATCTCGGACGACGCCTTCGGCAAGATTCTCTCGAACAACATTGTGGCCAACAACTGGATGATTGGCATGGTCGCCCCGGAAATGAAGGAACGTAAGGACGGGGCCATTATCATCGTCTCGTCGATTGGTGGCCTGCGTGGCTCGACGGTGATCGGCGCCTACTGCATCTCCAAGGCTGCTGACATGCAGCTTGCTCGAAATCTCGCCCAGGAGCTCGGCCCGCACAATATTCGGGTCAATTGCGTCGCGCCGGGTCTCGTGAAAACTGATTTTGCAAAGGCGCTTTGGGATACCCCCGAAGGCGAGTTGCGCGCCAGTTCCGGCACACCGCTTCGTCGCCTGGGTGAGGCCGACGACCTGGCTGGAGCTGCGGTCTATCTGGCGTCACGCGCAGGCGCCTGGACGACAGGCCAGACCATTGTCGTCGATGGCGGGGCGACTTGCTGAACCGAGTGCGGCCACAACGTCGTCCGCCGCCGGTGACGCTCGGGTTGGTGGTGCAGGCCGCTCCGCTTGGATCAGCCGGTGGCTGACCGGAGCGGGCGCTGTTGGAGGACGAGCTACTCCGCCACCGTCTCGCCGGACCCACCAAATTCCGTTGGAAAGTCCTTTAACTTGGGTAGGCCGTCCTTCATCGGCAGGACGGTCTCGGAATAGTTGATATGCAAGCCCGGTTGGAATTCCAGCGTCGGGATAGTGACTGCGAAGACATCGACCAGACCCAATGGCGGGTGGTCGGTCATCAGGTGGCCGCCGCACGCGGTGCAGTACTTGCGGTGGCTGACCTCGGTCTTGTGATAGGTCGCGACCTTGTCGGCACCCTTGGTGACCTTCACCGCATCAGGCTTCCAGAGGCTGAAGGCGTTGACCGGGCCGCCGGACCACGATCGGCACGAGCGACAATGGCAATAGCCCATGCCTTCCGGTGATCCGCTGACCTCGATTGTCACCGCACCGCAGAAGCAGCTTCCTGTGTGGCTCATGGAAATCTCCCGATATCCGTCTGATCCGATGTTGAACCGCATCGCAAGCTCCGCGGTAAGGCGTTCTGATGGACATCTAGGAGCGACGATTGCGGTAATGGCAAGTGCGCCCAGGCCTTCAAAATCATCTCGGTCCGCCGTTGAGCTCAGAGCTACAGTGCGCCGGCGATTGGCGGAATTCTAGATGACCGCGAAGAGTCGGCCTTGGGCATTGCGTCTGTGGGTCGTTTTGTCGGCGCTGGTGACAGCATTCTCGAAAGATCGAGGTTCGATCAGGCCCCGCGCGATTGTTCTCTTGCTCTGGCCAGCCGTTGAATGCCCGCGTCGAGCGTGCCGTCACGCTTCGAAAAGCAGATACGCACGATGTTCGTGACTGCGTCGTCCTCGTAGAGGGCCGAGACCGGTATCGCTGCAACTCCAGCTTCTTTCACAGCGCGAAGGCAGAAGTCGCGATCGCCCTCAAACACGCCAGATGCGGTCAGGTCGATGTTCAGAAAATAAGTACCCTGGGATGGAAGGACCGAAAAGCCCGCCCGCGTCAGGCCGTTGACCAACCGGTCTCGGGATCGTTCCAGATCCCGCGGCATCTGGCGGAACCAATCCAAGGCGTTTTCAAGCCCCCAGGCGACCGCGCTTTGCAGGTTCGGTGGGGTCGTGAAGGTCAGGAATTGGTGGGCTCGGCTTAGGCTATAGGTT
The DNA here is from genome assembly GCA_903860975.1 of uncultured Alphaproteobacteria bacterium. Lineage (GTDB taxonomy): Bacteria > Pseudomonadota > Alphaproteobacteria > Caulobacterales > Caulobacteraceae > Phenylobacterium. Next base: position 110,324 of record CAIOSI010000016.1, read on the forward strand.
AGCTGCGGGGCGGCGCAGAGGAAGCCGACCTTCCAGCCCGTGAGTGCGAACATCTTTCCAGCGGAACCGATTTTCACGCAGCGTTCGCGCATGCCTGGAAAGGCCATCAATGGCCGGTGAATGCCATCGCCGAACACCACTTTCTCCCAGACTTCGTCGCAGATCGCCGTTACATTGTGGGCGACGCAGAGCTCGGCAAGCTGGGCGAGGTCCTCTTCGGGCAGAACCACGGCCGCCGGGTTGTTTGGATTGTTGAGCACCACGAAACGTGTGGACGCGCTGAACGCGGCTTCCAGCATCGCCCGGTCGAACCGCCAGTTCGGTGGCTGCAAACGAACCAGCTTCGGGACTCCGCCAGCCCGGCGGATCAAGGGCAAGTAGGCGTCATAAAGCGGTTGGAATACGATAACCTCATCGCCCGGTTCAATGAGGGCGAGAAAAGCTGCGGCCAAGGCCTCGGTGGCGCCGGAGGTGATTGTGACCTCGCTCGCCCAATCGAGATCCAGGCCTTGGGTGCGCGCATAGTGGCCGGCTACGGCCTGTCGCAGTTCTGGCAGGCCGGCCATCGGGGGGTATTGATTATAGCCGTTCAACACGGCGTCGGCCGCCTTGGCGCGGATCGCCTCGGGGCCTGGATCGTCTGGAAAGCCTTGGCCGAGATTGACGGCGCCCAGGGTCCGGGCGAGACCCGACATCTCCTCGAAGATCGTCGTCGGTAAGCTTGAGTAGATCGGGTTGGCCATTAGATCATCGAGTTTGAGGGCGAAGCTTCGCCTTCATGACCTGACTGGAGCCAGCCCGTCCATGGAGATCGTCGAGTTCACTGCTGAACATGCCGAAGCGTTCCGGTTGCTCAATGAGGCGTGGATTTCGAAAGACTTCGCCCTTGAGGCCAAGGACCGAGAGGTGCTGGGAGACCCACAAGGCGCGATCATCGCCAAGGGTGGGAAGGTTTTCATCGCCTTGAAAGATCACCACGCTGTGGGCTGCGTTGCGTTGCTGAAGATGTCTGACGGCGGCTATGAGGTCGCCAAGATGACGGTGGCCGAGGAGATGCGCGGCTTAGGCCTTGGGCGTGACTTAATGCAGCGCTGCATCGACGTTGGCGCGGCTGATGGGGCACCCAGGCTCTACCTCGAGACCAATTCCAGCTTGGCGCCCGCGTTGGCCCTTTATCGCGCCATGGGGTTTCAGCAGCTTGCGCGGAGCGATACGGCGTACCTGCGCGCCGATGTCTTCATGGAACGGCGCTACGAGCTGTGACTGGCGAGCACGACCCCAACCAATACGGCCGCCCAGTGGGTGGCGGCTGCGGCCACCACATGGCCATGCCAGATGGCCCGGGAGAATTTCAGGCGCTTGTTGACGTAGAAAATCACGCCGGTTGAATAGAGCACGCCGCCGGCGACCAGCAGCAGGAGAGCAACCCATGTGACGTGGTCGATCATGGGCTTAAGGGCGATGATCACCAACCAGCCCAGCGCCAGATAGACGGCGACCCAGAGCTTGCGGTCAACTTTGGGCAAGAAGAGCTTGCCCAGAGCTCCGACGCCGGCAATCGACCAAACAGCTATCGTCATGCCCGATGCCCAGGCTCCGGTCAGATTGTGGATCGTAAAGGGCGTGTAAGAACCCGCGATCATCAGAAAGATGCCGGCGTGATCGAGCCTGCGTAGCATTGGCCGATACGGGGCCCTGGCGAAATTATAGGCGGTGGAGAAGGCGAGCATGGCCAACACGCCTGCCGCATAGATTGAGACCCCGACCACCCGGCTGATCGAACCTGCGCGCACGCCCAGAACCAGCAGCACGATCCCGCCCACCAAGGCCAGCGTCAGGCCCACGATGTGGACAACCAGATCGGCGCACCTGGCGGCCGGCGTGGGATAGTGGCGAGGCGGCTTGATGGGTTCGACTTGGGTCATGAGGGGTCTCCCTCAGACGAAAATCTCATGCCCGGCGTCCGACTCCTAGTCTTCCTTGACGCGCTTTTTTCGGAAGGAGGGATTTAGGACCTTCTTACGCATACGGATCGACTTGGGCGTCACTTCGACCAGCTCGTCTTCCTCAATGTAGGCGATGGCCTGTTCGAGGGTGGGACGCCGCGGCGGGGTCAGGCGTACGGCCTCGTCCTTGCCGGACGCCCGGACGTTGGTCAGCTGTTTGGCCTTCATCGGATTGACGTCGAGGTCATCCTGCCTCGAGTTCTCGCCGATGATCATGCCCTGGTAGGTCTTCTCGTTGGCACCGACGAACATAAAGCCGCGGTCTTCCAGGTTCCAAAGCGCGAAGGCTGCGGTCTCGCCGTCGGAGTTGGAAACCAGCACGCCCTTACGGCCGGCGTCGATGGCACCTTTGTAGGGCTCGTAGTGGCTGAATACGCGGTTTAGGACGCCGGAGCCACGGGTGTCGGTGAGGAACTCGCCCTGGTAGCCGATGAGCGAGCGTGACGGCGACATGAGGCTGATGCGCGTCTTGCCGGCGCCGGACGGGCCCATATCTTTCAGTTCCGCCTTACGCGCTGAGAGTTTTTCGATGACGATGCCTGAGAATTCGTCGTCGACGTCGATCATGACGTCCTCGATCGGCTCCAACTTGGCGCCCGTCTCCGGGTCAATCTGGAACACCACGCGCGGGCGGCTGATGGACAGCTCGAAGCCCTCCCGTCGCATGCCTTCAATGAGGACGCCCAGCTGAAGTTCACCGCGCCCAGCGACTTCATATGCGTCCTTGTCCGGCGTTTCGGTCACACGGATCGCGACGTTGGACTCGGCTTCTTTCAGCAGGCGCGCGGCGATGACGCGGCTTTGCACCTTGTCGCCTTCGCGCCCGGCCAGCGGGCTGTCGTTGACGCTGACGGTCATGGAAATGGTCGGCGGATCGATCGGCTGGGCGGGGAGCGCCTCTGTGACCTCCATCGCGCAGAGCGTATCGGCGACGGTGGCCTTGGAGAGGCCGGCAACGGCGACGATGTCGCCGGCTTCGGCGTCATCAATGGGTTGGCGCTTCAGCCCGCGGAAGGCCAGAACTTTGGTGATCCGCCCGCGCTCGATCTCCTTGCCGTCCAGTGACAGAGCGTGGATCGCCATACCGGGGGTTGCCTTGCCCGACTGGATGCGGCCCGTCAGGAGGCGGCCCAGGAACGGATCGTTCTCGATAAGCACGGACAGAATCTGGAACGGCTTGTCCTTATTCGACACCACTGACGGTTCAGGCACGTGGCGGACGATGAGGTCGAACAGGGGAGCCAGGTTGTCGTTGGGCTTGGCCATGTCCAGCGTCGCCCAGCCGTTTTTTCCCGAGGCGTAGATGTGTGGGAAGTCGAGCTGTTCGTCTGTCGCGCCCATCGTGGCGAACAGGTCGAAGACGTCGTTCAGCACACGATCTGGGTCTGCGTGAGCGCGGTCGACCTTGTTGAGACAGAGAATGGGGCGCAGGCCCATCTTCAGCGCCTTGCCCAGGACGAACTTGGTCTGGGGCATGACGCCTTCTTCAGCGTCCACCAGGATGACGCACCCGTCCACCATGCCCAAGATCCGTTCGACCTCGCCGCCAAAGTCGGCGTGGCCGGGGGTGTCGATGATGTTTATCCGCGTGTCGCCGGCTTCGCCATGCCACAGCACTGAGGTGCACTTCGCCAGGATGGTGATCCCGCGCTCGCGCTCCTGGTCGTTGGAGTCCATGGCGCGTTCGGCATGCGCTTCGTTTGCGCGGAACACGCCGGACTGGGCAAGAAGTTGGTCGACGAGCGTGGTCTTGCCGTGGTCGACGTGGGCGATAATGGCGATGTTGCGGAGCGACATGGGATTCTTGAACGACGGGCTCGGGGAGCGAGGACGGCGCGCTTGTAGGGGAGAGAAGCTGCAACCGCCAGCTTGAACTGGTCGTCAGCAATCCTGCGGTTGGGTCTTCGATGCGACTTTATTGTGCGGTGCAACCCAGATTGGCGATCATTTCTGATATCCAGTACGCAGAAAAATATGGATTTTTTGCTCAAGCTTTCATGAAAATGCAGGTTTTTTTGTCGCACCCGCTTGCGTCGTTGTGCGCCGCACCGTACATTCAATTTGTGAGGCGGCTCTGCCGCTTCTGCCCTTCCTGGGCGTTTCCTCCCTATGAACTGCCGCGCCCCAGGGCGCGGCTTTTTTTTGGTCAGTACGACCGAATTCAGATCGGAAGCTGCGAAGATTGAGCTTCAACCTGTCTTCAAGGCCCGCCAGTCGGCTCCCGCCAAAGCGCAGGTCAATTGCTCAAGGTTGGCCTTCAGGTCCTCGAATCCCGCCGTCGGCGTCAGTCTGGCTTCATCCAGGTAAAGTCCGCGGTTGATCTCGATCTGAAGGGCATGAGTGCGCCGCGCAGGGCGGCCATAGTGCTCCGTCGTGTAGCCGCCCGCGTAAGGGGCGTTGCGCGCCACACGGTAGCCCATCGCCTCCAGCTCTTGCTCTACGCGTTGGGTCAGGACGCCCGCGCAAGCCGCACCGAACCGATCACCCAGGACGAAATCGCTTGACCGGTCGCGTCCACCAGAGCGAGCGGCTGCGGCGGGCATGGAGTGCCAGTCGATGAGGATCGCAAAACCATGCGCACGGCGCGCCTCGGCGATCAGCCGTTCTAAGGCGGCATGGTAAGGCCGGTGGGCGGCCTCGATCCGGCCCCTGGCTTCGGAGAACATAAGCTTTCGCGCATAGATCTCCTGGCCTTCGGAGACCACGCGGGCGATGGCGCCGAGCCCGGCCGCCACACGTGCGGTTTTGGCGCGGGCGAACTCTGGCAACTGATCCTCGAACATTCCGGGATCGAGTTCGAACGCCTCGCGGTTCAGGTCGATGTAGGCGCGCGCATATCGGGCGGTGATCGTGGTGGCTCCCAGCGATGGAGCCGCCACGATCAAGTCGTCGACGAAGGCATCCTCGGAGCGGCGGATCGCTTGGGCGTCAAGGCGGGCGGCCGACATCATGTCGTCGGGATAATCGCGTCCAGAATGTGGGGATGCAAACACCAGAGGCGTCGGCGGTGGCTGGCCGTCCGTAGCGGCGCGCCAAAGGCCAAATGCCGGGCGAGCAGCCTTATCCTCGGCGGCGATGGGCTCCCAGGCGTTCATAGGAGGATATAAAACGCCCAGCGCCAGCCTCGGTCAAAGAGTAATGGTCCCAAGAGGTTCATCGCGCCTTTACCGATCCGATCATAAGGTCGTTGTCTACAGAACAATCCCTCATCAACCCGTCCGAAGAGACCATATGCCCCGCATCCTCCTGGCCGAAGACGATGACAGCCTCCGAGGCTTCCTGGCGCGCGCGCTGGAACGGGCCGGCTACGAAGTCGTGGCCTGCGCAGACGGCGAAGAGGCCGCTGCGATTTTGAACCAACAGTGGGATCTACTGCTGACCGATATTGTCATGCCCGGGATGGACGGAATCGAAGTGGCGCGCCAGGCCGCAGCATTGCACCCGGACCTGCGCATCATGTTCATCACAGGTTTTGCGGCCGTCGCGCTCGCCGCCGGGAGCCAGGCTCCGGCCGGAGCCAAGGTGCTTTCCAAGCCAATCCACCTTCGCGAGATCGTCTCTGAAGTCGAGCGGATGATTGCCGCCTAGCTGACTGACAAGCCACGCTTGCGCGGGGTGGCCCTCATCGGTATATCCCCGCCTTCCCGAGGCCACGGCTTGGACGCGTAGCTCAGCGGGAGAGCACCTCGTTGACATCGAGGGGGTCACAGGTTCGATCCCTGTCGCGTCCACCACCGGCCCTTATCTCAGCCTCGCGAGCGCCAGTGCGCGGGCAAGCGTCGACATTCTCTTTCGCGCGACATTTCCGCAACAAAGTGTCCCTCGGACACACTTTCGAATAATCGGTACGGATTTTCAGAGTCTTCGGCGGTGTCAAAATGCCTGCGAGAAAATTCGCTTTATATGAATAAAAAATAACAGGAATTTCGGCATTAGGCCGTTCAGGGTCTAGCTTTTTCACCGCTTAGACGAGGTCCAAATTTCCAATTTCAGAATTATCAGTAGGCCCTTCTGGATCGTCTTCTGAGCCAAAAGCGAGGTCCAAATTTTCGTGCTTCTTATAAGATTGTCCGATTGCCGGCACGAAAAGAACTGGCGCTTCCTAAAAAGTCATCCAATGCTCATCCCAATCTAAGGCTGAAACTCGCATCAGACGAGGCAGCCAAAACACCGGGAGGAAGCTAACCATGTTGAAGAGCAGGTATTTCTGCGGCGGTTCTCTGCTAGCCGTGGCTATGGCGTTTAGCGTGCAAGGCGGTGCCAACGCCCAGGCCGCTAAAGCCGCACCGAGCGCCCCGCCGGCGACGGTCGCGGAAATTGTCGTGACGGGATCCTACATCGCGGGGACCCCTGAAAACGCCGCTGTTCCCGTCGACGTGATTGGCTCTGCAGACCTGAAAGCTCAGGGCAACCCGACGATCGTCCAGTTGGTCAAGACGATTCCCGCCTCTCAATCGGCGCTGGGCGAGTCAAACCGCTACAACGGGGGAGCCGGCACCGCTTCGATCAACCTTCGTGGCTTCGGCGCCAGCCGGACCCTCACCCTGATGAACGGCCGTCGGTTGGCGGACAGTCCCGCGGCGGCCTTCCAGGGCGGTGGTGCGGATCTGAACTTCATTCCCCAAGCTGCCGTTGCGCGCGTCGAGATTCTGAAGGATGGCGCAGCAGCGACCTACGGCTCTGACGCCGTCGGCGGTGTGGTGAACTTCATCACGCGCAAGGACCTCGATGGTTTTGACGTGGAAGGTGAGTACACCCGAGTCAAAGGGTCCGACGGCGACTACCTGGGCAGTCTCGCCTGGGGCAAGAAATTCGATAAGGGCAACATCCTCCTGACGGCTGGCTATCGCCACCGTTCCCGCCTGGACATTCATGAGCGCAGCTGGGCTCTTCAAGACTTCGCATCTGGCAGCGGATACAACGGGGCCGATGGCTTCACCGGCGCCGCCAATCCGGGCTTCTACTCAGCTAACGTCGCCACGGGTCGAGGCGCGGGTGCCAATGCGTCTTTCCGCGACAATGGGTGTACCGAACTTGGCGGGACGCTCACCAATACCTTGTCATTAGCCAATCCCCTCAACGGAACGCTTGGCCAGGGTGCGACCTCGTCAGTCCCCGTCCCCGTCAATCCGCTTAGCCCACAATCCGCGAGCTCCGTTTGTCGCTTCCAGTTCTCGAACTTCAACGACCTCGTGAACCAGGAGGATCACTACCAGCTCTACGCCGAGGTCAATTTCGAGATCAGCGATAATCTGCGATTCCATGGTGAAGCTGCGTGGAACCGTAACAACGTTCCTGACCAGCGGATTTCTCCAGCCAACCTGTCGACTCAGTTTCCAACGCCCACCAGCTTGGGTGGCTTGTCCGGATCACTGGCGACGCCGGGCGCGCAGAATTTCTTTGTCCCCTATAACGTTCCCGCCAATAACCCGGGTCTGATCGCGCTTTACAACAATTGCGCGGCTCCGCTGACCGCCGTGCAATGCGCCTCTGCAAAGGGTGCCGGCGGCCTGGATATCTCCCAGACCACATGGCGGGCCATCGCGTTCGCAGGCGCGCCGATCAATAGCGACAAGGCCGATCATCAGCAGATCGCGCAGACCGAATACCGGGTGTCTGGCGGCCTCGCCGGCGACCTTCCCTGGGGTGGTATCCACTGGGATTCGGCGCTCACCTACATGGAAGCGCAGCAGCGGACCAACACCGACGACCTGTTGGTGGACCGAATTCAGCTGGCTCTGAACGGCTTTGGCAGTACGGACACAAATCCGAACTCATGCACGCCTGCGAAACGAACCGCCGCCAACGCCGGCAACAACGCCGTGGGCTGCTACTTCTTCAATCCGTTCACAAACGGCGTGCAGACGAGCGCGGTTAACGGAGCAACCAACCCGTTCTACGTGCCCAGCGTTGCGAACAATCCGCACGCGGTGAATTGGCTTTATGGCAACTACACCAACATCACGACCAACCAGCTACTGGTCGCCGACGCGGTGTTTAATGGCAAGACCACGATCGCGCTGCCTGGCGGTGACATTGCCTGGGCACTTGGCTCTCAGTGGCGTCACTATCGCCAAGAGCTGCTCTTTGGCGACTACAACAATTATAAAGTTTATCCTTGCGTTGACTCTATCGACGACGGATCGCCGAACTGCGGCGCGCCGGCCGGCCCCATTGAATTCTTTGGGTCAAACGCCAACAGTGACACGAGCAGGAGCGTGTTTGCGGTGTTCGGCGAGTTGAGACTGCCGATCTTCGACAAGCTCGATGCCAACCTCGCTGTCCGCTATGAGGACTACGGCGGCGGCATCGGCTCGACCACCAACCCGAAAATCTCGCTGCGCTGGCAAATGCTGGATTGGCTGGCGTTCCGCACGTCAGCCAGCACAACCTTCCGGGCCCCAGCTTCGACCCAAACGATCGATGCCTGTGCGACGGGCGTCGCCAACCTTGGCGGCCAGTACAGGGCCGTGCAAACCTGTGGAAATCCCAATCTCGCGCCAGAAAAAGCCAACGCCTATAACTTCGGAGGTATCGTCAACTTCCACGGCTTCACCGCAACGCTCGATTACTACAAGTTCAACTTCAAGGGTGAGCTGACCACTGAGAGCGCTGGCGGCATCTTCTCCAGCATGTTCCCAACAGGGGTCGGCGTTGGCAACTGCGGCACGATTCCGGCGCTGGAAGCTCGCTTTCAGTTCGCCGGCGGCGTCTGCAACGCGGCCAACGTGCTGCGGGTTGACACCTACAACGTCAATGGCCCGGCTACGGATACCTCGGGCCTCGACTTCAAGGCCAACTACGGCTGGAATGATTTCCTGATCATGGGCTCGTCCTGGAACGCAGGCGTCGATGCGACCAGGCTGATCGACTACAAGCGTGGGGCCTTTACCCTGCTGGGCGCGCCGAGCGTTGTCTTCAATCTGCCAGAAGACCGGGCTGGGCTTTATGACCTGACGGTCAATTTCTTCTCTTATCCAAAGCTCCGCGCCACGGGTTTTGTGAGCGTCGACAACGGTCCTCTAAACTTCCGCTGGCAGCTGCGTTACACTGAAGGCACGACGCCAGCTCGGGGCACGACCCTGTTCAGCGAAGTCGTTGATACGACGGCCGCATCCGGCTATCGCTTAAATCCCCTTGGTAAATCCAAGGACTTCTGGCAGCACGATCTCATCGTTCGCTACCAACTGATGGACAGCACCACGATCACAGCGAGCATCCAGAACGTGCTCGACACCGACCCGGCGCATGTCGCGAGCCAGTTCAACTACGACTACACCAACGGCAACCCGTTGGGCCGGACGTTCAAGCTGAACGTGCGCAAGCGCTTCTAAGAAGGATTTCCGGCGTCGGGCTACTCCTTTGTCCGACGCTTACTTTCCCCGGGGCGCCGACCTTCAGTCGGCGCCCTTTCTTTTTGGTGTGCCAGGCATGGCGCGTAGTGCGAGCGTACCGCTTGGTCGGCCGACCGATGACTTGGAGGTGAAAGTCCTCTGCGGACCCTGGTGATGGGAGCCGCTGGCCGAACGTCTTCGGCTGACGCTCAACGTCGCCAAGAGTGCAGTCGACCGGCCGTGGAACCGCAGCTTCCTGGGCTATAGCGGCACCGCCCACATGCAACCACACCTTCGGGTGGCGGCAAGAGTGTGAGGCGGTTGCGCGACAAGCTTCGGACCACGTTCCCCCAGGGGCGCGGGCAATCCGTATCGCAAAAGATCGAGACCCTCACCCCGATCCTGGGGGGGCTGCACCAATTACTTCCGGCTCGGGCAGACGAAAGGGACCTTCGAGGATCTCGATCAGTGGCTTCGGCGCAAACTGCGCTGTAGCCTCTGGCGGCATCCTCTGGCGTCAATGGAAGCGGCCGCGAACACGAGCCCTGAAGCTGATCGACCGCGGACTTCCGCGAGAACGGGCCTCCTCTCAAGCCTCCAACGGCCGGGGACCCTGGTGGAACGCCGGGGCCTCCCACATGAACGAGGCCTATCGCCAGTCCTACTTTGCTCAATTCGGCATGCTGTCCACTCTTGACCAGCATCGTCGCTTACAACACGCGGCATGAACCGCCGAGTACGGAACCGTACGCACGGTGGTGTGGTAGGGAGAGAGCCGTGAGGCTCCCTCCTACCCGATAAAATTAAAGTGCGCTAAGGACGCGCCTTTCGAGGCAGAGCGGCAATCTCATCTGGCGTGAGCTTGTGCATGGCGCTCGCCCGGCAACGCTGTGGGCCTATCGGTGAGCGGGTGACGAACTCGGCGTCCATACCGCTGCAAATATTCGAGCCGCCGCGAGAAATCAGCGCGACGCTCTGGTTCCAGTCGATGTCTGGGCAGCTCCCAAGCAGCTTGAATTGATAGACGTCACGGACGCTCACGCGGACATTTACGGTGTGATCGTCCTGAGCGGCGAAACCGTTGGCCTGGCGGGTCCAGAAGCATTCGCGAGGTGCTGCCTTATCGGCGGCGTGGGCGACTGTTGCGGCGAAGGTTAGAAGCGTCACGGCAGAGACGGCCAGGGCGGCATGGGTCTTCATTATTTGCGTCCTCATGACTGTGCGCCGCGCGCCGCTGGAGGTTACATCTTTCTCTCAAAGGTGACTAGAACCCCTGCGTGCTGCGCGGCGCGCGAAGCGGGCAGGGTCGACGAAGTTTGCGAGCGGCCGGGGAAGCGGTGAGGGCGCGCCGAGGGCTATTGCGGCCACATGCTCGGCGAGCAAAGGTGCCAGGGTGAAGCCGCGCGCGCCGAAGCCGGTCAGTATGAAGAGCCCCTGCGGCCTTTGTGGTGCGGCGCCGGCGACCGGAAGATAGTCCGGCGTTGAGACCCGGATTGAAGCGCGACCTGAAAGTGGCGCGCCTTTGAGCCGCGCGGCCAGGCGTGGCAGACCCACTGCCAAGGCCGCTAGGTTGCGGTCGTGGTCTTCGGCACGAAGGTCGCACGCGACATCGTCACGATCGTTGGTCGCGCCAAACAAAACGCCGTCTCGGGTCGCAATCGCATAGCTACCAAAGGCAACAGCCGGGGGCGGATCGTCCAAGGCTGTGAAGCTTGCCTGACCTCGCACGGCGCTGAGCGGTAGGCCGGAGATCAAATCAGACGACGCAAGGCCGGCCGACACGACGATGACATCGGCGGTGGTCAGCACGCCGCCGTCCTTGTCCAGAACCCGCCAACCCTCACCGTCGCGCTCGAAGTGGTGGACGCTGCCTTTCTGGGTCTCGACTGCCCAGGCGCAGAGTACCACCTTGGGTTCGATCACGAGGCCGTCGTTGATCGCCAGCGCCTCGGGCCCGTTCTCGCCGAGGCGCGCGGTGCTTTGATCTGATGTCAGCATCTCTAGTGCATCGGGTTCGAAAAGGTCGGATGTGGCGATCTTGGCGAAGCGTTCGAGATCGCGCGGCGCAAATCCGAGCTGCAGCGCGCCTTGGTTGACGATACAGCCGGGCTCGTCGTGATAGAGCCTCACGGCCCGCCGGAAGGCCTGTGCGAAGAGTTGCGCGGGCTCAGCCAGGCCTGCGTCTAGGCGCGGCGTCACCAGGGCTGAGGGGTTGCCAGATGCCCCGGCACCCAGGCCCTCGGCGTCGAACACCAAGACCTCAGCGCCAAGGGCGTGGAAAGCCCGGGTAAGGGCCGCGCCGCCTATTCCAGCGCCGATAATGGCGACCCGACGGGGGGGCCTAAATGTCGGCGGCCCGCCCGACAGGCGGGCGGTGAGCCGTTCACGTTTTCGGCCGAAGCCGGGCGCCTTGGCGACCTCGAAGCCGGCTGCGGCCAAGCCCCGGCGCACCTGGCCGGCGACTGTAAAAGTGGCCGCGATGGAGCCCGGCGCAGACCTTGCAGCCACCAAAGCCAGGACTTCGTCGCGCCACATGGCTGGGTTACGCGAGGGTGAAAAGCCGTCAAGAAACCAAGCGTCGGCGAGGCCAGACCAGCACCTGAGGCTCGCAGCCACCTCGCCCACCGCCACGTCGAGTATGATGCCCAGGTCCGGCAACTCGAGTCGGTGAGGGCCCAGGGCGCGCCCAGGCCACCGGCTCGTCAGCCACATCGCCAGCTCGCTAAGCTCAGGCCACCGCCCCAGAGCGCGATGCGCGTCCTGCGCTGTGATGGGGTGAGCCTCAACGGAGAAGATGTGCAGTCGAGCGTTTGTTGGCCGTGTGCGCGCCCAAAGCTCAATTAGGGCCAGGACGTTAAGGCCCGTCCCGAAGCCCAGTTCGCCGACAACGAAACGTTCGCGTCCTCTCCAGGCGTCCGGCAGGCCGCAGCCCTGCAGGAATACCGCCCGAGCCTCGGCCAGTCCGTCCTCGGCGGAGAAATAGACATCGTCGTAGAGCCGCGAACGCGGCTGGCCGTCTTCACTCCAGTCGATTGGGCTTATCGGTAAGGCCATGCGCATCGTCGCTAAGATAGCCCGCTCGTCAGAAAAAAGGCCCGGCTTGGGTGACAGCCCTTTTTGATTTTTGGGAGGAGGAGACGTCTATTTCTTCTGCGGCAGGGGCGGAGGCGTCGCGACTGCCGCCGGTGCGGCCGGCGCTGCGGCGGCGTCGGCTTGATTTGAGTCGGCTGCAGCGTCTGCAGCGATCGCGGCGGCATTCTTCGCCGCCGCCGCTTCCGCATCGGCATTCGTGGCTGCTGCAGGCGCAGCCGCTTGGGGAGCCTTTTCGGCCGGCTTCGAGCATGCGGCCAGGGCGCAGACTGCGACGATCGCGCCCAGCGTGAGCAGCATGCGAGAAGGTTGGACGTTCATGGGCTGATCCTTGAAATCAAATGGACAGCGCCTGGTGCGCGCAGCGAATTATGCCCTGCTTCGCGGTTGGGACAATCCGGTGGTCCGGCTCTGAATTCAGAGGGGCAGGCGGACCGCCCGCAGGCCTAATTTATGCTGCGCCCTCGGCCGGAATGGTGTTCAGGGCCTCTTCGAGCTCCAGGAAGCTGGGCTGGGCACCAGACGGGACATTGCCGCGACCAATTTCGACGGAAATCTGGGCCGCGTTGCCATGCAGGTGAGCCACCAGGACTGACTGGATGATCTTATAGAAGGCACCATCTTCTTCGATCACCGCGGCCATGCGGTTCGCCATGGGACCCACCAGTCCATAGGCCAAGAAAACGCCAAGAAAGGTTCCGACCAGCGCCGAGCCGATCATCTCGCCAAGCACAGCTGGCGGTTCGGTGATCGCGCCCATGGTCTTAATGACGCCGAGCACGGCGGCGACGATGCCGAGCGCGGGTAGGGCGTCGGCCAGGTTGGTCAGCGCGTGCGGTGGGGCTAGCGCCTCGTGGTGGTGTTTTTCAAGCTGGGCCTCCATCGCATTTTCGACCTGGTGTGGGTCTTCCAGGTTCATGGTCATCATCCGCAGCGTGTCGCAGATGAAATCGACGGCGAAGTGGTCGTGCAAGATTTTTGGATAGCGCGAAAAGATCGAGCTCTCCTTCGGCGTTTCGATGTGGCTCTCCAGAGCGATGACCCCTTTGGACTTCATCGTCTTGGTCAGCAGGAACAGCAGGGACAGCAGATCGCGATAATCCGAAGGCTTCCATTTGGCGCCCTTGAAGACCTTGGCCATGCCCCCGCCGATACCCTTCAGAACGGGCACGGAATTGGAGATGAGCACCGCAGCCACCCCGGCGCCGCCGATCGTCATCATCTCAGAGGGCAAGGCACCCAGGATCACGGCGATGTTCCCGCCGGTCATGATGAAGCTGCCGAACACAAGGCCGAACAGCAGGACGATGCCGATAATCTGGAACATAGGGGCTCCCAACAGGACCCGCACCATCGGCGTTATTGCTTAATTTCGGGTGTGCGGGCCTGGGGATTTGCACCGCGGGATTATGCGGCCTAATCCGCATCTATGCCTTCAGACACCACCTCCAGCACTCTGCCAAAGCGCGCGTTTGCGATTATATTCTGCTCATCTGTCGCGACGGCCATCGGAAACACAGGGCTGATCTCTGTGTTGCCGTTGATCGGCCGCTCGTTGGCGATCCCCGATGAGATGGTCGTGGCGATCTTCTCGCTGTCCGCGATTTTGTGGGCCTTCTCCTCGCCGTTCTGGGCCAAGGCCTCGGACCGATACGGCCGAAAGCCGCTGATGATGGTGGGACTTTCGGGCTTTATGGTCTCCATGACCGTTTGCGGTTCGGTCGTAAGCGCAGGCCTTCGACATATGGCGGCGCCAATGATCATTTTCGGGATGCTGCTGCTCGGCCGCGCCCTGTTCGGCCTGTTCGGCGCAGCTTCGAACCCCGCCAATCAGGCCTATGTGGCCGACCACACGCCACGGGAGGCGCGCACCCAGGCGATGGCGAGTCTCGCTGGGGCGTTCGGCCTGGGCACTGTCTTCGGACCCTGGCTCGCACCCTATTTCATCTATCCGGTGATCAGCATCGCCGGCCCGCTTTTCACCTTCGCCGCCATAGCCGCCGTGATGTTGTTCGTCGTCTGGCGCTTCCTGCCGGAAAGCCGAACCCGAGAGGCAGCGCCTGCCGATGAAGTCGAGGTCTCCATAGAGGAAGCCACAAAGAAGGTTCGTCCCATGTGGCAGGACCCTCGCGTTATTCCGTTCGCACTCTATGGTTTCGTGGTCGCTACCTGCCAGACGGCCCAGCAGCAGACCCTTGGTTTCCTGGTGATCGACAAGCTTGGCGTCTCCCCTATGGCAGCGAAGGACAGCATCGCCATGGCCATGGCCTTCGGCGCAATCGCTGGCTTGCTCGCGCAATGGGGTCTGATCCGCATGTTCCAGATGACGCCCCGCCAGCTGCTGCGCTGGGGGGTGATTTGCGCGGCAGGCGGCAACCTGCTGGTCGCAGTGGCCCCCGACTATCACACCGTCGTGGCTGGCTATGCCCTGGCCAGCCTTGGCTTTGGGTTCGCTCGGCCGGGCTTTACGGCCGGATCATCGTTGGCTGTCGGGTGGAAAGACCAGGCGCGGGTGGCTGGCGCCATCGCCGCGGTCAATGGAATCAATGCGGTCTTTGCCCCGGCCTTCATGGCGCTTTATCGGACGAATCACGCTGCACCCTTCGTCTTGAACATGGGGCTGATGCTCTGCTTGCTCGTCTATACCTTGGTCAGCAAGCCGTTGCGCAATGCCGATCCCACCGCGGTCAGCAGCGAGGAGGCCACCATGGCAACCATCGAGCGCAGTGACGAGGGCGGAGTCTAACGCCGACTGGACCCTTGCTTGCAGACGAAACAAAGCCCTAGCTGTCCCTAAGACGGCTTTGCGCCGCGCAAACCATGGGAGGGCGGAATGTTCAGGATTTTGATCGCAGGGGTCGCGTTGACCCTGGCTTTGTCAACCTCGGTGCAGGCGCAGGCGCCCGATCCGACCATCGCCCATGCTGACTACGCCAATCCCGCGCTTTGGCTCTGCCGCCCAGATCTAAAGGACGACAAGTGTAAGGTCGATCTGGATGCGACCGTGATCGCGCTTAGCGGCAAGACAACCTTGGAAAAGTTCGTCCCGGCTAAGGATCCCAAAATCGACTGCTTCTTTGTCTATCCGACGGTCTCCCTAGATCCCGGCTGGCAGTCCGATTTTATCGCCGACCACATGGAGTGGGATGATATCAAACTCCAGTTCGCCCGGTTTGCCTCGGTTTGCCGGACCTTTGCGCCGATATACCGGCAGACGACCCTGACGGCGCTGCGGGTCGCCAGCGGCGGGGCACCGCCGGCCGGCGAGCGGCCTGCTGCGGGCTTCGGCGGCTACGCCGACGTGCTCGACGCTTGGAACTATTACCTCCAGCATGAGAACCATGGGCGCGGGGTCGTCCTGATCGGGCACAGCCAGGGCGCGGGGCTCATCGCACGCTTGGCGGCCAACGAGATCGACGGAAAGTCGATCCAAAAGCAGTTTATCTCAGCGCTCGTATTGGGTTCACCGGTGCTGGTACCGGCGGGCAAGGACGTTGGCGGGGCGTTCAAGACGATCCCGCTTTGCCGGGCCGAAGATCAGCTCGGCTGCGTGATCAACTATTCAACCTTCCGAGACACCAATCCGCCGCCAGCCAACTCGCGGTTTGGGCGCGGGCGTGATGGCATGCCGGCGGCTTGTACCAATCCCGCCGACCTGAAGGGCGGGCGAGGCCAGCCCGAGGCTTATTTCCTGACCCGGGGCTTCCTGAACGGCTCGGGCGGGACCACCCAGCCGGCCTGGACCAAGACGCCGGTCGAGATCAAGACGCCGTTTGTGAAGGTTCCGGGGCTCATCACCACGGAGTGCAAGTCCAGCGGTGACTTCACCTATCTGTCCATGCATGTGAACGCAGATCCAAAGGGCATGCGAACCCATGAGCTTGCCGGTGAGATCGTCCGCCCATCCGGGCCGGACTGGTCTTGGGGGCTGCACCTGATCGACGTCGATCATTCCATGGGCGACCTGTTGCGCATCGTCAGCAAACAGGCGGCGGCTTATGCCAAGACGCACTGACCTTTGGTGGCGCTAGGGTGTGGGCCCTGCGCCCGCTTCCGTCTTGAGCCGTTCGACCATCGCCGGCGACAGGTAGCCGTCGGCAGTGAGCCCGCGCGCCTTCTGCCATGCGCGCAACGCTGTCCGCGTGCCCATGCCAACGACGCCGTCAGGCGTGCCCGGGTTGAAGCCAATCGCAGCCAAGGCCCGCTGGGCCGTCATTCGGTCGGCGAGCGACATAGGGGTCTCCGCAGGCCAAGGCCGTTGGGGTGCTCCCTCGCCCGCGATCCGGTCAGCCAGCAGGCCGACAGCCAGCGCATAGGCCACCGAGTTGTTATATTTTCGGATCGCGAAATGGTTCGGAAATAGTAGGAACACCGGCCCGGTCGCGCCAGCAGGCGCCAAGAGCTGCGCTGACGCGGTCTTATCGGCGTCCGTCCATGGCAGGCCGTCGGCACGTATGACGCCCAGCGCTGTCCAGGCTTCCGGAACGAGCTTTGGACCCTCGCTCAGGGCGAAGTCGAAGTCGGGCGCGACCGTCACCTCCCGCGCCCAACTTTGTCCACGCGCCCAGCCCGCCTTGGTGAGTAGGCTGGCGGCTGAGGCCAGGGCGTCGGCTGGCGAGGTCCAGACATCGCGCTTGCCGTCCCCGTCACCGTCCACGGCGGTCGACAGGTACGCGGACGGAATGAACTGGGTCTGGCCCATAGCGCCGGCCCAAGAGCCCTTCAATTGGCCTCTCCTGGCCTCACCAGAGCCGATGATCCGCAGTGCCGCGATGAGCTCCCCCTCGGCCCAATCGCGTCTGCGGCCTTGAGCTGCCAATGACGCCATGGCGCGGATCACATCGAAGTCGCCCTGAATGGCACCATAGCCACTTTCCCGCGCCCAGATGGCGATCAGGATCTCGCGCGGTACGCCGAAGCGTTGTTCGATGGCTTCGAACTGCGGGACTTCAGCGCGTTTGCGCAAGCCCATACCAATGGAGCCTTCGGTGACCGCACCCTTGATGTAGGCAGAGATCGGCTGGGAGAATTCTGGCTGGTGGCTATCGCGCGACGTGACCCGCGGATCGGGGGTCAATCCCGCCATCTCGCGGTCCAGCAGGTCGCGTGGAATGCCGGCCTTGATGGCCCGACCGTAGAATTCCGCAGCCCAGGCGTCGAAGATCATGTCGCCAGAGACCGCGGGCGGGGTCACCGGATTAAGGTTGGGGACTTCAGGGGAAGGCGCAGAAGCTGCGGGCGCAGTTTGCAAGGGTTGCGCAGGCCCGGCGGGCCCCAGCGAAGGTTGTTTGATGGCCGGGCTGGTGCAAGCTGCGACCAAGGCGAGCAGAACGAACGAGAGGTGGTGCGAGCGCATCTGAAGAGTCTAGCGAGCCTGAAGTCCGGGCTCAATGACAACGGGTCTCGCACGACATTGACTTGGCTTCACCCTTTCCGTATATCCGCCCGCTCCTTGTGAAACCCCCGGACGCCTACGTCCGCGCGCCCGAGATTAGGTCAATGAAGGTCAGAAGCTCGCTTAAGTCGCTCAAGACACGTCACCGCGACTGCAAGCTCGTGCGTCGCAAAGGCGTCGTCTACATTATCAACAAGACCAATCCGCGATTCAAAGCCAAGCAGGGCTGACGCCGTCTTCGGTGTCCGGACCTAAGACGGTGCTCTGGGACGTCTGAAACGTCATCGTGCGCTGGGATCGGCGCACGTTCTAAAGCAAAATATTTCCAGAGCGGGTCGACTGAGACCGGTTCTTGAATGACGTCTGGTCCATGGCCTGGCATGGCCAGACGGATTGCAGCGTCAGCTTCGCAGACAACGGCGCGTCCCTGATCGTCGAGTATCCTCACGACGCTGCCGAGATCGATGCGTGGCGCACCCGATGGACAGAGATGGTCTGGATGACAATTCCTCAGACGGAATTGACGATCGCGGCTCTGTAAGCACGTGGTGTGCGCCAGCCGGCGATCACCAACATGAGTCACGAGACCTAGGCGGCGACATTTGCGATGAGCTCGGCGTTCGACCGGCTGGATGGCCAGATCATCTCCGGGCTCGAAGGGATGATGAAGCCCGGTTCTGAGATTTTCCAACGCGTCTGCAAACGCTTTGGATTTGCGTCGCAAGAAGCCTTCTTCGTCGACGACAGCGCGATGAACATCACCGCTGCGAAGGGCTTGGGGTTTCACGCCCACCACCTTACCGATCCGGCGGAGCTTCGGCCGCCGCTTGAGGCTGTGGGCTTATTCTGAGGCAAAGACCTTCGAGACACTGCGCTGAAGCGGCGAGCGGGGAAGGCTACTGCGCTAGCCGTCCGGCTGTCGCACCAGGTCGAAAAATTCCTCTCGCGTCCGTGGATCGTCGCGCACCTCGCCAAGGCGGTGGCTCGTGGTGAGGCGCGAGCCGGGCGTGTTCACGCCCCGCATGGTCATGCAGCTGTGCTCAGAGATGATCACCACACCGACACCCTTAGGCTTCAGTATCTCCTGGATCGTGCCGGCGATCTCAGCTGTGAGCTTTTCCTGAATTTGCAGACGCCTTGCGAAGCCGCGCACCACACGAGCCAACTTTGAGATGCCGACGACCCGATTCAACGGGAGATAACCGACATGCGCGCGGCCGATGAACGGCAACATATGATGTTCGCAGAAGCTGACGACGGGGATATCCTTGAGGATCACGAGCTCGTCATAGCCGCCGATCTCCTCGAAGGTTCGCGCAAGATCGTCCCTGGGGTCACTCTCGTAGCCGGCAAAGAGCTCTCGATGGGACCTTGCCACCCGCGCCGGCGTTTCCACGAGGCCCTCGCGGTCTGGGTCGTCGCCTGCCCACTGGATAAGCGTGCGAACGGCGCCCTCAGCCTCGGACTATGTGACTTTCGTTTTGCTCATCGGGCCTCCTCGTCGTTCCGCCAGAAGGTCTTATCCACAGGCAAGGCGCACGGTCAGCATGACATGGCCTGGGCGCGCCGGTAGGGTCAGCGGCGATCCAACCCCTGAAGACCCTGAGAGTTTCCCATGGCCGACGACGCCTCTGTCCATCCCGATGTGCTGAACCAGGCCGCCCAAGGTCAATTGAAGAGCATTGTCGAGCGCATCGAGCGGCTGGAGGTCGAGAAGGCCGAGGTCGCCGAGCAGATCAAGGAAGTCTTCGCTGAGGCCAAGGGCAATGGCTTTGACGTGAAAATCCTCCGTAAGGTTGTGCGCATCCGCAAGCAGGATCGCGCGAAGCGGTTGGAGGAGGATGCGATCCTCGACCTTTACCTCGCTGCGATCGGGGAGATTTGAACCGAAAGCCACCAGATCCGAAGGCGCTGGCAAAGCGGGCCGCGCTCAATGCCCTGAAACGCGCCCAACGCCATGCTGACCGCGCCGGGGTGAAGCTCTCTGACTGGGAGGGTGAATTCCTGGGCAGTGTCACCGATCGCCTGAAAACTTACGGCCGAGCGTTTGGTGACCCTGAGAAGGGTGGGCCTGGCCAAGCGCTTTCCGCCCTTCAGACCGTGAAGCTCAAAGAGATCACGGCTAAGGCCAAGGGCGAAAAAAAAGAACTGAAGCGAAAGCCGTTTAAACGGCGCGCGGCGAAGACCGACTAGCGGGCACCTACGCCCACGCTCCGTAGGCATCCACAAAGGGTTTGCCCAGCGCTTCGGCGACCGCTGGATGGGTCACCTGACCCTTGAGGACATTCAGACCCTTGGCCAGGTGTTTGTTCTTCTTCAGGGCATCCAGTCCTTGATCGGCCAAGGCTAGACCGAAGGTTAGCGTGGCGTGAACCAGAGCCTCGGACGACGTCCTGGGCGCCGCGCCCGGCATGTTCGCCACGCAGTAGTGGACAACGCCGTCGACGGTGTAGGTCGGGTCCGCGTGGGTCGTCGGCCGGCTTGTCTCGAAACAGCCACCCTGGTCGATCGAGACGTCCACCAGGACCGACCCCGGCTTCATCCTCTTCAGATCTTCCTTGCGGATCATCTTGGGGGCGCTAGCGCCGGCCGTCAGCACCGCGCCCACAACCACGTCGGCTTTCAGGATTTCTTCCTCGACGGCGTCTTGGGTCGAATAGCGGGTCAAAATCCGACCTTGGAACATGTTGTCGAGCTCGCGCATGCGCGGAATCGAGCGCTCGACGATCACCACTTCTGCGCCGAGACCTGCGGCCATGCGCGCAGCGTTCATGCCGACGACGCCTCCGCCCAGCACACAGATTCGCGCGGGTGGCACGCCGGGCACGCCGGAGAGTAGCAGGCCCATACCGCCGTTATGCTTAAGCAGGGTCTCGCCAGCCGAGAAGACCGCGATCCGCCCGGCCACTTCCGACATTGGCGCGAGCAGCGGTAGGCCGCCATGCGCGTCAGTCACCGTCTCATAGGCGATGGCGGCGCAGCCAGAGGCCAGCAGGCCGTCGGCCTGGTCCGGATCTGGCGCCAGGTGCAGATAGGTGAAGAGGATATGCGTGTCGGTCAGGCGCTCCCACTCGGCGGGCTGCGGCTCCTTGACCTTCACGATCAGCTCCGCCCCGGCGAACACCGCCTGGGCGTCAGCGGCGATCGTCGCGCCGGCTCGCGTATAGGCAGCGTCTGGATAACCGGCTCCGACGCCCGCGCCCTTTTCAACCAATACCTGGTGCCCGTGGCTGACGTATTCCCGGACCGCAGTTGGCGTTAAGCCGACACGATATTCGTCAGGTTTGATTTCACGGGGCACACCGACGCGCATGATTAGCTCCTATGGGGAAGGATTTTGCGGGTAATCGGGTATTTTAGGGCACAGGGTGGCGGAAGTCGATGGGGTGAGCGAGGCTGCATGGGTCACTGGCCCACTATTTCCGCATCGAGGAATCGCCGCGGCGCGCGTCTTTGTTCAGCAGATCAACGGTGTGTTTTGCGTCGGCTTCTGACAAGCCCGTTTGAGGCGCACCAGCCATGACGGCTGGCTGGCCAGTCCAGACTTCGACAACCGTCCAGCCCGACGGGTCGGGGCGCAGGACGAAGCGGTCTTTCTTTCGTTGGTCAGGCATAGCCGTCAAACGACCCTGTTGTGCCGGGCGGGCAAGGTCAAGCTCGCAAGGCGCAAGTTCTAAACGACACGGCCGGCTTGAGGCGTCAGCGGGAAAGCATGGCGCCATCACGCCCAGGTGAAAATGCTTCCGGGCTCTGGCACCCGGTCGGGGGAATTCCACCGAGGATTCGCTCGGAAACGGCGGGCTGCAGCCAACGAAGTTGTCGAAGGATAAAGATATGGGTGGAGCCGATAGGGTCACGAGGGCGGTTCTGGTGGCGGCGCTTGCTGCGGGCGTGAGCTACCTGGCAGTGGACGAGGTGACGCTGCCGCCGGCCATGAGTTTGGCCTGGAAGGGCGCGGGCTTAGGCCTGCTGGCGGTCTTTGCGGCGATCAGGGCGCGCGGCTTTGACGGATGGCTTGTCTTCACCGTGATGGCGGCGGGCGCGGCTGGCGATGTGCTGCTGGGCGCGGCGGGCTTTATCGTGGGCGGCGGGGCCTTCTTGATCAGCCACATCGTCGCGATCGGGCTCTATCTGCGCAATCGGCGCGAAGGGCTGAGTTGGCCTGATCGGCTGTTCGCAGGCATGCTCATTCCCGTGACGGTCTTGGCGGCCTTTATGTTGCTCGCCGAGCGGGGTCGCGCGCCAGGCGTGGCGGTCTATGCGACGGGCCTGTCGTGCATGGCGGCGAGCGCCTGGATCAGCCGCTTCTCCCGTGATCGGGTGGCGCTGGGCGCTCTGATGTTCCTCGCCTCGGACCTGTTGATTTTTGCGCGATCTGGCCCTTTGGCGGGCCTCGCCTGGGTGGGCTTTGCCGTCTGGAGCCTCTACTTTGCAGGCCAGGCCCTAATCTGCATGGGCGTGGTCGACACCCTTGGGCGGGAGGGCCGCTAGCCTAAAAGGGGAAGCTCCGCCGGGCGAGGACCCGACGGCGCTGTTGCCCAGCACCGAAAGGCGGTGGCGAGGCGACTGACTGTTACAAACGCGTGGGCTGGGCGCGCCAATCCCGGACAGGGATGAGCCCGCGATGCGACCCGTTGCAGGGCATGGGCCAACAGTGCGTCTACAGCACGCAGGCGGCAAGGCCGTCGCGGCGTACGGTTCCAGCCGCCGCAGCGATGTGGCCGCCTCGCTTTTGAATATAGGGCCCAGGCCGTACGGCCTTCCAGGCTAAGGGCTTGGGGATGATGGCGGCCAGGCGAGCAGCCTGGTCTGGGTTCAGCTGGCTGGCGCTCATGTGGAAGTTTGCGCGCGCGGCGGCTTCGACGCCGTAGAGGCCTGGGCCCCATTCGATGGAGTTCAGGTAGACTTCCATAATCCTGGGCTTACCCCAGATCCCTTCGATCAGGACCGTGAACCACGTCTCCAAGCCTTTTCGTAGCCAGTCGCGGTGCGGCCAAAGAAACACGTTCTTGGCGGTCTGCTGGCTGATGGTCGAGCCGCCCCTGAGCTTTTTGCCGGCCTCGTTGTGTTCCATGGCTTTTTGGATGGCGTTCAGGTCGAAGCCGTGATGCTCGCAAAAGCGGCTATCCTCGGCACCGATGACGCTTCGCACCAGTGACGCAGAGATGCGGTTCAGCGGAACCCAGCGGCGGTCGAAGCCGTGGCCCTCGAACATACGCTGCACCATCAAGTAGGTCATGGGCGGTGGCACGAAGCGATAGAGCGCGACTGCGATGACAGGCCCGATCAGGCCGAAGAGCAGCACCAGGATTGCCGTCCAACGGAACAGACGAGCCAAGAGGCTTCGCTGTTTCGGCGATCGCTGGGAGGGTTTGTGTCTGGCCAAGCCTGTCCCCATTTCACCCCCCTTGCGTGACCCGGGGCGTGTGGTGGATAGCTGGCTTGCGCCGCCCGCCAAGGTCAAGCTGGAGCTCTATCCAATGGACGTCTCAGATGCTGTTGCTCGACGTATCTCCATTCGCGCCTTCAAGCCCGATCCGGTTCCGAGCAAGCTGGTGGCCGACATTTTGGCCCGAGCGGCCCAGGCGCCGTCAGGCGGCAATCTTCAGCCGTGGCGGGTCTATGGTCTTGCAGGGGGCCCTCTGAGCGAGTTCAAGGCGCGCGTGGCCGCCAATCCCTTCGGGGAGGAACCGGAATACGAAGTCTACCCACCCAATCTCTGGGAGCCCTTCCGCACGCGTCGCTTTCAGAATGGCGAGGATCTCTACGCCACCATCGGCATCCCTAGAGACGACAAACCGGCGCGCCTGCGGCAATTGGCCAAGAACGGCGACTTCTTTGGGGCGCCAGTGGGTCTGTTCTTTTGCCTCGATCGAAAGCTTGGGCCCCCGCAGTGGGCGGACTTGGGCATGTTTATGCAAAACGTCATGCTGTTGGCGTTGGAGTGCGGCCTCGATACCTGTTCGCAGGAGTATTGGGCGCGCTATTCCAAGACTATCGCAGAGTTCCTGAGCCTGCCTGACGATCACATGCTGTTCGCGGGCATGGCGCTGGGCTATCGCGATCCTGAACACCCGATCAATACGCTCAAGGCTCGCCGAGAGGCTTTCGAAACCTGGGGCGAGCTTCGCGGCTTTGATTGAGCAGAGCCCGTTGGATGTCCCCTTGTCCCGAAAAGCCGGATATCCAAAACGTGACCCGAGGTGGGCTTGGCTGTGAGGAATGCCCTACAGTCGGGCCGGGTCGGTCGGACGTGCGGGTTCGTCGGATCTGCGGCCAGGCAGGCTAACGGCGCCTACCCGAGGGTAGGAAGATCGCAACCTTGCGCTGCGCCAGACGCCCCTGGCCCGGCATCTGCGCCACAAGTTCGTCCTCAACTCGCCTCATCGCGGCGGCCGGCTTTGGCGTTTGAGGGACTTCAAGCGACCGCTTAAGCCGGTCCTATCGCCCCTTGAAGTCGGCTGGGCGCTTCTCGAGGAAGGACGTCATACCTTCCCGGAAATCTTGGGTGCGCACCAGCTGCAGGAACTGCAGATAGACGTGGTGGACGTGGTCGTTGAACGTCTCCTCCATCCCCATGCGCATCAGCCGCTTGGCCGATTGGACCGCTAAAGGTGCATTGGCCGCGATCTCGGCGGCGATGGCCCTAGCGCGGGTCATGAGATCCAGGTCAGGGACAACCTCGCTGGCCAGACCGAGGGCCAGGCTGTCGGCGGCAGACAGGGTGCGGCCGGTGAAGATCAACTCAGCGGCCTTTGACCAGCCAATAAGTCTGGGAAGCAGCCAAGTGCCGCCACTCTCGGGGACCACGCCGCGCTTGACGAAGGCGGCGGCCAGCTTGGAGCTCTCCCCCATTATTCGGATGTCGCAGCCCAGTGCTGTGTCCAGACCATAGCCCGCTGCAGCGCCGTTCAAAGCGCAGATCGTCGGTTTGTCGAGGTTGAAGAGGACGGTTGGCGGCGCATTGCGAAGGTCCAGGTTCACGGAGATGTTCTGGGCCTGCGAATTCGAACCGATGCCAGAGCCTTGCGTCGCATCGACAAGATCAAGGCCCACACAGAATGCGCGGCCCGAACCGGTCAAGATCACCACGCGCACCTTTGGGTCGGCGTCGGCCTTCAACAGGTACTCGCCCAGCAGGGTCAACATTGGCCCAGAGATGGCATTCATCCGCTCCGGACGGTTTAGCGTGATCGTCGCGATCGCGTCCGAAACCTCGTAGAGCACCTCAGTTGCTTGCGTCGCAGCTGGTTTCGCCATCGTCTCGCCCATTTCGCCCGTCCGCCTTTAGAGTGTCCGATCCTACAGCCTAAGCTCTTTAGCCTGGGGGCAGGCAAGTGGTTTGGGCGCGCTAGGTGTGTGGTCCCAGATTCTGATGGTGCATCATCGATCCTGAGTCGTCAGGAGGAGGATGCCCTATGGCAAGTGTTCTTCACGGCAGCGCCCGCACGACGCCGTGTCTTCGAGCCGAGTTCCAAGCGTCGCAAGAGAGCACCCGGTCCCTTGCCGCCCGCTACGGCCTGAACCCGAAGACAGTGAAGAAGTGGCGCAGCCGGACCACGACGGCCGATGCGCCGATGGGACCCAAGGCGCCGAAGAGCACGGTGCTGACGCCGGCCGAGGAAGCCATCGTGGTGGCGTTCCGGCAGAAGACGCTTCTGCCGTTGGATGACGTGTTGGGCAGCTTGAGGGACACCATCCCCAGCCTCAGCCGCAGCGCCATGCACCGCTGCCTCCAGCGCCATGGCATCTCCCGTCTGCCGGTCGAGGAGACCAAGGAGCAGCGCAAGCGGTTCAAGACCTACGAGATCGGCTACGTTCACATCGACAGCTGCGAACTGCGCCATGCCGACGGCAAACTGGTGATGTTCCTGGCGATCGACCGGGTCTCGAAGTTCACCCACGTCGAGTTCCACGACAAAGCCGGCAAGATGGCAGGATCAGACTTCCTCAGGAGTGTGGTCGAAGTCTTCCCCTACAAGATACACACCGTGCTCACCGACAACGGCATGGCCTTCGCCGACCTGCCCAAGTATCGCGATAGCCAAGGTCACGGCTCCCCCGGCGGCCACATCTTCGGCCGCGTCTGCATCGACAACGGTATCGAGCACCGCCTGACCAAGCCCTACCATCCTTGGACCAACGGCCAAGCCGAGCGGATGAACCGCACGATCAAGGACGCCACCGTGAAGATCTATCACTACGACGACCTAGAAAGCCTGAAGGCCCATGTCCTGGCCTTCGTCACCGCCCGCAACTTCGCCAAGCCCCTCAAGGCCCTGCGATGGCGAACCCCCTACCAGGTCATCTGCGAGGCCTGGACGAAAAACCCGTCAATCTTCAAGATTAACCCGCACCACCTCATTCCGGGACCACACACCTAGATCTGACCATAACCGCGCGCCATGGACGCCGCGAAAGCCGGCAATAGGGCGAAGAGGATGACCTCGAGATAGAGGTAGCGCCTGACGCTCGCGATCTGAGCCTCGGTGGGTTTGAAGCCGACCCTTCTCCAGCGGATGTAGGCAAGGGTCGGGGGCACGGACAGCAGGCCGATCACCGCAAAGGTTCCGAGCTTCGCCCAGAAGAAGGCGTTGTGTGCGTAATAGGGCCAGCCCTTGGCGGCAAAGACGGCGCGGCCAAAGCCCACCGCGATGATCAGCCCGGCCAGGATTCCATACCAAAGGTCGATCGATGCGACTCTCGCAACGCCTGTTTGGTCTAAGCCCCGGTGAACAAGGATCAACTCGGCGAACAGAATGCCAAACAGTCCGAACACCAAAAGGTGGTGCATCGTCGCCAGGACGAGGTCGAGCATGTGGAGATCCCTTTCCAGAAAGCGCCGGAGGTCAAACCGTATCTTGCGATGAGGGAAGGGGCGTCAAGCGCGGTTCATCGGGCAGCTTTAAGGAAATCGGCAGGTGTTGAGTTCACCCACGACCGCGCTTTGAGCGATGCGAAGGCTAGACGTCCGCCACACCGGCCAGGCCGTCCTCAGATCCCCAAGCCACTCTCTTGGCGTCGGGCGTCATGGCAAGCGCCGTGATCGGTGCGCCCTTTTCGGCCTTCAGGGGTATGATTTTCTGGCCCGCGAGATCGCAGATCCACACACGCCCATCGTCGAGGCCGGCGGCGACCCAGTTCAGCGTCGGCGCGCCCGCAACGTGGACAACCATTGCGGCCTCATCATAGCCCACCTCAGCGGCCTGTTTGCCCATTGGCCCTGTCGCGCCGGAGAACGGCCAGACAACCAAGCCGTTGGCACCGGAGGTGGCAAGCAGGCTGCCTTTATTGACGAACGCCAAGCTTCTGGGCTTGGCCGGATAGCCACCCATTCGCATGTTCTTTTCGTCTGTGACGCGCCAACCGTGCAACTGGTTTTCCTGCATCGCGCTGATCAGAAACTTCCCGTCGGCGCTCCAGGCCACCGCCACATGGCTTCCCGCCCACGTGAGTTTGCCGGGCTTTTGAGCCTCGATTCGCGCGTACCAGAGCCAGACGCCTCCGTAGGTCGCCGCAGCCAGTCGCCGGCCCTTGGGTTCGAAAGCCAGGTCTGTCACGCTCCTTTCGTGAGCGAAGGTGCGCGAAAAGGCGGCGTCAGCGGTGTCGCGCACATGGACGTCGCGTCCGGCAGCGAAGGCAATCAGGCCTGAGGCGCTACTGGTCGTCATGGCATCGATCCACTTGCCAGCTATTTTGGCGATTTCTTCTGCGCCGGAATGTCGCGACCAGACCAGGCGTCCATCGTCCCCACCCGTGATCAGCCCATCACCAGTGGGGTGTGGAGCGGCGGTGAGAATGGCTCCGCCATGGGCCTCAATCGAGGTTCCTCCCTCGAAGCGGACGGTTCCATCGCCCAGCGCGAAGACCGCTTGGCCAGCGCCGTCAAACGAGACCGCTGTTACGTAGGCGTCATAGGTATTGATCATGCCTTCACCTAGATCGCTGCTTCGGGCTTTACAACGACGCGGCGGCTTGCCAATGGTCCACGGACTCTTAATGACCGGGCGGTCCAACCGCCCTAGGGAAGGAATTAAGTATGGGTGCGAGCCTGGGTGGCGGGGGCGGCGGACGCTTCAACCTCAACCAGAACAGCGACATCAACGTCACGCCCTTTGTGGACGTGATGCTTGTGCTCCTGATCATTTTCATGGTGTCGATCCCGGCTGCGACGGTGTCGATCAAACTTGACCTGCCGCCGGCCATACCGCCGCCGCCCGGGACCAAGGTGAAGGAACCGATCCTGATCAACCTGGCGCCGGGTGGCGGCGTGTTTATCGGTGAAAAGGCCACAAGCCTGACGTCTCTGCCGGCGGATTTGTCGCGCACGCTGTCAGCTGACGATCCGACGCTTCCGCCCACACAACAGCGGGTCTACATCCGCGCCGACAGGTTGGTTCGCTATGGCGACTTCATGGCGGTGATGAACACCTTGCAGGGCAACGGCTTCTATCAGGTGGCCCTGATCAACGAAGAAATCTGAGCCGACGGCTCAGTGTAAGAAAAGAGCCCGCCGAGGCGACTCGGCGGGCTTTTTGCGTTCGAAACGCCAGACTCAGGGTCCTCGCCTGATTGACGATTAATCGTCAGGCAACCCTGTGGGATTAGCCTCCGTCGCTGGGTGGGGTCAGAAAGGCCCTCTATCAGCGCGAGGCGCGACGATGTGGAATTTGATTGAAGTCTCTGCCGGAGCTGCGGTCCATCGTGGTCGCTATCGGATGGAGGGTGATCAAGTGGTTCTGGAATGGCGCGGTGGCCGGCTTGCCGAGCGCTGCGGGCTAATGAAGCCGGAATTTGTCGCCACTGCGCGCCTCAAACAACTCATCGCCCAGCGACCGATCGCTGTCTAAGCAACCGTCGCCTCAAAGCCTTCGCGCAGCTTGGCTTCATCCAGATTGCGGCCGATGAAAACGAGCCGCGAATAGCGGTCTGCGCCATCGCGCCAGGGCCCCTGAAAGTCTCCCTCCAAGATCATGTGTACAGCCTGAAAAACCAGCCGACGATCCTCTCCGGCGACGTCGAGGATGCCTTTGGCGCGCAGGATGTCAGGCCCTTGGCTTTGCAGCACCTCATTTAGCCAGGCGGTAACCTTGTTGGCGTTGAGCGGCTTGTGAGCTGTTAAGGATATCCCGCGGATGCCGCTGGCTTCGATGTCGTGGCCAGCGTGATCATCTTTGTCGTGGTCGTGGTGATGATGGCCATGGTCATGGCCGTCGTGATCGCAGTGTTCGTCATGCACGTGGCCGGCCTGGCCATGCGCAGGATTAAGGAAGTCGGGCTCGATCTCTTCGATACGCGCCAAATCGAAGGAGCCGCGGCCCAGCACCAGTTTCAGCGGCACGTTGGAGCGTTGAGCGCGATGGATCGGCGCCAGTGGGTTGAGCTTGCGGATGGCGCGCTCGACCTCGACCAATTCGGCTTCGGTGACGAGGTCGGTTTTGTTGAGGATGATCTGGTCGGCGAACGCCACCTGCTCGGCGGCTTCCTTTGAGTCAGCCAAGCGCAGGAGGAGGTGTTTTGCGTCCACCACAGTCGTGACGCTATCGAGCTCGGTTTTGGCGCGCACATCGTCGTCGACGAAGAAGGTCTGGGCCACAGGGCCTGGATCGGCCAGACCCGTGGTCTCCACGATAATCGCGTCAAATCCGCCCTTGCGCTTCATCAGGCCTGAAACGACCCGGATGAGATCGCCGCGCACCGTGCAGCAGACGCAGCCATTGTTCATCTCAAAGACTTCCTCGTCGGCACCGACGATCAAGTCATTATCGATTCCGATCTCGCCGAACTCGTTGACGATCACGGCATAACGTTTGCCGTGATCCTCAGAAAGGATTCGGTTCAGGAGGGTGGTCTTGCCGGCGCCGAGGTAGCCGGTGAGCACGGTGACGGGGGTCTTTGGGGGCGTCTTGTCGTTCATGGACCGACATCTAGTGTCTGTGGGCGGCAGATGAAACCTTCAGTTGGCCAGCAAAGCGGCCGCGATCTTATCGCGTGTCATCGGCAATTCGCGAATGCGGACGCCTAGGGCGTGGGCCACGGCGTTACTGATCGCTGCCATGACAGAGCCCTGGCTGAGCTCGCCGATGCCGTGAGGGCGTGGATCTCGAGTGTTGAGGAGCACAATCTCCACCGGCGGGACTTCGTCAAAGCGAAGGATCGGATATTCGTCCCAGGTGGTCGATGCGATACCCGGTCCCCCGAACTTGACCTGTTCCTTCAGCGCCCAACTGGCGGCCATGATCATGCCGCCCTCGATCTGGTTCTTTGCGCCGTCAGGATTGATAATCAGCCCCGCATCAGCCACGCACCACAGCTTCACAAGACGAACATCTATATTGACTTCGACTTCGGCGGCGCAGGCAACGAAGCCGGCTCGGTTGCGATGGCGATCGTAGCCCAAGCCTAAGCCTTGGCCCGTTCCCGACGCGCCCCGCTTGGCCCAACCGCACATCTGCGCGAGCGTTTCGAGCACAGCGCGGCCGCGAGGCTCTTTCAGCATCGCAAGTCTATAGGCCAAGGGGTCCACGCCCGAAGCCTCCGCCAGCTCATCGATGAAGCTCTCCCCGGCAAAAGTATTGGGCGCGCCGCCCAGGCTGCGCAGCGACGATGTGCGGACCGGTGGCGGGAATATGACGTGCTCGACCGTCCGCGTCGTGTCGATGTCATAGGATGGAATGATGTTCAGCAGGCCGCCCGAGAACCGTGAGCCATCTGGCATCAGGCGCTGTGGGGCGCCAGGTGGCGGCTGGTAACCTCTCAGCGCACTCTCGGCCACCGCTGTCCCCCGCGCGCCCGTGTGCGCGGTGTTCCAGATTTCAGCGGTGTAGTCGACGAGGCGGCCGGAGGCGTCAACCTCGGCGGAAAGCTCCATCAACATAGCGGTACCGACCGGAGCCCAGCCGAATTCGTCTTCTCTGCGCCACTGTACGCGGATCGGCCGCCCAGGACGGCGGATCGCAATCAATGCAGCGTCGATTGGCGGATCGTCTGCGCCATTGTGTCCGTAGCAGCCGGGCCCTTGGGCGTGGATCACCTCGATTACGGAAACATCTAGGCCCGTGATTCTCGCGGCCAGGGCGCGCATGGGATAGACGCCCTGATTGTGGGTCCAGATCGTCAGCTGGCCATCCTGGTATTGGGCGATGCCCGCCGATGGACCCATGGACCCATGAGATAGGAAAGGTTTGCCGTAGGTTGCGGTAATCCGACGACGGTTGGAGGCCTCCGGGGGCGGTGCGCCAGCTTCAAAGGTCTCATGTGGCAGCGTTTTCAGCGTGACGGGTTCTGCCAGTATGGGGTCGAGCGCGCGCGCATCCTCCCAACGGGCTGTTTTTTCGGCAGCGTTGAAAGCACGCGCAGCGTCGACCTCGGTGTCACAGATCAGGGCCACAAAGGCGTGGTCGATCAGGATGTCGACGTCTGGTGCCGCGCGTCGGACGGCGTCCTCATCAAGGCTCGCAAGCCTTGCGGCGGGGCCGGGTTGACGCAAGACCCGGGCGTGCCGCATTCCGGGCAGGACGATGTCGTGCAAAAAGGCTGCGCCAAACAGCTTTGGCGGCAGGTCGAGCCGGGGCTGACTCTCACCGATGATCTGCATTTGCTCAGGAGTCTTCAGCGGCGCTTCGCCGGTGGCGTTTCTGGCGAGGTCCACCTCACCTGCCAGGGACCAGTAATCTAGGCCCGTGGGCCGGCCAGATCGCAAGAAGGTCCCATCGCGAACGTCGAGATCGCTGGTCGGGCAGCCCAACCTGCCTGCGGCCGCAGTCGTGAACAGTGCGCGGACCTCGGCGCATGCGGTGCGGATTGCGGGGCCCGACATCTCTGTCGACATCGAACCCACCGTTAGGCCTTCGTCTGGGACGTCAACGGTTGCCGCAGGAACGATGAGGAGTCGCGCGAAAGCCACATCGAGCTCGTCGGCGGCCATTTGGGCGAGGGAGGTTCCCACGCCCTGGCCATACTCCATCCGGCCGAACGCAATGCGCGCCCGGCCATCTGGCTCGAAGCGCACCCAGCTATCGAGTCGGGGATTGGCCGCCAGCATGGGGGGAATCATGCCACCTCTCCGCGCCGCATCCGTCCGGCAGCTAGCGTTACAGCGTCCATGACCCGGTTGTGCACGCCGCAGCGGCAAAGGTGCCAGGATAGCGCCTTGGCGATTTCGGCGCGACTGGGGTCTGGATTGGCGTCCAATAGAGCCTTGGCACCGATGAGAATGCCGGAAAGGCAATAGCCACACTGGCCGGCCTGCAACTCTAGGAAAGCGGTCTGCAAATGATGTGGACGCTCCGGCGTACCGAGCCCTTCGACCGTCAACACTGAGCGATGCTCGAGGGTGCCGATCTCCCGTTCACAGGCGGCGACCACCTTGCTGTCCACCAGCACAGCGCAGGCACCGCATTGTCCAGCGCCGCAGCCGAACCGCGCGCCAAAGACGCCCAATTCACCGCGCAGTACATCCAATAGGCTCGTCGTCTCCTCGGCCTCAACCGAAGTGGGCTGGTCGTTCAAGCTGAATTCGATCCGTCGCCTCAAGCCCGCCTCCGTTCGCTCGATGTTTCACTACAACCTGCGTGCCGTCGGCTGGCAACCTCGTCTTGCTCGGTCTGATATGTTACATAATAACACAGGTGAGAGCCCATAACGATGAGTCCAAGATGACCGACTGTATTTCGCCTGATGGACGGCGAGAGCAAACCGAATCCGCCGCCGATCTCCGCCGGCGGGGCTATCTCGGCGCGGATCATCGGCGCAATGAGCGCCGCACCTGGATCGTCACGGCTTTCTGCTTGGCGACCCTGGTGGCCCAAGTCGCGGGCGGCCTCGTTTTCCGATCTATGGCGCTCGCCGCCAGCGGTCTGCATATGGCGGCACATGTCGCGGCCTTGCTGGTGGCGGCGGGAGCCTATGTGCTGGCGCGGCGCTATGCGGTGAGTCCGCGGTTTGCCTTCGGCGCCGGAAAGATCGGCGACCTTGCGGGTTTCGCCAACGCCTTGGTCCTTGGTATGACCGCGGTCTTGATCGCCGTGGAGAGCGTCCAGCGCCTGTTTGCGCCGGAGCCCGTGGATTATGCTTCAGCCCTGCCCTTGGCGGTGGGCGGCCTTTGCGTAACGCTCGTCTGCGTGCGGCTCCTGAAGCCCACGGATCAGGGGCGCCACGACCTGAATATCGCTTCCGCCCACCTGCATCTGACAGCCGACGCATTGTTCGGCTTGCTGGCGATCGTAGGCCTTCTTGCAGGTCAGCGGCTGGGTTGGACGTGGGCCGACCCAGCCGCGGGACTTGCCGGCGCCTTCCTGGTTGCTCAATTCGCGATCAGCTTGGTGCGACGTGCGGCCGCGACACTCCTCGATATGAACCCTTCCGCGGAGTTGACCGCCGAAATCTGCACCCGGCTGGAAGCCAACGGAGAACAGGTCATCGATCTGCGTCTCTGGCGCATAGGGCCGGGTCATCACGCCGCGGTGGCCGTCGTCAAAGCGGCCACACCGCAGGCTCCTGAAGCCTATCACGTCCGTTTGAAGGGGCTCGAAGGCCTCAGTCACGTGGTGATCGAGGTCCGCGGCCTTGAAGCCGTCAGAGTTTGATGGTCTTGCGGGGTCTATGAGGCGTTTGGGTCCAAAATTTTGGGGTTTGACGGCGATACGGCCGAAGAGCGCTGCGACGCTGGGTCTGCTCCTTATTGCAGCCATCGTCATCTGCGCGGGCGGGTTGAGCTTCAGCCATGCGGTTCCCGAAAAGGTCGCCTTAACCAAGGGGCCGCCAAGCCAGGCCTTCCATCGCCAGGCGCCGCCCGCACCCGCCGATATGCAGGCGACGCTGCAACGTATCGCGGCCGGCTACGGCGAGCCCGTCGGGATCGCGGTCAGCGAAGTGGCTCAGGGCTGGACCGCTGCGATCGCGGGAGACGAGACGTTTCCGCAGCAGAGCGTTTCCAAACTATGGGTGGCGCTCAGCGTTATGCAGGCGGTGGACGACGGGCGTCTTTCATTGGACCAGATGGTGTCGATGGGCCCCGAAGATCGGTCCGTCTTTTACCAACCCCTTGCGTCTCGAATTCGCACCTCTCGGCCGCTTGAGATCAGTATCGCCGAGCTGATGCGACATGCGCTCATCGAGAGCGATAACGCCGCCAACGACAAACTGATCCAGCAAGTCGGTGGTCCGGGCGTTGTCACAAAGACAATCGCTGACAAGGGTCTTCAAGGCCTGGCGGTCGGCGGGACAGAACGGGACGTACAGACGCAGACCGCGGGCCTGGCTTGGCGTCGCGAGTATGGCGTGACCTGGAGCTTCAAGCAGGCGCGCGCCGCCCTGCCCGATGAGGTCCGCGACCGGGCGCTCGCGACGTATCTCGCCGATCCGCCGGATGGCGCGACGCCGGACGGCATTGTCACGGCGCTGGCGGAGCTGAAGAGGGGCAAGCTGCTCAGTCCGGCCTCGAGCGCGTTTATGCTCGACCTGATGACACAGGCACGCACGGGGCAGTTGCGGCTGCGAGCGGCTGTGGTGCCGGGATGGAGCCTGGCCCACAAGACAGGCACAGGTCCCGACTGGCGCGGGGCCTCAGTGGGTATCAACGACGTGGGCCTGCTTTCCGCCCCAGATGGCCGCACCTTCGCCATCGCAGTGATGATCCGACAGACCCATCAAGGCCCCTCAGCCCGTCATCGCCTCATGCAGAGCGTGGCGCGTGCGGTTGAATCCTATTGGCAGGCCAGCGCAGTCCCCGAGAGCCGACAAGCCCACGCCGAAACCGGAACTCAGCCTGGAATCTAGCAGGCGTTCGTTCAAACCCGAAGATGTCGATAGGCGGGGCATCTTGCTGTTCGACGCAGAAGACCTCCCAACGTTTGAGTAGGAAGGCCAGAAGCGTCGTCTAACTTCACCGACCGGTGCTGGCGTCATCGTGGTTTTGGATCGGTTCGCTACCAGAGGTCAGCAGCGGGTCAAACTCGATACGGGCCTCGTGCCCCCGCCAAGTGTGGATCTCGTGGCAAACCGGGCAACGGAAGGAGCGCGGCTCGACAATATCTTCGAGATTGAAGTCCTTACTGCGGTGGCCGGTAGGCACGTTTTCGCGGGTGGTGGGGCAGCTTATGATGATCCTGGGCATGCAACCTTAACCGATTCAAACGGATAAGGTTGCTTGGGCACCCCGATAGGTCTGCCGCTATCCAAGACCTCGCGTGCTAAAATCAGACGACCTGGCCGGCGGCTTGTGTCCGGTGCGCGCTGTCGACCGACCAGATTTTTTCGATGTTATAGAAGCTGCGCACCTCGGGCCGGAACAGGTGGATGATCACGTCGCCTGTGTCGATCAAGACCCAGTCGCAGCTTGGCAGTCCCTCGACTCGCGCCCGGCCGAAGCCTTCGTCCTTGAGCGCGCGCAGCAGGTGGTCAGCCATGGCACCGACATGACGGTGCGAACGCCCGGAGGCGACGACCAAACCGTCAGCGACGGCGGATTTGCCCTTGAGGTCAATAAATACAACGTCCTGAGCCTTGTCGTCATCGAGACGGGTCAGGATCAAGGTTTCCAGCGCAGTGATGCGGTCCTGGATTCGCTGGGATGGGTCTTCGGAAGGCTTGGGGCCTCCCCGCGCACGGGGCGCAGTTTCACGGGTCAGCGGGGTGCTCCTTTGATATCCTCGCCAGATCATCCTAGCACGGACCTAGGCTTAGGTCAGCCGCTGTCAGGGCCGCAGGCGTTTCAGGCGTTCGCGAAGGGCCGTGGAGCTTTGAAAATTGAACCTCCCGAACAGGAAGATCCAGGCCGGTGGGGTCATGTCCGCGAGAAGAGAGGCCTCGCTAGGGCGGCGGCGATAGCGCGCGAAACGAAGAGCGGCCGGAGAGAACCGACTCTTCAGTGAGATCCAGGGCCGCGACACGACAGCTACGGGAACTTCGCGGATGATCTGGGTCCAACCCCGCCAGCGGTGGAAACTCGCGAGGCTGTCGGCACCCATGATCCAGACGAATTTCACGCCTGGAAACCGCTGTTTGAGCGCCCGGATTGTGTCGATGGTGTAGGCGCTGCCTAGGCGTGTTTCGACGTTGGAGACGATCATGCCTGGCCCTGTGGCCAGGGCGGCGGCGCCGATCATCCTGTCTGAGAGGTCGGCGGTTTCGTGGCGCGCCTTTAAGGGATTTTGCGGCGAGACCAGCCAAATTACCCGATCGAGGCGCAGCCGGCGCTTGGCGGTTTCGGCGACGTGGGCGTGGCCTTCATGTGCCGGATTGAAAGAGCCGCCGTACAGGCCCACCCGCATGCCTGGCGCAAGATGGAATCCGGGCCTAAGCGCGGCCGGGCGTCCCCCCTCAGGGACGCGTCTGGCCGGACCCGCGGACCACATATTTGTAAGTTGTCAGTTGTTCTGCGCCTACCGGCCCGCGGGCGTGCAGGCGGTCGGTGGCTATTCCGATCTCAGCGCCGAAGCCAAACTCGGATCCGTCGGCGTACTGCGTCGATGCATTGATCAGGACGATGGCTGAGTCCACGAGGTCTGCGAACCGCTCGGCGGCGATTTTATCCTCAGCAACGATCGCATCGGTGTGCGCCGATCCGTAGGCTGCGATGTGTGCTGCCGCGCCGTCGACGCCGTCTACCACAGCGACCGACATGATCGCCGCCAGATACTCCGTTTGCCAGTCCTGCTCTGTCGCCTCAAGCATCTCAGGGACCAGGGCACGGCTGCGGGCGTCGCCACGAAGTTCGCAGCCGGCCGCGCGCAGGGCCTTTGCGACGGCCGGTAAAAGGCGTTGGGCATCAGCGCTATCCACCAGCAGCGTTTCCGCCGCTCCACACACCGACACGCGCCGCATCTTGGCGTTGACGGTGATGGCGATGGCTTTGTCGAGGTCTGCGCTGGCGTGCAAAAAGACGTGATTGACGCCCTCGAGGTGCCCTAGCACCGGTGCGCGCGCTTCCTGCTGTACCCGAGCGACCAAACTCTTACCGCCGCGTGGGATGATCAGCTGAATGGCGCCCTCGAGGCCGCTAAGCATCAAGCCGACCGCTGCACGGTCGGCGGTGCCCACCATCTGGACGCAAGTCTTCGGAAGGCCCGCGGCCACCAGGCCCTTTGCCACCGCCGCGTGAATGGCGAGGTTCGATGCCAAACATTCCGAGCCACCGCGCAAGATCGCAGCGTTGCCTGAGCGAATGCACAAAGCCGCTGCGTCTGCGGTCACGTTCGGCCGACTCTCGTAAATGATGGCGATGACGCCGATCGGTGTGCGAACGCGAGCGATGTCCAGGCCGTTGGGCCGGTCCCATCGATCCATCTCTGCGCCCAGCGGATCAGGGATGGCGGCTACGGCCTCGATCCCCCTGGCCATGGCTTCAACGCGCTCTGCGTCCAGCCGCAGACGATCGATCATCGCCGGCGCCATTTTCGAGGCCTCCGCCTCGGCAACATCACGGGCGTTGGCGGCAAGGATCGTTTGGGCATCGGCGCGAACCGCGGCGGCGATAGCCTCGATGGCCCGCGTGCGGGTCGCAGCGTCTGACATGCGCAGAGCCATGGCGCCATCGCGGCCTCCACGTCCCATCGCGCTCATCTGCGCCTGCAAGCTCCCGCCCGCGTCGTCCATCAACGCCCCATATGCTCAGTCTGAGCCTTACCTAGCCGGATTGTGCTAGCCAGGGCTAGGTCTTCACGAAGGGCAAGCTTGTTGTCATCGGCTGGCCCATGGCCAGAAGCGCATTGGCCACAGCTGCACTGATGACAGGTGTCCCTGGTTCGCCGACGCCGCTTGGTGGGTTGGAGGAGGCGACGATGTACGTCTCCACGTGTGGGGCTTCGTTGTGGCGAAGCACGCGGTAGGCATCGAAATTGTGTTGCTGCACCTCGCCGCCTTTCAGGGTGATCTGACCGAAAAGAGCCGCTGAGAGGCCAAAGCAGGTGCCGCCTTCCATCTGGGCGGCGATCTGGTTGGGAGAGATGGCGGTACCGCAGTCGATGGCGGTGACCACGCGGCCGACGCGGGGCTCACCGTTCACCAGTTTGACCTCGGCGACCTGAGCCACGACGGATCCAAAGCTTTCGTGTACCGCGATACCGCGGGTAAACCCTGCCGTCGCAGGCGCGCCCCAACCCGCCTTTTCGGCAGCGAGATTGAGCACGGCCAGATGACGCTCAGCGCCCGCTTTTTTATAGAGCGTCCGGCGGTAGTCGACGGGATCCTTGCCCGCCTTCTTCGCCAGTTGGTCGATGGTGTGCTCCATGACGAAGGCTGTGTGCGTCGCCCCCACCGAGCGCCACCAGAGGATCGGCATATTGATATCGGGTGAAATCGCCTGGCCGTCGACCACCGGCGTGGCCTTGAGATACGGGGAGTCCTTGGCGCCTTCGACAAGGGAGGGATCCAGGCCGCCGCTGCCCAGGGGTGAGCCCTTGTTCAGCGAGGGGCCAACGATCCTGTGGCGCCACGTCGCCGGATAGCCGTCCTTGTCCAGGGTCACGCGGACAGCGTGATGCACCAGCGGACGATAGTAGCCGCCAGTCATGTCATCTTCTCGGGTCCAGACCAGTTTCACCGGACGGCCCTTACCGACGTGCTTGGCGATGTGGACGCACTCGGTGACGTAGTCTGACTGGAAATTGGCGCGGCGTCCGAAGCTGCCGCCCGCAAACAGGGTCTCGACCTCGATCGCGCCCGGCAGGTTGCCGACGATCTTGGCGGTATTGAGCTGGTCAAGAGTGGGGATTTGTGACCCGTGGATCAGCTTTGCGGAGTTTCCGTCCACGATGGCCACGCAATTCATCGGCTCCATGGGCGCGTGCGCCAGGAACGGGAAATCGTAGGTGGTATCGACCGCCGGTGTTCCAGATGTCGTCTGGGCCGCCTCGCCTTTGGTCTGAAAGGCCAGCCATTTCAGCTTGGAGTCGGATGGGGCCTTGCCTGCCGCGAGCGCCGTCCATTCGGCGCGCATCTCGTCTGAGCTACGCTTTTCGGCCTTGGAGTCATCCCACTTGACGACGAGCGCGTCGCGACCTTTGCGGGCTGCCCAGGTGTTCTCGGCCACGACGGCGACGCCCGACGGGATCTGGAAGACGTCGACCACGCCGGCGATTTGCTTGGCCGCACTGGCGTCGAAGGAGGCGACGCTGGACCCGAACTTCGGCGAATGGGCGACCATGGCGGTCAACATATTGGGTAGGTGGACGTCCTGGGTAAAGCGGGCGGTCCCGCTGGATTTCGCCGCCGAGTCCTTGCGCCGCACGCGGTCGGAGCCAATCAGGCTGAAGTTCTTTGGATCCTTCAGGATGGGTTTCTGAGGGGGGGTCACTTTGGCGGCTACGGGGACCAGCTCGCCGAACGTCGCCTCTTTGCCGCCGGCGACGTAACGGACAACCCCGTCCTTTACGGTGATGTCCTTGGCGGGCACACCCCACGTTGTGGCGGCAGCCTGGACAAACATGGCACGTGCCGCCGCACCGGCGTTGCGCAGTTGCATCCAGGAGTTCGAGATCGCCGAGGATCCACCGGTGCCCTGCATGCCGAAGCTGGTGTTGGCATAGACGCTGGCGTTCGCGATCGACTGCTCCACTCGCACCTTCGTCCAGTCGGCGTCCATTTCTTCGGCTGCGATCGCAGCGAGGCCGGCGTGGTTTCCCTGACCGAACTCGATGTGCTTCGACATGACGGTGACGAACCCGTCGGAGGTGACCTTGATGAAGGGACCAAAGGCGCCGAAATCGTGCTTGGCTCCCACACCCATCATCTTGCCGATTGCAGACGGCGAGCAGCCGATCAGCAAGGCTCCACCGGCCAGTGTCGCGCCTATGCCCAGCGCATGGCGGCGTGTGAGTTTCACGGACTCGGTCGGCTCACGGATGTCCATCACGAATTTGTTCATGGCTGCACTCCTCAGACCTTGGCCGCGACAGGTGGGGCCGCGACAGGCGCTTGGCCGGACGCTTCTTTGATCGCTGCGTGTATGCGCTGGTAGGTTCCGCAGCGGCAGATGTTTCCGCTCATCGCCGCATCGATCTGCTCGTCGGTGGGCTTTGGGGTCTGGGCCAGTAGGGCAGACGCGCTCATCAGTTGGCCGGATTGGCAATAGCCACACTGCGGGACGTCGTTCTTCACCCACGCAACCTGCAGGGGGTGTTCGCCGCCAAGACTCTCGATCGTCGTGATCTTGGCGGAAGCGAGCGCCAAGATCGGCGTGGAGCAGGAGCGGATCGGCTGGCCGTCGGCCAACACGGTGCAAGCGCCGCATTGGGCGATGCCGCAACCGTACTTCGAGCCTGTTAGGCCCAGCTCATCGCGCAAAACCCAAAGAAGCGGCGTATCTGGTGCCGCCTGCACCGGCATATCCTTGCCGTTGATATTGAGCATTGTGGTCATGCGGAAGGTTCCCTTACGAGTCGTGATCTATCCTAACGTTGTTTAGACTCTGCGGTAAATGCGCCAGACGTGGCGCGCCCCGGCGGCCTCCGCTATGCAAAGGTGCCGTTGTCGACGACTTCCAGACCCTTAAGCCCGCGGCGAGTGGACTCAGCGCATGGATGTCTTTCCCGCCTTCTATCCGCTGGCCGGCGCGACTGTCGTCGTCGTAGGCACCGGGGAAGCCGCAGAGGCCAAGCTCCGGCTTTTCGAAGGCTCCCCCGCAACGATCCGGCAGCTCGAAGGTGAGGCGGCTCTTATCTCCCAGGCTTATGCGGGCGCGACGCTAGCCTTCATCGCCTCGCGCGACGATGTCTTCGCTCAGGCGGCGGCCGGTGCGGCGCGGGCGGCGGGCGTGCCGGTCAATGTCGTCGATCGCCCTGCGCTCTGCGATTTTACCACGCCGGCGGTTATCGACCGAGGCTCGGTCGTCGCTGCGATTGGAACCGGCGGCACTTCGCCGATGCTGGCCACCCTGCTGCGCCATGACATCGAAACCCGCGTGCCGGAAGGTGCGGGGCGAGTTGCGGCCCTGTTCGCCCTCCTTCAGGATGAGATTCGTCAAGCCCTGCCTGACCTGTCTCGCCGACGGGCATTCCTTCGCGCCTCGCTCACTGGACCGGCGGCGGATGCGGCTTTGCGTGGCGATCAAGCTGATGGCCTGCGCCTCCTGCGCGAGGCATTGGCGCAGGACGAGCCTGGCGCGGGACGCGTTGAGTTCATTGATGCGCGTGGCCCTGTCGATTTGTTGACCTTGCGCGCGGCGCGCGCGCTCTCTTCAGCCGACATCCTGGTCTGTGATGAGGGCGCGCACGTCGATGTCTTGGCGCTCGCCCGTCGCGACGCTGAACGCACAGGGCCGCAATCGCCAGAACGGCTGGCGCAATTGGCGGCTCAGGGATTGCGTGTCGCCCGCCTGGTCACTGGAACAACTTGGCGCACCGAGCAGGCGATGCTGGACGACCTCGGCGTTGCAACTGAGGCGTTGCCGATCGCGAGGTAGTTTTTACCCAGGGAATATTGACGAGGAAATATGTCCGGGTAAAAATACTTTTGCGGCGGAGCCACGTTGATGTCTAATCTCTTTCCGAAAGCTAAGCAGGCCGCCGTCGAGCGCGCCCTGATGGCTGCCTTTGGCACGGCAGAGCTCGAGGGATCCCAGCCGCTCAGCGGTGGCCTGAGCGGGGCGGGCGTCTGGCGCATCCGGGTGGGCGGCATCGACTATCTCCTGCGCATGACCCACACGAGGGACGCCTTGAGCGATCCCGCTCGCGGCTTTGCCTGCATGCGGACCGCGGCCGCGGCCTGCCTGGCGCCCGCG
Organism: uncultured Alphaproteobacteria bacterium; assembly: GCA_903860975.1. GTDB lineage: Bacteria > Pseudomonadota > Alphaproteobacteria > Caulobacterales > Caulobacteraceae > Phenylobacterium. The sequence continues at coordinate 151,868 of CAIOSI010000016.1, forward strand.
GTGCGCTATGCTGATGTGGCGGACGGTGTTGCGATCAGCGACTTTATTCAACCGCTTGCCTTGTCGGAATATCCAGGTTCCGGCCCTGGTTTGGTGACCGAGTTGGCCCGCACGGTGCGTCGTCTTCACGAGACGCCGGCGTTCCCGCCGCTGGTCGACTACCTGGAGGGCCTGGACGGTCTGATTGACCCGCAATTCCGCTCGAATCTCCTCGATCCGGCCGCGACGGTGGAGCTCTTCACGCGCTACAGCGAACTGCGCGCTGAATATCGTACGCGGCAAGACGATCTGGTCTCCAGCCACAACGACCTCAATCCGGGCAACATAATCTACGATGGCCAGCGACTGTGGCTTGTGGATTGGGAGGCCGCCTTCTTGGCTGACCGCTACGTGGACTTAGCGACTGTGGCCAATTGGTTCACCAGCGAGGCCGCAGCCGGGGAGATGTTGCTCACGACCTATTTCGGTCGCGCACCGCAGGCGCACGAAGTGGCGCGCTTTCAGCTGATGCGCCTGGTGAACCACATCTTCGTCGGCGTGATTTTCCTCAATGTCACCGCCGCTGAGCAGCCGGGCCTGCGGCTCGATGATCGCAGCCTTGCGGGTCCGAGCCTTGAGCAATTACGCCAGCGCCTGCGGGCCGGCGAATTCGACATGATGATGTGGGACAATCGAGTGACCTACGGAAAGGCGCGACTGTCAGCGGCTCTTGAAAACCTGCAAAGCCCCGCCTGTGCTGATGCGCTGGCCAGGATCGCTGACGATTGACCTTAAGGCACCGGGCGTCATGCTGCCTTCAGATTTGTGGGGTGTAGGCGATGCGCGGACTGAAGATAATGGCCATGGCGGCCAGTGTGGTGCTCATGGCTGGTGCAGGGTCGCAGGCTTGGAGCCAGACGCCTGCTTTGCAATCCGACGCCCAGATTGCGGCGCGCGTTGCCAAAGTCCTCAAGGAAACGCCGCTCATCGATGGGCACAATGACTTCCCCTGGGAGGTGCGTGAGCGCTACGCCGGCAAGGTCGGTGCCTTCGATATGAGACGCGATCTGTCCCGTGCGCCGCCCGCGCGAGGCAATCCCGAAAACACGGGCGGCCTGATGACCGACATCCCGCGCCTCAAGGCCGGACATGTGGGCGGACAGTTCTGGTCGGTCTGGATTCCCGTCACGATCACCGGAGCTGCAGCGGTCAAGACCACCATCGAGCAGATCGATATCGTCAAGCGGCTGGCAGCGAAGTACCCCGCAGACCTCACCATGGCCTACACGGCCGATGATATCGTGCGAGCGCACAAGGATGGCAGGGTTGCGTCCCTGATCGGGGTCGAGGGCGGACACCAGATCGACGACTCTATGGCGGTTCTGCGCGCGTACTATGCGCTCGGCGCCCGCTACATGACCCTGAGCCATTTCACCAACAATCACTGGGCCGATTCTGCCACGGACGATCCAGCGCACCATGGGCTAACGCCTTATGGCAAGGCCGTGGTTGGCGAGATGAACCGGCTGGGAATGCTCATCGACCTCAGCCATGTCTCGGCCGAGACCATGCAAGCTGCCCTGTCTGTGAGCCAAGCCCCAGTGATCTTCTCTCACTCCGGCGCGAGAGCCGTGAACGACCATCCCCGCAACGTGCCCGACGAGGTGCTCGCGCTGGTCGCCAAGACCCGCGGTGTCGTGATGGCGAACTTCGCGACGAGCTATGTCTCAGACGCGCGCCGCCGCTGGAGCGCCGAGCAAGCTGCGCAGGCCTCGCTTGCCGCCGGTCTCTTCATTGGCCAGCCGGAACAACGCAAGGCCGCACTGGCCGCCTGGGAGACCGCCCATTCCAAGCCGGTAGTGACGCTGGCCATGGTGGCCGATCACGTGGACCACATCCGCCACGTGGCGGGAATCGATTGCGTCGGCCTGGGGTCTGATTTTGATGGCATCCCCGATACACCGCAGGGACTGGAAGGCGTCGATCACTACCCGGCGCTATTGGCCGAACTCGCCCGCCGCGGGTGGACAGACGAAGACCTCGCCAAACTCGCCGGCGGCAATCTGTTGCGGGTCCTGCGCGAGACTGAGGCGGTGGCAAAAAGGCTGCAGGCGGCGGTGGCGCCGAACGAGGCGACGCTCGCAGACCTGGATGGTCCGCCTAAGCCCTAGCCGTCCAGTGACCGGTGCCTGGTCTCCGGCAACAGGAACAGCGTCACCAAGACCGAGATTAAGGTGAAGGCAAACGGGTACCAAAGCCCAGCATAAATGTCGCCGACCGCAGCCACGATGGCAAAGGCCGTGAAGGGCACGAAGCCGCCCACCCAGCCCGTGCCAATGTGATAGGGAAGCGACAGCGCCGTGTAGCGGATTCGCGTCGGGAACAGCTCCACCAGACAAGATGCGATCGGCCCGAAGAGTGCGGTTGAAGCCACGACGAAGACCATGAGCACCGCAAAGGCACCGGTCAGGTTCATCCGCTTGGGGTCTGCCTTTTCTGGATAGCCGGCGCGGGCCAGGCCCTCTTTGATTTTGGTCTCGACGCTGGTCTTGATCGCCTTGGCGACGTCCTTCGGAAGATTTCGGGCGTCGAGCGAGGGAATCGTCGCAAGGCCGACGCGGACCATTGCCAGCTGGCCGGGTGTGCCAGCTTGGTTGACGTAAGAGACCCCGGCGTTGGCCAGCGCGCTCTTGGCGATATCGCATGACGAGGTGAAGCTCGCCTTGCCAACCGGGTCGAACTGCAAGGCGCAATCCGCCGGATCGGCGATGACTGTGGCCGGCGCACTTGCCGCGGCTTCGGCCAGCGCCGGGTTCAGGGTCTTCGCCAACATGTGGAAGCCTGGGAAATAGGCGACCAGCATCAAGGCCATACCAAACAGCAAAACGGGTTTGCGTCCCACCTTGTCGGACAACCAACCGAAGAAGACATAGAGCGGGGCGCTAGCCGCTACGATGGCCATCATCAGGCCATTGATGGTGGCCGGATCGACCTTCAGGAACTTCTCCATGAAGGTCTGCACATAGAAGAAGGCTGTGTACCAGACTGCGCCTTGGGCGAACATAATGCCCCCCAGCGCCAACAGCACGACCTTCAGGTTCTTCCACTGGCCAAAGGCTTCGGCGTAGGGTCCGGCAGACTGGGCCCCTTTAGCCTTCATGGCCTCGAAGGTCGGGCTCTCGGTGAGCTTCATGCGGATGAAGATCGAGACTGCGAGCAGGGCTGAAGACATCAGGAACGGGATGCGCCAGCCCCAGCTGTCGAATGCGGTCGGACCGAACCACCGGCCCAGCGCCATTCGGGTTCCCAGAATGACCAAAAGTGCGCCGAAGAGGCCAAAGGCAGCTGCCGTCTGCACCCAACTGGTCGCGCGGCCGCGCGCATCGTCGGGTGCATGCTCGCAGACATAAGTTGCCGCCCCGCCGTATTCGCCACCCAGCGAGAAGCCCTGCAAGATGCGCATAAGGAGGAGCAGGATGGGAGCGATCACGCCGGCTGTCGCATAGGATGGCAACAGGCCAATAGCGACAGTCGCCGCGCCCATTAAGGCCACGGTGACGAGGAATGCACCCTTGCGCCCCACCCGGTCGCCAATCCGGCCGAACGCCAACGCGCCCACCGGACGGAAAGCGAAACCTGCGCCGAACAGGGCCAGGGCTGCGATATAGCCTGCCGTCTCGTTCAAGCCGGAGAAGAAGGTCTTGGAGATGACCTGAGTGAGGCTGCCGAAGACGAAGAAGTCATACCACTCAAACGTGGCGCCCAGAGCTGAGGCGGCGACCACCATGCGCAAGCTTGCGCCCGTCGTCGGCGCGGCCATGCTGTCCGCCGTGATCTCCGCCATGGTCTATCCTCTCTTCCCGGGATTCTTGCCGGAACGATTAGCAGCCCTGATCAACGACGCGAAGCCTGGCTCGGGCGATAACTAGCAGGTCTTATGCTTTGGGTTCCCCGCGATGGGCGCCAAAGCGTGAATGTAGGCACCAAGGGCTGCGAGGTCTGCGTCGCTGAGCTGGCTGGTGGAGGCGATAACCTCCTTCATCCCTGTGGGTTCGTTGAAACATTTGTCTGTGCCCGACTTCAGAAAGTCAGCAATGTCCTGCTCGCTCCAGTCACCGATACCATCCTTGTGGGGTGTGATGTTGCTGGCAAAGCGACCGCCGGCTTCGAGGTTCGGAGCGCCGGCATAGAGCTGTGCCATCTCGACGCCTCCGAGCGCATTTCGGGGCGTGTGACACTCCGCGCAATGGGCCGAGCCTTCGGCGAGGTAAGCGCCGCGGTTCCAGGCCTCTGATTTTTTGGGATCGGCCACGAATTCGTGGGGCTTGAAGTAGAGCAGCTTCCATACGCCGACCGAGCGACGGATGTTGAAGGGGAACTTCAATTCGTGCGGCGCAGACGGCCTGGCTACGGCCGGTAGTGTCTTAAGATAGGCAAAGAGGTCGCGCACGTCTGACGTTCTCATCAGGCTGTAGGCCGAATACGGAAACGCTGGATAAAGATGCTGACCCTCATCGTCGACGCCGCGTTTCATGGCGTTGACGAACTGCAACTCACTCCAGCCGCCAATACCGGTCTTTAAATCGGGTGTGATGTTGGGCGTCATGAAAACGCCGAAGGGAGATCGCAGCTTCAGTCCGCCAGCCAGTTGCTTGCGGTCGTCCTGGCCTGGCGTGGCATGGCAGCCCGAGCAGTTGCCGGCGATGAATATCACCTCGCCATTGGCAAGGTTCGGCTGGTAGCCAGCCGAAAGCGCCGAAGCGGGGAGCACCTTGGGCGCGCTCAGCACCCAAAGCACACCACCGATAGCCAAGCCCAGGATGCCCAGGGTGGCCAATGCGCGCTTCAGCATCTCAGATTCCCCCAAGCGCCCGATTTTAGGCGGGCTTCTTTTTCATGCGGTAGACGTCATGGCAGGACTTGCAAGTCTCGCCCACCGCCTTGAACGAAGCCTTGAAGCTGTCGGCGTCGGTGGTCTTGCCAGCGGCTGTCGCCAGGCTACCCATTTCCGCAAGTCGTTTCTCGAAGTCGGCCTTCTGGGTCCAGACCTTCGGATCCGCGCCCGTCTTCGGGTCGTTGGCGCTATCGGTCGGATAGAGACCTTTCAGCTTTTTTGCGGCCCCAGCGACGCTGTCCATGGACGCCTTGGCCTTTGCCGCGTCAAACGTCGCCGTGAGCGCGCTGGCTTCTTTCATCGACTGACCGACGCTCTTCATGGCGGCCTGACGCTCTTCCACGGGATTGCCAGCCGAGACGGCGACGGTGGCGAGGCTTAATGCCAGGCCAACGCCGGCGAGCGAGGCCAAAAGGACGGTCCGAGACGTTTTCATTGAATGCTCCGGTATGCGTAAAGGCGTCGAGACTATGCGATGAGGTTTATCGGCGCAGCCAAGCTTCCTCAACCCTTCAGGGTCATCAGATAGTCGGCGATCGCTTTTGCCGAGGCTGCATCGTTAGCGCCTGGATAGTCCATCTTGTTGCCGGGCACGGCCTTGGCGGGGTCGAGGATGAAGGCCTGCAACGTCTCGGCTGTCCAAGGCTTGGCATAGGCCTTCATGGCGTCGGAGTAATCATAGCTTTCCGCACCACCCGCCTTGCGTCCGCCGATCCCAAAGAGGTTCGGCCCCAGTGAAGGTGCCGCCTTGGCGGTGATTTCGTGGCAGGCCGAGCAGATGGCGAAGTCCGCCGGTGGCGCAACCGGGGTCTGAGCGACGGCGGCGGTCGAACTCGCTAAGGCAAGGCTTGCGATGGCCGCAAGGGCGCGCCAGCGCGGCGTAGTCACGAGAGGCATCTCAACTCCTGGAAGCAACGGTACGGGGCCAGCAGTAGCACTCGTTCGCGAGCCGTTGGAAGTCGCGCGGCTGTGGTTTTTGCGATCCCTGTTCACGGGGGCGCTGAGGCTGGCGATTTTGCACAGCAAGACGCCATCCGACCGTACGCTGCGCGAATCGGGGACAGGTTTGCCCTAAGCTCTAGGATCGGCGTCCCGGCGGCAGGGCCGCGGCGTGTGGATCCTGCGGGCGGCTGCCCGGCCAGATCCATCCGCTTCTGACAGCCGTCCGAACTGACGACGTGCATGATGTCGCCGCAGTTCGCGAACACCGCGTCAATCCACACATCCTTGTCCGCCACGTCTGACGCACGCTTGCTGGCCACGAAGGCGACGTCTCTAGATGACTAGATGACTAGATGCGTGTGCGACGATGCCGCTCAGGTTTACGCGTCTCGTGGGTCAGGCCTTCCACGCTGCGGCTTAGAAGGCGTTCTCACCCGTGATCGCGCGGCCGAGAATCAAGGCGTGAACATCGTGAGCACCTTCGTAGGTGTTCACGGTCTCGAGGTTCGAAGCGTGACGCATCACGTGATACTCACCGGAGATGCCGTTACCGCCATGAATGTCTCGCGCCTCGCGGGCGATCGCGAGCGCCTTGCCGCAGTTGTTGCGTTTCATCAAGCTGATAGCTTCTGGCACCCAGGCGCCTTGGTCAATCAACCGGCCCAGCGCGAGCGCACCTTCGAAGCCCAGCGCGATCTCGGTCTGCATGTCGGCCAATTTCTTCTGCACCAATTGGCGCGCGGCCAGCGGCTTGCCGAATACCTTGCGTGTCTGGGTGTACTCGCGGCTGGCGTGCAGGCAGAACTCGGCGGCACCCATGGCCCCCCAGGCGATACCATAGCGAGCCTTGTTCAGGCAGGAGAAGGGGCCTCGCAGGCCGCTGACATTGGGCAGCATCATGTCGTGCGGCACAAAGACATCGGCCAGAGCGATTTCGCCCGTGACCGAGGCGCGCAGCGACAGCTTGTTCTTGATCTGCGGAGTCTCGAAACCCTCGGAGCCGCGGTCCACCAGGAAGCCGCGGATCACGCCGTCGAGCTTGGCCCACACAAGGGCCACGTCACTGACGGGCGAGTTGGTGATCCACATCTTCGAGCCGTTCAGCAGGTATCCACCATCAACCTTCTTGGCTACCGTTCGCATCGAAGCCGGGTCAGAACCGCCGTCAGACTCGGTCAGGCCAAAACAGCCGATGATATGGCCCTTTGCCATCCCCGGCAGGTACTTCATCCGCTGTTCTTCGGAGCCGAAGGCGTAGATCGGGTACATGACGAGCGAGGACTGCACGCTCATGGCCGAGCGGTAGCCGGAATCGATCGCCTCGATCTCGCGCGCGATCAGCCCGTAGGCCACGTGATTAACCTCGGCGCAGCCGTACGCCTCGGGCAGCGTCGGGCCGAGGAATCCCAGAGCACCCATCTCGGTCATGATCTCGCGATCGAACCGCTCTTCGGCGTAGGCTGAGACCACCCGGGGAAGCAGTTTGTCGCGGGCATAGGCTCGCGCCGCCTCCCAGATCATCCGTTCATCCTCGGAAAGGCGTGAGGCGAGGTCCAGCGGGTCATCCCATCGGAACGTCTTTTGATCGGCTGTCGAGTCCAGGGCCATCAGAATATCTCCAGAACGAATGCGGGACCTTATGACCGGATATCAGGTGCCTGTGTAGACGCCTGGTCGCTTTTCCACGAACGCGGCTCGCGATTCTTTCACGTCATTCGGTGCACGGCGTGCGTAATAAAGGCCGGCGCTCTCGTAGCGCAGGGCCTCTTCGAGGCTGGCCTCGGTGTTGTGCTGCAGCACCCGCTTGGAGGCCCGAAGCGCGATGGGCGGCCAGCGGGTCATCTCTTCGGCGTAGGCGATGGCGGCCTCCAGAAGTTCGCCGTCGGTGACCATGCGGTTCAAAAGGCCGAGCTTGACGGCCTCCTCAGCGCCGACGGCCCGGCTCGTGAAGATGATATCGGCTGCGGCAGCGTATCCAACGATCCGTGGCAGAAAGAACGACAGCCCGGAGTCAGGCGACAGCGATCGTTCAATGAAGACGCTCTTGAAGCGCGCCGCTTGCGATCCGATCCGTACGTCGCAGGCCAGTGCGGTGGACATGCCGGCCCCGGCCGCCACACCGTTGATCGCGCCGATCACCGGCTTATCGAGCCCGGCCCACATCATCGCCCAGCGCCCAACCCAGCCCATCTCATCAATCCGGTCGAACTGGCTGTGCAACGGTGGGGCGTCGCCGGCCACCGCCTGGCCCGCGCCCATCAGGTCGGCACCCGAACAGAAGCCCTTGCCTGCCCCGGTGATGACAAGGGCGCGCAGCTCATCATCGACCGCAACCGCGCCGACGGCGGCGGCGACCTCGCCCATCATCACGCGGTTAATGGCGTTAAGGCGGTCAGGACGGTTGAACGTCAGGATCGCGACGTGTCCGCGGCGGTCCAATGTGATGGTCTCATAGTCGCTTGCCTCGTCGGCCATGGCGCGTTCCCCGAGCATTTTTCTGAGCATCGCTCCGAACGCACCAGGCGTCGAATCCGAAAACGCTCATGCAACTCATTTGCATCAAAATATCTAAAACAAAGTGGCTTCCTGGCCGCTCAACCGGGTCGCATGGCCCGGGTGGGCCGCGTTTTGCCGGGCCCATCAAGGATTCGAGCTGACGCCCAATGTAGGCGGCTCCATGAGCGGGACAACGCGTTCGCGGGCCTTGGCGAAACGCCCGGTCAGATCGACCCTGCTGTGGTCATCCTGGCGGGAACCCAAAACAATCTTCTCAGGGCGTTCTCTGAGGCCTAGCCACCGCGTGCGACGAACCAACCATTTCGGAAGCCTTCCTTCGCTTTGCCGTAAAGGAATAGCTGACCCTCAGGCGTGGTGAAGCGCCCGCCGGCGGCCTCCAGCACGGCATGACCCGCAGCGGTGTCCCACTCCATGGTCGGCCCGTGGCGCGGATAGATGTCGGCCGCGCCCTCAGCGATGCGGCAAAGCTTGATGGAAGAATCCATCGGTTGCCTCAGGTGAAAGCCGTACTCGGCTTCCAGCTTATCAGCGGTTTCCAGCCTCATGGTGTGGCTGATCAGGGCGATTGCTTCGCCCGGGGGCCAGGGGCGGGCTTGCACGCGGTGGTCTGCCACGCCCGGCATCCGCTTCATCGCCACGCCGTCCAGGGTCCACCAGGTCTCGCCCGAGGGCGGCGCGCTGACGGCGCCGGCGACCGGGTGGCCGTTCTCAATCAGGCCAATGTTGACGGTGAAGTGCGGGTCGCCGCGGATGAAGGCTTTCGTCCCGTCCAGCGGGTCGACCAGGAAGAACCTTGGACCGATCGCGTCCGGCGTTCCAAACTCGCTTGCGTCCTCTTCGGAGATCACAGGGATGTCGGGGTATCGCTCGGCGAGCGCCTTCAGGATCAAAGCCTCACCGGCTCGGTCGGCCTCTGTGACCGGACTCTCATCGGCCTTGTGCAATACCGTCAAGCCGGAGCGCCATAGGGGAAGGATGAGCGCTGCCGCTGCTTCGCAGATCTCGGCCAGCTCGGCCCCAATATTATTCATGCGCGCCTCAGACGTCCCCCGTTCATGATTCAAGGGGTAGGATGTCTTATGAGCCGCGCGTGGTTTTCCAAAGGCTCAAATCACGACAAGGTCACCCCATGACCGAGATCTCCACAATACCACTTGAAATCCGGCCCGCCGAACTTGTTGCCTACATGGCTGCACGGATGTGCCATGACTTCATCAGCCCTGCGAGCGCCATCGTATCGGGGCTCGACCTCCTGGATGACCCGACCGCCCAGGACATGCGCGACGACGCCATGGAATTGATCGCGACCTCAGCGCGTAAATTATCGGACCTCCTGCTCTTCACGCGCGTGGCATTTGGAGCGGCGGCTGCGGCCGAGAGTTTTGACCCTCGTGAGCTGGAGAAGCTGGCGCGGGGGGTGTTCGGCCATATGCGCGCCGAGCTCGATTGGCAGATTGGGGCCGAGGCCGTGAACAAACCCGCAGCCCGCGCGCTCCTCAATCTCGCCCAGATGGCTGGCGCGGCCCTTCCGACAGGTGGGACCGCTCACGTCGCGGCGGTTCAACACGACGACCAGATCGCCATCACAATCGAGGCAAAAGGTCCGCGTGCACGCCTGCGTCCCGAAGTGCTGGCTGGACTTCGCGGCGAAGGCCCCGGCGACGGCTTACATGGCCATTGGGTACAGGCCCGCTATGTCTGTCTCTTCGTCGGCGACGCTGGCGGGACGGTGGCCGCCGAGGTCGGTGAAGAACGTGTCACGCTCAAGGCGAGTATCCCAGCTTAGTCCCCTGTTTCGGCCGGGCGGATCAGGCTCAGTGTTGGGGCTGGGCCTTTGAGGCCTTGCGAATAGCGCTGGCGATCGTCGCGCGCTGCTGGGCGCCCAAATCCCGGGGGTTCAAGGCGTAGAGCCCAGCCAGCAGGGCGATGTCGGCGTTCGTCGTGGTCTCGGGCGTCGAGACTGCGTCACAATTGTCGGCCATCAGATTGAGGATCGTTGGAATGGCCTCGCAGGTGTTCAGACTCTGCCAACGCGAAAGCGCCAGGACCGCAATGTAATCGGCGATCGACCCTATTTGGGCGTCAGCCACCTTATTGGCATCCACCAGAATGAGCGTGTGGACCAGCTCTGAACTCTGATCTGTTCCCAGGCGGCTGCCGGCGCGCCCGGTCACAGCGCCGGCGATGTTTTCCGCCACGTCCATAAAGGTCGAGCCGTGGTTGAGCTCCAGGACGCTCTGGCCGTCCGTGCCAACCGAGCGGGTCAGATACCAGGACTGAATGGGCTGCTCGAAGCTTGCGAGCCTTCTCATCTGCGCGACCCATTGGAAGCCCAAAAGGATCTGGCGGCGCTTGGCGATATCCTCAAGCTGCGCCTGCGGGTCTGGACTGAAGATAACGTTCACATTGGGCGTGCATTTGCCGCTGTGGTCGATCGGCGCATTGACCTGGCTTGCGAGTTTAACGACCCGTTGGACGATGAAGGCGTCGTAAGCCGCGGGCAGGCCAACCACGTTGACGCAAATCTTGTCCCGGAAACGCGAAAGCTGTCCCGCGCGATTTTCCGGCACATGATTGCGAACGAACTGAGTGGTCTCGTCGATCAACCGATCGGGCGTGTTGGGCGCGGTGACGGTGAGTTCGCCAATCGTATCCGAGGGGGCCTTCACATTCCCTGTCGATTCAGCCTCGGTTGCCCGGGCCGGCCCAGCCGCGACGATTGCGACACTCAGCAGGCCCACCAGCGCTTGTCCCAGGTTCGCCATCGGGCTCTCCTTCGCAGGTTGTAATCCACAGCAACTATAATGACGGTTTGTCGTGGCGCGAATGAATGCTGACGTGAACTCTCTTGTCGGCCTCTACGGCTCCTTAACCATCCAGGCGCGACAAAGGGAGCATGCTCAAGGACCCTGCGGACCTGAAACTGTGCCTGGTCGTCGATGACAGCCGGGTCGTGCGCAAGGTCGCTCGCCGCATCCTTGAAGACCTGGGTTTCGAGGTGGCTGAGGCGGGCGACGGTGCCGAAGCGCTGGCCTGGGTCCGCTCGGCCATGCCAGAACTGATCCTGCTCGACTGGAACATGCCCGTAATGAACGGGTTGGAATTCCTTCAGAAGCTTCGTCAGGAGCCTGGCGGGGATGCGCCGAAGGTCGTGTTCTGCTCGGTGGAGAGTGACCTCGACCGCATCCGGCAGGCGCTGGACCAGGGCGCAGACGAATACATTATGAAGCCCTTCGACGGAGACATCGTCGCCTCGAAGCTGATGCTGGCGGGCGCGCTTTGACGCCGCAGGACCGCACGTTGATCGCCCGTCTTTGCGCGCAACGCGCGGGTCTGAAGGTCGATCCTGAAAAGACCTACCTACTTGAAAACCGACTTGGTCCGGTGGCGCGCCGCGAGGGCTTCGCCTCCGTGCATGAATTCGTCAGCGCGCTAAGCGATCGCAGCCAGGATCGTCTGATCTGGGCTGCCGTTGAGGCCATGTCTGCGGCCGAGACCGCGTTCTTTCGCGACCCGCTTACCTTTGAGCGCATTGTCAACGAAACCCTGCCGAATTTGGCACAGCGTCGAAGGGCTGGTCCGCTGCGGATCTGGGCCGCAGCAAGTGGAACTGGCCAGGAAGCCTACTCACTGGCCATGGCGTTGGAAGAATCCGCCCCGGGCGGGGCGAGCCTGGAAATCTTTGGCTCCGACCTTTGTGAACGGCGGCTGGAGAAGGCTCAGGCTGGCGTCTACAGCCAGTTCGAGGTGCAACGCGGGCTATCGGCCCGGCGTCTGGTGCGGCATTTTGTGGGATCAGAGGAGGATTTCGCCTTGTCGCCGCGGGTGCGTCAGGCGGTGCGATGGCGCCGGGTGAACCTGCTGGATGACCTCAGCCGATTGGGCCAGTTCGATCTCATCGTCTACCGCCATCAAACCGGACACCTGCTCGAGGACGCACGCCACCGCGTGTTGGCCAATTTGCAAGGGGCGCTGGCACCTGGCGGATGTCTGGTGCTTGGCGAGACAGACGTTGCGCCAGGCTTGGCCGCAGTGCCTGGACGGCCGGGTTTCTATCGCCATTCCTCACCGGTCCGAGCGTTCGGCTGACTGCGGAAAGGGCAAACCCCGCCGCAATCTGCGACAGGGCTATCGAGGTTTAGAGCGCCTCAGTGCTTGGCGTCCTCGGCAGTGTTGGTGACCGCGTGACCGGCGGCGGAAACATCCTTGCCGGCACCTTCAACCGTGTTGCAGGCCGCAATTACCAAGCTGGCGGCCATGACGGCGAACAAGACGAACTTGCGCATGGAAATTCTCCGAGAGTGAAACGTTGCCTCCGAAAACACCTATGCTGACGCTTGGTTCCCAGCCGTACTCTCATCTGCATGCGATTTCTGGACGACCGGCGTGGGGAAAAGTAGGCGAGCCGTGACGCCGCCGTTGTCGTTTCGCACCAACTCGGAGCGGCCGCGTAACTGACGTGCAAAAGCTGTCATCAGCGTCCGGCCGACCCCGGACGACGTCAAGGCGTCCTCGGCTGCCTGACCGTCGTCGGAAATCTCCAGCAAGGTCTCCTCGCCCTTTACGTGGAACGACACCTTCAGCATCCCGCCGTGCTTCGCGAAGGCGTGCTTCTGCGCATTGGTGATCGCCTCAACTGCGAACAGCGCAAGCGGGGCCAGCCGGTCCGGGTCAATGACCATGGCGTCAACAGAGAACTCTGTGCGGACCGCAGGCCCGTTGCTGATCTCGCTGACCAACAGTTGTGCGGTCAGCTCCTCAAGGAATGGGCGCAGGTCCACCCGCTTCAGGTCCGGGCCCTGGTAGAGCGCCCGATAGATCAGCGCCAGTGCGTTGATCCGCTGGCGCGTATCGGACATTGCCGCGCGCGCCGCAGGGTCAGCCAGGGCGCGTTGCTGCATATTGAGCAGGCTCGAGATGACTTGCAGGTTATTTTTCACCCGGTGATGGATCTCGCGCATCAGCGCGTCCTTCTGGGCCAGAGAGTCCCTTAAAGACGCATCGCGCGCGACGATGGCGTCGGCCATGTCCTCCAAGGTTTCGGCCAGTTCGCGTATTTCTGGTGGCATCTGCTTGGCCTGGACCGGGCGCACAGAAAATCGGCCACGTGCATAGAGGGCTGCGATGCGCTGCAAATAGGCGATCCATCGCAGAATGACACGGTCGGTGATGAGCAGAACAGCAGCAAGCGCCAGGCCGAAGGTCATAATCGGAAAGAGAATGCCCGAGAGCGGATTCAGCCATGCCCAGGATAAGATGTCTGGCGAAGGTGCCGAGAGAACAACATAGACTTCATTGCCCGCCACGGGGGCAGCCGAGAAAACCCGTCGCTCGCCACGCGCGTCGGCGCCGTACCAGACATGGGCGCCGTTCAGACTGATATCTCTTCGCCACCCCCGCGGCAGCGCCGGAAAAGCCCGGCTGTCTGTTTCACTGATGTATTGGCCCTGGGCATCGGCGAGGGCGACGTCGGCTTGGGCCGGCAAAGTCGGATCGCTCGCCGATGGCTGCAGGCTGGCAAGCGTGATCACGGCGGCGAAGGCGCCATCAAAGCTGCCATTGGGCGCCTCGGCCCGAATGGCAGCCAATACGGAGGGCTGATCGGCTGGGGTCGCATCTGGGTCCCGGGTGATCACCAGCTGATCACCACGCTGCAACCGCTGGAACCACGGCTTGGACATCCGCTGAGCGTCGATCGGCACATTGCTAGCCGCACAGGCCACGCGGCCACGCGGGTCGAAGCGAACAAGATTTACGTAGCCTGGAATGCGCCGGGCGACTTCAGCCAGCCGATCGGCGCACTGGTAGCCGACCGAGCCAGGCGCCAGGGTCTGCAGCAGGATACCCGCGCCCTCCATGCGGCTGCGCGCGGTGGCGGCGCTGCGTTCAGCGGCAAAGCCCAGGTTTTGTCGCAGCGAGATTTGCTCGCGGCTAAAGGCGATTGTGGATTGTATGACGCCCACGACCAGCACCGGCAGCAAGGCTGCAGCAAGCGCGGCGGCCAACCGGACCCTGATCGTGCTCAGTCTATCCCAAGGAAAGCCAGTCATAACGGAAGACCGGTCATGGGAAGGTTTGTCCCGTCCTCAACGAACGGTGCTTAGCCGCTCCGCATCCGCCAGGATAGTGCGCATGGCGTCTCCGGCAGAGGCGCCGTCGCGATCGTAGCTCCCAGTGTCGAGGATACCATGCAGGGCGCGCCGGGCTCGGCTCACTCTACTCTTCACGGTGCCTACGGCGCAGTTGCAGATCTCAGCAGCCTCCTCATAGGCGAAACCACCGGCTCCGACGAGGATCAAGGCTTCACGTTGTTCGGGGGGGAGCATGGCAAGCCCCTGTCGAAGTTCGTCCAGCGCCAGCGGCGCTGCCGGATCATCCACCGCTACCAGGGTCCGCTCGGCGGCTTCCCGATCAAGCTGGCTCTGGCGCCACGAGCGACGTTTTTCCGAATAGAACTGGTTACGCAGGATCATGAAGGTCCAGGCCTTCATGTTTGTGCCCATCTGGAAGCTGGCTCTCGCGTCCCAGGCCTTCATAACAGCGTCTTGCGCCAGGTCGTCGGCTTGGGTCGCATCGCCGCACAAGGTGCGCGCAAAGGCCCGAAGGTGAGGTATGAGCTGGACGAGACCTCGCTTGAAGCCTTCGTCATCGGTGCTGGTCCGCGAGGGACGGGTGGCGGTTTCCACGTCCATCAACCCGTCTCCGACTTGCTGTCGCCGCGCCGTAGAATCTCTAGGAATTCCTCCGGCACAGACTCATTGACCACCTCGTCAAACATCTGGCGAAGGCGTACCCCAATCGCCTGTTGACGCAGGCGGGCTTCGTCGATCGCTGCGGATGCTTTGCGCGAATCCGCTGAAGGCCTGTTTTCGATCATACTGTCGGCATGCCGCTTTCGCGGGGGCCGCCCCCTATTGACATTTTCATCGTCACTCAACGCGGAGCTCCGGTTCGAGTTCCCATCTGACGCTCTATAAAATGCAGAAAACCCTCAGCCTGGGGAACAAGTTCCATCCTTGGGCGTTCTCAGACCATGATGGGGTTTCTTTGGGGTCGCCTTCAGAGGCTCGATCGATGGTCTTCGTCATCGCTCAATACGAATGGGAGGGGTCACCCCTTGAGTCTGCTAGCTCGCCTCGCGCCACATCTGCCCTACATCCGTCGCTACGCCCGCGCCCTCACCGGCGACCAGACCACGGGTGATCACTATGTCCGCGTTGCGCTTGAGGCACTTGCAGCGGGCGACCGCACGCTGGAGACCAGCCTGACGCCGCGGGTGGCGCTCTATCAGGTCTTCCATGCCATCTGGTGTTCCTCTGGTGCCCAACTCGAGGCCCCGCGTGGCGATGAGTACCTTCAGGTGGACGACACGACCCGTCGCCTGATGGGTATAGCACCCCCGTCCCGCCAGGCGTTTTTGCTGACCGCGCTCGAGGGCTTTACGCCATCAGAAGCTTCCCAAATTCTTGGGTGTGACTTTGGGGAGGTCGAGCGGCTGATCTCCGAGGCGCAACGCGAGATCGATGCGGAGCTGGCCACTGAGGTTTTGATTATTGAGGACGAGCCCGTGATCGCCGCCGACATCGAGGCGCTGGTTAAGGAACTTGGACACACGGTTGTCGACATCGCCGCGACCCGCGCCGAGGCTGTGGAAGCGGTCGCGCGTCACACACCAGGGCTCATACTCGCCGATATCCAACTCGCCGACGGGTCATCTGGCATTGACGCGGTGAAGGACATCTTAGGACGTTTCAATGTGCCGGTGATCTTCATCACCGCCTTTCCAGAACGCTTGCTGACGGGCGAGCGTCCGGAGCCCACGTTCCTCATCACCAAGCCATTCCAACCGGAGACGGTTAAAGCCGCCATCGGTCAGGCGTTGTTCTTCCATCCGCGTAAGGCGTCCAGACACGCCGCCTAGGTGTCGGAACGCCGAGACTAGGTTCTCGTTTGAGAAAAGACGTCGCGGCGATCACGGCGTCTTTTTTTCGGGAGAAATGTCGATGCTCAGCTGGGCTTTGGTTTTTGCAGTTCTGGCGATTGTCGCCGGCTTCCTGGGTTTCGTCGGCCTGGCAGGCCTGGCGGCGACCATCGCGCGGGTTTGTTTCGTGATCTTTTTGGTGCTGTTGGTCGTTGGCTTTATTTTGCGAGCGGTGCGCGGCCAATCCGTCGTCTAGATCCCTTCGCCATTTGCCAAATGAGCGCGGCGATCACGCTCGGGAAAATCCAAAAACGGCACAAAAACAATTCTATCGTGGATGTCAGAGGCTCTGATCACGATGAACCAGACCTTGAAAAAGGTTCGCTTGCTTCGGAACGCAATGGCCATGTGCGAGTTCTTGGGGGTGCGGAGGCGGCCACGCCCCCCGGCTTGAAGACTGGCTCCCCCACCAGTCTGCCGTCTCCGCACGGCTCATGTTTCTCGATTTGGCACCTTCGGGAACCAAAGATGGCGCGTCCTGGTTTGCCCAATCGAGACTGAGCTCCTGCCTTCAGTTCGCCTAAAGTTGCACGACCACGTCGGCGCGCGGAGTTCGCCGTCTCGACTTTTCCTCGCCGCGGGTCGCGGCCGTCTGGCTTGTCGCCAAGATCTCGAATTCTGTTGCCGGCAAGCCCTGAGCCCGAAGCTCCCCGAGTTTGCTTCGACCGCTCCGCTGGAGCGGGTCAAGTTCAGTCCATCGATGCGGCGATCGCGACAAGGGCGAGCGCGCCAACCGTTGCGGCGCCGAACGCGGCGCACGCCGTGCCGACGGCTCTGCGCCTTCGGAATTAAAGCGTTGTTCCTCGGCCCCGCAGGAAGTTCATGATCAGTGACACCACAAACAGCGCAAGGAACACGTAGAAAGCGATCTTAGCGATACCGATCGCTGTTCCGGCGATCGCGGTGAAGCCTAGGACGCCAGCGATCAACGCGACCACCAGGAAAGTCAGAGCCCAGCCAAGCATTCGGGTTTCTCCATCTGCGCCGCAATCGGCGCTGCTGGCCAATCGAACGCGGAGGCGCGAACAATCGTTCCCATTTAGGGCTTCGGCGGCGGTGGACCTGGCGCGAACGCCGCAGCGATGATCGCCGTGAGTATCCGCGGGTTCTTAATGGCCATCGTGATGGCGGCCGCAGCCGCGGCTGTTACGGCGCCTGTCGCCAGCAAGGGGCGCGCTCGCGCTAACTCTATGAGCTTGGCGGCTAATGTTTGAGGCTCGTCCTTCATGGGCGTCGGCCGCGCTCTGCGCGTCGCGACTAGGGCAATGATCAGGGCGATCACCGCGACAATACCCGCCACAGCGGCAGAGGCCCAAGCTGGACCTATATTGTCGCGCAGGCCCGCGTAGATCGCAAATGCGAGCGCGACCATGCAGATGCCCGCCGCCGCCGCAATGGCGGCGCAGGCGGCGATCAGGCCGACGAGTTTCCTGAAGATCACAGGGGCCCGGATCGCTGGCGCGCTCAGCGGCGCGGAGATGCGGCGGCGGCCAACAGCAGCCCGATCAGGACGCCCACACCCAGGGCTGCGCCTGTGGCGGCCAGCGGACGTTCGCGCACCCGTTCGGTCATATACTGCTGGGCCTGATCCATCTGTTCGCCGGCCGTATCAGAATAGGCTCGACTTTGCGCCCGTAGCTGTTCGATGCCTTCGCTCAAAGCGCGCTCGATGCGTTTGGCGGCCTCGGCGAACGAGCGCTGCGCTTCGGCGGAGAGCTTGGTCGCGCTTTCAGTTGCGGAGTTGACCGCGGCCTTGGTCTCGTCGGCGGCGTAGTCAACGCTGTTCGCGGGCATGGGAAGATCTCCGAAATGTGGCCCGGCGCGCGGCCGGGATATCTGAGCGGAACGCTGACCACCTTAGCCGGTTCCAGACCTCGCCGCAAAGTCATGGCGTTGAGTCTTTCCTGGCCGATCGCAAAGGTGGCGACAGTTCCTGTCGCGATCTGACGTTCGGCATCCTATGTTTGACAGATGACGCAAGGTGACCTCAGCCGCCGCGACAAGCATCGCCTCCTGGAGCGAGCACTCGAAGTTGCGGGCATCGGCGAGTTCGAATGGGATGTCGTCAGTGGTGTTTTCGTCGTCAGCGAGCGCATGGCTGCGATCACCGGGCTGGCGGCGGGCTCCATGCCGGCCAACACGATCAGCGACTTTGAACGCCTCATCCATTCTGACGATCTGGCGGGATTTCGGGACTTCAAGGCGCGTCAACCTTCAGCGGGCGGCGTCTACGAATTCGAAGTCCGGTGCATTCGGCCCAGTGATGGGCGCACGGTTTGGGTGCGCGTCATTGGTGTCGTCAATCGGGGCCCCGACGGGCAAGCGCAAAATGCGACGGGCATCGTCAGTGACATCACCGAACGCAAACTCGAGGAGCAGCAGCGCCAGACGCTTATGGCTGAGCTGGACCACCGCGTTAAGAACGTGCTGGCTACCGTCCAGTCCCTCGCCACCCAGACGGCGCGCCAGACGACCTCTCTGGAGATTTTTCTGCAGAAGTTCGGTGGCCGTCTGAAGGCTATGGCCTCCGCAAATGAACTGCTCACCGCCGCCCGTTGGCGTGGCGCGGCCATTGACCATTTGGTTGCAGCTGAGTTGGGCTCGCTGGCTCCAGTCCAAACGGCTTGGGAGGGTCCTGAGCTCTTCCTGACGCCGCGAGCTGCCAATGCGCTTGCGCTGGGGCTACACGAGCTGGCCGCCAATGCGGTGAGATATGGCGCGCTTTCGGTGGAAACGGGTCGGGTCAACGTTAAATGGACGCGCCTGGCAGATGGCGGCTTCCAGCTCACCTGGACCGAAAGCGGCGGGCCGACCGTAAAGTCACCGGTCCGCAGAGGCTTCGGCTCGACACTGCTGGAACAAGTCACCAGCCGCGAGCTCAACGGCGAGACGATCATTGAGCCTCGTCCGGCGGGCGTCGTGGCGAAACTCCGCGCGGGTCCGGCAACGGTGGTCCCGCGGCCTGAAACCGTGCCTGATGCGCCGAAGCCGCGGGTGGTTGAGACTGTTGCGCCCTTCAGCGGCGGCTCAAATTTGCGGGGCGCGCGCGTGCTGATCGTCGAAGACGCGGTCCTTTTGGCGATGGAACTGGAGATGGGCCTGTCGGAAGCCGGTGCGGTGATCATCGGTCCGGCTTACGAACTGGAGGATGCCACGGCGCTGCTGGACCAGCAGATTGACGCCGCAGTCCTCGACGCCAACTTGAACGGCCACGCGGTTACACCGATCGCTGAGGTGTTGGCGGCCCGCAAAATCCCTTTCGTTTTTGCGACGGGCTATGGCGAGACGGTTGGCGCGCTCGGCCGGTTCGACGCCCCGATGATCCGTAAGCCCTATGACGTGACTGAGGTCGCAGCGGCTCTTGCGGAACTGCTTAAGGTCAAGACGTCGCACCCAAAATAGGGGCCCTGAGACAAGGCGCCGCCTCGGCTCATGCAGAACGCCACGATAGAACAGGAGCAGGAGGGCCTGCGGATCTTCGCAGGGGCCAGACCGGTGGCCTAGGGACTTCGCCCGCGTCAAGCGACCCGACTTCCTCGTGCGGTCCGCGGCCTATGCCGCGGACCGGGCGTATCGCCTCAGATCACGCCCGTTGCGCGCAACTGCGCCAGGCGCTCAGGCGAGCAGCTGGCGCGGGCGCTTAGCACCTCATCGGTATGTTCGCCCAAGGCAGGTCCGGGCCAACGGACTGCGCCCGGCGTTCGTGACAGCTTGGGGAATGCATTTTGCATCCGGATCGGACCGAAGACCGGATGCTCGGTGGTAATGATGGCCTCGCGTGCCTGAAACTGCGGGTCTTCCAACATGTCCGGCGCCCGAAAGACACGGCTCGATGGGACACCCTTCGAACCCAGCAAGGCAAGAAGGTCGGCCAGGGCGAAGCCTGAGGTCCAGTCCGCGATGATCGCATCGAGTTCGGCCTGGTTCACGCCGCGCGCGGCATGGTCGACAAATTTCGGATCTATCTTCAGATCGTCCCGGCCCATGGCCTCTGTCAGACGGGCGAAGACGGTATCGCCGTTGCCGCCAATCAAAATCATGTCGCCCCCGCTGCAGGGGTAGGCGTTAGAGGGGGCAATGCCGGGCAATACTGAGCCTGACCGCTCGCGGACATAGCCTGTGATGTCGTATTCGGTGACCAGGTTTTCCATCACGGCCAGGACGCTCTCATAGAGCGCGGCATCGACAACTTGACCCAGACCCGTTCGCGCCCGCGCGTGCAGCGCCATGGTGATCCCCATCACCGCATGCATGGCCGCCAGACTATCTCCGATGGAGATGCCCGCCCTGGCCGGTGGCCGGTCGGCCTCGCCAGTCACATAGCGCAGGCCACCCATGGCTTCGCCGATCAGACCGTAGCCGGCGCGCGAGGCGTAAGGACCAGACTGACCAAAGCCCGACACCCGCGCCATGATCAGCTTCGGATTGCTGGCTGCGAGCGCCTCGTAGGAGAGGCCCCATTTTTCCATGGCCCCCGGCCGGAAATTCTCAATAACGATGTCGGCCTGGTCGATCAGCGCCTTGGCGATGACCTGTCCTTCGGGGGTGCGCAGGTCCAGCCCTACGGACTTCTTGTTCCGTCCAATGACCGGCCACCAAGGTGAGTGGCCTTTGGGCAGGCTGCGCCCCCATTGGCGCATGGGATCTCCGATCTTGGGATCTTCCAGTTTGATCACCTCCGCGCCGAAATCGCCGAGGATCTGGCCGGCGAAGGGCCCGGCGATCAGTGAACCCATCTCAATCACCACCAGGTCGGCGAGGGGGCCTTGGTTGGGGACGGGCATGGGATCTCCAGGTCGGGGGAAAGGGTTAAGCAGCCAGAGCCGCCAGGATGCGGGCTTGTCAATTGCGCGCAGGGCGATCGGTCATCGCTACCGAGGTGAGCAGAGCTTCATCTTGCGGATCTTCAACGGCGCCTTTCAGGCGCTAGCCGACGTCTGTGGCGTCGACCTGCCGCGTCCAAAGGCCCTGGTCGCGCTGCGGTTTCACCCTCACCGTCTGCCGCTTGCGACCCTATTGACTGAGCCCTCGGACACGAGACCGCAAAGCCTGCGGGCAAGGCGAAGGCGCGGGGCTATCGGATTGAGGAACCGAGCTGCAAAGGCGACATCGAAGTTATCCTGATCGCCAGTGCAAGGCCGCAGGCCACTCCTGATTTTCGCGCCACGGGCGTGGTGCATGTCTTGCGCTGAACCGCTTCACTTCGGCGAGACGCGGGCGTAAGCGGGCGTTCATGAGCCAGTATCTCTTCGAACCGCCCGCCGTCGTCACCGTACCTGTCGAAGGGCAAGACGAAATTTTCCCGGTTCGCCGCATCCTCTGCGTTGGCCGAAACTATGCAGCTCACCGGCGTGAGATGGGGGGAGACGATCGCGACCCGCCATTTTTCTTCGCCAAGCCCGCCGACGCGATCGTGTCGCCAGGACGTGATGTCGCTTATCCGCCAATGACCTCGAACCTCCATCACGAGATCGAGCTCGTTGTGGCGCTGAAGGCGGGCGGTAAGGCGGTGCCCGTCGAAAGAGCTCTGGACCTCGTCTTCGGCTATGCGGTGGGCGTCGACTTGACCCGGCGCGACTTGCAGAATGCCGCCAAGGACAAGGGGCAGCCCTGGGAGGCCTCAAAAGGGTTTGATGAGTCTGCGCCCATCTCTGCCATCAAGCCATGGTCGGGCCCAGCGCCGCAGGGTCGAATTCAGCTCACCGTGAACGGCGACGTACGCCAAGACGCCAGCGTGGCGGACATGATCTGGGCGACCCAAGAGATCATCGCCGAAGCCTCAAAGCTCTGGACCCTGGCCGCCGGGGATCTGATCTATACGGGCACGCCGGAGGGTGTTGGCCCCTTACGCAGCGGCGACCGGGTCGAGGGTCAGATCGATGGCGTCGGAAAGCTCGCGTTCAAGGTGGCTTGATGAGCTTGACCCTTTATAGCGCTTGGCAAGCGACGGCACCTTATCGCGTCCGTATCGGACTGGGTTTGAAGGGTGTCGGCTTTGACTACGCGGCGTTGGATCTGATCCGTGGCGACCAGCGTACGCCGGCCTATCAGGCTGTGAACCGCCAGAAGCTTACGCCAGCGCTCGATATCGGTGGCGGCCGAATCCTGACCCAGAGTCTGTCGATTCTGGAGTGGCTGGAGGAGGCGTATCCTGATCCGCCGCTGCTTCCCAAGGCACCGCTGGACCGACAGGCTGTGCGCACCATGGCGCTGATCATCGCGTCTGATATCCACCCGCTGAACAACGCGCGTGTGGGCCGAAAGCTCAACAAGATGGGGATCGACCAGGCGGGCATCCTTGAGTGGACGCAAGGCTGGATCCGAGACGGCTTCGAGGCCATCGAGCCGATGGTCGCCCGATACGGCAAAGGCTTTGCCTTCGGTGAAACACCCACCATCGCCGATTGCTGCCTGATCCCGCAGATCTATTCCGCGAACCGCTATCAGGTCGATCTGGCGGGCTATCCCGCGATCCGCGCCGTGGCCGAGCGGGCGATGCAGCACCCGGCCTTTCTGGCCGCCCAACCTAACCAGCAACCCGACGCGGTCACGGCCTAGCGATGCTTGACGATCTGAAAGCCAATAACCGGGCCTGGGCGGCGCGCAAGATCGAGGGCGATCCCGGCTTCTTCAAGCGGCTCGAAGGCCAGCAGGCGCCCGAATATCTTTGGATTGGCTGTTCCGACAGCCGGGTGCCGGCCAACGATATCGTCGACTTGGATCCGGGCGAATTGTTCGTCCACCGCAACGTTGCCAACCTCGCCCCTCCGCAGGACGCCAATTATTTATCGGTTCTGCAGTTCGCCATCGACGTGATCAAGGTCAAGCACGTCATGGTCGTTGGTCACTATGGTTGCGGCGGTATCGCTGCGGCCGTTGACGGCAAGCGGCGCGGCCTAGTTGATCACTGGCTACACCCGATCCGTGAGGTCTTCCACGATCACCGGCAGGAACTGGACGCCATTCCGGAGGCGCGCGCGCGTCTCGATCGCCTCTGCGAACTGAACGTCATCAGACAGGTGCGCAACGTCGCCTCGGACGTGTTCGTCCAGGATGCGTGGGCGCGTGGCCAGCAGGTGTGCATCCACGGCTGGGTTTATTCGATCTCGACGGGACTGGTGAATGACCTTGGAGTGACTGTGACGGGCTTGGAGGAGTTAGAAAATCTCTAATATAGTATTCATTATTATTCACGAATAATATGATCAATTAAATATTGAAATTTAATCGAAAAGAAATCATTCAAGACATTCAGTGATCTTGTGTCCGCAAATCTCGGACACAGGGTGCCAAATGCGAAACCCATTCAGCAGAATTCAGCTCTCCAGGCTTCCGAAGAAATCCATCAACGATCAGCGCGGCGTTCGCGTCGTGGTCTTCGCGATTACACTCGCAGTTCTGACGCCCATGAGGTGGGGGATGGTCGATGTCTACCCATCGGCCTCTCACCGAGGAAAACTTCAGGACTTGCGCGATATGGCGGCCCTCTAGGCTGCGAAGCCACCTGCGACGGACACAACCGGGGTCAACACGGTCGATAAAAAGGCGATGAATGCGAACCTGCATCTGATCAAGGGGGCGACACTCAACGCGCCGAACTGGAGTCCATTGTTTCCAGCGGCCAGCCAACCGGCGGGCTTAGGCTCAAGCCACCTGTTTAAAGTGATGATCTTGATGAGCGATGGCGCCTTCAACATGGTCTATTGCAAGGGCGTCATCTCAGGGGCGGCGTCAGCCACGGATCGCAGCAGCGGCCGTCTTGCCGACCATTCGGCCTGCGCCGCACCGAGCGGTGACTCATTTGCTCAGGTGCAAAACCTATGCACCGCCATGCAGGCCGCGCCGAATAAAATCATCATCTAAGCCGTAGGCTTCCTCCCCCAGGATCGTGACCCGAGCGCCCCGGCGATCGTGGCGAACTGCGCCAGCGACCCCGGAAGGGCTTACATTTCCGCCCCGGGCTCAAACTCAACAACGGCGCTCCCGCAGATCGCCGATGACCTGAATAGACGAAGGCTCTCTTACCAAGGTCGGGGTCTCCAGCCCCCACCCCATCCGGCCGCTAGGCCAGCTTGATTTCGCGCAAACGCTGCTGAAGAAATTCGTCTGCCGTGATCGAGGAGGGGTGGCGATCAGGATGTGTCTGATCCAGGCAGTTCGCCAGCGTCTTGATCACGTAATCCGAATTGAAGTGCAGAAAGAACGGCGTCGAATAGCGGGCCACGCCGCGGCGCTCGGGCGCTGGATTGACCACCCGATGCGTGGTCGAAGGCAGCTTGTGATTGGTCAGACGCTGCAGCATGTCGCCGATATTGCAGACCAGCGACCCGGGCGGCGGATTGATGGCCAGCCATTGGCCGTCGCGATCCTGGACCTCCAGTCCAGCCTCTTCGGCTCCAAGCAGCAGGGTGATGACATTGATGTCCTCGTGCGCCGCGGCGCGGATGTGCGGTCCATCGAAGGGAACTGGCGGATAGTGCAGGAGCCGCAGGATCGAGTTGCCGAAGTCGACGGTGGGCTCAAAGAAGCCCCGCTCAAGGTCCAGGTAGGTCGAAATCGCCTCGAGCACCTTCAGGCCCATCGCGTCGAGCGCGCCATAGAGCCAGCCTACGGTCTCATGAAACTCGGCCACCTCAGCGTCGGGCCAGACATTGTCAGCCATGTGACTTCGGTAAGGGTGGCCTGGGGGCAGGTCGCGGCCGACGTGCCAGAATTCTTTGAGGTCGTAGTTCACCGCACCCTTGGCGGTCTCGACGCCGAAGGGCGTGTAGCCGCGCTGTCCGCCCACCGGAAGTTTGTACTTCAACTTCTCAGCCTCGGGCAGGGCGAAGAACCGCTTGGCCGCCGCCACAGCCGCATCGATTCGCGCCTGGGCGATGCCATGGTCGCAGATCACCGCAAATCCGAAGCGCTCGAAGGACCCGCCGAGTGTGTCGCAGAACTTTGCGAAGTTCTGGTCGAAGCCTGCGAACGAGACGGGCTCGATGCGAGGTGGAAGGCTGTGGGCTTGGCTCATGCCGGGTTTATTACACCCGCTTTTGCTTGCCTTCCAATCGCCCCGGCTGCGGCTTTTGAACTCTAGAACCTTCGGCGCATCTTCGAGATCTTCCTGCGCTGCAATCCTTTCCACTTCGGCGGTCTTGGAAGCCGTGTGAGGCCATGGCGCTGCGATCTTCCGCAACAACCATCGGGACGAGTTGGCGGAGCCCGCCCGTTCTTTTTCATCGGGCCCGTTCTCAAATGCTGCGTTGCGGCGTAACAAGGGTTCATGGCCAGCAAGAAAGTGGACGGCGCCCGTGAGGCGCTCAGTGAAGTGCTCTTTGATGGAATGACCATCATGGCGGGAGGTTTCGGCCTCTGCGGCATCCCGGAGAACCTGATCGCAGCGATTCGTGAGACCGGCGTGAAGGATCTGACGGTTATATCCAACAATTGCGGGGTCGATGATTTTGGCCTGGGCATCCTGTTGGCCGGCGGCCAGATCAAGAAGATGATATCCAGCTACGTCGGCGAGAATAAACTCTTTGCCGATCTCTATCTGTCCGGAAAGCTCGAGCTGGAATTTAATCCGCAGGGCACGTTGGCCGAACGTATCCGGGCGGGCGGCGCGGGTATCCCGGCCTTCTTCACCAAGACCGGCGTTGGCACCTTGGTGGCCGAAGGCAAGGAAGTCCGCGAGTTTGACGGCCAGATGTACGTGATGGAGCGCGGCCTCACCGCCGACCTATCCATCGTCAAGGCCTACCGGGGCGACCACGACGGGAACCTTGTCTATCGGCGCACCGCTCGGAACTTCAATCCGATGATGGCGGCGGCCGGCAAGGTGACGATTGCCGAAGTCGAGGAGCTTGTCGTCACCGGCCAGCTCGACAAAGACAACATCCACACACCCGGCATCTACGTGGACCGCATCTTCAAGGGCGCGGTGTTCGAAAAGCGCATCGAGCAGCGAACCCTTCGCCTGCCGGAAGGAGCGATAACGTAATGGCCTGGTCGCGTGAACAGATCGCCGCCCGCGCCGCCCTGGAGTTGCGCGACGGCTTCTATGTGAACCTTGGGATCGGCATTCCGACCCTGGTGGCAAACTATATTCCATCTGGGGTGCACGTGACGCTGCAAAGCGAGAACGGCATGCTGGGCATGGGGCCATTTCCCACTGAAGATGAGATCGACGCTGACCTCGTAAACGCGGGAAAGCAGACGATCACCGAGTTGCCAAGTTCGTCCTATTTCTCCAGCGCCGACAGTTTCGCCATGATCCGCGGCGGCCATATTGATCTGTCGGTGCTGGGCGCCATGCAGGTCGCGCAAAACGGTGACCTCGCCAACTGGATGGTGCCCGGAAAGATGGTCAAGGGTATGGGCGGCGCCATGGATTTGGTCGCCGGGGTCAAGCGCGTGGTGGTCGTCATGGAGCACACCGAAAAATCCGGAGCGTCCAAGCTCGTGAAGGCCTGCACCTTGCCGCTCACCGGCCAGGGTGTGGTTGATCTGGTGATCACCGAGCTGGGGGTCTTCGACGTTTCGCGCGGCAAGTCACCCCTTGCGCTCGTCGAGCTCGCCCCGGGTGTCGAGGTCGGGGAAGTCCAGGCCAAGACAGAAGCGGCCTTCCGTGTCGCGCTTGGCGCCTAGCGGAATGTAACCATCTGCGCGTTCCTGGCGTATACTGAGCTGACCTGAACCTTCACGAATGGCATCCTAGATCCATGAAAACCCAGTTCCTCGCAGCCCTGGCTGCCGCTGCCGCCGCCGTCCTCATCTCGAACGCCGCGCCCGCGGCAGGCGTCCTCAAGCCCGGTGCGCTGCCTGCGCCTAAGGTCAACGTCGCACTGCCAGCGGCCGGGACAATGGAGACCGCCGTGCTGTCGGGCGGTTGCTTCTGGGGTGTCCAGGGCGTTTTCGAACATGTGAAGGGCGTCAAGAAGGTCTATTCCGGATATTCTGGCGGTCCAGGCGCGGCTGCGCACTACGAATTGGTCGGCACGGGCACGACCGGCCACGCGGAATCTGTCCAGATCGTCTTTGATCCGCACCAGATCAGTTATGGCGAGGTGTTGCAGATCTTCTTCTCGGTCGCCACCGACCCGACCCAGGTCAACATGCAATTCCCGGACGAGGGTCCACAGTATCGCGGCGAAATTTTCTATGCGAACCCCGACCAGAAGCGGGTTGCCGAAGCCTATATCCAACAGCTGAACGAGGCCCACGCGTTCAAGAAGCCGATCGCCACCCGCGTGGATCCGCTCAAAGGGTTCTTCAAGGCTGAGGACTACCACCAGGACTACCTCGTGCGACATCCCGAGCAGCCCTACATCGCCACTTACGACATCCCGAAGGTGGCGATGTTGCGCGAGGTTTTTCCGGATCGCTATGTCGCCAAGCCAACATTGGTGTTCCCGACGGATCAACCAAAAACCCGGCCCACCACCTGAACGACCGCCTCGACGGTGGCCGCGGTTCGCGCTTAGTGTCGGGTAGGGATGATGACCAGGGTTGTGGGTGTACCGGGGGTCGCGGTGACGGCGTCGCCAGGCTTCCAGGCCGGCGTCGGATAGCCTGTCGTGGCATCGCGGGGGCCAAGCCTGAAGCCTTCGCCGACGAACATGTCCAGGCGGCGCTGATGCTTGCGATCCAGCCAGACGTCATTGATCTGCGGGTCTAGGACGCGGCTGAAGTCGGCGGCCATCTCGGTGTTGAACCCGCCTTCATAGGCAACGGCCACCACCCGCTGGCCCCGACCCTCGGACAGCGGCGCAATGACATCATCAGTTGGATTGCCCGTGCGGGCCCTGCGGAGCCAGATTTTCAGCGGCGCGGCTAACGGTTGGCCGAAGTAGTCGCGGCCGTAATAGGCAAGACTATAATAGAGCAAGGAGTTGCTGGCCGCGACGGCGCTGACGCCCGCCGACTGCTCAGCGCGGACCCTTCGAACGACGATATCGGCCGTCTGAGCCCAGCCCCGGGCGCGCATCAGGCTGTTGGATTGGCCGAGGGTGTCAAGAATTCTGGGCTGCAATACGACCGCGAAGAACCCTGCGGTTATCACGGCCTGAAGGGCTAGCGCTGCAGTCAGCAGACGTCGTGTTCGCCAGCGGACCAGCCAGGCGGCCACTAGGATCGCGCCAGGCAAATAGCTCACCGCCGACCCGTTGGCGTCAGGTCGGCTGAGAAGGGCCTGAAGTGCGGCAATGGTAATCGCCGGGAGGGTAAAGCAAAGCAAGAGCCCATCGGCCGCCTCCAGGCCTCGACGATGGGCCATCAGCCCAAAGCCCAAAAGCAGGACCGCAAAAGAAATGGGACCAAAGACCGCGAACTGGCCCGCCACGAACGTTCCGAATTCGACGGGATGAAACAGCTTTCGCGCGGCCCCGTCGGCCTCAGCGGCGGTGTGTTGCAAAGTGGCGAACCCATGAGTGGCGTTCCAAGCCAGGTGTGGGGACACAATCAGAAGGAAGGTGCCAAGCGCGAAGGCTGCAGAGGCCGGTGACCAGTTGCGACGCGCAGAGGGGTGGAGCGCGACGTGCAGTCCGACGCCAACGAGCGCATAGATCGCGGCATAATTGCTGAGAAATGCCATGCCCATGGCCGCGCCGAGCCCTGCGGCCAGCCGCGATCGGCGACGTCCCTCGCCGCCCTGCAGGGCCACATAAGCGCAGATCGTCAGGCCGATGAAAAACAGCAGGGGGGCATCTGAAGCGACCACGGTCGCCGAAACCTGGATCGCGGGGGTGAGCGCATAAAGCGCCGCCGCCGCCAACGCCGTCCCAGACCCGTAGAGCCTGCGTGCGATCCAAAAGACCAGCAGTGTTGCGGCGGCCTGAAATAGCACGGCTGGCAGCCTCACCCAGGGTTCCGAATCGCCACCCAGCGCCGTCGAGGCCCAGATTGCCCAGGCGATCATCGGTGGCTTGGACGCGTAGCCGAAGGCAAGGGTTCGTGACCAAAGCCAGGACTGGGCTTCGTCCGGGTAGAGTTCCAGGGGTGTACGGAACATCGCGATCAGCCGCGCAAGCGTCAAGGCGGCCACCAATAGAAGCGCAGCCCGCGCGTTGGCATCCTCGTCTTTCGACGTCATTGCCTCAGGTGTTCTTAAATCGGCCATCGCGTGCGACCCTAGCGTCAAGTGGTCGCAACTAGCGATGCATCGGCGCCACAGTTTGATGCTGCATTGCACTGACGGACCGCGACCGTAGCAAAACCGTCACCATCGGCTGCGATTTCCACGTTATAGGGCTAAAGTAAGACGACGGAATCGCCGGGGATGGCGGCTTCGGACTTATCCATTAGGGAAAATCAATGCAGCTGAAATTAAACCGCGCGCTTTGCGCAACGACCGCATTGGCCACGAGCCTGCTTCTGGCCTCCAGCGCTTTCGCGCAGTCGACGGCCACTCAGGTCCAGGAGCTCGTCGTGACGGGCGCACACGGCCAGCCGACCGTGGCCGGGGTGATCACTCAGGTTCAGGAAGCAAAAGACGAGTCGATCGTCAGCAGTGAGTTCTTCGCCCACCAACAGGCCGGCCAGAACTTTGCTCAGCTGATCAACCTCCTACCGGGCGTCAACTACACCTCCGAAGATGCAACCGGGAACCTTTCCGGCGACCTTCGCATCCATGCGTTCGACGGCAACCACATCGGCGTCACCATCGACGGCGTACCGGTTAACGACAGCGGTAACTACGCGGTATACCCCGGTGAGTACCTCCCCGCGGAACTGACCGACCACATCACAGTCAACATGGGGTCGACCTCAGTCGACAGCCCGACCGCCTCGGCTGTCGGCGGTACGGTCGACGTGGTCTCCAAGGTCCCGACGAAGGATCGCCAACTGATCTTCTCGCCGACGATCGGCACCAACGATTTCACCCGCTATTATCTCGAAGGCGAGACCGGTGAGTTTGGTCCTTTGGGCACCCGCTTCATGCTTGCGGCCAATTACGACCACGCCAGCAAGTGGGTCGGGGCGGGTTCCCAAATGAAAGAAGGTGTCGACGCCCGCATCTATCAACCGCTGAAAGGCTCTGACTTCATCAGTCTGGCCGGCAGCTTGGTCGTCGAACACAGCTACTTCTATCAGTCCTCCTCGCCGGCCCAATTCGCCCAGGCAGGCCTTAGCAAGAGCACGCTCGACTACAACAATGCGTGGTCGGTACCGACCGCCGTCAACGGCGTTGCCGACAAGCCGTTGGCCGTCGCCGGAAATCTGATCAACGGTGGCTCGCTTATCGGCTTCCAACAGGGCAGCGCTGGCGCAAGCGGGCTGGACGGCAACTTCTGGGCCACCCACCCCAACCCCGTGATCTTCGGCACCATCCGTGGCGCTTCCAAGTTTTCGCTAACTGACAAAGCGACCTTCACGTTCGATCCGTCGTGGTTCTACACGCTGGCTAATGGCGGCGGTGTGACGGCGCTTTCGGAAACCGATCCGCGCCTGAAGGGTAAGAACACGACCGGCCCGGGCGTCGATCTGAACCGCGACGGCGATACGCTCGACACCGTCGACGTCTACAGCCCCAGCAACACCAATACCCACCGCTTCGGCCTCCTCACCTCGCTCCTCTACGACCTGGACGAGCACAATCACTTCTCGGTTGGCTATACCCTGGACTATGCAATGCATCGTCAGACCGCGGAGTACACCTACATCGATCCGAACACCGGCATGCCGGCTTCGATCTTCGGCGGGAAGGATGGCTGGGGTTCGAACAAGATCGCCACCGCTGACGGCAGCTTCATGCGCAACCGCGATCGGCATTCGATCGCCGAGCTGAACCAGATCGCCGTGAACTACATCGGCAAGTTCATGGACGACAAACTGCACCTCAACGTCGGCATTCGTGACCCCCATTTCACGCGCAAGCTTGATCAGTACTGCTACACCTACAACGGCACGAGCGCCTATTGCGACACGGTCGACCCGGCGAGCGTGATGGCGGCCTACAATGCCGGCGTCACGGCGAAAAATACTAACGCGCTGTCGACCTTGTTGTTCGGCAAGACGGGTTCGATCTCGTTCAACGCCGTCACCAATACGCCAAACTTCCGCATGCCGTTCTCTCAGACCTTCCGCTTCGAAAAGGTCTTGCCGAACGCGGGCGCGACCTACCGTATCAACGACAATCAGATGGTCTATGCGACCTATGCCGCGGGCTTCTCCGCGCCAAAGACCGATGACCTCTATTCGTCGACGCCGGCCGTGGTTAGTCCTGAAACATCCGACAGCTTTGCGGCTGGCTGGCGCTATCAGACCCGCGCACTCACCACCTCGTTCAGCGTCTGGGATGTCGACTACAAGAACCGTATCGTTCAGTCGTACGACCCGAATGACCCGACGTTGTCCATCGACCGCAATATCGGCGAGGTGCAGATTTACGGTGTGGATCTCGAGGCCGGTGCCAGCCCCTATGAGCATCTTACGCTCTATGCCAGCGCGGAATTCACCACCAGCGACGTGAAGAGCGACGAGATCGTCGCTGCCTCCGGCGCCGTAGCCCTGGCCCTGCCGACGAAGGGCAAGCAACTGGTGCTGACCCCCAAGCAAACCGTCGCCGGGAACATCCGGTACGATTTCGGATGGGTTGACGCAGGGTTGAACGTCAAATTCCAGGGCAAGCGCTGGCTTGACGACATGAATACCGTCGGCATGCCCGACGTCACAACGGTGAACTTCGACGCCCGTGCACCGATCCGTTCGTGGGGTTTGCAGAACACCTATGTACAGTTCAACGTCTTCAACCTGACGAACACGCGCGAGCCCTATCGTGTGTCTTCCGTCACCAACGCGACCCCGGTGGTCTTGACGCCGACCGTGACGGCGGCCGCAAAATCGTACTTCTACGTATTTAACGCGCCGCGGACCTTCACGGTGTCCCTGCACACTCAGTTCTAGCGCAGGGTTTCATCGCGAGTTCGAGGGGGTGGTCCGGCAACGGGCCGCCCCCTTTTTCGTGGTACCTTGACGCCTGGGGCCTGCCAGCTCAATTGCGCGCGTCTTGGTGATGTCAGGGTCTTTTATGAAACTAACCGTACCCGCCGAATGGGCGCCCCATCGGGCGATGTGGCTTGGTTTCCCCAGCCATGCGCAGCTTTGGGAGGGCGATCTCGCCGAAGCACAGGCTGAAGTCGCAGCGCTCGCGCGAGCGCTTGCCGGGCCCGGCGGTGAGCGTGTGCGGCTTATGACCGGCTCTCCCGACGGTGAGGCGGACGCGCGTGCGCAGCTGGCGGGCGTCGAAGGTGTCGAGATTGTACCCGGGGCGTTCGGTGACATCTGGCTGCGCGACACCGGGCCCATCTTTGCCACAAGCCCGGAAGGCCCACGGGCCCAGGCCTTCATGTTCAACGGCTGGGGCGGCAAATATAGGTTGGAGCACGACGATAAGGTCGCCTCCCAGATCGCTCAGGCGGCAGGCGTTGCACTGGCCGCAAACGACTTCATCTTGGAGGGCGGCGCTGTCGATCACGACGGCGAAGGCACCGTCCTGACCACTTGCCAATGCGTCCTCAATCCCAACCGAAATCCAGGCTGGACGCAAGCCGTTGCTGAGGCGGCATTCGCTCAGGCGCTGGGCGCCAAGAAAGTCCTGTGGCTTGGCGACGGTCTGGCGAACGACCATACGGATGGCCACGTGGACAATCTGGCGCGGTTCGTGGCGCCGGGGGTCGTGGCCTGCCCGGTCGCGTTTGGACGCGGTGATCCCAACGCCAAGGCCTATGATGACGCGGCCCGAAGATTGGCGAGCATGACGGACGCCGCTGGCCGAGCGCTGCAGGTGATCCGCATCCCATCTCCGGGCTGGATAAAGGGGCCCGAGAACCGCGCCGCGCCTGCCAGCCACATGAATTTCCTGATCGCCAACCAGGCCGTGATCGTGCCCATTTACGCCGAACGCTCGGGGGCGTTCGCCCTAGAGGCCTTTGAGCATTTATTCCCTGGCCGCGACGTGATCGGCCTGCCGTCGAGCGCGATTCTCACCGGCGGTGGATCCTTCCACTGCATCACCCAGCAGGAACCCGCCTGATGACCCGCAAGATGAGTGTCGCGGCAATCCAGGCCTCCTTTGGGATGGATCTTGCAGCCAACATTGCGCGCACGGCCGAGCTGATCCGCGAAGCGGCAGCCAAGGGCGCTCAAGTGATCCTTCCGCCGGAGCTATTCCAAGGTCCATATTTCTGCGTCGCCCAGGAGGAGCGTTGGTTCAAAGAGGCCCATCCTTGGCGGGAACATCCTTGCGTAAAGGCGTTGGCTCCGTTGGCGGCCGAGCTTGGGGTGGTGCTGCCGATCTCAATCTTCGAACGCGAGGGGCCGCACTACTTCAACAGCCTCGTGATGGCTGACGCCGATGGGGCGCTGCTCGGCGTCTATCGCAAGAGCCATATTCCTGATGGGCCAGGGTATATGGAGAAGTATTACTTCCGGCCGGGCGACACGGGCTTCCGCGTCTGGGACAGCCGCTTCGGACGCATCGGAGCCGGCATTTGCTGGGACCAGTGGTACCCTGAGGCTGCCCGCGTCATGGCGCTGATGGGGGCCGAGGTCTTGCTATATCCCACCGCCATCGGCTCGGAGCCTCACGATCCGACGCTGGACACCGCCGCGCCGTGGCGGCGCGCCATGCAGGGCCACGCCGTCTCCAATGTGATCCCTGTGGTCGGCGCCAATCGCACAGGGTTCGAACCCTGGGACGGCTATCCGAACGGTGGACAGCGCTTTTATGGATCGAGCTTCATTGCAGACCATCGCGGCGACTTGGTCCAATCCCTGGGACGAGACGAGGAAGGCGTGTTGCTCGCTGAGTTTGATCTCGACTTCCTGGCGACCCATCGCGCCGCTTGGGGCTTCTTTCGCGACCGGCGGCCCGAACTCTATGACGCGCTCAGCCGGGGCCGCCCCCAATAGGCGAGGGACGATGATCCAGACAGAGCGCCTCATCTTGCGCCGCTGGCGTGATGCCGACCGCGAGTCCTATTTGGCGATGATGTTGAACCCGCAGGTGAGCGATTGGCTTGGCGGTCCGTTCACAAAGGCAAATGTCCTTTCCAGGATCGCGAAAAGCGAGGCGTCGCTGGAGACATATGGCTATGGCCGCATGGCGATGGAGCGCCGCTCGGACGGCGCGTTCGTCGGCTACTGTGGTCTATTGCCAACCTCTGCTGACCTACCTTTTGTCGACGGTTTTGAAGCCGGCTGGAGCGTCGTGCCCGCTGCCTGGGGTCAGGGCTATGCACCGGAAGCTGCCCGAGCCGTCGTCGGTGATGCTTTCACCCGCCTGGGTCTAGATCGGATCTTGGCCTTCATGGGCGAGGCGAATCTTCGATCCCAGGCCGTCGCTCGAAAACTCGATATGCAACGTGCGCCCGACCAAGATTTCGATCATCCCGGATTGGCCGTTGATCATCCGTTGAAGCGCCACGTCGTCTACGTCGCGACAAAGGCTTAGAACGCGATCTGTTTCAACGCCCTCCCGTGCCTCGTCATGATGGCGACGTCGGCGGGGGCCAACGCGTGCGCGAGATCGCTGCGAGCTGGGCGGGCATGGCGTCGCACGCCTGGGACAAGCGCGGCCGGATGAAGATCTCAAAGTGTCCGTCCGCGCTGCGGCGCTTGAACCGGCGCGGAGCCCATCACCAGGACCGCCGCGCCGATCAAGAGGAAGCATCGGATCAATTGTCGTCCGCTCGCCGTCAGGACCGAAGCAGGGTCTTGCCGTTCTTGATGACGGTGACGTTTCTGGCCGCAACCCTGGCTTCAAATGAAATCACCGGGCCGTCCTTCCACAGATCGACGGTGATGGTATCTCCAGGAAACACGGGCGCTGAGAACCGCGCCTGGTGGCTGAGGATCTGGTCGGGGTCGAAGCCGGTGATGGCCTGGAGCACCGCACGGCACGTGATGCCATAGGTGCAAAGGCCATGCAGGATCGGTCGCGGGAAGCCCGATCGTTTGGAGCTATCGGGATCTGAGTGCAGCGGATTGCGGTCACCGTTGAGCCGATAGAGCAGGGCCTGATCTTCACGGGTCGAGATGTCGACCGATAGGTCCGCTTTTCGGCTGGGGATTTCGTGCGGCTCAGGCTGGCCTTCCGAGGGGCCGCCAAACCCGCCGTCTCCCCGCGCGAACGTCGAGCCGGTCAGCGTTGCGACCTTTTCGCCGGCATCGTCGGTCCAGACCGTCTCGTTGATGATCACCGCACCTTTGTCTTTACCCTTGTCGAAGGCCCCAACAGTACGGCTCTGCGCCGTAAAGGTCCCTGATGCTGGGAGTGGCTTGTGCAGCTCCACTTTTTGCTCGCCGTGCACGACCATCAGAAAATTGATCACGCTCGCGCGGTGGCCGGGCTTCTGCTCGACTTGGTCGGCGCCGCGCGCTGGCCGACCACCGGCCGCGGCCAGAACCGTGGCGGCGGTCGGAATAACCTTGAGGTTCTTTTCGTAAACGAACGCCAGTTCCGTCTCGTTCATGGGGTCTTGCCCCATGCCAACGCCAAGCGCGTAGAGCATGACGTCCTTGTCCCCGTAGGTGAAGGTACGGGGCGCTGTCGCCTGGTCGAGAATGTCCGGATAAAAGATGGGCACGAATCGTCCTCCGAATATGAGATGGCGCCTATTTGATGGGTTTGGCGGCCGATTGATTATCTACGGATCAAAGCCCCTCAACCTGCGCGGCGCAAGTCGACAACGGCGGCATTTGCGAGGAAGAGCCTGATCGGCTAGAAGCGGCGACTTCCCGCAAGAGAGGCGGTTTGCCTCCGTGGGTCTTCTTGTTCACCGAAGGCGCTTCATGACGACCACCGCCCCGCCCGGCATAACCGGCAACGTCCTCTTTTACTCACAACCTGAGCCGATCTCGCCGGAAGTGCACGGCAAGATGGGCGTCCGGAGCATGGATGGCCCGTTCGGCTTCGCCAAAGCAGGCCACGCGATCCCGCTGACGGTCGGCGAATTCCCGCTGGCGGCGCTCACTGGCCCGGTCATTTTCGTCGGCGAAGAGAAGATGCCGATCGCGGTCATGGGGCTAAACGCTGGGGAAAATATGTTCCTGCGCGAAGACGGCACCTTCGAGCCCGCCGCCTATATTCCGGCCTATATCCGCCGCTATCCGTTCGTCTTCGCCAATGACGACAGCGCGCAACAGATGGTGCTCTGCATCGACCGGGGCGCCGAGTTTTTCGCGGAGCAAAATCCAGATCTGCCGTTTTTTGAAGCCGACGGTCAGGCCAGTCAGTATCTCAAGAACTGCATCGAGTTCTGCAATAACTTCGAAATTGAACGTCAGCGCACGCTGGGTTTCGTGCAGGTCCTGAAGGATCTCGATTTATTCGAGACCAAGAGCGCGGCCTTTACGCCTCAGAATCCCGACGGCACCGTCGGTGAGCCGCAGAAGATCGCCGAATTCTTCGGCGTCTCCGAGGAGAAGCTCAATGCGCTTCCCGCGGAGAAGCTATTGGAGATTCGGGCGAACGGCGCACTTGGCCAGATCTATTCTCACTTGATCTCGCTGGCGGGCTGGGATCGGCTGATCGCCCGGGCTTTGGCCAAGCAGATCGAAGCGCCTCAAGCTGCGAACGCCTAACAACTAGGCCCGCGCAAAGACGCTCCGCGTCAGGCACGAAAAGACCAACCGGCCAGCCTCATCCAAGAGGTCGTGCTGGGCGATGATGATGCCCTTGCCCTCGCCGACGGGGTCCTTGGCCATGACCGTCATGCGACCGCGCAAGAGTTCACCGACGGGCGGATTGCGCACCCAGCGCAGGGCATCGAGGCCCAGACGTTTTGTTTGAGGCCAATCTGTGTGGGCGATGGCATCGAGTTTTGCCCAGATCGCGAAGACCATCGCGTCTGGCGCGCCGCGCTCAATGGTCCAGCCTGGCGTGAAGGCCTCAATGAAGGTTTGGAGCGCCGCGGCGTCGACGGCTGCGGCGCCGAGCGACACCACCTGCCCGATTTGAATGTCGTCGAAGGGAGCTGGCACGAGCGAATCCTCGGAAATGCGACGTCCGGATGGAGTGATGATGGCCGCCCTGTGCCGTTCAAGTCGAGCCTCACTTTGCGAAGCCGACCAAGGCACGCCATATAGCGACCGGCTGAAGGCGCGGAAGAGGCGATGATGAGGTTCCTTAAGGGCATGGTCCTGGCGCTGGCGACGATGTTCGCAGTGCCTTCGCTTGCCGTCGCCCAGCCGTCGCCCCCGCCTTCCAAGCACGTGATCGCAGACCTGGTCATGGACCATGTTGGGATCGCGCCGGGCGAGACGATCCACATCGCCCTTCGTCAGCAAATCCAGAAAGGCTGGCACACCTATTGGCGCAACTCCGGTGACTCGGGCGAGCCGACCCGGATTAAGTGGACCCAACCCGACGGGTGGCAGACGGGGGGCTTCATCTGGCCGACACCCCGGAAAATCGCGGTCGGGCCGCTGATGAATTATGGCTACGAGGGTGAGGTGCTGCTCCCCATGGCGCTGAGTGCACCGGCCACGGCAAGGCCTGGCGACAAGGTCTCGATGCAGGCGAAGGTTTCGCTGCTGGTCTGCGCCGATGTCTGCGTACCCGAAGACGACGTATTGAATGTCAGCTTGCCAATCACCTCGGCCTCAACTCGGCAGGACCATAAGTGGGGCCCCGCGATCGCCGATGTTCTGGCTGCTGCGCCGAAGCCCGCAAATCTGACTGCTGTGTTTCAGTCCCATCCGGCCGGCGTGGCCTTGGCTGTGACCGGGGCTGCGCTAAAGGGCGTAGACTTGGCTGAGGCCTATTTCTTTCCCTTCGATCCCACAGTCATCGACCATGCCAAGCCGCAGGCTGTGGAGCGTGGTCCAGAAGGCCTGACCCTGACATTGTCTCCAGGTTACAGCTTCCAGGGCGGCAAGGCGCCCGTCAGCATCGCCGGCGTTCTGGCGGTGGGCGGCCAGGCCTATGAAATCAGCGCGACGTTGGGTGTGCCGCCGCCCGGCGCTTCGGGTCTTGGTGCTCCCAGCGCGACGCGTGCGGGTGGAGCAGGCCTTGGGCTGGCGGCGGCGGCAATGTTCGCCCTGCTCGGTGGTCTGATCCTCAACTTGATGCCTTGCGTCTTCCCGATCTTGGCGATGAAGGTCGCCTCTCTGGCGGGTCACGGGGGCGAGAGCGCCGCGGGCCGGCGCCAGGGCCTGGCCTTCGGCTTGGGCTCGGTGCTGACCTTCTTGGCGCTGGCCGGTGGCCTGATCGCGCTGAAGGCGGCGGGCTCAGCCATAGGCTGGGGTTTCCAGCTTCAATCGCCGCCCGTCGTCGCCGTGCTGTCGCTCGTGATGCTGGCGGTGGCCTTGAACCTCTCCGGGCTCTTCGAGATCGGGACCTCGCTTCAGGGGGTGGGTTCGGGGTTAGCGAGCAAAAGTGGTCTAGCCGGTGCCTTTTTCACCGGCGCACTGGCGGTCGTGGTGGCTGCACCTTGCACTGCGCCGTTCATGGGGCCAGCGCTCGGTTGGGCGCTTACGCAGACGCCTGCCGCGGCGCTGATCGTGTTCGCCGCGCTTGGGGTTGGCTTTGCTGCACCCTTCGTTTTGTTGGCATTTGCGCCGGCCCTGCTCTCGCGACTCCCCAAGCCGGGACCTTGGATGGAAATGTTCCGAAAGGCGTTGGCGTTTCCCATGTACGGCGCTGCGGCGTGGCTCGCCTGGGTGCTGGCCCAGCAGGCCGGCGCAGAAGATCTCGCCAAGCTGTTTACAGCGGCTGTAGCCGTGGCGCTTGCGGCCTGGTTGGCCGGTCTTGCCCAACGTCGGGCGGTTACGGGGGGCAACCCCCTTGCCCTGATCGCGAGCGCGGGCGTTCTTGCGGTCCTTTCGCTCGCCGCCGTCACCTGGCCGCAGGACAAGGCCAGCGAACTGCAAGCTGAGCCCTATAGCCCTGCCCGCGTCGCAGAATTGCGCGCCGAGGGCCGAGCGGTGTTCGTCAACTACACGGCAGCCTGGTGCGTATCTTGCCAGGTCAATGACAAGGTCGCGCTTTCCACCAATGCGGTCGTTCAGGCCTTCGCGCGCCACAAGGTCGTCTATTTGAAGGCTGACTGGACGAAGCGCGACGCCACGATCGCGGCAGAACTGGCCAGCAACGGTCGGGCAGGCGTACCGCTTTATCTGCTGTATGGAACCGGCGGTGGGGAGGCCGTTACCCTCCCGTCGATCCTGACGCCGGACATCGTCGTCAAGGCGGTGGAGGCCGCTGACAGGCGCTAGGGAGGGGGCCTTGCCGATGATTGCCATTTCCCGTCGCCGGGCTGTCGCTTTGGGCGCAGCCTCGATCGTTGCGCCTCGGCTGGCATTTGCCGCCGCGACCCTTGGTGCTCTGGCCCCTGGGTTTCAGGCCACGGACGCTGACGGCCACAAACGAGCGCTCTCCGACTTCTTCGGCAAGACCGTGGTTCTGGAATGGACAAGCAGCGGCTGTCCCTACTCCGGAAAGCACTACGGCTCCGGCAATATGCAGAATCTGCAAAAAAAGGCCGTCAAGGAGGGTGCGATTTGGCTGACGATTTCATCGTCAGCGCCGGACCGAGAAGGCTATTTCACGCCGCAGATCGCGCGGGCATGGCGCGCCAAGGTCGGCTCTCACGCGAGTGCCATTTTGCTCGACAGCGAAGGCAAGATCGGCCGCGCTTATGGCGCGCGGACAACACCGCACATGTTCGTCATCGATGGGGCGGGGCGCATTGTCTACATGGGCGGTATTGATGATCGGCCCTACACCGATCCGGCCAGTCTGACGGGTGCCAAGAACTATGTGGCCAACGCCTTGGCCGACCTAAAGGCTGGGCGGCCGGTGGCCGATCCGGTCAGCGCCCCTTATGGCTGCAGCGTGCGGTACGCCTCGGTGACCGATTTTCAATAGAGGAGTCAGCCGGTGTCAGGGATCGAAGCGGCGTGGAGCCGACTGGACGCTGCGGCGGCCGGTGCGCGAGACCGGCGCATCGCAGGTCTGTTCGAAACCGAGCCGCAACGCCTTGCGCATTTAAGCCTGAGCGCCGCCGGCCTCGACCTCGATCTGTCCAAACAACCCTGGTCGCTTGCCGATCTGGAGGTCAGCCTCGAGCTTGCTCGCGCCGGTGGGGTGGAAGAGGCGCGTGCTCGGTTCTTCGGCGGTGAGGCGGTAAACGCCTCAGAGGGTCGTGCGGCGCTGCACATGGCGCTGCGTGCGCCCAAAGGATCGGATTTCAAATCTCAGGGCGAAGCGGTGTCACCGGAGGTCGACGCCATGCGCGCGCGTATGGCCAACTTCGCTGGGTCCGTGCGCTCAGGCAAACTGACGGGGATCAGCGGCAAGCCGTTCCGGTCGCTCGTGCACATCGGCATCGGGGGTTCAGACTTTGGTCCGCGACTGGTTTGGGAGGCTCTGCGTCCCTTGCCGCCGCAGATTGAGCTGCATTTCGTAGCCAACGTCGATCCGGCCGAAGCTGCGCTGGCGCTGGAAGGCCTCGATCCAGCCGAGACCTTAGTCGTCGTGGTCTCCAAAACCTTCACGACCCAAGAAACCATGACCAATGCGGTCACGGCCCGAGACTGGCTGCGCAAGGCGCTGGGCACGAAAGCTGACGCCCAGTTGGTGGCCGTCTCGGCCGCGCCTGACGTCGCCCACGCGTTCGGGGTCCCAGAAGACCAGGTATTCGGCTTTCGCGATTGGGTCGGCGGCCGCTATTCGGTGTGGTCGTCGGTGGGGCTGTCATGTGCCATCGGCTTAGGCGCAGAGGTATTTGAAGGCCTCCTGGCAGGCGCCGCTGCGATGGATGACCATTTCCTGACCGCGCCTCTGAAGGCGAACGCGCCCGTCCTTTTGGCGCTGGCGCATATCTTTAACAGAAACGGCCTGGGCCGGTCGGTCCGGGCCGTGGTGCCCTACGCTCAGCGTCTGCACTTGCTGCCAAATTTCCTGCAGCAACTGGAGATGGAATCGAATGGCAAAAGGGTGACCCCCCAGGGCCAGCCCGTGGCTCACGCCACGGCCGCCGCGGTGTTCGGTGATGCGGGCACCAACGTGCAGCACGCCTTCTTCCAGCTCATGCACCAAGGGACCGATGTGGTTCCGGTCGACTTCATAGCTGTTCGCGAAGCGTCGGAAGGGGACCGGGCGGCCCAACGCATTCTGCTGGCGAATGTCATCGCCCAGGCCGAAGCCCTGTTGGTGGGGCGCACAGAGGCCGACGTGCGCGCAGAACTTGCGGCAAAGGGACTGCCTGCGGCCGAGATCGACACACTCGCACCCCAGCGGACCTTTCCCGGCGATCGGCCCTCGGCATTCATCCTGCTGGATCGACTGGACCCCGCCAGGCTGGGCGCGCTGTTGGCGCTCTACGAACACAAGACCTTCGTCGAAGGCGTCTTGTGGGGCATCAACAGTTTCGACCAATGGGGTGTGGAGCTGGGCAAGAGCCTTGCCAGCCGCGTACTCGGCGAACTTGAAGGCGGCCCCGCTGGCCTACACGATCCCTCGACAACGGCTCTGATCGCCAAGCTTCGAGGCTGACTCGCTTTGTTCACAAACCTCCGCTATACGCCCGGCCCCATGAGCGGCGTCACGCATCATCACGGTCACTACCATCCGGCCTTTGCGGGTTCGGTTTGGGATCGCTTGGGTTAGGCGCACCCTCTCCGAGCCCCGCATCCGCGGATGGGGCTCGATCGATTTCAGCTCTATCCGTCGCTTCTCCCTTACCAGGACACGAAGATGGATACCCAGCCTTCTCCAATCCCTTCCTTGAGCGCCAGCCCGCCAACCGCTAAGCGCGATCCCATGACCGACGCCGCCCGCCCCGAAGCCCGATCACCACGCGGTTTCATAGACCGCCGTGCCCGCGACTTGACCGCTGAGCGTAAGATATTGGCGGCGGTGGCCGAGGTTTATGAGCGCTATGGCTTCGAAGCCCTGGAGACTGGGGCCTTTGAGTTCGCCGATGCGCTCGGCAAATTCTTGCCGGATGCTGATCGTCCCAACGCGGGCGTGTTTGCTTTGCAAGACGATGATGAACAGTGGATGGCGCTCCGCTACGACCTGACCGCACCGCTGGCCCGTTTCGCAGCTCAGAACTGGGAGAGCCTGCCCAAGCCTTTCCGGCGCTACGCCTTTGGTCCGGTGTGGCGTAACGAGAAGCCAGGGCCCGGTCGCTATCGCGAATTCGTGCAATGTGACGCCGACACGGTGGGTTCGGCTCGGCCAGAAGCCGATGCCGAGATTATCGCAATGGCGGTCGCTGGGCTCGAAGCTGCTGGCCTGCCGTCTGGTTCTGCGATCGTCAAGATCAACAACCGCAAGCTTCTCAACGGCCTGATGAGCGCCGCCGGTGTCGATAGCGAAGCACAGAAGCTGGTCGTGCTGCGGGCGGTCGACAAGCTGGATCGCCTTGGGCCGGACGGTGTGCGTCTTCTTCTGGGTGAGGGGCGCAAGGACGAGTCCGGGGACTTTACGAAGGGTGCGGGCCTCAG
Source organism: uncultured Alphaproteobacteria bacterium (assembly GCA_903860975.1). Taxonomy (GTDB): domain Bacteria; phylum Pseudomonadota; class Alphaproteobacteria; order Caulobacterales; family Caulobacteraceae; genus Phenylobacterium. The sequence goes on from CAIOSI010000016.1 coordinate 194,620, forward strand.
CGCGGCAGCATCCGAACGGGTCTTGGCGTTCACGGCGGCCGGAGCGGGCGACCGCACCGGGACGCTCGCCAAACTCTCCAACGTCGTTGGCGGTTCGGCCGAGGGCGACGAGGGGCTGGCAGAGCTGGCCGCGATTGACGCGGCGCTGAGCCGCATGGGTGTCGGCCCCGATCGTGCCGCATTCGATCCATCTGTCGTGCGTGGGCTGGAGTATTACACGGGGGCTGTATTCGAAGCCGAACTCCTTCTTCAGACGACGGACGAAAAAGGTCATCCGATGCGGTTCGGCTCGATCGGCGGTGGGGGTCGCTATGACGATCTTGTGGCTAGGTTTACGGGCGAGCGGACACCTGCGACCGGCTTTTCATTCGGCGTCACTCGGCTTGCGGCGGCGCTCAAAGCTGCGGGCCGCGACCTGGCGGCTGCAGTCCGAGGACCGGTGGTGGTCCTGGTACTCGATCAAGAGCGGATGGCTGACTACATGGCTGTCGCCGGCGAGCTTCGGGCTGCGGGTATTGCCGCTGAGGTCTACCTGGGGGCATCGGGGATGCGTCCTCAGATGAAATATGCCGACCGAAGGCTTTCCCCCGTCGCCGTGATCATGGGGGGCGATGAATTTGCGGCTGGAACCGCGACGCTGAAAGACCTCGATCTGGGGCGGGCGCTGGCGTCTGGTGTCACTGACAATGCCGCCTGGCGCGCTGAGCGGCCGGGGCAGATGACCGTGCCTCGTGCTGAGCTGGTGGCGGCGGTGCGCCGCATCGTTGAGGCACCCTCGTCACAAGGACCCAGGACGTGAGGGTTGAACCCGCCGTGCCTCCAGAGGCTATGGCCGCCATTCGCCAGTCGCTGGCGGCTGTGGGCGCTCGGGCTGTCGATGCTCCGATCCTGCAGCCCTTGAACCTGCTGCTCGACCTCGCCGGCGAGGCGATGCGCGCAAGGCTGTTCGTGGTGCAGGCCGAGGGTGGTGTGGAAGCCTGCCTTAGGCCTGACTTCACCGTTGCGGTCGCTCGCCAACACATCGACAGCGGCGCAACGGCGGGACGCTACATTTATGAAGGTCCGGCGTTTCGCTCGGCGCCGGAAGGCGAGGGGCCTGAGGAATTCGTTCAACTGGGCGTGGAGCTCTTCGCGCCGGCGAGCGGACGGACAGTTGAGGCTGATGTGGAGATCGCCAGTCTGGCTTGGCGCGCGGCGGCAGCCGGCGGGCGGGACGATCTGACCCTTTGGCTTGGCGACGTCGGCCTCTTTTCCGCGTTCATCGCTTCGCTGGGTTTGCCGGACGCACTTGCCGCTCGACTCAAGCGGGTTGCAGGCCGGCCAAGGCTGCTGGGCGCGGAACTTGCGCGCGCCGGCGAAGCGACGCCCGCGCGCGCTGGAGGTCAGTTGGCGGCCATGCTGTCTGGCCTGCCTCAGGGCGAGGCGGCGATGATGCTGGAAGAGGTCTGGGCCCTGGCCGGTGTCGAGCCTGTCGGTGGGCGTGGACCAGGAGAGATTGCGGCTCGCCTGGTACGGCGCGCTGCGGCCGCGCAGGCGCCGGCTCTGACCAATGCTCAGGCCGCGGCGATCTGCGACTTCATGGCCATCTGCGAGGCGCCGGCCCCAGGCTTGGCCAAGGTGCGTACCCTCACGGGCAGTGCGCCTGCCCTTGAATCTGCTTTGGAAGATTGGACACAGCGGCTTGCCGGACTTGCCGATATCCCGGCGGAGCGGATGCGATTTTCTCCCGCGCTGGGCCACGCCTTCGACTACTACGATGGCCTCACGTTCGAGGTGCGAAGCGCAGTGCTTGGCACCGAGCGGCCGGTTGCGTCTGGCGGCCGGTACGATGGGCTGTTGACCAGACTGGGTGGAGCGTCCGACGCGCGCGCGGTCGGCTGTGTCGTGCGGCCTTGGCGAGCCCTTGCCGGAGGCGAAGCATGAGCGAGCCGCTAATCATCGCTATCCCGTCAAAAGGCCGGTTGAAGGAACAAGTCGAGGCGTGGCTTGCCGATTGTGGGTTGCACCTGGCCGTCAGCGGCGGGGCTCGCGGCTATCTGGCGGAGATCAAGGGGCTGGCGGGCGCACAGGTTCGATTGTTATCTGCCGGCGACATTGCCGAGGCTTTGGGTGCCGGCGAGGCGCACCTGGGTGTCACGGGCGAAGATTTGCTCCGCGAGCGCAGTGATCATTTGAGCCGAGTCCTGCTGCTCCGCCCCTTGGGATTTGGTCGGGCTGACTTGGTTGCGGCTGTGCCGAAAAGCTGGCTCGACGTCGAAACAATGGCAGATTTGGAGGAGGTCGCTCACGACTACCTTGCGCGAACCGGGCGGCGTATGCGCGTGGCGACCAAATACCTTGTCCAGACCCGCGCATTCTTTGCGCGTAATGGGGTGGTCGACTATCGGATAACCGAGTCGGGAGGCGCCACCGAAGGTGCGCCAGCCTCGGGTGCCGCCGAGTTGATCGTCGATATAACGACGACCGGTGCGACGCTCGCGGCCAACGGCCTGAAGATCCTCTCTGATGGCGTGATCCTGAAAAGCCAGGCCCAGCTTACGGCGAGCCTCAAGGCGTATTGGAATGCCGAACAGCTGGCCGTCGCCGAGAGATTGCTGCGCGTCATTGAGGCGCGGGCTGCGGCCTTGACCCAGGCGACACTCATCTGGCCAGCGACCGGTCGTTCGGAGGAGCGCCTGGTGGTCGATGAGTTGATTGCAGGCGGCGCTTTACCCCGGCCTCACGGACTGATGATCGACGCCAACCGGGCGTCAGAGGCCGCCGCGAGCCTTGCGGCAGCCGGCCTCGGACCCGTGACCGTTTCAAAGCCCGATTTCGTTTTCGAGCTCGATTGCCGTGCGATTGCAGCTTTGAAATTACATGTTATTTGACGATTCAGTCAAAAATAGCGCGAACTTTCTCCGGCCGTGTGAATTTTTTACGACATCGCATCGGCGCGCAGCGTTGAAGGCGTTGACTCGCGTCAAAAATTGCACTTTCTTCGGCCTTGCGAGAGACACAAAGGCGCAAGATCTTAGATCTCCGGCGTTTCGGGGAGGAAACGCCCGCTCTTCTAGAGCGACTGCTCAAAAAAAGGCCCGCTGCGATTATCCCCCGCAGCGGGCTAAATTTTTCCGCCCTGAAAAATTTGACATCCAATTCAAAAGTCAGGTGATCACTTCACCAGATGTGAACGCGTTCTGCCGGTGCGATGTACATGGCATCTCCCGGCTTCACGCCAAACGCTTTGTAGAAGGTGTCTATATTCCGCATCGGTACGTCGACCCGCGCCCGTTCCGGCGAATGCGGGTCAGAGACGAGCTGCTGGCGCATGGCATCGTCGCGGGTCTTTCCACGCCAAACCTGAGCCCAACCCAGGAACACCCTTTGGTCGCCCGTCAGGCCGTCTATGATGGGATCTGGCCGGCCATGCAGGGACATGTGGTAGGCGTCCAGCGCCAGCAGCAAGCCGCCAAGGTCGGCAATGTTCTCGCCCATGGTCAGGTCGCCATTGATCTTGGCGCCGGGTAGGACCTCGAAAGCGCCATACTGAGCGCTAAGTTTGACCGTTTCAGCCTGGAATTTCGCCGCGTCCTCGGCCGTCCACCAGTCGGTGAGCCTTCCGGTTCCATCGTAATGCCGGCCCTGGTCGTCGAAACCGTGGGTGGTCTCGTGGCCGATGACCCCGCCTATCGCGCCGTAGTTGATTGCCATGTCGCCGTCAGGATCGAAGAACGGCGGCTGCAGGATTGCTGCGGGAAACACGATCTCATTGCCGGTCGGATTGTAATAGGCGTTGATCGTTGAAGGCGTCATGCCCCATTCGGCGCGGTCTACGGGTCCGCCCAGCCGGCCTAACCGGAAGTCCCACTCAAACGCTGCGGCCCGGTTTACGTTGCCGTAGAGGTCGGCAGGCTTCATCGTAAGGCTCGAATAGTCTCGCCATTTTTCCGGGTAGCCGATCTTAACGGTGAAGGCGGCGAGCTTTTCTATCGCCTTGGCCTTCGTCGGTTGGCTCATCCAGTCGAGCCGCTCAATACGGTCTTTCATCGCGGTGCGAATGTCACCCACCAGGGCCAGCATCTTGGTCTTGCTCTGGGCTGGGAAGTAGGTTTCGACATAAATTTTGCCGAGCGCCTCGCCGATCTGGCTATCCACCAGCTGGACGCCACGCTTCCAGCGCGCGCGTTGCGTCTGCTGGCCGGTCAACACCTTGCCGCGGAAGGCAAATCGCGCGTCCACGAAGGGCTTGGAAAGGTAAGGCGAGGCCTGGTCGGCAAGGTTGAAGGCCTGCCACGCCTTAAGCGTCTCGATCGGGGCCTTGGCGAAAATCTCAGCGATCTTCGGGAAGGCGGTGTTTTCCTGAACGACGAGGTGGCTGACCTGGGTGAGACCCGCGCCAGCCATGAACGCTGTCCAGTCGAAACCTGGAGCCATGTCCGCGAGTTTCGCGGTCTCGACGCGATTGTACATCTTGTTGTCGTCGCGTTGTTCGGCGCGGGTCCAAGAGACCCTGGCGATTTCGGTCTCGAGCGCAACGATGGCTTTGGCGTTGGCCGAGGCTTGCGGCCAACCCGCAAGTTTCAGAATCTGCGCGATGTAGAGTTCATACTTGGCTTTCTGCTCAGTGAAGCTTTTTTCCAGATAGTAGTCGCGGTCGGGAAGGCTGAGACCAGACTGGTTCAGGTAGACGCCGTAGTGGTCGGGATCTTTGGCATCCACTTGGATGGACGCTGCGAAGATCGAGCCACCAAACGTCTTCAAGGATTTGCCCATAGCGCGCGCGATATCGGCCTTTGTCTTTTCGCCCTTGATGGCAGCAAGGTCAGCGGCCATCGGCTTGGCGCCAAGCCCATTGACGTCCGCCTCAGTCATAAAGCTTCGGTAGAGGGTGCCGACTTTGGCCTGTTCGTCGCTGGCCGAAGCGTCTGCAGCGATCTTGCCGAGCAGAGCGTGAAGTCGAGCCTGCGAAAGCTCGTTCAGCGCGTCGAACGCGCCATAGCTCGTCCGATCCGCGGGGATCGACAGGGCCTTTACGTAGCCGCCGTTGGCGTATTGGAAAAAATCCTGGCTGGGGGTCGTCGTCGTATCTCGCCCGGAAAGGTCAAAGCCCCAGTTTCCCATGCGCGCTGCTGCTGAAACGTCTGGCATGGGCGTGGGCGCAGCGACGGGCTGCACGGCCGAAGCCCTGGCGGCAGGCGTCTTGGCCGGCCTGTGTGCGGCCGGCTTTGGGGGCGCGTCTTCGGCCAATGCTGAGCCGGCGGCCCAAACGACAGCCACCGCGGCGGCTCCGAGCCAGTAGGATTTCATTTTGTACGTCTCTCTTGAAGCATAATGTGCTCGACAATGCCGCGAAGGCTGGTCGTCCGAGGGTTAAATTTTGCTCAGAAAGCGGACGAGCGTTGGCGCCGTTTCAGTGCGCCACGCCCTGCCGTTCCATGCCCGCGCTGACCGTAAACCGGACCTTAATCCTGGCACCGCTTGAAAAGATCAATGTCGCCGGCGCCTGGTCGCCCGCCTTCAGCGTCCGGGTCAGGCCAATGAACATCAAGTGGTAGGCCCCAGGTCCGAAGATGATCTGACCGCCAGCCGGGACCACGATCTCATCTCGCCTTTTCATCGACATGACGCCGCTGGTCACGGCACTGGCGTGCATTTCAACTTGAGCTGCGATCGGGCTTTCGACCTTTTCGAGGGTATCGGCGGCGCGGCTACGGTTTGCCAGGACCATGTAGCCGACGGCGTTGGTCCCGGCGACTGCGGGGCGGCTCCAGGGCTGCAGGACCTCTAAGCCCACTCCACCGTAAGCGGCGAACGGCGCGCTGACTGCGCCAAGGGCAAGGGCCGCGATCAGAGGCATTTTCATGACGTGTTCCATGGACGCAGCGGCGCGATTTCTCAAGGCCTGCGGCCAAGCCATGGGCGCGAAATCGTGTTGGGGGTCTGCCTGCAGGGGCGCGTCGAGCTCGCCGCCTGTAAGGCCGTCGTCCTATTCCTGGCGAGCGCTGGGCTGGTCGTGCCCCTTTTCCGGCGCTGGAAGCTTTCGTCCATCTCTGGGTGGGGGGCACCGATGTGGCGCCTGAGACCGGTGGAAGCCCGTCTGCATTTGTCGCAAGCCCAGCGTGTCGAGATCGGCGCACCCAGGGACTTGGTCGTGGCCTCGATCCATCAGAGGCGAGAAGAATTCCGCATCGCCCTCAATCGTCCGGTCGCACAGTACGGAAGACCCCGCTCGAGGTGGGCGAATCGGTCCCCATCGCCGGGGCCGCGACCGCGGCCACAAAACCGAAGATGGCTATCGATCCACCCTGCGGCTGGAACCGACCGACCCTGTCTGCGTTCCAGCATTACGGCGCTTGGACGTCGGTGGATAGCAGGGCAGTTGGCTGTGGACGCGCGAACCCTCACGGCCGGTTGCCGAAATTCAAATGCAAAAACATCAACTTCGGACGCAATAATGACGCAACGAGCGGGCGTTGCGCCAGCTATCTGTCTGACCAAACTGGCAGGCCAGACGCAATTGCGGGTCGCAATGAATTCTTACCAGGCCTAATTCGGTATGAGGCGAAAGATTGATCCGCGCCCCGATATTCGTATACCGTACGGATAAGGCTCAACGGGCTGGGAGAATGCGGTGCAGGTGTGGCTTTGGCGACACTTACCTAATCTTCAGGCCTTGATATAAGAAAGCTGGGTCAATAGGCCGCAGCTCTAGGGCAACGAGAGGGCTCTCATTATGAAGTTGAAACTCCTGGCAGGGGCCGCCTTGGCGGCGGTTTGCGCCGCTTCTGGCGCATCTGCGCAAGTTGGTTGGTATGGAGCCATCGATCTTGGCTACCATTGGCCAGCCGGCATTCACAACGCGCGTTCGGCCAATAACGCCGCCAATGGCGTCCCGTACGCATGGACCTTCAATCAGCAGAACGACTACGCCGCCTTTGCGCGTCTGGGCTATCAGCTCACCGACCACTGGCGCGTTGAGATGGAGGGCGGCTACCGTCCAGGCGACATCACCCACGTTGGTGGCAGCGCCAGCAGCTCGGTCATCGGACTTTGTAACAGCAACGTCGTTCGCTCGGCCGCTGCGCCGACCTGCGCTGCGCCCAACGGAAAGATCGAAGCCTGGAGCCTGATGGGCAATGTCATCTACGACATTCTCCCTGACTCCGTGATCAATCCGTTCATCGGTGCTGGTATTGGGTATCAACACCTTGAGCTGAACACAGACGGACAATTCTCTAACGTGTCTGGCGTGGTCACAACGCAAGCCGGTGCCAATCCGCCGATCCAAAATCTGCACATCGACGGGGGCGCTTCGGTCTTCGCCTACCAAGTCATCGCAGGCGCGTCCTGGAAGGCGAGCGACCACCTGAAGGTTGACGCGACTTACCGGTTCCAGGGCGGTTCGGATGGCCAGTACAAGTCGTACGGCTCCAACGCACTGCAGCCGGGTGCCTTCCAAGGCAAATATACCGACTCCTCGATGACTGTGGGCCTTCGTTATTCCTTCGCAGCCCCGCCGCCGCCGCCCCCGCCTCCCCCGCCGCCGCCTCCGCCGCCTCCCCCGCCGCCGCCGCCGCCGCC
>CAIOSI010000017.1 GCA_903860975.1 uncultured Alphaproteobacteria bacterium
CCATCTTGCATAAGGAACGAAGCCGGAACACTGTGGGGTCGTGGACGCTATCAATCCCAACGCCTCGGTCTCCCGGCCAGAAACGACGGCCGCTGTCACCCGTGGAGCGGCGCGCTTACTGAACGCGCTCGGCTATGCGCCACTGGCCGAGGTGACGCTGCCTAATGGACGCAGAGCGGACCTGATGGCGCTTGGTCGCAAGGGCGATATCTTCATCGTCGAGGTGAAGTCGAGCCTTGAGGATTTCCGCACCGACCAGAAATGGCATGAGTATCAGCCCTATTGTGATGCTTTCGCCTTCGCCGTGGCACCGGAGTTCCCGCGGGAAATCCTTCCGCAGGAACCTGGGTTAATCGTTGCCGACGGGTTCGGCGGCGCGGTGTTGCGCGAGGCTGGTGTGGCCCCGCTTGCCGGCGCTCGGCGCAAGGCCTTGACCTTGGCGTTCGCGCGGTTGGCGGCGTTCAGAGCCGCGGGGATTCAGACTTTGGTATTGGAATAGCCCACGCCGGTTTTTGTCCCAACCTTCATCGCGCTCAGCTAACGACGAGAGTCTGTGATCTCTACGCCCGCGTCGCGCTTTGGCGTCGGCCCGCTGCGCAGGCTGTACAAGATGTCTCTGGGCGGCTTTTTCCGGTCCTGATCATAGCCGCACCCGCGCCATTCACCTGAAAGATTGGAGCCTTGAAATCCGTCACCGGCTGGCGTCGATCCCGCTCCAGTCGGTGATGATCGCTGATCTCCCAATCTTCTAGAGAGCTTCGCGCTGGCGTTAGCCCGGCTGATTTTTTTGGAGACGACCTGGCGCCAAGCGTCTTTGACCAAGTCTGCGATTTCCTGGGCGTCCAGGATTTCGATCTCTACCCAGCTCCATCGCAAGGCTCCGGCGATATCAGGTGTGAAGACGTGGGGCGGGCCTCAAACAGGCGCTCCTGATGGTTCTTATCAAGCTTCATGATGATCCGGCGGCCGGAGGCTTGGACGAGGCCCTTGCGACCGACCTGGAAGGCCTTCCAGCCTGGCAGGTCGTTCTCCCAAGCGCCTGGAAGCGACGGGGCGAGGGCGCGGATATCGTCCCAGGTCGCCAAAGCGCCGCCTAACGCGGAGCGCGCTTGGCGAGGATCCTTTGCAAGGTGCGCCGGTGCATGTTGAGCCGCCGCGCCGTCTCCGAGACGTTGTGGTTGCAGAGCTCATAGATGCGTTGGATGTGCTCCCAGCGTACGCGGTCCGCGCTCATGGGATTGTCTGGTGGGGCCGGTGCCTCGCCGCCGCGGGCCAATAGAGCGCGTGCCACGTCGTCGGCATCGGCGGGTTTTGACAGATAATCAACGGCACCGGCCTTCACGGCCTGCACGGCAGTGGCGATGTTACCGTAGCCGGTCAGCATGATGATCTTTGCGTCAGGCCTGGCCTCGCGAACCGCCTCGACCACCCTCAACCCGCTGCCGTCCTCGAGGCGCATGTCAAGCACCGCGAACGCGGGCGGGTGCGTCCTGACGGCAACCAAGGCTTCAGCCACCGAGCCCACCAGGACGGGCTCAAAGCCCCTCTGTTCCAGCGCGCGGCCAAGCCGCGTTCGCAGTGGAGCGTCGTCGTCCAGCACCAACAACGTCTTGTCGGGCAAGCCGGCGATTTCGGTGGATAGGTCGGTCATGAGGCGATCCCTTGCATCGGGTTACCTAAGCTCTGACGTCTGCGGCATTCTGTCGCGGTTTACGGCGGTTCAGCAAGCCGGAACTCGCACAATTGAAATTAGAGCGCGTGAGGTTCGATGTTTGAGCGCGGCCAGGTCGCAGAAACCACAGCTCCGTGCGGCCTGGTGTTCTTAAAGGTCACAACAGCCCCAGTTCGTTCCAAAAGCGTCTTGGCGATGAAGAAGCCCAGTCCCATGCCGATATGCCCCGTGCGCGATCCTTCGGCGCCCGGGCGGGTGGTCACATAGGGCTCGCCGAGCTTGGCCAGCACCTCGGGCGCGAAGCCCGGACCGTCGTCGCGCACTTCCATAGAGATCGTCTGGGCGTCGAAACGGGCGGAGACCAGGATCTCGGATTCGGCGAAGTCGATAGCGTTCTCCAAAAATGAGGCGAACGCATGAGTGATCTCGGGCGTTCGGCGAACATCGGGTGCCTTCATGCCCTTGGCACCTGTGACGATCGCTTCGACGCGAACGCCCTTTACGGCAGCATGTGGCTCTATCACCTCCTGTAGAAGCTGGCGAAGCGAAAGGCGTTCATGCACTTCGTCGGAGACGGCGGCGGGCGTTTCGGTCAGGCGGCGCAGGATTTCGCGACAGCGCTCTGCCTGCGAGATCAGCAATTCAGCATCGTCTCTAACGGCCTTCGATGGTGCCTCACGCTGGAGTTCTTTTGCGACAATGGAGATCGTCGCAAGCGGCGTGCCGAGCTCGTGGGCGGCCGCCGCGGCAAGTGCTCCCAAGGCTGAGAGCCGCTGCTCGCGCGCCAAAACCGCCTGAGTTACGTCAAGCGCGAGCGCCATTCGCGCCGACTCTACGGCGGCCTGGCGCACGTAACCCGCCGTCAGGGCGATACCGGCGGTATTGGCAAGTGCGGCGGCGAGGCGGAAGCCGAGCGGTATCGTCAAAGCAACGCCTGGAGCTTGCGGCAGGGGAAGCGACAGGAACGCAAGTGTCGTCGAAAGTATCGCCGCTACGCCACCCAGGATCAGCACCGAGCCTATCGGCAGCGTTGCGGCGGCCAGAGTTACGGGCGCGATCAGCATCAGCACAAAGGGGTTCGAGGTCCCGCCGGTCAGATAAACCAGGATGCTGATCTGTAGGATATCGATGCCGAGCTGGGCTGCGGCTTCGCGATCTCGAAACACCCTCTGTCCGGGCCAGGCGACACTTGTGAGCAGATTCACACCGGCGCTTGCCCCGACGACCGTGAAACAGACCACGTAGGGCAGCGACAATCCCATACCCATGACGAAGAGCAGCATGAGTGTTTCACCGGACACGACCAGCCAGCGCAGAGTCACAAGGGTCCTGACCCTTAGGTGCCCCCGGTGGGCGGCGCTTTCGGACCAATCCTCGCCGGTGCTCATATCCCGCCTCGAGACATCGCTTGTTCGCCGGGGCTCGACTTGCATACCGACGGCCCCGGTCCTATCGAGGTCGGGTTGTGGTGCCTGGGCGTTGAGCGTCCTGGGTTTGACCATGCCTTACCAAGATCGCTCGGCTAGTCCGCCTTGACGAGCCCCAAAGCGGAAGTCGCTACAGGACGCATCATGAGCCGGAGCATCTGGGCCATCCTAGCCATCCTGGCCTTAGCCTTTGCCGCTGTGACTGGCCTGGCGGTGCAAAAGGGCGTTCTGGGTGCCCGTGCGCCGGCGGCAGCGATCGGCGGGCCATTCCACCTGGTCAATCAGAGTGGCGCTGCTGTCGATGAGTCCGTCTTGAAGCACAAGTGGAGCGCGGTCTTCTTCGGCTTCACCTTTTGCCCCGAAGCCTGCCCGACGACCCTATTGGCCCTGGGTCAGGCGGAAAAGCTGCTGGGCCGCAAAGCCGACGACTTCCAAACCGTCTTTATTTCGATCGATCCCGAGCGCGACACGCCCAAGGTGATGGCGAACTATCTTTCCAACACAGCCTTCGCGCGTCGCACGATCGGACTGACCGGCACTGCGCAGGCCGTTGCCGAAGCTGCGCACGCCTACAAAGTTTTCTATCAGAAGGTCGGCGATGGGCGGAATTATCAGGTGAACCACTCGACCATCACTTATCTGATGAGCCCGAGCGGCGATTTCGTTTGCGTCATACCCTATGGGGAGACACCTCAGCTGATGGCCGATCAGATCGAGCGGGCCATGAAACAAGGCTCTCACGCCCAGTCCTGCTGATTTTTCCGAAGCTAAGGTATGGACGCGATTAACCGTTCGGGTGTTATGCTGCGGCGCACAAAGGACGCGGCATGCTCTATTCCCTCTACGAGGCCGGTTTTTATGCTGCAGCGCCGCTGCGAGCGGCAGCGCGTCTGACGCGCGACTTCTGGTCCTCACCACTCAATCCCGCCAAGGACAGTGACCTCGGACGTCGACTCTACGCCAACGCTGACCTGTTCGCGAACCTTACACGCCGATATGGCAGGCCGACTTGGGGCATCGATAAAGTGCAGATCGACGGGCAGTCGGTGCGCGTACGCATCGAGGAAGTCTGGTCGAGCCCTTGGTGTAAGTTGATCCACTTTGCTCGTGACGTCGCTGACATGCGCCGCGCCGGGCGTCGAACGCGCGAGCCGGCGGTGCTCATCGTGGCCCCGCTTTCGGGCCACTACGCCACATTGCTTCGTGGCACGGTCGAGGCCTTCTTGCAGGATCAGGACGTCTACATCACCGAATGGACCAACGCCCGCGACGTGCCGGTGATGGAAGGCCGCTTCGATTTTCACGACTATATCGACCACATTCGCACCATGCTGCAGGTGCTGGGCCCGAGGCCGCACGTCGTGGCTGTCTGCCAGCCCGGCCCGCCGGTCCTGGCCGCCGCCGCGCTGATGGCCGAGGACGGCGATGATTGCCGGCCAGGGTCGATGACCTTCATGGGTTCGCCGATCGATGCGCGACTGTCGCCGACGGTGACAAACAAACTCGCTGAGGAGCGGCCTTTTACGTGGTTCCAACACCACATGATCGACACCGTCCCGCCGCCCTATCCAGGCATGGGCCGGCGCGTCTATCCGGGGTTCGTGCAGCTTGCCAGCTTCATGTCAATGAACGCCGAAAAGCACCAGGAGGCGCACCAGCGCTACCTTCGCCAGCTCATGGATGGCGACGGCGACGGTGCCGAGAGGCACCTGGAATTCTACGACGAATATTTGTCGGTTCTCGACCTTACCGAGGAATTTTATCTCCAGACGGTCGACGTGGTGTTCCAACGATACTTGCTGCCCAAGGGTGAGCTTGAACACAGGGGCCGCCTGGTGAGGCCGGACTTGATCAGGGACATTCGCCTGCTCACCGTTGAGGGCGAAAATGATGACATTTCCGGGATCGGCCAAACTCAGGCTGCGCATGATCTTTGCTCGGGCCTGCCAGCGACGTTCAAGCAGGACTATGTCCAACCCAAGGTTGGCCACTATGGGGTCTTCAATGGCGCCTGCTTCCGCGACGAGATTTATCCGCGTGTTCGAGACGTCATTTGGGAGGCTGAGCTGGCGGTTTCCCGTGAGCCGGCCAACGTCGCCCTCCCCAAGGGAACCAAAGCCGCCTAGATTCGCCTTTGATGAGTCTGTTCGGTCGATCTCTGTCTGACGGCGACCGGCTGGAAGTGGCCGGTGCTGCCGTAACCCTGCGGGTTAACAGCCGTGCGCGTCGCGTTTCCCTCCGTCTCGACCGAACCCGCCGAGAGATCGTCGCCACCGCACCTTCGCCGCGTCGACTGCCTGAAGCTGCCGCCTTCGCCCGCGAGCGGGCCGGGTGGATCGCAGAGCGGATGGCAGAACTGCCCGAAGCCACGCCACTCTATCCGGGGCTGGTGCTTCAGGTTTTCGGCGAGCCGGTGCGCCTCGAGGCTGGGGTCGGTCGCGCCAAGTGGCTTCCTGCGGCAAACGGCGAGCCCACGCGGATCCGCGCGATGGGAGAGGGAGAGGGCTATGCTCGCGCGGTGATCCTCATGTTGAAAAGGCGCGCGATGGTCGTGCTTTGCGAGCGAACCGAGGTCTATGCTGCGATGCTTGGCGCTGCGGCTCCAAAGGTGACTGTCGCCGACGCAAAGGGCCGCTGGGGATCCTGCCGTCCGGGCCTGCGTGGCGCTCAGGCCTCGATCCGTTACAGCTGGCGTTTGGCGCTCGCACCCTTTGAGGTGGCCGACTATGTGGCGGCGCACGAATGCGCTCATTTGCTGGAGCTCAATCATGGCCCAAGGTTCTGGGCTCTCGTGAAGGCCCTGGTGGGTGAGCCTAAACCTTACCGCGCGTGGCTCCGCGCTGAAGGTGCCAGGCTGCACGCATTTGGCCGCTGAACCGTTCATTCAACGTCGCGCTGGGGCGGGGAGGTCGTTGAAGGTGCCATACGAAAGCGCGCCGCTTTGGCGACGATCTTCGATAACTCGGGGGCTGGTGGCTTAATTCGCGCGCCGTTCTTCAGCTTCGCTGCGACTTCGAATCAGTGTGGCGCTTCTTCCTGCGAAGGCCGGATTTGGGCTGATGGCCGCGACGCCGGCTTCGGCGGCGCAGAATCGGCTTCGTGGTCCCCATGCAGCAGGTCGTTCACACCGCTGATGATCTGACTAATGGCGTCGCTGGAGGTTTCCTCCGTTGGCGGGGCCTCTGCGCCCGGAATCAACTCTGTTTTCAATCGCGGAAGGACTTGGACCATATAGTCATGCCAGATACCGGCCGGTATGCCGCCGCCGGTAACCTTCTTCATCGGTGTGTTGTCGTCCCGGCCGACCCAGACGGCAGTGACGAAGCCGCCAGTGTAGCCCATGAACCAGGCGTCGCGATAATCGCTGGTGGTGCCCGTTTTGCCAGCAAGGTCATAACCCTTGACGTTTGCTCGGGTCCCTGTGCCCGACGCGATCACCTGGCGCAGCATTCGGATCATGTAGGATAGCGCCGGCTGCCCGATCACGGCGCGACGCTGGTCGTTACCCATACTGTGGTCGAACAGCATCCGACCGCTCGCGGTTCGGATACGCTCGATAGCGTAGGCTTTCGCGAAGACACCTCCGTTGGAGAACGGGGCGTAGGCCTGGGCCATCTCCAGCGGGCTCACCTCTACCGCGCCCAGCGCCATGGAGGGATCAAGCTGAATCGGCGACACGATCCCGAGGCGATGGGCGGTTGCGGCGACGTTGGATGTACCCACCTCGTTCGCAAGGCGGGCGGCCACAGTGTTGATGGACTCCTTCAGGCCGATCTCCAGCGTGATCGGCCCGAGATATTTTCCGGTATAGTTGCGCGGCGTCCAAGTTCCGATGGTGATCGGTTCGTCGACGACGGGCGTATCGGGCGTTTGTCCTGCCTCAATGGCGGTCAGGTAGACGAACGGTTTAAAGGAGGATCCCGCTTGTCGCCTGGCCTGGGTTGCTCGGTCGAACTGGCTTTGCAGATAGTTGACGCCGCCGACGTAAGCCCGGACGCGCCCCTCCCCGTCGAGGGAGACCAGAGCAGCCTGCTGCACCCCTTGCGGCTTGGCGGCGACGACGTCCGTTTGTATTGTCTGTTCAGCAGAGGCCTGCAGCGGGAGATCTAGTGTCGTCTCTACGACCAGATCTTCAGTGGGTTCGCCGACCAGGTGTCGGACCTGGTCGTCCACCCAATCGGTGAAATATTGTGCCCTTTGGTTTGCCAGAACCGGATTGACCCGTACCGGTGCTTTCAGTGCTTCGTCCCGCTGCTGTGGCGTGATGGCGTGAATGCGGACCATCTCGTCGAGCACGATCGTGGCCCGGCGCGCAGCTCGGTCTGTCGCTGCCACCGGCGAATAACGTGATGGTCCCTTCATGAGCCCGGCAAGCAAGGCGCTTTCACCTAGCGTCAACTCGGCGGCGGGCTTGTTGAAGTAACGCTGCGAGGCCGCTTCGATGCCATAAGCGCCTTCCCCGAAATATTCGCGGTTCAGGTAAAGCTCGAGAATCTGTTTCTTGGAGAACTTGGCCTCCAACCATACCGCGAGGATGAGCTCTTGGGCCTTGCGCCGATAGGTCTGGTTCGGTGTCAGGAAGAGCGCGCGGGCCAGCTGCTGAGTGATCGTTGAGCCGCCGCGCAACGGCCCGCCCCGTTTGTGCGTCCAGTTATAGGCCTGGCTACGCACAATCCCCCAGGGGTTGAACCCGAAGTGCCAGTAAAACCATCTGTCTTCGATAGCCACGAAGGCCTTCGGCACGTAGGGCGGTAGTTTGTTGAGATCGACAGGCGGGGCGTATTGGCTGCCGCGTACCGCCACGAGGCCGCCCGAACGGTCGAGGTAGGAAATCGAGGGCTGGCGTTTGACGTCGTAGAGCTTTGAGGTGTCGGGCAAGTCCACCGAGAAGACCGCGAAGAACGCCACAACGAAGATCAGCGCCCAGACGCCCAGCACAAGCGTCCAGTAAATCAGCGCCTGCAGCGGTGAGCGGCCCGGGCGGGGCCCGCGAGGGCCGCCGGCCGGCGGCTGCGCGTTCGCCATCTCGTCGTCCTGTGGTCGTCTTTGTCGCCCCGAACCGGCGCGACCCATAGCTCAGCGCAGACAAGCACGCGACAAGATTGACGAGATATGAACGACAGGCTTTGAGATGGCAGCAGACGTGTGACTCGCCACGCTTCCTTCAATGCCAAGCTTGCGTCACATTCTGCGTTGTGCTTGCCAGCACACGAACTGACGATCGGGCCGACGCGCCCTGGAGGGACTAATCATATGCTGCGGATGAAGGTTGCGCTGATGATGGCGCTGGCGATGTTCGGCGCGACCGCCTGTTCGCAAAATACGGGGACCGCTATCACCCAGGACGACATGGACCTCGGGAGCGCGCAGTCCAAGATCACGGTTGTGGAATATGCCTCGGTGGGCTGTCCGGTCTGCGCCAAATGGCAGAAGGAGGTCTATCCGGCGTTCAAGGCGAAATATATCGACAGCAACAAGGTCCACTATGTGTTCCGCGAGATGCTTGTGGGTGGCGGCCCGGAAGTCACCGTGGCCGCATCAGGCTTCTTGGTGGCCCGCTGCGCCGGCAAGGACAAATATTTTGCTGTCAACGACGCCATCTTTAAGAATCAGGAACAGGCCTTTGAGGCACCGCGCCAGACCCTGCTCGACGTGGCCAAGTCCGTCGGTATGACCGAAGACAGCTTCAACAAGTGCATTAACGACGAAAAAGCCATCAAGGCCCTCGATGACCGTGTCACGCGCCACAGCCGCGACGATCATATCAATTCCACGCCCACGTTCGTGATTAATGGAAAGTCGCTGGAGCCCGGCTATCACACACTTGATGAGATCGACGCGGCGATCAAAGCCGCCGGTGCCTAAGCAGAGGCGTCATACCTGAAGAGCGCAGCGCCTCGTTTGGGCCTTGCCTTCCGCGAGATGGACGTTGGCGGAAGGGGTATGCGCTTGGGTGGTGCAAACGCCCCTTCTGCTGGCACCTCCTTACAACGCCACCGCATAACTGCTGTGCGAAAATAGCAGTTGCGAGAGATCTTAACACTGTTATCTTAGCAATGCTCAGTTCGTGGTGCGCCGAGGGTGGGGATACCCGAGGCGATTCCCCTCCGCGACCAGGGCCGGCGCCTTGAGCAGGGGCGTCGCCACTCCCCGAACTGTTGGAGGGCTCATCATGAAGCTCCTTACTCTTGCGGCCGCTTGCGCCGCTCTCGTCACCCTTTCCACCGCGCCGGCATTTGCAGCTGATTCTGTCGTCGCCAAATTGGCACAGCCCCTTCCGCAAGCGATGAAGTTCATTGCCGGCGACGCTGTGTTCAGCTGCGATGGTGACACCTGTGTCGCTCGCACGCCGACATCGACGACTTTCGCGACTTCGACCTGCAAGGTTGTTGCAGCCAAGGTTGGCGCACTGGTCTCCTACGCCGGTGAAAAGGCGATGGACGACACTCGTCTGAACGCCTGCAACAGCGTGGCGGTGGCTCGCGCCGCCGGCCCGCAGATGGCCAAATAATAGTCTGCAAGCTCTTCAGTCTCCCAGCAGCTCCGTTGCCGAGCTTCTGAACTGGGCGTCGGTCTTCAGATCGACGCCCTTTCTTTTTGCGCCCAGCATGGGCGCATTCTTGTGGGTGAAAATCCCATCGTGAGCTGATCACGGCGAGCGAAGTGAAGCGCAACTGCGTGAGGGCGACCGAGCGTGGGAAGGAAGCGTCGAGCGAAGCTGCGGGCCTATGAATAAGAACTGGATATGAGGCGTTGCCGACCAGGGCGAGCGGGCTATGAACCGCGAAGCTCTTGTGACCAAGGGGGCGCGGCGTAGATCCAGCGGTCATGCAGTGAAGGCGTGCGTTCTTACCTGGGGGGATCTCGCTTCATGCTGACCTGCGCGGTGAGAGAAAACAAACTCTGTGACGAAACGTCAGCTCCAAGGAAGCGCCCCTTGTGTTGCGGCGCGGGAGGTCGCGTGCTATCAGGCGCGCGGCTTTGGGCGGGGGGTCTTTGAGACCTTTGTGCTCGCTGTGCTTTTTCCAAGCACTATCAAGCCTTTAAGGCTGCTGCGGAATCCCGCGGCGGCTCCCTAGACGCACCAGGCGGACAGTTAAGTGGCGGACGATTCAAAGGTATCGAATGTGGGCGGCCGGTACGCGCGGGCCCTGTTCGATCTGGCGAGCGATGAGAAGCAGGTCGCAGCCGTAGAGGCCGACCTGAAATCCCTGAAGAAGGCGCTGGCCGAAAGCCACGACCTGCGGGTCCTGGTGGGCTCGCCTGCGTTTAGCGCTGAAGATAAGGGCAAGGGTCTGGTGAGCATCGCGATGAAGGCGAAGTTCAACGCGACCACGATCAAGTTTTTGGGCCTTTTGGCGTCCAACGGCCGGTCCTCTTCTCTGGCCTCGATCATCACGAGTTATGAGGCCCTGTCGGCCAAGGCTCGCGGCGCTATCTCCGCTGAAGTGACCACCGCTGTAGCGTTGAGCCCTGCCCAAGCCAAAGGCGTCGCTGCCGCGCTGCGTCAAGCGCTTGGCAAGGACCCCGAAATCGAAACGCGCGTCGACCCCGCCATTCTGGGTGGGATCAAGGTGCAGGTTGGTTCCCGTCTGTTTGATGCTTCGCTTAAGTCGAAGCTCGACTCCCTCAAATTCGCCCTCAAGAGAGCGTAAGATCCATGGATATCCGCGCCGCCGAAATCTCGGCCATTCTTAAGTCGCAGATCGCCAATTTTGGCGAAGAAGCTGACGTATCTGACGTCGGCAAGGTGCTGTCCGTCGGTGACGGCATCGCGCGCGTCTTCGGTCTCGACAGCGTCCAAGCCGGCGAGATGGTCGAGTTTCCCAAGGCCGGCGTAAAGGGCATGGCGCTGAACCTTGAGCGCGACAATGTCGGCGTTGTGATCTTCGGCGAAGACCGCTCCATCTCCGAAGGCGATGAAGTGCGTCGCCTGGGCGAAATCGTGGACGTGCCGGTGGGCAAAGGTTTGCTGGGCCGCGTCGTCAACCCGCTCGGTGAGCCGATCGATGGCAAGGGCCCGATCACGAACGTGGCGGAGCGCCGCCGTGTGGACGTCAAGGCTCCCGGCATCATTCCGCGGAAGTCGGTGCATGAGCCGGTGCAGACTGGACTGAAGGCCATCGACACCCTGATCCCGGTTGGTCGTGGCCAGCGCGAGCTGATCATTGGTGACCGCCAGACCGGCAAGACCGCCGTGGCGATCGATACGATTCTCAACCAAAAGGCGATCAATGCCGGCACCGATGAGAGTGCCAAGCTCTATTGCATCTATGTCGCCATCGGCCAGAAGCGCTCGACGGTCGCTCAGATCGTCAAGACGCTCGAAGAGCGCGGCGCGCTTGACTACACGATTGTTGTCTCCGCGACCGCCTCCGAGCCTGCGCCGTTGCAGTTTCTGGCACCGTTCGCCGGCTGCGCGATGGGGGAGTGGTTCCGCGACAACGGCATGCACGCCGTCATAATCTACGATGACCTCTCCAAGCAGGCCGTCGCCTATCGCCAGATGTCGCTGCTGCTGCGCCGTCCGCCAGGCCGCGAAGCCTATCCGGGCGACGTATTCTATCTTCATTCCCGCCTGTTGGAGCGTGCGGCGAAACTGAATGAAGACAACGGTTCCGGCTCACTGACGGCCTTGCCGCTCATCGAGACCCAGGCCAACGACGTGTCTGCCTATATTCCGACCAACGTCATTTCGATCACCGACGGTCAGATTTTCCTGGAAACCGACCTGTTCTTCCAAGGTATTCGCCCGGCGGTGAACGTCGGCATCTCGGTGTCTCGCGTGGGTTCCTCGGCTCAGATTAAGGCGATGAAAACCGCTGCGGGTCCGATCAAGGGCGAACTCGCCCAGTATCGGGAAATGGCCGCCTTCGCGAAGTTCGGCTCCGACCTCGACATTACGACCCAACGCCAGCTGGCGCGCGGTGAACGTCTGACCGAGCTGCTCAAGCAGCCCCAATACGCACCGTTGTCGGTCGAGGAGCAGGTTGCCGTTATCTATGCCGGCACCCGCGGCTATCTCGATGGCATTGCGACGAACCAGGTGCGTCGTTTTGAGAGCGAACTTCTCGCCCACCTGCATTCGAAGCATCAGGGCATGCTCGACAAGATCCGTGTCGAGAAGGACATCAAGAACGTCGAAAACGATCTGAAGTCGGTCCTGGCCGCCTTCGCCGAAACCTTCGCCTAAGCGCCGGCGCAAGGGAGCAGGATCTAGGCGATGGCCAGCCTCAAAGAGATGCGCAATCGGATCGCGAGCGTGAAAGCCACGCAAAAGATCACGAAGGCGCTGCAGATGGTTGCGGCGGCGAAGCTGCGCCGCAGCCAAGACGCGGCTCAGAACGCACGCCCCTACGCTGAGCGTATGGCCGCAGTGATTGCCAACCTCGCAGCGGGAATTTCCGGCGATGGTGCGCCCAAGCTTCTGGTGGGTACGGGCTCCGATCAACGCCACCTGATCGTGGTCGCCACGTCGGACCGTGGTCTGGCAGGGGGCTTCAACTCCTCTATCGTCCGAGCGGCGCGTGAGCGTATCTCGCGACTGCTGAATGAGGGCAAGGACGTCCGAATCTTGACGGTTGGACGCAAGGCGCGCGATCAGCTGAAGCGGCTTGACCGTTCAGTTGGTGCCTTCGAAGCCGGCGGCAACCCATCCCTGGTGGTGGCTGAAGAGGTCGCGGGCAAGGTCCGTGAACTGTTCGAGGCCGGCGACGTAGACGTGGTCACGCTGTTCTTCTCGAAGTTCAAGTCCGTGGTCACCCAGACCCCCACCGGCGTCCAGTTGATCCCGGCCCAGGTCGAAGCCGCGTCCCAGCCCATCGATCTGAAGGGCGCGGTTTACGAATACGAGCCCGACGAAGAGACGATCCTCGAAGCCCTCTTGCCGCGCAACATCACCACCCAGATCTTCTCTGCGATGCTGGAGAACCAGGCGGGTTTCTACGCGGCTCAGATGACCGCAATGGACAACGCGACGCGCAATGCCGGGGACATGATCTCCAGCCTCACCCTACAATTCAACCGTTCACGTCAGGCGCAGATCACCAAGGAGCTGATCGAGATCATCTCCGGCGCCGAAGCGCTCTAGTCGAAAGTCGAAAGAGACAGCCATGGCTACCACCACCGCCAAGAAGCCCGCCGCGAAGAAGCCCGCAGCCCCGAAGGCCGCCGGCAAGACCGCCGTTCCTGCCGCAGCAAAAGCCGTTGCGACCGGGCGCCTGGTGCAAATCATCGGCGCCGTTGTTGACGTGGAATTCGACGGCCACCTGCCGGCGATCCAGAGCGCGCTGGAGACCACCAACACTGACCAACGCACCGGCGAGCCCTTCCGCCTGGTGTTTGAAGTGGCTCAGCACCTGGGCGAGAACACGGTCCGCGCCATCGCGATGGACACAACCGAGGGTCTGACCCGCGGTCAGCCGGTCATCGACACCGGCCGTCCGATCACCGTGCCGGTTGGTCCAGCAACGCTTGGCCGGATTATGAACGTCATCGGCGATCCGATCGACGAAGCTGGACCGATCGCGACCACATTTACCTCCGGCATCCACCGCGAAGCCCCCTCATTCGCAGAGCAGTCAACTTCGGCCGAAATTCTTGTCACCGGCATCAAGGTCATCGACCTGCTCTGCCCCTACACGAAAGGCGGCAAGACGGGTCTGTTTGGGGGCGCTGGTGTCGGCAAGACCGTGACCATGCAGGAACTGATCAACAATATCGCGAAGGCTTATGGCGGTTATTCGGTTTTGGCCGGCGTGGGCGAGCGTACCCGCGAGGGCAACGACCTCTATCACGAGATGATCGAGTCCAACGTCAACGTAGACCCCAAGATTAACGGCTCCACCGAGGGCTCTAAGTGTACCCTGGTTTATGGGCAGATGAACGAGCCTCCTGGCGCCCGCGCCCGCGTGGCGCTGACAGGCTTGGCCCAGGCTGAGTATTTCCGCGACGTTGAAGGCAAAGACGTGCTGCTCTTCATCGACAACATCTTCCGCTTCACCCAAGCCGGTTCTGAAGTGTCCGCGCTGCTGGGCCGCATCCCCTCGGCGGTGGGCTATCAGCCGACGCTGGGGACAGAGATGGGCAACCTTCAGGAGCGGATTACCTCCACGTCCAAGGGTTCGATCACCTCGGTGCAGGCGATCTATGTGCCGGCCGATGACCTAACCGACCCAGCGCCCGCGGCCTCTTTTGCGCACTTGGACGCCACCACCGTGCTCAGCCGCGATATCGCCGCCCAGGCGATCTTCCCCGCCGTCGATCCACTCGACTCGACCTCGCGGATCATGGACCCGCTCGTGATCGGCGAAGAACACTACACCGTCGCCCGCCGCGTTCAGGAGACTCTGCAGGCCTACAAAGCCCTGAAAGACATCATCGCGATCCTGGGCATGGATGAGTTGTCGGAAGAGGACAAGCTGACGGTCGCCCGCGCCCGCAAGATTGCCAAGTTCCTGTCGCAGCCGTTCCACGTCGCCGAGCAGTTCACCAACATGCCAGGTATCTTCGTTTCCCTGGAAGACACCATTCGCTCGTTCAAGGCGGTGGTGGATGGCGAATATGATCACCTGCCGGAAGCCGCCTTCTACAACGTTGGCACCATCGAAGATGCGGTCCGCAAGGCCGAACAATTGGCAGCGGAAGCCTCAGCCTGATGGCCGATAAGCTCCACTTTTCGCTGGTCTCTCCGGAGCGTGAGCTCTTCTCTGGGCTCGTCGACCAGGTCGATGCGCCAGGCTCCGAGGGGGATTTCGGAGTCTTGGCCGGCCACGCACCGTTCATGACCGCTCTGCAGGAAGGGCCCGTGCGCGTGCACAACAATGGCCAGATCACGACCTTCGACGTGCGCGGCGGCTTTGCCGATGTCACGCCCGACGGTTTGACCGTGCTTGCAGAGCATGCGGTTGAGGCAGTCTGAATTATAGTCGTAATTTAGCCCTCGGCGGGTCTTGCTTCCGCCGTTGGCCTCTCGTTTTATGACCCGCCGAAACGTCAGGGAAACCGTCTAGATGCGCATCGCCCTCGCCAGCCTGTTCGCCGCCGCGGCCTTTGTTTCCGGGGCCCAGGCGCAGACGCCTGCCCCGCAACCAGAGGCGCCGCCCGCGGCACCTGCTGCAACGCCCGCCCCTTCCGCGCCAACTCCTGATGCGGCCTCCGCGCCTGCTGCGACCCCTGCGGCACCGGCGGCCGAGGCTCCGCCGACCCTGCCCACCACTGGCGATGGCGCCGCCATTATCTCTGTCATCGAGAAGATTTGCGTGCCGCTCGTCCGCGGGGGCAATTTGGATGACATCGCAAAGGCCAATGCTGCGACCTTCGGTCTAAAAAAGAACCGCCGTGACAGCACCTGGCAAATGCCCCTTGGCACCGGGAAGGATTTCAGCATCTCCTTTGCCGCGCCAGGGGTGAACAAGGACGTGTGCCGCGGCGAGATCCACTATGCCGTGAACGATGAAAAGCCGATCGTCACTGCAATCAATATCTGGTCCTTCCTGCATCAACCGGAGCTGGTCCTGCAGGCGAACTACGTGGCCGTTGACCCCGACGGCGTAAAGCGCGTGCGCAAGTCGTGGGAGCATTTTGACGCCACGAACTCGACGGCGGTTAATTTCTCGACTTGGACCAAGCCGGACGATACCTCGCTAAACGCCAAATATTCGACGGGCGAGCTCTACTACCAGGAACGCAAGCTCCCATGATCTGGACGGACGCCGCGGGTCTCGCTGGTGTCCTGATGATCCTGGCGGCCTACGCCGGCTCCGCGCTGGGCCACCTTGATCCAAAGGGGTTTCAGTCGTTGCTCGGCAATTTCGTGGGCGCGTGTGGAATCCTGGCTTCACTGCTATTCGGTGCCTTCAACCTTTCAGCGAGCATAATGGAAGGCTCGTGGGCGTTGGTTGCCCTAGCGGGTCTCTTGCGATTGGCGATTCTCAGGCGGCGAGGCTGACCGTCTCGGTTAGCCACCGAAGTGCCATCTCCGCCACCTGGTCCCAGCCTGGCTCGCCAACGAGCCAGTGGCTCATCTGGGGCATCACCTTTAACGTCGCCCCGATGCGATTTGCGACGGCCTTGGCCGTCGCGGCGGAGTGAACCACATCGCCCTGGCCCGCAATCACCAGGGATGGTGCGCCGATCGCCCCGGGTCCGACACTCGTGCTCATGAAGGGATCAAGCCACCAATTCAGGGTCTCGCGAACAGCCATTGCGCTTTCAGGGCGAAGGCGAAGGACCGCTGCCTCTTGCTCAGCTCGGGGCAATCGATCGAGGCTATAGGTCCGCATTAGGCTTTTGTCCGGCTGCAACGCACCCGAAGAAAACGCCCCGATCATTTGCACCCCAAAAGCGGTGGCGGCCTCTTCCAAGCTAGATCCCGTGACGCCCCACGGCGGGGAAGGCGCCAGCAACACCAGAGCCTTGATATTTGCCTTCTTCGCCGCGAGTTGGGCCACCAGTCCGCCCATCGAATGGCCCAGCAAAATGGGCGGCTCTGGTAGCTCAGCGCACAACTTGGCGATATCAGTGGCATAGTCAGTCATTGAGACGCCTACGACGGCGCCGCTCGGCTCTTCTGCGCCATGCCCTCGCAGGTCCGGCGCCAGCACCTCCAATCCAGCCGCCTCAAATGGCGCGCGGAAGCGATCGAAGGTCCAGCCGCCGCAGAAGGCGCCGTGCACCATGACGATGGTGGTCATTCGTTCCTCATTTCGCGCCAATTGGCCGCACCGGGCCTGTCAGCTGCTTCGCTCCGAGGCAAAGCTTCCGAAGACTTCGACGACCCGCTCGTAGGCCACCTTCTTGAAGGGCACGATCATCTTGGCCGCCTCTGCCAGTCGCGCCCAGCGCCAGTCGTCGAATTCAGGCGGGCCATGGCCGAATAAATCGAATTCCGTGTCCTCGCCATCGAACCCGAAGGCAAACCAGACTTGTTTTTGGCCCTTCCACCCTCCCAGGCGCTTCGCGCCGCCGTGGCCGGGGGGGAAATCGTAGGCCACCCAGTCGTCTGTCCGTCCGAGAAAGGTCACGCTGCGCGCGCCAGTCTCTTCGGCCAATTCACGCCGCGCCGCCGTTTCCAGATCTTCACCAGGATCGACGCCCCCTTGCGGGAATTGCCAGTTGTGCGGCCCAGGCGTGCTGGCACGGCGTCCCAACCACACGCGTCCATCTCTGTGGAATAGGACAACGCCCACGTTCGGCCGATAGAGCTCAAGGTCCAGGGTCATTCCCCTAAACTCTTAGCGCATCAATGCGTAAGAGCCGAGACCGGAGCGAGCTGAAAGCCGCGCTGATCCAGGCTGCGCGACCACTGGGCGACCTTCTCCAGAGTTACAGGATAAGCCAAGCCCGATCCTTGGGATTGGCCGCGCTGCAAGGCGGCAGCTTCCAGGGCTAACAGCTGCTGGTCGATGGCCGTCTGATTGAGTTGATCGTCGATCACTCGTTCTGCCGATCCTCGGACCAAGCCTGGGCCAACACGTCTTGCTGCAGCGCCGTCATCGATGAAGGCCAAGCCACGCCCGTGCAGGGCGTTTGCAAAGATCTGGTAGGCACCGTCTGAGGCCAGAAACTTCGAGCCGAGGTTGTTGGTTACGCCGAAATATCCGGTTGCGCGCGCAAGGACCGCCTCGAGGCGCTTTACCGTGTCCGAGGCTTGGCCGGCGGCCATAAGGGTCAGAGGCCCCGGATCATTGTCAGGATAGTCCACCGGCTCCATTGGGACGGCGAGCAGAACTTCGTGGCCGTGAGCGCGAGCCATGTCGATCCAGCCCTGCAAACCTTCAGCGTAGGGACTGAAGGACAGGGTGATCTCCGCGGGTAGGGTTTCAATCGCAGCCTGGGTGGCGCGACTGTTCAGGCCAAGGCCGCCGATCACCAGAGCCACCCTAGGTCGACCGTTCCCCAGAAACGGTCGCCGATAAGCCCCAAAAGGCGTCCGGCCATCCGTGGCGATGATCGGCATGGGTCCAGCAGGTCCGGGTGCGAAGAATCCAGCGATCGGCGCAGGTGGAAGCGGTGCGCCGGGTAGCGGAGGGGCAAGCACCTTGTCTGGCCGGTTCCAGCTTGCCCCGGTGAGCGGGGCCAGCGGCCCCTCCGATAGGCGGATGACGTCGAGGGTGACGCGCGCGTGTCCGTTGAGGGGAGCCAAGGCCTCCCGCCATCCCTGAGGTGCATGGCGCAGCGCGCTGACGAGAGAAACGCGCACGCGGGTGGGATTGTGGTTCGGGGCACCAAGCGTCTTGACCAGGCCCACTGCTGCGCCGAGCAGCAGTAGCGCGGCGGCAATCAATCCGACATAGCGGTTGGAGGCGAGACTCTTCAGCGTCCCACCGCCCGCCAAGATCGGCAGACGAGGCATCGAAAGGCGGGGAAGGGCGATCGTGGCCAAGGCTTTCGTGCTCCTGGACAAGAGCTTGCCAAAACAGAATTAACGAGGGCTTCTCATAGCTCCATTTGGGTTAATTTTCCCGGCGTTCGCCTTTACTTGGGCGTCGGCGTCTTGACCTCGGCGACCTTGGCTTTCGACAAAATGCCAGCCAGACGCGCGCTCGGCACCGAAATCTTCGGTGTGGCTGCCACCGAGCCATACTTCAGCACGTCCTCGGCGCGCGCCAACTGGAAGTCCTTCTTGACGTCGAATCCTTCCGGCGGGGCCTCGGCTGGGACGTGGGCAGCTTTGCGAATCTTGCCTTCGTCGGCGTTCAGCGCGTTCTTGAACGAGGCCTCGGAGAAACCAAAGGCGCGATTGGCGATTTCTTGGGCCTCTTCCCGCGTGGACGCGACCTCCAGGTCCGGCTCGATCCCTGTCTTCTGGATCGATCGGCCAGATGGCGTGTAGTAGCGCGCCGTGGTCAGCTTCAGGGCACCGTCCAGTCCGCCCCTAAGCGGAATTACGGTTTGCACCGAGCCTTTGCCGAAGCTGGTCAGGCCAACGATCGCTGCACGCTTGCGGTCCTGAAGGGCACCAGCGACGATTTCGGCGGCAGAGGCCGTGCCTGGATCGATCAAAACGACGATTGGCAGGCCGTTGGTGATGTCGCCTGGACGGGCGTTATAACGCTCCACGTCGCGAGGATCACGGCCGCGTTGGCTGACGATTTCGCCACCTTCCAGGAACAGGTCCGATATGCTGACCGCCTGATCGAGCAGGCCACCCGGATTGCGGCGCAGATCCAAGATCAGGCCCTTCATGTGCGGGTTCTTGCCTTTAATCTCGGCAAAAGCGGCCTGGGCCTCGTCGGTGGTCTTCTCGTTGAAGCCCGAGACCCTGAGGATTCCATAGTCCCCGTCGAGCTTCGCGACCGCTGTCTTCTGCTTAATGATCTCGCGAACCAACTTGACGTCGAACGGGTCGGACTTTTCGCGTGCGATGGTGAGCGTAACAGTCTCACCGGGCTTGCCGCGCATCTGCTTGACGGCATCGCTAACCGACAGGCCCAGCACGCTGTCACCGTTTACCGCGGTGATGTAGTCGCCAGGCTTCAGTCCGGCCTTTGCGGCAGGCGTTTCATCGATCGGCGAGATGATCTTGACCACGCCATCTTCAGTGGTGACCTCTAGCCCCAGGCCACCATATTCGCCGCGCGTCTGATCGCGCATGTCGTCGAAGCCGGCTGGGTCGAGGTAGTTGGAATGCGGATCAAGTGAGGTCAGCATTCCATCAAGGGCGGCGTGGATCAGCTTGGTGTCGTCCACCGGTGCGACATACTGCCGCTCGACGATGTCCAGCACGTCGCCAAAAAGCCCGAGCATTCGGTAGGTATTGGCCTTAGGCGTGACGGCGGCCATGGCGTGCTGGCTCACATAGGCCATGGAGCCTGCGCCGAGCACAAAGGCCGAAACGCCGATCAGGAGGTACTTCTTCATCGCCAACCTTAGGCTCCCTGTCGGCACCACCTCATTGGGATGGTGCCGTCTTAATGATGCGGCCCTCTCAAGCGTCCCACGAATAGGCCCGCTCAACCCGCTTTTTTTAGCCAGCGTCCCGGGTCGACTGGGACGCCTTGGTTTCGAACCTCCAGGTAGAGTTCCCGGGAGGCTCTTGCTCCGTCTGCCCGACTGTTGGACAAACCGCCGTTCGGTGATTGTCGGCCATCAGGCATGAATCCGACACCTTCACCTGCCGCGACAGATTGCCCGACCGCGACGTTGGTGTGGTCCAAGCCAGCAAGCACAAGATGGTAACCGCCGGCCAGTCTTAATATCAAGATGACTCCCCATCCCTTCACGGGGCCGACATATTGCACATACCCCGGACCAGGACTGGCAACCCGGGCCCCGCCGACGGTGGCGAAGGTTATGCCGTTGGCGCGTCCGCCACTGCTCAGCCGCTCGCCGAAGCGTCGTACAACAACTCCAGGGGCAGGCGTATCGAGGCTTTGCGGCGGGGTGATGGCTGCTTCAGGGAGGCGCGAAAGCGAAGCCGGACCGCGTAAAGCTGGCGGCGGGTTTGCCTCGGCTTGTTCGCTCTCATTGGTGAACAGCGCCTCGCTTTCCACCGCGGCTAGCCTGCGCTGCCGCATCATCTCGCTGGCCTCGTGCGCATATCCGCTGGCCCGCAGCTGCAGCTCGGGCGTCATGGCTTTGACCAAAATGGCGGCGCGCACGGCGTCCTTCGCGTCCTTAGGACTGACCAGCAGGGCTGGTGGTGGATCGCGCTTCAGCTGCTCCAACACAGACAGCAGGCGGGCAAGCTGGCTCATGTTGCGGGCTTGCTCGACTGAGAGCTCCGTTTCTTCCACGTTCAGCCTAGCCAGGCGCTCACCCGTGGCCGCAAGCGCCACTGCGCCCAGCGTCAGGGCGGCAAGTGTCGTGGTAAGGATCAGGCCGCGCTTCATTCAATCGCGATGATAGGGCGAACCGCCCAGGATGGTCATGGCCCGATAGACTTGTTCGGCCAACATGGCCCGCGCCATCGCGTGCGGCCAGGTCTGCGGACCGAACGCGAGTTTCCCGTTGGCCTGGGCGAGGAGTTCGGGCGCAAGCCCATCGGCCCCACCGATCAGAAAGACCAGACGTCGCACGCCGCGGTCTCGCAAAGTTGCGATCTCCGCGGCGAAGGCGCGCGAAGCCCGGGCTTGGCCATGCTCGTCGCAGGCGATGACGTGTGCGTCGGTGAGATGGGATTGCAACGCCAAGGCCTCGGCGGACTTGCCTGGCTTGCGGCTTTCCACCTCCATCACCTCGATCGGCCCCAGACCCAGGGCGCGCCCGGCGTTGGTCGCCCTATCGACATAGGTCTTCACCAGCACCGTTTCAGGCGCGCGCGCGAGTTTGCCGATCGCGATGATGTTGATCTTCAAGGCGGTCCCGCCGCTGAGTTGAAGGGACGAGTCTAGCGCTGCTGGGAGGGTTTGTCTTTCCGGGCAGCCGACCCCTTCTTCGCTGGCACCTTCATCGGCACAGTCTGAAGTGGCGGCAGGGGGGCAGCTTCGTCCCAAGCCTGCATCAGCGTCATAACCAGTTGACTAAGCGACTGGGAGGCGATGGCCGACCATCGATTGTTATGCTCGCAGATGATCCGCGCGCTTTCTTCCGCTTCGCTCTTCGGCTCTATGTCATTCCAAGCCTTGTCGTCGTTGTCTTTGTGCATCAAGGATGCGCCGAATCGCGAGTAAACGAAAAAGCTCTCCCAGCGGATTTTTCGGGTGGCGCAGTCGTATTCGTTGAGCGTCCGAACGTATCCCGGCTGCTGCGGGCCTCCGGAAACCAGATTGCGCTGCACGCTAATGCTCCAGGCGCGGCGCAGGTTTGCGCTATCGGGCACGTCTTCGACGGCGCTTGGATCGATGACCGTCACCACGTCCATTTCGGATCGAACGACCGCATAGGCAGCAGCCTGAGCGTTCGAGGCGTGGATGAAACCAGCGGGAATTAGCGCCAGGATCAGCAATGGTAGAGCTCGGCGCGCCATTTTTCTCGTCTCGTCTCGTCACGACTTGGCGAGGAGGGCATAGCCTCTAACCCGTCAAACCTAGGTTACCGACCGCTCTAAGCCTTGCCGCCACGCCAATTCGGTGGAGGCTTCACTAGCCCTGCACCTCATCTGATTCGCAGCGCGAGCAACCTGGGAGAAAAGCCTTGAAATTCATCATCCTGGCGCTCACGGCGACCGTCGCTTTGGCCTTATCGGCCAGCGTCACGTCGGCCGCGACGCATCATCGCCATCATGCGTCGCACGGTCATCACCGCGCGCACCATCCAGTCGGGCGCCATCACCGCCACGTCGGGCATCATCCGATGCATCATCACCGTCACCACCACCACGGCACCTAACCGACCCCGCCAGTCCTTGCCCGAGTGACCTCTCCGGCGAGCCGCCTGGACCTAAGGCTTTGATCCTGGCGTTCCAGGCGCTGCGGCTGTCGGCTGCGCATCTTCGTGCGCCCAGCTTCCAGGGGCGCCAGGAAATACGACGGGGCTCTCCCAGCCCTCAGCGCTGACGGCGCTGACGCCGAAGAACCAGTCATCGATGTTTACGTCCTTAAGCACCGCCTTGCCGGTGGCGGCCCCATCGCGGCTAAAGCGCCACTGCGCAGCTGTGGTGGAACGCCACCAAATACGATAATGCGCCGCGTCCGGCGCCTGCCCCCATTTGACCGTGGTGTCGGCAGACACTGCGCCGTCAATCTCGACGTGGGTGGGCGGCGCCGGTGCCGCAGCCATGGCCGCCATCGATATGACGTTCAAGCGGGTGACGTTGGCCAGGTAGGCGAAATCAACGCCCTCAATAACGTCACCGTACTTGATGCCGTTGTCAGTGCGCAGGTCCTGGTGCTGTCGGGTGTAGTTTTCATTGGCCTCGGTGACGCGCACGGCGGGGAAGCCGGCCTTTAGCATCTCGACCTGGTCTCCGCCGCGACTGAACCGGTCGGTCCGGTAGACCATGGTGACCCTGAAATTGCCGAGATAGCGCTCGGCCAGTCCGTCCATAAAGCGGGCAACCTGACGGGAGGGACTGTCGACCTCGCCACCATTGTATCTGCGCTTATCAGCCTCCGTGGCGGTTTCAACGGTCTTGGTGCCCTCCGAAAAGATCCGCACACGATTTGTCTCACGCACGCCATTGATGCCCTCGGTGTTGCCGACGATATCGTTGTTGAGGTCGGCCTCGACGCGCCAGCCTTGCTTGGTCGCATAGTCAGCCAGCACATGGCCGCCGTAGAGCCCCTGTTCTTCGCCTGAAAGCACGGCAAAGACCAAAGTCGCGGGGAATTTGCGCTTGGACAGCACACGGGCCGCCTCGATGACCGCGGCCGTCCCGGACGCGTCGTCGTTGGCGCCCGGCGCGTCCGACGTGGCGTTTTGCGGATCGCTCACCCGGCTGTCCACATGGCCGGAGATGACGATCACACGACCTGGGTCTGTGGTCCCGCGCTGGATGGCCAGCACGTCCATGACTTCCGTGGGATTGGGCGCGCGACGACCCGTAAAGACCTCCGACGGCGTCTCGATCGTCAGGCAGCCGCCACAGTCCTTTGAGATGGACTGGAATTCCGATGCGACCCAGCGCCGCGCGGCGCCTATGCCGCGCGTATCGGACTTCGCATCTGAAAGGGTGTGGCGGGTGCCGAAGGAAACCAGCTTGGCGATGGTGGCGTGCTGCCGTTCAGGCGAAATCTGGTTGGCCAGCTCATGCAGGAGGGCATGCTCTGTTGGCTGGGGTTGGGCTTGGGCCGCCGACGCGGCGATGACCAAAATGGCAGCGAGACTGAGCAGGTGGCGCAAAGATGGACTCCGGTCATTGAGCGCGCGACCCTCGCCGCCCGCCTGGGATTACGCGCGGGCAGTGAACCAGGAGCGATGGATGCGCAAGGCGGGGCCGCTATTTGCGACCTTTTCTGGCCTTGGGTTTTCAACTCAGACTAGCGTCGCAGCGCAAGGGTCAGCGTCCCGACGAATGTGTGGTCAAGGCCGGCCTCGGCATCGTTTCCGCTGTCATCGCGAAACGCGGACCTTCATCGTCGATCCGTCCGCGATCAGTTCAATCGGCGCGACCCCACCGGATCGCGCCTCAAGGTCGAGACCCCTTATGACAGTCACTGTCCTCAGGCGAGATGACTGAGGCCGGCATCTGGGGGTTGACCTTGGCCATGCTGAAGATCAGCGCGCGGCCAGGGCTTGGTTCGTCAGCGGTTCTAAAAGGGCTGTCTTAGGCGGCGAAACTGAGCGGGTGCTGCTCGGCGCCAAGTCCGGCTTCGAAGTCTTGAAGCAGCTCCAGGATTTCGCCCATGGGTGCCATCAACGGCTTGCCCTTTGGGAAGCGGTAGCGCCAAAACGTAGCGACGTGGGACAGTGTGCCGGCGCCATCACCGAGCGCCATAAACATCTCCGGGGAGGCCAGTAGGAAGTCGCGAAACGCCGCGGCGTTACCTTCGGTGAGCTGGGTGAAGACGGAGTCGTAGGTCTTCAGGTAGCCCATCACCGCTTTGACTTGTCCCTCCATCGCATTGCGCAAGCGAAGTTTCATTTCGTCGATCAGCACCATCAACTCGCGATCGCGCGGTCCAATAACCCGAAGCTTCATAACCTCGATGAGCACCTCCTTCAGCTGCGGCCAAAGGCTGTTAAGCACCCATTTGTAGTAGAGGAAGCCCTTCCAGCTGAAGATCCCCTCGCGGTAGCTCTCGCCTTCCAACTGCAAAGTCAGGCGCAAGGGCTCCAGGCGTTCATCGGTCTTGGCCGAAAGCAGCGCCTCCACCAAACGGCTGGTTGCGCCGCTGCTGCCTGTGCCGCCATAGGCAAGCGCGATCAATCGAGCGATCTCACCCCCGACAAAGCGCTGCATCTTGTCGGCGTCGCCGGCGGAAATTTCGAAATGGCTCGGGCTGATATCATAGCCGCGACGCTTCATATGCTCTCGCAGCAAAAAGGGATCGAGCGAGGGCATTTCGTCGATCGCCTCGAGAATTTCGACGTCGCGAAGGATATCCTCCTTACCGCTGCGTATCTCCTCCAGGACGGGCATCCAGCCCTTTTCTCCCACGAAGACCGTGCGACCGCCCAAGGAGAGGTCCGCACGGTCGAAGGGCACGATGATCTTGGTGGCTGAGCGTTGCAGGCTGTCGAACAGGCTGACTTCATCGGCGCGCAGGCGATGCTTCAGCACCACCGAGCCGTTGAGGATCTGGCTGCGGAAGATGGGCTTTGCGGCGTGCTCGGGGTTGTCAGAATTGCGCACTGAAAGCACCGCCAGGTTCAGGACCCGGCTTGTGGAAGCGGTTTTTTCGAGGCCGCGCAGGCTCCGGTAAATGCGTTCGTTTGAACCCGACACTTGGAACTTTCCGGTACTGATGGAAGCCGTTTTTACGAGCCGCTTCGGCGACCCCGAGCGTTCGTGTCCCATAAATTCCCGAAAGGACCGTTAAAGCTGACGCGAATGCGACGTCATGTGCAGTTCGTTCAACCTGGGGTTGGCAGGGGAACCAGGGTGAGCGCGGATGGTGCCTGGCCCTTCAGGACCCAAATCGCGGACCGCGGCCAATTGGCCCGAGCGGGTCGATCTGTGATCACAACACCTTGAACGCGTGTCCAATCCTGATTTTGGGATTTCGCCAAAGCCACTGCTGCGGTGTCTGCCGATGTTGCGAATGATCTCTGCTATGCCGCAGTCGCAGGGCGTGACCTGCACGGAATACCTCGACGATCAGCTCGCAAGAAAAGCCAATTTCATAAATAACTTCATATTTTTAATAGACTTATTGCCAGGCATTGACCGGGCTCGATGGCGGCCCTTGATCGCTCAGGCGCGGAAGCGTCGGAAGGCCCGTCTTGTCTCAACCGCGTCGGTGCCGCAGCCCCATCCCGGGCCTGATTCCTATTGCGCATCGACGTGTGGCGCGCTGTCGCAATTTCGCAATCCAACGCCCATATGGTTGAGCTCATTAACCATGTTTCATGGTTCAGCGGTGGGCGGAAATGAACTGCGGTCTTGACGTGTTGGTGGGCCGCCGATTGCGGGCGCGCCGGCGATTGCTTGGCTATTCACAACAGACGCTCGGCGAGGCTTGCGGGGTCACCTTTCAGCAAATTCACAAGTACGAGGCGGCCGTCTGCAAAATGTCGGTCCTGATGTTATGGAAGCTCGCGGGCGCGTTGGAAGTCGAGGTCAGCTATTTCTTTGAGGGTCTGCCAACCGAGGCGGAAGTCTTGACCAGCCGCCGCCGCGAAGAGCCCGCGATGGGCGAAATCAGCGGTGCTGCCTAAATAACCTTTGCAGATTACTGACGACCGACGGGAGCCCTTGGGCTTTCGGTATGGTCGTGAACGACTGCTGAGTTGCAAGAGACAACCTTGGTGAGGCCGCCCCCCATAGCCGCCGATAGGCCTCACGCCTGCCTTTCCGTCGCGTACGGCCTTGGCCTTGAATAAGGCAGATCCAAATCGACCTGGGCGCCACCGCATCGGAAATACGGCCTCAAACGCACTTGAGGCCATCAAGCGGACTGCCACGGTTTTACTGGCAAGGACGACGGCGCGGGTCTCTCTTTAATAAGGAGGCGCGCCGCATGGCTGCGGCCGCTCTACGCGATCAAGAGAGTGCCGGCTCTTTCGTTGACACTCCGCCGCCCATGCGTATAAGTCCCGCCCTCTCGCCCGCGGGCCATCTCGCGGGCGCATTCCGTTTTGCACATAGACAGTGATTTTGAAGGCGCGAACGATGTACGCGGTGATCAAGACCGGCGGCAAGCAGTACCGGGTTTCCCCCGGCGATCTGATGGTTGTCGAAAAGCTCGCAGGCGAGCCCGGCTCGAACGTGGCCTTCGGCGACGTACTCATGGTTGGTGAGGGCGAGGCCGTTACGCTCGGCGCTCCTACCGTCGAGGGCGCGTCCGTCTCGGCGACCCTTATCGAGACCCGCAAGGGTGAAAAGGTGAAGATCTTCAAGAAGATCCGTCGCCAAGGTTATCGCCGCACCCGCGGCCACCGCCAGCACGAGACCGTGCTTCGGGTGGTGGGCGTCACGGGCGCAGACGGTAAGGAAGTCAAATGGGACGGCAAGGTCGACTTGACCACCAAGGGCGAACTCGACGCACGCGCCCGTGGTCTGGTGTTCGTCAGTCCGGCCGCGCAAGCCGAAGCCGCTGCAGCCGCGAAGGTGCAGACGCCGAAAAAGGCCGCCGTTGCCGTCGCCAAGCCTTCCAAGGCTAAGGCTGCTCATGCCTCGCACGTCGAAGCCGGGCTCGAAGCGGCTCCTGCCGTTGCCGAAGCCAAGGCGGTCCCAGCCAAGAAAGCGGCTTCCCCTAAGAAGGTCGCTGCCCCGAAGAAGGACAAGGGCGCCGAGTAAGGCGGCCCTCGCAGAGAGTTAGGAGAGCACCATGGCTCACAAAAAATCAGGTGGTTCCTCGCGCAACGGTCGCGATTCCGCCGGCCAGCGTCTGGGCGTCAAGAAGTTCGGCGGCGAAGCGGTGCTCGCCGGCAATATCTTGGTGCGTCAGCGCGGCACCAAGTTCTGGCCTGGGGATAATGTGGGCCTTGGGCGCGACCATACCCTCTTCGCTACCGCGACTGGCGCTGTGAAGTTTATCACCAAGCGCGACGACCGCACTTACGTGAACGTGGTGATGGCCGAAGAGATCAACACCAAGTAGGCAAACCCTCTTTCTCCGGTTTCGCCTGCAGGCTGAACCGGACAGGCGATCCCAAGCGGGGAGTCCGGACAGCCGGTCTCCCCGCTTTTCGTTTTGGGCCCCATCAGAGGGCCGGGAGGAAGAAAATGTGCGCAGTTGATGTGACCTCCGTGATTTCTACGGATCGGCTAATCCTTCGCGGGCCAGTTATGAGCGATGCCCCGACGATCGCCAGCCTTGCCAATGACCTGAGCGTTGCTGCGATGACGGGAACGATCCCGCATCCTTATGGCCTGACCGACGCCGAGACTTTCATCGCCCGAGCCCAGGCTTGCGATTGGAAGTCTGAGGCGAATTGGGTGATCGAACACCAGACCTTCGGCGTGCTGGGGGGGCTTGGCTTGAAGCGCAGCGTGCGGCCAGAACTGGGTTACTGGATCGGCCGTCCGTACTGGAACCGCGGCTACGCAACCGAGGCCGTGCGAGCGGCTTTGCGCTGGGTAACGCGCGATTGGCGCAAATCCGTCATCGTCGCGGGTCACTTTGCTGATAATTCAGCGTCAGGGCAGGTGCTCTGCAAGGCGGGCTTCCTCTACACCGGTGATATCGAACACCGGCCGTCAGCCGCCCGTGGTCGCGACGATGTGCCGACGCGGATGATGGTGTGGCTGGCGTAGGCTGAGCGGCACGCACCATTCGTGCTATCCTATAGTCTTCGTCATCCCGGACGGCCGAAGGGTCGCGCCTGGACCTATCGGTGCGACACAGTCGCCTGGGGCCCGGTCGTCTGCTTCACTCCGGCCGGGATGACCTTTCTTTTGAGCTATTTCCGTCTCCGATGAAGTTCCTCGACGAGTGCAAGATCTTTATTCGCTCCGGCAATGGAGGCGGCGGAGCTGTGTCATTCCGCCGGGAAAAATACATTGAATACGGTGGACCTGATG
Source organism: uncultured Alphaproteobacteria bacterium (assembly GCA_903860975.1). Taxonomy (GTDB): domain Bacteria; phylum Pseudomonadota; class Alphaproteobacteria; order Caulobacterales; family Caulobacteraceae; genus Phenylobacterium. The sequence goes on from CAIOSI010000017.1 coordinate 28,610, forward strand.
GCGGTGACGGCGGCAAGGGCGGAGACGTCTGGATCGAGGCGGTCGAAGGTCTGAACACCCTGATCGATTTCCGTTATCATCAGCACTTCAAGGCAGAGACGGGCGTCCACGGCATGGGCCGCAACCGCCACGGTGCGAACGGCGACGACGCCGTACTTAAGGTGCCGGTGGGCACCCAGGTGTTCGGTGAAGATAAGGAAACCCTGCTGCTAGATATGGACACGGCCGGTAAGCGGGTGCGTCTGCTGAAAGGTGGCAACGGCGGCTTTGGCAACACCTACTTCAAGGGGCCGGTGAACCAGGCGCCGCATCATGCCAATCCGGGCCAGATCGGCGAGGAGCAGTGGATCTGGCTCCGGCTGAAGCTGATTGCCGATGTCGGTCTGGTGGGCCTTCCCAATGCAGGCAAGTCGACATTCCTGGCAGCCGCCAGCGCCGCCAAGCCGAAGATCGCCGATTATCCCTTCACAACGCTGGCACCCAACTTAGGCATGGTTGACCTTTCTGTCGGCGAACGCTTCATCCTGGCCGACATTCCAGGCCTGATCGAGGGCGCGAGCGAGGGCGCAGGTCTTGGCGTGCGATTCTTGGGCCACGTGGAGCGCACCGCCACCCTGATTCACCTGGTGGACGGGACGCAGGATGACGTGGTCGGGTCTTGGCGGACGGTTCGCCAGGAGCTGGAGAATTATGGCGAGGAGTTGGGCGACAAGACGGAATTCTTGGTTTTGTCCAAGGTCGACGCGCTCGATGCTGACACGCGCAAAGCCAAGGCGAAGGCGTTGGCCAAGGCGTCCGGAGCCAAGGTAAGGCAGGTTTCCGGTGTCTCCGGCGAAGGGGTCAAAGAGCTCCTGCGCGAGGCCTACGCCCTCGTCCGTCAGCGTAAGAGCGAAGATGCGGCCGACCTCATGGCTGCAAGCGGTGAGGTCCCCGAGGATTGGGCACCTTGAAGGAGTTAGCGCGCGCCAAGCGGATCGTCGTCAAGGTCGGTTCGGCTCTACTGGTCGGTGAGGATGGCGCCGACCGTCACTGGCTGGCCACTTTCGCTTCTGACGTGGCGCGCATCAGGGCGCGGGGGCAGCAAGTATTGGTCGTCTCCTCCGGCGCCGTGGCGTTGGGCCGACGGCGATTGAAGTTGCCGAAACGGGCCTTAACGCTTCCAGAGAAACAAGCCGCCGCGGCCGCGGGCCAATCGGCGTTGATGCGCGCTTGGGAAGAGGCGTTGGAGTTGCATGCGATCGGCGCTGCCCAGGTCCTGCTTACCCGCGATGACACCGAGGTGCGCCGGCGGTGGCTGAACGCACGCGCAACGGTGGAGACACTCCTTAAACTCGGCGTGATCCCGGTGATCAACGAGAATGATACGGTGACCACGGAGGAAATTCGCTACGGCGACAATGATCGATTGGCCGCCCGCGTTGCGCAGATGATCGGAGCAGACGCGCTTGTGCTGCTGTCCGACGTGGACGGGCTTTATACCGCTGATCCGCGGCATAATCCGTCTGCGGAGCATATAGCGCGTGTCGAGCGGCTGACGCCCCAAATCGAAGCCATGGCGGGCGGCTTCAATGTGGGCGCAGGCGTTGGAACTGGCGGCATGGCGACCAAGCTGGCCGCCGCTCGTATCGCCAGCGCAGCGGGATGTGCGACCATCATCACGCTCGGCCGCCGGCCGGCACCGTTATTGGCGGTTGAGGAGGAGGGCGAGCGGGCAACCGTGATCGAGCCCTCGATGACGCCCGCTGCGGCCTACAAGGCATGGATTGCGGGCTCGCTTGCGCCGGTAGGCGCGCTGGTCGTGGATTGGGGCGCGGCTGAAGCGGTACGACGCGGCAAGAGTCTTCTGGCCGCGGGAGTTCAGAGCGCTGAGGGTCGCTTTGGAAAGGGCGATGCGGTCGTAATCCGCGATGAAGCCGGCTGCGAGATCGCACGCGGCCTAGTGCGCTACGAAGCCGAAGATGCGACGCGGATATGTGGTTTGAAAAGCGAGGCGATCGAACGCGTGTTGGGTTATACCTCCGGCCCGATCGTCCATGCCGATGACTTGGCCCTCTCGGGACAGGTTCAGACTTAGACCCGGTGCTGCCGGTCCCCGACGTTACGGAGAAGAGCCGTGGGTATTGAGGTCGCCCTTCTTATCGACATCAAACAGCACCCCGTCGTCAGGGCTTTCGATCAGGGCCAATCGCTCGCCGAGATCTTGCAGCACGCTGCGCGCTCCAGCGTCGCCGCTCAGCGCCAAGAGTTGCGGAAAAAGCTTATGGCCAATCAATACGGGGTTGCCGCGCCGTTGCTGGAACGTTGGCGCAGCGGCGAGCGCGCCGGCCATCACCGCTTCGGCCAATTTCGGCAGGACCGAGGTCGGCACCCGCGGCATGTCGCCCAAGAAGACGAAAACGCCGGTGGTGTCGGCGGGCAGACTGGCGATCCCGGTGCGGAGCGAGGCGCCCATGCCCTCAGCGTGATCAGCGGCGTGGACGATGAGTGCGCGAGCGTCGAAGGCGCGCGCAGCCTGGCTTACGCCGGCGGCATTTGCGCCGACGATGACGGTCACGCTGCGGGCTGGCGCAGCGAAGGCCGCGGCGAGTGCGCTCTCCAGCAGGAAGCCGGAGCCCCAAGGCGCAAGCAGCTTGTCGCCGCCGAAACGGCGTCCCGACCCAGCGGCCAAAACGATAGCTTCGAAGCTGACCCCTGTCGCCAAGGCCTCATCCTCTCTATGTTTGCAGTCGCATGACACACGACGACGCCTCATCGCCGCAAGGTCCTCGCCCGCTCATCGACGGTTTCGGGCGCAAAGTGACCTATCTGCGCGTCTCGGTCACCGACCGTTGCGACTTGCGCTGCGTCTATTGCATGTCCGAGCACATGGTCTTTCTTCCGAAGGCGGAGGTGCTAACGTTGGAGGAACTCGACCGGATCGCGACGGCGTTCGTCGGTCTGGGTACGCGCAAACTGCGGATCACGGGTGGTGAGCCTTTGGTACGTAAGGGCGTCTTAGGTTTGATCGAAGGTCTGAGCCGACATCTGAAGTCTGGTGCGCTCGACGAGATCACACTGACGACCAACGGCACACAGCTGGCGCAATTTGCCGAGCGGTTGTCCAAGGCTGGGATGAAGCGGATCAACGTTTCGTTGGATTCGCTGAAGCCCGACCTTTTCCGCACTCTGACGCGAGGGGGAGACCTGGCCAAGGTGATTGCCGGGATCGATGCGGCGCAGGCGGCGGGCCTTAAGGTCAAGCTTAACGCCGTGGCTCTTAAAGACGACAATGCCGCTGAATTGCCAGACCTGATCCGATGGGCCCACGCGCGCGGCGTCGACGTGACCCTGATCGAAACCATGCCGATGGGCGAAGTCGACGCCGACAGGACAGACCAGTATCTGTCGCTGAAGACACTTAGGGCCAACTTGGAAAGTTTCTGGACACTCAAGGACCTGGCGGTCACGACAGGGGGGCCGGCCCGCTATGTCGATGTTGTCGAGACCGGCGGGCGTTTGGGCTTCATCACCCCGCTCAGTCACAATTTCTGCGAGGCTTGCAACCGCGTGCGGCTGACCTGCACAGGCACGCTGCATTCCTGTCTTGGCCAGGAGGATGCCTCTGACTTACGCGCGGTGATCCGCGGCGGGGCCTCGGATGAGCGGCTGATTGAAGCGATCCGAAACGCCGTCGACGCTAAGCCCAAAGGCCACGACTTCCATATCGGACGTGCCGCTGCACCCTCGGTGGCCCGGCACATGTCTACGACCGGAGGCTAGGCGGTGGCTCGTGTCCTGCTGTTCGGGCGCCTGAGCGACGTGGCAGGCTGGCGCTTGCGAGAGATCGATAGTCCTCTCCTTTCCACGCTTTTGACGACCCTGGCCGAAGAGGATGCCGCCTTGGGCGAAGCTCTGTCGGGGCCGGGCGTGCAGGTGGCTTTGGACCAGGTGATCGTAAGGGGCGATGCGCCCCTCAACACTGCAACAGAGATCGCATTCTTGCCTCCGATGAGCGGCGGATGATCCGGCTGACCTTCGATCCCATAGATCCAGGCGGGCTCTTGAATGAATTCAGTAGGGGTCGGTTGGAGGTAGGCGCGGTCGCGACCTTCACCGGGCTCGCACGCGCCGAGGCCGGTGCCACGGTTGCCCTGGAGCTTGAGGCCTATCCGGGTTTCACCGAGGCGGAGATCGGTAAGATCGCCGTCCAGGCGAAGGCCCGCTTTGGTCTCGAGGATTTCGCCATCTTGCATCGCGTGGGCAAGATCGCTCCAGGTGACCCCGTCGTGTTCGTTGCAACGGCTGCGCGCCATCGCCGGGCGGCCTTCGAGGCCTGCGACTTCCTGATGGACTACTTGAAGTCTAAAGCGCCCTTCTGGAAGAAGGAGCACGGCCCGAACGGTGCCCGCTGGGTCGAGCCGCGGCCCGAAGACCATGCTGACCTGACGCGGTGGGATAAGGAGATCTCCAAATGAATGTGCTGACCCCTGGCGGCCGCATCGACGAGAAGCAGGCGATCAAGCCCGTGCGGATTGCAATCCTGACTATTTCCGACACACGCGATGAGGAGAGCGATACCTCGGGGCACGTGCTGGTAGAGCGCCTCAAAGCTGCGGGTCACGAGTTGGCCGACAAAGCCATTGTCCCAGACTCGATCATGGCGATACGCGAGAAAATCGAAGGCTGGGTTGCCTCCGGCTTCGTCGAGGCCATCATCACAACCGGCGGGACCGGCATCACCGGCCGCGACGTCACCCCCGAAGCCGTTGAGCCAATGTTCGACAAGAAGCTCGATGGTTTTTCGGTGGTATTCCACATGGTGAGCTACCAGTCCGTTGGACTGTCGACGCTGCAGTCGCGTGCGACGGCTGGAATCGTAAAAGGGGTTTTTGTCTTTTGCCTGCCGGGCTCAAACGGGGCGGTGAAGGACGGTTGGGACAAAGTTATCTCAGCCCAGCTCGACAGCCGACATGGGCCCTGCAATATGGTCGAGCTCATGCCGAGGCTCCTGGAAACGTGAGCAAACTCACCCACATCGACGAGACCGGCCGCGCACGGATGGTCGACGTCTCGAACAAGCCCGATACCGCCCGCGAGGCGGTCGCAGAGGGGTTTGTGCGGATGACCGCCGCGACGCTCGCGCTTGCAGTCTCCGGTGAAGGAAAAAAGGGCGACGTGCGCGCCGTCGCAGAGATCGCTGGGGTGATGGCCGCCAAGCAGACTTCCAACCTGATCCCGATGTGCCACCCGCTGGGACTGTCTAAGGTCGAAGTGCGCGTGGAACCGGCGAGCGGCGGTCTGTCCGTTTCAGCTCGGGTCAGGACAACCGGCCCGACAGGCGTCGAGATGGAGGCTCTGACTGCGGTCTCGGTCACCTGTCTGACGCTCTACGATATGCTGAAAGCCGCCGAGAAAGGCATGGTCATCGAGACTGTCCGACTGGTTTCCAAGACCGGCGGTAAAAGTGGAGACTGGTCGGCGTGAAACTGCTGTCTGTCGACGACGCCCGCGCCTCTATGCTTGGGGAAATTTCGGCCCTCCCCGCCGAACAGGTCCTGCTTTCAGCGTCCGTCGGGCGGGTCCTGGCAGAAGATGTCACGGCTGTTCGCGATCAACCTCCGTTCGCGGCCTCGGCAATGGATGGCTGGGCGCTTCGCTCCTCCGATACGCCTGGGGCGCTGAAGATCGTCGGCGAAAGTGCCGCGGGCCATGGCTACGAAAGCCTTGTCGGTGAAGGCGAGGCGGTGCGAATCTTTACGGGTGCGGCGGTCCCGGAGGGTTGCGATGCGATCGTGATCCAGGAGGACGCGGAGACAGATGGCTATTCTGTACGCGTTTCAACTGTCGGGGCGGGCCATTTCATCCGACCGGCAGGGGGGGATTTTAAGGCCGGTACTGTTTTGCTTCAGCGCGGGGTGCGGATCGATCCATGGCGGTTGTCGCTCGCGGCTTCGGCAGGGCGTGCGCAGGTTTGGGTTGGTCGCAAACCACGCGTGGCGCTGTTATCCACGGGTGAGGAAATTATCGAGGCGCCTGCGACGCCAGGGCGATTCCAGATCTATGACTCCGGCGTTCCAGCTTTGGCGGCGATGATCGAGGGTTGGGGAGGTTCGGTGATCCGCGCCAAGCCGGTTCGTGACACGCTTGAGGCGGTGATCTCTGCCCTTCGCCAAGCTCAGGCTGACTTGGTGGTTACAGTGGGAGGAGCCTCAGTCGGTGACCATGACCTGGTGCGGGCCGCGGCCCAGGCGCTGGGCCTTGTGTTGCGGATCGAGACGGTCAACGTGCGGCCAGGCAAGCCAACCTTTTTCGGGATTCTTGGCGATGGGACCCGGTTGCTCGGCTTGCCAGGCAACCCAGCCTCAGCTTTCGTCTGCGCCGAGATGTTCCTGCGTCCGATCCTCAGCGCCTACCAAGGCGCAGCGACGACGCCGATGACGCTCAAGGCGCGGCTGGTTCAGGATTTGCCAGCCAATGGTTCGCGTGAACACTGGATGCGGGCCAAGCTCGACTATGCGGACGGTGCCGTGACGGTAAGGCCTTATCGCGATCAGGACTCCTCGCTCGTCAGCGTCTTCGCCGCGTCCGATGCGCTGATGCGACGATTGGCCGGCGCTGCAGCCGCAGAGGTCGGGACGATTGTTGAGGTGCTGCCACTGTCGCGCGCATAACGCAGCGCGATGATCTCACCGATCACCGAGACTGCGACCTCCCAGGGTGCCTTGCCACCTATGTCGAGGCCGATGGGTGCGCGGAGTTTTTCGAAGCTAGGCTCTGCGAGGCCCTCCATGCGCAGAGGCGCGAGGCGGTCTGCGATCCTGAGCCGCGCGCCCAGAAGTCCGATATAGCCAGCCGTCGAGGGCAGCGCCGCGCGCAGCGCCGCGCGGTCGGTCTCCAGATCGTGGGTGGCAATGGCGATGGCTGTCCAAGGGTCGACCCCAATGGCAGCGAAGGCCTCGGCAGGCTCGGCGCGGCTATAAGCCACCCCCGCAATCGGCGGCCCCGAAACCGGCCCCTTGGGGCGCACAAGCGTGGTCTCAAATTCGGACTGCGTACCGAGCTGGGCGATCGCGAGCGCCGTGGGATCGCCGCCGACGACGATGAGGCGGGGCGTCGGTTCGTGGTGGCGCGCGACGCGAGCTTCTGGCCAGGGCGATAATTCCGTGGCGCATTCTCGGGTATGGCCGTCACTGACCCAGGTCACGGTGCGGCGATCGGCATGAGCTTGGAGCAGGTCGGCGAGTGCTTTTTCATCGGGAGCTAGGCGCTCTAGGAATATTTCAATTCTTGCGCCGCAAAGGAGCTGAATGTCCGGCCACGGACTGCCCTGGCCGTAGATGAGCGTCCGCGGCTTACCATCTTCCAGGCAGGCGAAGGCGTGGTCAGCGACATCGGACTCCACGCAGCCGCCGGAAAAGTAGCCGGCGGTGACACCGGGGGCGAAGACCATCTGGGTCCCGACGGGGCGCGGACCACCGCCTTCCACAGCGATCAGGGTCGCCAAAACACAGGTCAAACCGGCATCACGAACCTCCGAAAGCGTAGGCCGGACATCGCCCCCCATTCCGAAGAGGGCCCAATCTGGGAGAGGCTCACGTAAAATCAAAAGTTAACCCCCTGGAAAGGTCCTGGATACGCCTTCTTAGGCATCATAGGTCAAACTTGACGCCTCTTAGGTAGTGATCCCGAGTCGCCCGCCAATATGACGTCGCCGATGAACAAATTGGGCCTAGGGTCCGGACAGTTTGGCCTGGACCAACAGGCTGGCTCGCGTGGGCGACCGCGCGACGCCGAAGCGCGTGAGATTCTAACAATCGCAGCGCGTTCCGGTGTGGGCGTATTGGAGATCGGTCGTCACCCCAACGCCGCTGAGGTTACGTTGGGCCAGGTGCTGCCCAAACCCAATCCTTTCCGCCTGACCATCACCACCATCCGTCCCGACCGCGGCGCAGACCTCGTGGAAGCGGAAATTCGCGCTCAACTCATCCGTCTGGGCGTGAGTGAGGTCGAATCCATTCTGGCACCCTCGGCAACCGATCTCTTCAGCGCTCACGGCCCCGAACTTTGGGAGCGACTGCGCAAGTTGAAGGACGAAGGGGTCTGCAAGAAGATTGGCGTATCGGTCTATGCTTCCGACGATCCGGTAGGTTTGGCGCGTCGCTTCAAGCCAGACCTCGTCCAGGCGCCGGCCTCGCTTCTTGATCAACGGATGCTGATCGACGGGACCCTTTCTGAACTTGCAGGCATGGGCATCGAGATTCACCTGCGATCAATTTTCCTAAACGGCCTGCTGTTCCTGCCGCCCGACCGTGCCCCCCATCATCTTAAGGCGGCCGCCGGCCGGATCAGCCGCGCGCGCCGCCTGATCGCCGAGGGCCGCTCGGATCCATTGCAGGCCGCGCTCGGCTTCGCCCTCTCACGCAAGGAAGCCTCCTGCGTTCTGGTGGGTGTCTGTTCCGCAGCTGAGATGTCGGCGGTCGTTGCCGCAGCCATGAGCCCGCCACCGGATCTCGACTGGGACGAAATGGCGCTCGACGATCCCGAGGCGTTTGATCCTCGTGCGTGGGCCGCGGCTTAGGCCGCTCTAGTTCTTTTTTGCGAACGGCTGGTCGATGCTTGTTTGCGGCTCGGTGAACCAGGCCGCACCGTCTTCGGTGACGTAGAAGTGGTCTTCCAGGCGCACGCCGAAGACCTCGGGCAGGACGATCATGGGTTCGTTCGAGAAGCACATGCCAGGTTGCAACCGGGTCTTGTCGCCCCGCACCAGATAGGGCGCCTCGTGGATGGCCAGACCTATCCCATGGCCGGTGCGGTGGGGTAGGCCCGGGAGCGCGTAGTCGGGGCCGAAGCCCGCGGCTTCCAGCACCTTTCGGGCGACGGCGTCGATCTCCTCGCAGGTTACGCCCGGCTTTACCGCGGCAAAGGCCGCGGCCTGGGCGCGTTTTTCGACCTCCCAGACCCGACGCTGCTCGGCATTCGGAGCGCCAAAGACATAGGTGCGAGTGATGTCAGAATTGTAGCCTTGCACGCGACAGCCGGTATCAATCAAGACGATGTCACCTTCAGCCAGGCGTTGCTCACCTGGCAGGCCGTGCGGGAAGGCGCTCGCGTGCCCAAATTGCACGGCGCAGAAAGATGAACCGTCGTCTGCCCCGATTGCGCGGTGGGCCTGGTCAATGAAGCGGCGGACAGCCGTGGTCGTGGTCCCCGGCACCAGGATTTTGGCGGCTCTGCGGTGAACCTCCAGGGTCATCGCTTTGGCCTGGCTCATCAGCGCCAATTCGGCTGGCGACTTGATCATTCGGCAACCGTCGATCACAGGCGCGCCGCTCAACGTCTGCAAGGCAGGCGCGGCCAGGCGCAGGCCATCAAATGCGAAGAACGGCAATGCCGGATCGATAGCCAGAACCTTGGCTTCGAGGCCCGACAGAACGTTGGCGGCGAGCGCATAGGGGCTCTCGTGTTCCTCCCAAAGGACGATCTGCGCTTCGATAACGAGCGAGGCCTCAAGCGAGCCCAGTTCGAACCGCGGACAGACCAAAACCGGTACGCCAACACGCGGCAGGATCATCGCCACCAGCCGCTCGGTTGGATTCCACCCGACAGCTGCAAAATAGCGAAGCGACGGACCTGCCCCAATGATCAGGGCGTCTGCGCCGAGATCGGTCATCAAGACCTGAGCTCGGGCCATGCGTTCGAGACGTTCGGACGCAGCGATCGCGGGGGCGGGATTGGCCCAGGGTTTCAGGACCGCAAGCTCGGCCTCCGCGGTCGAACCCCCGATGTCGTTGTTCATGGTGACGCCTCCGCTCTGGCGTCCTTCTATGTCGCCAAATAAAAGGTTGGACCATGGCTGGAAGTCAAGATTTCGCTGTCGATCCGCGCAATGCGGACCTCAAGATTTACGTCAACGGCACACTGGTGACGCGGGCTGAGGCAAAGGTTTCGATCTTCGATGCAGGATTTGTGCTGGGCGACGGCGTCTGGGAAGGCTTGCGCCTGCATAAAGGCAGCCTGCTCTTTCTAAGCGCCCATTTAGACCGACTCTATTGGGGCCTCGATAAGATCGAACTCGACATTGGCCTGACACGTCAGGCGCTTATCGCGGAAATAAAGCGCACGCTCGAGGCGAACAAGATGGAGCACGGGGCGCACTTGCGCCTGATGGTGACGCGCGGTGAGAAGGCCGCTGCAAACCAGGATCCGCGCAATTGGCTAGGCAAGCCTACAATCGTGATCACCGCTGAGTACAAGGAACCCTCGCCGGACATTTATGCCAAGGGCCTATCGCTGTTCACCTCTTCCATCCGCTGCTCGCCAGTGGAGATGTTTGATATGCGCCTCAATTCGCATAGCCGGCTGAACTTGATCACCGCCTTGCTGGAAGCGATCCGCGCGGGCGCCGATGAAGCCGTAATGTTGGACCCGGGCGACCACGTATCGAGTTGCAATGCGACCAATCTCTTCTGGGTTAAAGATGGACGGGTGCGCTCATCGAGCGGCGCTTTCTGCTTCAATGGGGTGACGCGGGGAAATGTGATTGCGCTTTGTAAAGCCAATCGGATCCCCATCGAGCTAGGACATTTCCCCCTAAGCGATCTCCATGGTGCCGACGAGGCCTTTGTCACAGGCACCTTCGGCGGGATTACACCGGTGCGCGAAGTCGATGGCTATGTCATGTCTGCTGGCTTGCCAGCGCCACTGACGACGCGGTTGCGCGCCCTCTACGAGGCGCTGAAGGACGAAAGCGCACAGTGACGATACGAATCGCCATGTGGTCTGGGCCTCGCAACATCTCGACGGCGATGATGCGGTCCTTTGAGAATCGATCCGATTGCGCCGTGGTGGATGAGCCTTTTTATGCCGCCTATCTGGCGGCGACCGGTTTGGCGCATCCAATGCGGGACGAGGTGTTGGCCTCGCAGCCGCACGACTGGCGCGTCGTCGCAGCTGGCCTCGTTGAGGCTGAACCTGCGGCGGTCTTCTATCAGAAGCACATGACCCACCACATGCTGCCGGACTTCGGATTGGACTGGTCGAGCGCTTGCCGTAACGCCTTCCTGATCCGTGATCCTGCGGCGGTTTTGGCATCCTATATCCAGAAACGGACCGGGGTGAGGCTGGAAGACATCGGGGTTGTGCGCCAACGCGAGCTGTTCGATCGCGAAGCCGACCGGTTGGGCCGTGCGCCGCCCGTCGTCGAAAGCGCCGATGTGTTAGCCGATTCACGCAGAACGTTGAGCGCCCTTTGCGCGGCGCTCGAAATTCCATTCCTCGAGGAGATGCTGTCCTGGCCTGCGGGGAGACGCGGCAGTGACGGCGTTTGGGCACCAGCCTGGTACGAGACTGTGGAGCGCTCTACCGGCTTTGCGGCGTCTGAGCGCACAGCCGCCGTGCCTCTGCCTGATGAGCTTCAAAGAATCGCCGATCAGGCTCGCCCTGACTATGAGGCCCTGGCGCGATATCGCATCGTCGCCTGAAGCCAAGAAGAAGCCGCCCGGGAGGCGGCTTTTCTATGGGGTCACGCCGTTCTCAGACCAGGTTGCGTTTGTAGAGCGCCGTCAGCTCGGCCCAGGCTTTTTCCGCGCCGACTTCGTTATAGACCGCGCTACCTTTAACGCACCAACCGTGTTGGCAGTCGTCATAGACCAAAACCGTGGCCTTCTTGCCGGCGTCGGCGAAGGCCTTCTTCAGGACGTCCTTGTCGGTCGGGGCGTTCTTGTCGTCATTGGCCGCGACCGCGGAGTAGATTTCGGCTTTGATCTTGGGGATCAGCAGGTGAGGACTGGCGGGCGTCTTTGTGACCAGGCCGCCGCCGTGGCAGGTAACCGCTCCGCCAATTCGGTCCGGCAGGATCGCAGCGGTTCGGTAGACTAGCGGTCCGCCCATGCAATAGCCCTGCGTGCCGGCCTTCTTCTTCTTGTCGGTCTGCGGTTGGGCGTCGAGGAAGGCCAGGAAGGCGGGCGCGTCGTTTTCCACTGCGCCCGACCCGGAGATCGTGCCGGCTAGCGCCATCAGTTTGGCGCGATCGTCTGGCTTGGAGAAATCCAGACCGTCAGCCAGACCTGCTGCCCGACCTTTGCGGTAGAAGGGATTGGGCACCAAAACCACATATCCCTGCGCAGCGAGCCTGCGACCCATGTCGCGGAATACGGGCCGCAGGCCGAAAATGTCGGTCCATATGAGCACCGCCGGCCACTTTCCCTTACCCTTTGGGTAGAATAACGCCGCATCGGCTGTACCGTCCGGCGTCTTTACGTCGACGTCCTTTTCGATGACCGTCTCTTCGGCGTGGGCCAAGGTGGCCGCGAGCGCGGCTGCGGCCGCCGCCGAGAGCCCGAAGGCGCGGCGCGAAAAACTGGGATCTACGAGGCCCTGATGGATGTTTTCGTCGCACATAATGGCTGTCTCCCTATCGATTTGCCGTTGAAGGGGCGGCGCCAATGTTACGGCGTTATTTCCATTAGTGAAGCGGCACCCGTCTTGGTTGTCAGGCGGCTTTGGGCTTACGACTGCTGAGCTTGGATAGGCCGATCAGAGCCGCCAAGCGCTCCTCGCGGGATCGGCCATCACGCGACTTGGGTGTCAGCTTCGTCGGCGGTTTCATTGCTTACTCCCTTGATCACGTCTTCAAGGCCTTGTTCGCGGACCTTTCGGTAGAGCGTGGAGCGGCCGATACCTAGTCGACGGGCCACTTCGCTCATGTGGCCGGCGTAGATCTCGATGGCGAGCTGGATGAGTTCGCGTTCGATTTCCTCCAACGTGCGAAGGTGGCCACGCGCGTCGAGGATGCGAACCGGCACGGAAACCGGCATTTCGCCGATCATTTGGTCGCCCATGGGCGTCAAGCCAACCGTGGCGGACTTGTTGTCGAGCGCCTGAATTGGCGGCGCCACACCCGAGATCGCCGGAAAATCATGAGGCTGCAGGTAGGGGGCGTCGGCCAGCACAATGGCGCGATAGACGGCGTTTTCCAGCTGGCGAACGTTGCCCGGCCAATCAAAGGCCGACAGACAGGCCATGGCCTCTGGTGTCGCGCCCACCACGGACTTGCCTTCCTCAACGTTGAACCGCTTCACGAAACAGTCGACCAATGCCGGTACGTCTTCCTTGCGATCGCGCAGCGCCGGCGCCTCAATCGAGAAGACGTTCAGGCGGTAATAGAGGTCCTCGCGAAAGCGGCCTTCTTTCACAGCCAGCGACAGGTCGCGATTGGTGGCCGAAACGATGCGCACATCGACCTTTATTGGGCGCTTGCCGCCGACCGCGTCGATTTCGCTTTCCTGAAGGGCCCGCAGCAGCTTGACCTGAATGTCCAGCGGCAGTTCGCCGACCTCGTCGAGGAAAAGAGTGCCTCCGTTGGCCTCCTGGAACTTGCCCAGGTGCTTATCGGTGGCCCCGGTAAAGCTGCCCTTCTCGTGGCCGAACAGGATCGACTCGACGAGATTCTCAGGGATCGCACCGCAATTCACCGCCACAAATGCCTTGCCTGCACGCTCGGACGAGCCGTGTACGGCGCGGGCGATGACTTCCTTACCAACGCCGCTCTCGCCGGTGATCAGGATCGGGATCGATGACTTCGATGCCCGCTCGCCCAGCCGCTTGACCATCGTCATGGCGGGTGATGCGCCGATGAGGTCGCTAAAACTGCTGAGGTTGGCGGTGTGCTTTTTAAGTCGGTCGACCTCGCCTTTAAGCGCGCCCATCGAAAGCGCATTGCGGATCGAGACGATAATGCGTTCTGGGGCAGCGGGTTTGACAAAGAAATCCATCGCGCCGGCCTGCATAGCTTGGACGATGGTGTCGACGCCGCCGGTCGCGGTGACCACGATCACCGGCTGGGCGAAGCTGCGGGCCCGCAGCTCAACCAGTGTGTCCTGTCCGGTCATGCCGGGCATCACGAGGTCGAGCAAAATCACATCGATCATGGTGCCTGACGACAGGCGCTCAATCGCCTGATCGCCATTCTCAGCGTGAACGACGCCGAAGCCCTCGCGCTCGAGGACCGCCTGGATCAGCCGACGCTGTGTTGGGTCGTCATCGACGACGAGAACCGTTTTAGCCATATGAAGACACCCACCATAACTGGCCATCCGCCTCATGGACGAAGGCTCCTGTTGTCAGGAATTGATACAGGGCAGGCGTAAAGGACGCGTTTCGGAGACCTGAGTCAGGGGTTAACGCCGTGGGCTCGCATCGTGGGATGGGAGAGCCGAAATTCCCCTGAAACTTATCTGTCATCAAGGCCCGCTATGGCCAACGGATGCAAATCTCGAAACGCGCTGCAGCAGCGGTCCTGCTGGCCCATGCCCTGGTGCTTTGGACCCCAGCTCAAGCCGAACCTCGCAATGTGATCATCTTCGTCGCAGACGGTTTGCGCTCACACAGCGTAACGGCGCAGACCGCGCCAGCCCTGGCTGAGGTTCGCGCGAAGGGCGTCGATTTCGCGAACAGTCACGCCCTCTATCCAACGGTCACGACGACCAATGGATCGGCTTTGGCGACAGGCCATCTCATCGGCGACACCGGCAACTTCGGCAACACGATCTACGTCGGTCCCCAACCGTTTCCCGCGCCAAGTAACGCCTTAGTGGGCGACTTCGAAGACGATGCCATGCTGGGATTGATGAACCAGCATTTCGCCGGCAACTATCTGGGCGAGATGAGCCTGCTGCAGGCGGCGCGCGCGAAGGGTTACATGACGGCCGCGTTGGGCAAGGAGGGCCCTGTGGGTGTGCAGGATATCACCGCCCGTGACGGCACCGGCACGATTATCCTCGATAGCGCCTATGGCGATAGCAAAGGCATTATCCTGGCCCCCGAGATCGCCGCTGCGATCAAGGCTGCTGGTCTTGCGCCGGCCCCGCCGCCTAGAGGCGCGGAATTCAACGGCGGCGACTTCAAGACGCCCGGAACCTTGAAGGCCAATGTCGCTCAGCAGGACTGGTTCGTCGGTGTCGCCACCAAGGTGTTGCTTCCGAGGTTCAAGACCGAGGGAAAACCTTTTGTCTTGGTCTTCTGGTCCCTCGATCCAGACGGGACCCAGCATGGCAACGGCGATAGCCTGAACAGCCTGATCCCAGGGGTAAATGGCCCCACGTCGCGCGCGGCGATCCGCAACGCGTCCAACGACCTGCAGGCGCTGCGTGAGGCGTTGAAGTCGCAGGGGCTAGAGGGCCAGACCGATATCATTGTCACTGCCGACCACGGCTTTGCGACCAAGTCGCTGGAGAGTCCTGGGAGTTACGCTGCATCGCTGACCTATCCGGATGTGAAGGCGGGCTTCCTCCCGCGCGGCTTCCTGGCCATCGACATGGCCAAGGCTTTGGGCGTGCCGCTCTTCACGGTCCGGGGGGATAGCGTCCATCCGACGCAAGGGGAATCCCCAAAGGGCGGTGCGCTCCTAGGCCTTGATCCGGCGCGCCCTGACATCGTCGTCGTGCCTAATGGTGGAACGAGCTTGCTCTATCTTCCGCAGGCCAATGCTAAAGCGCTGGCGCCTCGCGTGGTCGACCATCTCACCCGCCAGAACTATGTGGCGGCGATCTTCGTCAACGATGCGCTTGGAGATATTCCGGGAGCCTTGCCGATGAGCAAGATCAACCTGATCGGCTCTTCGCGTACGCCTCAGCCGTCGATCGTGGTCTCATTCCGCAGCTTCTCCACGGGCTGCGCTGATCCCGAGATGTGCGGTGTCGAGATCGCCGACAGCGGACAGCAGCAAGGACAGGGGACTCACGGCACTCTGGGGCGCCAGGACACGCACAATTTCATGGCCGCTATCGGCCCAGACTTTAAGGCCGGTTTCGTCGATCCCGCGCCGGTCAGTAACGCCGATTGGGCGAACACGGTGGCGCAAATCCTGGGCCTCAAGCTATCGACCAACGGTCACGCGATCGGCCGGGTGATGACCGAGGCGCTCGTGACGGGCGGACCGCCGCCCGCCGTGCGTCCATTCACGCTTCGCTCCAAGCCCGGCGCCAACGGCTTTGTAACGGTGCTCAACGCCCAAGACGCGGGCGGGGAGACTTACCTCGACGCCGCCGGCATGCCCGGTCGCACGATAGGGCTCAAGCCTTAGGCCCTGGATCGCCGCCACCAGTGGCTGGGTTTGGCCTGATCGATCGCTTTCGTTGGCGCGCGAGGCTGGGGCTCGGTGTGAAAGCTTCCGTCGCAGCGCGCGGTCGACCAGCTGAGCTTCTTCTATCGCGCTAAAGTCGTCGCGGTCGGCTGCTGGTTGTCGCATGGCAGCGTGGCGAGGCCGGCAAGGATGCTAGGGGGCATTGTCCAGGTCTTCGACCAAGCCTTCAGTCGCGCCACCTCACTGGGAACTCGCGTTCGGTGTTTTGCATAATAGGCGAGGAGCGCGGCGAGCTCGCCGCCAAACAGACAATCCAGCAGGCCCTGGCGCTCGCCCTGGACGCAATCTGTGCGACTTAACAGGGCGCGATACCAGGTTCGGCGCAGGCCGCGAACTCAACTGCGAACCCGCACCTGCGGCGGACCATCGATCAGGTGACCTATGGCCGCAGCGGATATGAACCCGTGCCGGCGGGCCAAGGCCAGGACCTCATCTGAGTGGGCCTCAGCGACGGCGATCAGCAGGCCGCCGCTTGTCTGGGGGTCGGTCAGGAGATCGCGCCGCCAGTCTTCAAGGCCTGTCGGTAAGCGCACAGCCGGGCCATAGCTTGCCCAGTTGCGGGTCGATGCGCCCGTACGGATTCCGCGTTTCGCCAGGGCCTCTACCGTGGCCAATAGCGGCGGCGCCATGGTGATTTCCGCGGAAAGGCCGGCGCCTCGACACATTTCCAGCGTATGGCCCAGCAGACCAAAGCCGGTGACGTCGGTCACGGCGTGGATGCCTGGCAGATCGCCGAGCTCGCGCCCGACGCTGTTGAGCTGTGTGGTGGAGGCGATCAAGGCGGCGTAACCCTCAGCTGTGATGATTTCCTGCTTGAAGGCCGCGCTCAACACGCCGACGCCGAGGGGCTTGGTGAGAATCAGGACGTCGCCCGCCTGGGCTTTGCTGTTCGTCAAAACCTTGTCAGGGTGGATGAGACCCAGAGCAACCAGCCCATAGATCGGCTCGATGCTGTCGATGGAATGGCCGCCAGCGACCGGAATTCCAGCCGCTGCGCAGACCGAGGCGCCGCCTTCCAAGATCCGGCGGATTATTTCGGGCGAAAGGCGCTCGATCGGCATTCCGACAATGGCCAGCGCGAGGATGGGGGTCGCACCCATGGCGTAGACGTCTGACAATGCGTTGGTCGCAGCGATCCGGCCGAACTCGAAGGGATCATCGACAACCGGCATGAAGAAGTCGGTGGTCGCCACCAGCGCCTGGGTCTCGTTCAGCCTCCAGACTGCGGCGTCATCGGAGGTATCCGTTCCGACCATCAGATCGGAGAACGCGGCGGTCGCGGGCATTCCCTTTAGGATCGATTGCAGGACGGCGGGCGCGAGCTTGCAGCCGCAGCCTCCGCCGTGGGCGAGCGATGTCAAACGAATCGTCTGGGGGATGGCTTCGGGCGAAATCACTGTCATAGGCTCAAGTATAGGGCGGCTCGGCCGCCAAGCCGAAGGTCGTTTTCGTTTGTCCGGCATCGAGATTCTTGAAATCGCTCACCCCGCCCGACTGTTGGCGTTCGACGCCATCATCGATGTGCGAAGCCCTGGTGAGTTCGCTCAGGACCATTTGCCGGGCGCAATCAACTTGCCGGTGCTTTCGGATTCCGAGCGCGCCGAGGTCGGAACGACCTATGTCCAGGATAGTCGGTTCAAGGCTCGGCTTATGGGCGCCGCCTATGTCTCGCGAAACGTGGCCCGCCACCTGGAGACTGTCTTGTTGGAAAAGCCGGGTGGGTTCCGGCCGCTGATCTACTGCTGGCGGGGTGGAATGCGCTCGAATGCGATGGCGACGATCCTGTCGCAGGTCGGGTGGAGGACGACCTTGCTGGCTGGCGGCTATTTGACCTGGCGGCGCCATGTGACAGCCAGGCTCTACGATTCTGAGCTTCCGTTACGGCTCATGCTGATCGATGGCTACACGGGCTCGGGAAAGACCGATGTGCTTCAACGCCTGGCTGACCGGGGTGTGCAGACGATCGACCTGGAAGGTCTTGCTGTCCATCGTGGCTCTCTTTTCGGGGGTTTGGCCGACAAACCCCAACCCAGCCAAAAAATGTTCGAGTCACGGCTGCTCAGTATCTTGGACGGCCTTGACCCTTCTCGACCCGTGGTCGTCGAAGCTGAGTCCAGCAAGGTCGGCGAACGAATGGTCCCACCGGCGCTCTGGCGGCTCATGACGATCGCACCGCGTATCGAACTCCTGGCTTCCCCTGAGCTCCGAGCTCGCTACCTCGTGACAGCCTATCGCGATATCGTCGAAAATCGCCCGGCATTGGACGAGGCCCTCAGGCGGCTGCCGACCCCGCCCGGTCGCAAACGACTGGAGGCTTGGGGCCAGCTTGCAGACGCTGGCGCTTTCGAAGAGCTGGCGCTGGCGCTGATGGAGTTGCATTACGATCCGGCCTATCGCCGTTCCAGCCGCACGGACGGCCGGCCGAGCTTGGGCTTGGTCAAGCTGTCCGGGCTCGAATCCAATGATCTTGACGCGGCGGCTGACGAGATTGTTCGGCGTATCGAGGCGATGAGCTGCGCCTGAAAGATTGCCCAGGGCTTTTGCTGGGCGTGCTAGACTGAGATTCAACCAGCGACGCGCGAAGCAGGCTTACGCGCTCGCGTCGGCCGGCCCGCATCGGAGAACGGCTATGAAAACCTATCAAGGCACGATGACACCGGCACGGCGCGAACTGAGCGATCCGCGCTCCTCTGGCAAGCCTGTCCCCACTCCGCGGGCGGCTCTGCTCAACGATCGCCGCAGCACCCGCTAATCTCAACCGCCGAAAGGAGCCGTCATGGCCAAGGGTCAAAAGAAGTCCAACAAAGAAGCTCGTAAACCCAAGCAGCCGAAGGCGAAGCCTCCAGAGCAGATCTCGCTCAGCACAAACCAGAAGCGCTAACGTTCGGCCCTATGTAAAGCCGATCGCCCGTGGCGCGCTGTTGGGCGTCGCGGGCAGCTTGCGCTTGAGCAAAGCCTCGTGCGCCGCAGAAGGGGTCAGCGCACGTCGCGTGCTTGGGGCACGCCAAGGCGACCAAGGGCCGGAGCCGGCTCTATTTCTGTCTGTGGGTGTCGCCCTGAAGACCTATGTGGCGGGCTGGCCTCAGGGCAATGAGCCGGTGAAGTTAGCGAATAGAGACCACCTCCCCTGCCTGGGGCGAGAGCTGACCGCCTGGCGGGTGCAGCAAAGACCCGCGATTTGGGTTGCTTCGACCAAGCCAGTTGACGTTGCGGAGTGCTTGCAGGGGCGCTAACTCCGCGCATAGTACAGCCAAGGCCGCGTTCGAAGGCCAATCGGGAGAGAGCGACCATGAGGATCATCAGGCTTGGCTTGGCGCTGGCCATGGCCATCACGCTAGCGGCTTGCCAGAAGGGCCCTGCTGCGACGGTCGATGGGACGCGTATCGCCACCGCTGATTCCAGCAACGAATGGCTATCCTATGGTAAAGGCTACTCAGAGCAGCGCTTCTCGCCGCTGGATAAGGTCAATGCCACCAATGTGAGCCAGCTAGGCTTGGCGTGGTATGCCCAGTTCGACACCGACCGCGGGCAGGAAGCCACCCCACTGATGGTCGATGGTGTGCTCTACACAACGACCGCCTGGTCCAAGGTCTATGCGTTCGACGCAGCGACCGGGAAACTGAAGTGGTCTTATGACCCAAAGGTCGACGGCAATAAGGGCTTTGATGCCTGCTGCGATGTCGTGAACCGCGGCGTCGCAATCTGGAAGGGCAAGGTCTACGTCGGAACCTTGGACGGGCGCCTCGTGGCCCTGGATGCTGGCACCGGTGCGGTCGCCTGGTCCGTGCAGACGACAGATCCGAAGAAGCCCTTCACCATTACCGGCGCGCCGCGCGTCGTGAAGGACAAGGTGCTTATCGGCAACTCGGGCGCAGAATACGGCGTGCGCGGCTACATTTCAGCTTACGACGCGGCGACAGGAAAGCTGGTCTGGCGGTTCTATACGATCCCCAACCCAACTGGCGCTGCGGACGGCGCGGCCTCCGACAAAGTCATGAAGGAAAAGGGCCAGGCGACCTGGCCAGAAGGCGCTTGGAAACTGGTGGGTGGCGGCGGGACGGTCTGGGACGCCATCGTCTACGACCCGAGCCTCGACATGATCTACTTCGGTGTCGACAACGGAACGCCATGGAACCAGAAGGAACGCTCCGGCGGTAAGGGGGACAATCTCTTCGTCTCGTCCATCGTGGCGGTGAAGGCCGACACTGGCGAATATGTTTGGCACTACCAAGTGAACCCGGGAGAGAGCTGGGACTATTCGGCCGTGCAGCCGATGATCTTGGCCGATCTGACGATCGCTGGGGTGCCGCACAAGGTGCTGATGCAGGCGCCGAAGAACGGCTTCTTCTACGTGGTTGACCGCACAAACGGAAAGCTGCTCTCGGCCAAGAATTTCGTTCCCGTGACCTGGGCGAGCGGCATTGACATGACGACCGGCCGTCCGATCGAGAACCCAGCGGCGCGGTACGGCAAAGACGTCGACCTGCAAATGCCGGCCCCGCTGGGCGCCCACAATTGGCACCCCATGGCCTTTAGTCCGAAGACGGGCTTGGTCTACATCCCCGCCCAACAGATGCCGTTCGCCTTCCAGGGCGAGGATGGCTTCAAATATAAGCCCGGCGCCTGGAACCTCGGGGTGAACCTGCTAGCCAACGCCACCCCCCTGAGCCCGGCGCAGACCGCGGCCATGGCGGCGATGATCAAAGGCAGCCTCATTGCGTGGGATCCCGTGGCGCAGAAGGCGGTCTGGACCGTACAGCGTCCCTATTTCTGGAATGCGGGTGTCTTGGCGACGGGCGGTAACCTGGTTTTCCAGGGTGCAGCTGAGGGGCAGGTCTATGCCTATGATGCAACCAACGGAAAGCAAGTTTGGTCCTACCCCACGGGCAATGGCGTGATCGCTCCCCCAATGACCTATGAACTGGGTGGGGAGCAATACGTGGCCCTGATGGTGGGCTCCGGTGGCGGCGGACAGGTATCTGCGCCTGCGTATCTGCCAAAGCGCCCGCGTCTGCCTGGTCGCCTGCTTGTCTTTAAGATCGGCGGAACCGCCAAAGCCCCTGACTTCGTCCTACCGGCTCAGCCTGACATCGACTTGTCCAAGGTCACCACCAACGGGGATCCGAAGCACGGCTATGTCGTCTTCAACAACAATTGTCAGGTTTGCCACGGGGCAAACGCGACAGGATCCTGGCTCCCTGACTTGAAGCGCTCGCCGCTGATCACTACGGCCCAGGACTTCAACTCGGTGGTGATCCAAGGCGTCAAAGCCCACAACGGCATGATCAGCTTCTCACGGTTCCTCAAGGCGCAAGACGTCGAAGACGTCCGAGCTTTCCTGGTCGGACAAGGCAAGGGCGATCCCTTGCCGGTGCTGACGACGGTGGCGCAAAAATAGGCACCGGTTAGCGCAACACCGCATCGATCGGCGCAGTGATCCCGCAGGCCTTTATATCGGCCACGATCACAGTGCTGCGATGCGGATGGAGGGGTGGAAGGCCTTCTTCGCGAGTTGGCCTGACGCGCCTTGCAGACGCAGCGCGCGCGAGCCCTGGATCGGCTTGATGAAGAAGGCTGCGATCTGGGGCCAATGGCCGGTAGGTGAATGCGGGTCTGCGGCGGTGGAAAGAAAAAAGACGCCGCGCCGGCCTTGGCGGCGCGATAGCCAGGGGCTTCCAACCTGCTCCGCAGGCAAGCCGGCGCTCGCGCCACAATCGGCTCGTGATCAAGGTTCACCGCGCTGACAAGGAAGGTGCCACCGCCCTCAGCGCCGGCCGCAATGCGCTGGGGTTTTGTAAGACGAGCGGGCTGGGTCCGTGGTCAAGGTGCCGCACCGCTTTCGGCAGGTTGATGCGATCTATACGATCAAAGGCCGCTGAGATTTTCCACTGGCCGCGACAAAGAGATCCTCGGCGCCTTCAGTCAGACGCTTGACCAGATCGGCCTGATCGAGGGCCTTGCCTCCACCTGGACCTGGACGCGAGTGGCGAGACAGAAGATGTGAGCCCAGGCGGCCAGGCATGACCGTTTGAGGATTTCAGTGGTGTACTCTCGCGCCAAGCGATCAGAGCGACTAAATCCCCGCTCATGAACGCTTCTTTCAAAACCGACGCCCTGCCGCAATGGAACCTCGGCGATCTCTACGCCCGACGCGATGACCCAAAGATCGAGGCCGATCTGGCCCAGGCCAAGGCTGACAATGACGCCTTGGTGGCGTTGAAGGGCCGGTTTGAGGCGTGTCGCCAGGATGCACAGCTTTTGGGCGAGCTACTGGACAATGGCATCAAGCTTTATGAGGCGGCGACCAACCGCCTTTGGGGATTGGGCGCCTATGCCGGGCTCGCATCGTCCTGCGCGCGCAATGACCCGGCTTGGTCGAAGTTCGAAGGCGATTTGCGGACCCGTTCCTCACAAATCGCGGCGGAAAGCCTGTTCTTTACGTTGGAGATCAACGCGCTCGACGACAGCGAGATCGAGGGCGCGTTTCGAGCGCACAAGCCAGCGGCGCAGTGGCGGCCGTGGGTCCGCCGGGTGCGCTTGTCCAGGCCCCATGAGCTTAGCCCTGATCTGGAGCGGATGCTGATCGACCGGGGGCCGGCGGTCGCCAACTGGAGTCGGTTGTCGGAAGAGACGCTGGCGGCGCTGACGGCCAAGGTCGGTAAGGAGACTCTGACGCTTTCTGAGGCGCTGAACCGGCTGTCCGATCCAGACGGAGCGCGGCGCAAACAGGCGGCTGCCGGGCTCGCCAAGGCCTTGGAAGAGCGGACGCCGACCCTGGCGCTGTGCCTCAATACGCTCGCCTTCGAGAAACAGGTTGAGGACCGCTGGCGGAAATATCCCGACGCAGCCGCCTCGCGCCATATCGCCAACGAGGTACACGCCGACGCCGTCGCAGCTCTCGAGGCCGCCGTCGTTGAGGCCTACGAGCCGGTCAGCCACCGCTACTACCGGCTTAAGGCCAAGGCGATGGGCCGCGACGTCCTGGACCAATGGGACCGCAACGCCCCCCTGGATACCGCTCAGCCGCGAACCTACGGCTGGGACGAGGCCAAAGGCATGGTGCTGGAGAGTTTCGCGGCCTTGGCGCCCAAGTTCGCAGATACTGCTCAGACCTTCTTCACGAACCCTTGGATCGACGCCAAGCCGCGGCCCGGCAAGCAGTCGGGTGCCTATTCGCACTCGGTTACGTCCAACCACCATCCCTACGTCTTCATGAATTATATGGGCGAGCGACGCGACGTGCTGACCTTGGCTCACGAGCTGGGCCATGCGGTGCATCAGACATTATGTGCGCCGCTGGGCACTCTTCTGGCCGATACGCCGCTGACGCTGGCGGAGACCGCCTCAATCTTTGGTGAGGGGCTGGTGTTCGAACGCCTGCTCTCCAACGCGACCCCAGAGGATCGCAAAGGCCTGCTGGCCGGCAAGATCGAAGACGGCATCAACACGGTGGTCCGCCAAATTGCCTTCCACCGCTTCGAGACCCGATTCCATGCTGCGCGACGAGAAGGCGAGCTCTCGCCTGAGCAGATCGGGAGAATTTGGATGGAAGAGGCGGGCGCTAGTCTGGGTCCGGCAATCAAGCTCAACCGCGGTTACGAACATTACTGGGCCTACATCAGCCACTTCGTGCACGCGCCGTTCTACGTCTACGCCTATGCGTTTGGGGACCTGCTGGTGCGCGGGCTGATGGAGAAGCGCCGCGAAGACCCGAAGGCGTTTGCGCCCCTTTATGAGGACCTTCTGGCGGCTGGTGGAACGCGAACCTACGTCGAGGCTCTGGCACCGTTCGGTTTAAACCCTCGGGAAAAGGCATTCTGGGCGGCGGGGATGAAACAGCTGGAGCGGCTGGTGGATGAATTTGAGGCGCTCGTTTAAGTTTTCACTCGGTTCGTGCCGCTCGCCGCGACTTGCCTAGCCTCCTTCAGACGTGTTCACGCCAATATTGACCGACAGAGTGGTGCGCTCACGGCCAGCATCCCTGTGATCAAACGATCTTGGCTGCGGCCTATTCGTTCAGCTCTTGTGCTTTGCTCTGTGGCCTTCCACCAGATCGCGTCCGAACGGAGGACTGAGGAAGCCCATTACCCAAATTGAGCGCCTATTCCTTGGCAAGGAGATAGCGCACGCCGCGTGTGCTCAGCGCCATGACGACGGCTCCTGACGCCAGCCAACCCGCAAGGGGCATAGCCCAGTCGTCAATTGCAAAGCCCAGGGCGGTGACCAGGATGGCGGCGGCGAGGGCGAGGCCCAGCCAATGAATCGCGCGGCCGACGAAGCCGCTGGCTCCAACGTGGGAACTCAGGGCGCGAGGCCAGATGACGTTCGGCATGGGTTGGCTCCTGCGATGCTGACCGAGTTGGCCAGACTCTGCTTTCGCAAGTCTCTGGCCGACCTCGAGCCTACAAGTTTCTCACGCGCAAGCTTTCCAAGGCATTGCCGCCGAATGAAGCAATTTTAAGCACGCTCCGCCCATTCCCTGATCTTTACCGATTCTCGATCCAAGAGCGCATGTCTGTGACTTCGCGTCCGCCGCTGCGCAGGTAACGGGTGTCGCTGCCGACGGTCACCAGGTCGAAACCGCGAGCAATCATCTTTTGAGAATAGACCACGCTGTTGGTGTGGACGGCGGCTCGCACGCCGGCCTTCTTGCAGGCCGACAGCACCTTGTCGAAGGCCGTCATCAGCAAAGGCGCGTCAGAGTCCTGTCCTGGCGGGCCGCCTAGGCCGAGCGACAGGTCTGAGGGGCCAATATAGACGCCATCGAGGCCCGGCGTCGCAACGATCGCCTCGACATTGGCCAGACCTTGGGCGGTCTCGATCATGGCGAAGGTCAGGATCTGGCTATTGGCTTTAGCGTGATAATCGGGTCCGCCGTAGACGATCGCCCGCGTCGGACCAGAGCTGCGGAAGCCCTCTGGAGGATAATGGCAGGCCTGGACGAAGGCCGCGCACTCGGCAGCGTTATTAATCATCGGGCAGATAACGCCGTAGGCCCCGGAATCGAGCGCCCGCATGATCTCGCCGGGCTGGTTCCACGAGACGCGGACGAGAGGAACGGTTGGCGTCGTCGAGATCGCCTGCAGCATGGCCAGCATCTCGGAATAGCCGATCATCCCATGTTGGGTGTCGATGGTCACCGTATCCCAGCCCATGGCCGCCATCAGTTCGGCGGAAAAAGCACCGGGCATCGAACACCAGCCGCCGATCGCGGGTTTCCCTGCCGCCCAGATTTCCCGAAGTCGGTTGGCGCGCATGTCGTGTCTCTCCAAATACCAGCCTATGCTGCCGATCTTCCCGTCGTCATGCTAGTCCCGCTTGGCGTTGATTTGGGGGAGGCGTTTCATGGTCCGCAGGGGTTTCTCGATAGCAGCGTTCGCCGCGGCAGTCGCGACGACGATGTTCGGCGCGCCCGGCGTGGTGTCAGCTCAACAAGTTATGGATCCAACCTTCGCTGAACATCAGAAAACCTGGACCACCAAGCCTGAGTTTTCCAGTCCTTTGGTCGACCATCTGCCGGCCTCCAAAGATGTACCCTCCCCGCGCGACGTGCTGGGCCATGATGTCGGCGCTCCGCGCGTGCTCGATCACTACAGCGACTTGCTCAAGTACTACCGCGCGCTGGCCGCCAAGTCGGACCGGGTGAAAATCATCGAGACCGGCAAGACCGAAGAAGGTCGGCCTACGATCATCGTGCTGATTTCCTCTACCGAGAACATCAAGAACGTCGAGGCCAACCGGGCGAACCTCAACAAACTTAGCGATCCGCGTGGACTCTCAGACGCCCAGGCGCATGAAATTATCAGCAAAACCAAGCCGATGTATGTGGTGCTGGGCGGCCTCCATTCTGCTGAGACCGGTCCACCTGAGATGCTCCTGGAGCTGGCCTACCGCCTGGTGGTCGAAGACAGCCCGCTGTTGAACCAGATTCGCCAGAACGTCATCGTGGGCATCAATCCAGCCAGCGATCCGGACGGCCGTGATCGCTATACGGACTGGTATTACCGCAACAAGATCGACGACACCGACGACCTGAACTCGGTTCCCGGCTCACCCTATTGGGGCAAATACATCTTCCATGACAACAACCGAGACATCAACTATACCGGGTATAGCGCACGGAATTTGTTGGATTTTTATCTAAAATGGCGCCCGCCGGTCATGCATGACCTGCATGAGTCCGTTCCCTTCCTCTATACCTTCTCCGGCCAGGCTCCGCAGAACCCCAGCCTCGATCCGATCCTGTTTGGAGAAATGCCCTGGATCGCCAACTTCGAGATGGCGCAGCTGACCAAGTACGGCATGCCGGGGGTCTGGACGCATGGCTATGTGGACGAGTGGTCACCTGGTTACGTGGGCTTTATGTCCACCAACCACAACGGTCTGTTCAAGATGTACGAGACTTTCGGAAACGGCGGCGCAACGACAGAGTTGCGCCACGTAAAGCCCGTCCGCGGACCCGGAGAAGGCGAGGGAGGTCAGGACCAGACGACCCGTGACTGGTTTCGGCCGAACCCGCCCTACAAAACCGTCGACTGGTCGATGCGAAACAATACCAATTTCATGGAAACCGGCGTTCTTACGGCGCTCCAAGCGGTGTCGCAGAACCCCGAGATCATCGTCGAGAATTTCTACAAGAAGAGCCGTAATGGTATCGAGGCTGGCCGCAAGGATGCGCCCTATTCCTTCATCATTCCCGGCGATCAGGCCGACATGACGCGCGCGGCCCTCGTGATTAATCTGCTGAGGATGCAGGGGATCGAGGTCGGCCAGACGGCCGCAGCGATGACCGTAAAGGAAGGGATGTTTCCGGCAGGCTCCTACATCGTCAAACGTGACCAGCCCTACGGCCGACTGGCGAAGATCCTGCTGGAGAAGCAGGTCTTCCCAGACAGCAAGCTGCGCACCTACGACGACTCAGCTTGGACGATGGGCATGATGGCCCACGTGAAGGTGGTTCCAAGCGCGGATCTGAAGGCTCTTGACGTCGCGGTGAGCCCGGTTGAGCAGGTGACGCTGCAAGGCACGATCGCAAGCGCCGCGGCACCCGCCTACGCCGTTCTGGACCAGGGCTCGATCAATCTGGCCCCCTTGCGTTACCGGCTGAAGGGCATGCCAATCCAGATTGCTGAGCAGGCTTTTCGCGTTGGCGGAAAGCAAATTCCGGCAGGATCATTCATCATCGAGGGCAAGTTCTATCCACAGCTGAAGGATGCGGTGGTTGACTTAGGACTGACCGCGGTGGCGCTTTCTGAAAAACCGACTGTGGCAACGCACGAGGCGGCTATGCCGCGCCTGGCCGTCTTTTCGACCTGGGGTTCAACCCAGAACGTAGGCTGGGTGCGCTATGCCTTCGATCAATATGAAACACCCTATGATCTGATCTTCAAGGACGAGGTCAAAAAGGGCGGCCTGCGCGCCAGGTACGATGTGATTGTCGTCCCAAGCCAGGGTCGCTCGGCAAAGAACATCGTCTTCGACATCCCGATGAACGGCAAGCCTTTGCCCTACACCAAGACGGCCGAGAGCCCGAACCTGGGCGCTTATGGATCCTCACCAGATATTCGAGGCGGCATGGGCTTGTCGGGTCTGGAGGAACTGCGAAAATTCGTCAACGAGGGTGGCGTCCTGATCACATTGGGAGATTCAAGCGCTCTACCGGCCGAGTTCGGACTCGCGCCGGACGTTGAGGCTTCTCGCCCATCCAAGGCGTTCTATGCGCCCGGACCGATTGTTACGGCCAAGGTCCTAAAGCCTGCGAACCCGATCTTCTATGGCTACACTGAGCCGACCGTTTCGGTGCGTTGGGCAACGACGGCGATGCTCGCCATGCCGATCCGTCAGCAGAACAACGTGCTCATGTCCTTTCCGGGCGGCGATAAGTCAGTACTGAGCGGACTGATGGTGGGCGCCTCGGAGGTCAAGGACCGGCCGGCGATCGTTGATCTGCCGGTCGGCCAGGGGCAGATCCTGATGTTCATGACCAATCCGATCTACCGTTGGCAGAACTTCGGCGAGTACCGGATGCTCTATAATGCGCTGTTCAGCTACAAGGACCTGCGCAAGGGTCTAGGCGGGCCGCCGAGCCTTGCGCCAGACGAGCCGGAAAAGCCTGCGAGCGAGGATGAAGATCGTAAGCCCACGAACTAGGAGGTCGGCATCTGAAGGCTGCTATTCTCAGCGCCCTCGCCGATGCCGTCCTGATTTCGGGTGCGGCGCAGCCGACGCCGGATCCCGCTGCGCGGGTGTCTATTCCGTCCGGCAAGATCCCTTGGCAGGGTGATTAGGGGTTCGGTTCTCAGAGCTATGTACGTTGGGGTGACCCTGCCAAGCCGGGCCCCTATGCGAATTGGGTGAGGTGGCCGCCGCACCACATGAGCCGGCCGCATACCCATCCCAACGACCGCCA
The DNA here is from genome assembly GCA_903860975.1 of uncultured Alphaproteobacteria bacterium. Classification (GTDB taxonomy): domain Bacteria; phylum Pseudomonadota; class Alphaproteobacteria; order Caulobacterales; family Caulobacteraceae; genus Phenylobacterium. Next base: position 57,139 of record CAIOSI010000017.1, read on the forward strand.
GATTCTGGTGGTCAGCGGCACCTGGTGGGGGGGTACGGGAAAGACCTATTCGCTGGAAACCACGACGCCTTCGCCAGCCAGAACGAGGGTCACGCATTTCGCCAAGCCGTTCGACTATGACGGGGCCAAGGGTGAACCCTTGATCCTTGGACGTATTGGCGACGGGCCACAGTCGTAAGCGCGCTTTCGCAGACTGAGCGCGCCCAGGCGGGCCAAGCTGATTTGTCTGATGGCGAGGCCAGGGATCTGGAAGCGCTTTGTCAGAACGTCTGCGCCGTCCATTGCACCCATTGCGTTTTGACCCAGGCCATGGCGGTCGAGCTATCCTTGGGGCTGGGGTCGGAACGAGGTCACCCTTTCGTCAAATCAGCGCTGAATCAGCTGCGGTCCGCCTGACTCAAAAAGGGTCCGCGCATTGTCTTCATGAGATTTTTTTCCTCATCGCCATCTCCGAAGTCTTTATTTTGTATATTTATTATAAAATAATATAGGTATAAATTGGAAAAAACATGGACTCATTCAGATGGATTCAAAAAGCGCCCGGCGGCGACCAAAGGGTGACAAACGTGAGCGCACGCGCACGGCCCTTCTCGCGGCGGCCCGCGACGTGACCCGCGAAAAAGGGTTCGACAACACAACTCTGCAGGATGTGGCGCAGCGCGCAGGCATGACGACCGGCGCGATCTACGGAAACTTCAAGAACCGGGACGACCTCTTCCTGGCCTTGGCTGAGCGCCAATGGTTGGCCGTCCGCCCGCGCTTCTTACCCGGCTCCAGTTTCGCAGAGAAAATGCATGCCCTGGCCGACGCCGTTTTAGCCTCACTGCCCGCGCGGCAAGATGCGGCGCAAGGCGCATTGCGGTTTCGGGCTTATGCGATGGGTCACGAAGAGGTGCGTATCCCGTTCCGCGACGCCATGGGCTCTGGGTACGACGCTGGTGCGGCGTTCTTTCGCTCGTCGGTGGATCCTGCTGATCTGCCCATGCGGCCGGAGATTCTGGTACGCGTCATCAACGCGATGATCGAGGGGCTAACGTTTCAGAGATTCCTGACGCCCGAACTCATGGACGACGAGGTCTTCTATCAGGCCTTTGCGGCCTTGGCGGGAGGGCAGCATCAAGCCAAGGGTCGCTAGCGTAGGTTGGGTCTAGCGGCTATCGATGGTGTCAAACGGCCCACGGCAGGGGAGGCGGAAATGAATTTCAAACTTGCAGGGTTGGCCGTCGTGGCCAGTTTCGCTGTGGCCGGCAGCGCAAAGGCAGACCCGGAAGTCATGTTAAAATGCGATGGCGTCGGCCCCGGTCAGCACTTTACCAACTCAGGCGGCTGGCAGACCTATCCAAATCCCGACCGCAGCGTCACGATCACGCGCGATAAGGGCAAGTTCATGGTCGAGGTCGTAGGCGAGGCGCCCTATGCCTCACACCTCGTCTTCGCGACCCCGATGCAGAAGACTGAAAAGTTCAAGGTCGTGGGCCAGGACGGTGTGGAAACCTTCTACCTCGTCACCGGTGCCAACTCCGGCAAGACCGAACTCAAGCATCAAATCTTTGGCGGCAGAGATGGCAGCCATCAATTCAACATCCGAGTCCACACCTTAGATCACTGCACCATCGTTTCGACCGATGTCGTGGTCGGGAAAGAAGCCGCCGTCTCGACGTCGAAGCCCTAGGCGCGATTTCTCCGCGCCGCTAGACCGGCCAACCCGGCCTTTGCATCTCGAACATCGCATCGGGCCGGACTTCGACATAGTCGCCCATGCGTCCCACCCGAAGGATCGGATGAGGCGCGGCCGTTTGATAGACGCCGTTTTGGATGAGGGCCTTGTCGATGTGCACACAGACGACCTCGCCGAACACCATCCAAGCGTCGGTCAGCGTGCCGTCCGCACCTGTAAGCTGGAGGCACTGGCTGAGCCGGCATTCGAAGTTGACCGGACTTTCCAGAACCCGCGGCGCAGAAACCACATCTCCGAGGACGGCGGTCAGGCCAGCGACCACAAACTCATCCACATCAGCCGGCGCTGGGGCCGCCGTCAGGTTCATCGGTTCTGCCAAGGCCTTGGTAGCCAGGTTCCAGCAGAACTCGCCAGTCTCAAGGATGTTGGTGACGCTATCTTTGCGACCCAGGCTGGAAAAACCGATTAGCGGTGGATGATAGTTGAAGGCGTTGAAGAAGCTGTACGGTGCCAGGTTCGCAAGTCCCCCCGCATTGCGCGAAGATATCCAACCGATAGGCCGGGGCCCCACGATCGCGTTGAAGGGATCATGGCGCAGTCCGTGGCCAGCTTCTGGTCTGTAGGTGTGGGCTGTCTGGTCTGCCACGGGAGCGCCTCAAATCGTGATGGGGCGTTGCGCCCCTCAATTCTGTCCCTACCGCCGCGTAAACGATTCCAAAAGCTTCAAGGCGGGGTCGCTAGGGCCCGCCTTCGAGGCGATTTTGACAGCCACCCGGGCCGCTGCGCTGCCAAGCCTCAGGCGCTTCAAGATACCCACCGCCCCTGATGTTCAAAGATCGCGGCGGACCCCAGCGATGGGATGAACCGCTTGCCATTCTTCAAACGCTTGTTAGTCACCAGACCCCATATTGCCAGCCTTTCCCAAATTGCTGAGCACAAGAATTCGAGGACCCGATGGCTGAAGACGTGACGGTGCCAGCACAGACCTATGATGACCGGCCAGTCCACGCCGAAGCGCCGCTGCCGCCGGAGGTCCAGGCACCCCTGGCCATCTATCTCGGCGAGCCGCCGCCGGCGCCCCAATGGTTCAAGGACGTCGTCGCTCAGGAACCCGAGCGTGTCTTCGTGGAGTCCCTTGGCACGAATCTGGAAGTCCTTACCTGGGGCGAGGTTGGCAAACCGGGCCTCCTTTTCGTTCACGGTAACTCGGCCCACGCTGACTGGTGGAGCTTCATCGCGCCCTATTTTGCGCAAGACTATCGGGTGGCCTCGATGTCGCTGGCCGGTATGGGCGCCTCGGACTGGCGCGAGAAATACAGTTTCCAGGATTTCTCCGAGGACGCCGAGGCCGTGGCGCAGGCGACGGGGCTCTATAACGGCGGCCGCAAGCCGATCTACATCGGCCACTCGTTCGGGGGCGGCCAGGTCTTCTTCGCAGCGATCCGCAACCCCGAGCGCATGCATGCGGCGATCATGGTCGACACAGGTTTCGGCCCTCCACCCGAGGAATTGGCGAAACGGCATGCCCAGATGGAGGCGATTCGCAATATCCCGACGATCGACCGGCCCAGCCGGGTCTATAAGACGCTTGAATCGGCGCTCGCGCGCTTCCGCCTCATGCCGCCGCAGCCAGCCGGCAATCCCTTTATTGCCGACTTTATCGCGCGGCGCTCATTGAAACGCGTTCCCCTGCCGGACGGCACGGGTGAGGGCTGGACCTGGCGGTTCGATCCCAACATGTGGGCCAAACTCGATCGCGAGCGCGCGATGAGCGGCGACTTTGGACAGGCCGCAGGCGTCAAGACGCCGATGGTGCACATCTACGGGGCCAAAAGCCGGATCGTCGAGCACCGCAAAGCCGGTGCGCCCTCACCCTTCCCACCGGAAATCGTAGAGATCGAGATCCCCGAGGCGCATCACCACATCATGATCGATCAACCGCTCGCGCTGGTGGCTGCGATCCGGACGCTGCTGGCGACCTGGCCTCGCTCCGCTTGAGCACAGCCTCGGTCTCGTGTAGCACCAGACCAACGAGTACATCGAACCAGAGAGCGCGATTCACATGGCCGGCAAGGCTTCCGACTATCACCGCGGTGAGATGGACGTCCACGAGCAGCAGGCGACGTTCGCCCTGGTCATGGGCATCACAAAGTGGGGCTCGCTAGTCATCGCCTCAGCTTTGCTGGCCCTGGTCCTATGGTTCTGCACGTCGGCTGGTTTCCTGGCTGGCGCGATCTCGGGCGGTGTGGCTCTGGTGCTTGGGATTATTCTCCTGCGGGGCGGCGGCGGGCACTAAGTCAAACGCCGATCCCGGACAGGCGTCCGCTCGGCTGGACATCTCGCTGCAAGCGCCCCTAAGGTCGCCAAGTCGCGTTGGGGAGACGTCTCGCGTATGGCCGCCATTGCCGTAACCAGGGAACGCCGCGCTGGGGAGACCCGCGTCGCCGCCGTTCCCGAGACGGTGAAAAAGCTAATTGCTGCGGGGTTCTCCGTTGTCGTCGAGGCCGGTGCCGGTGTCGCGGCCACCTATCCCGACGCCGATTACCTCGCCGCCGGCGCGACGCTCGCCAAGACGGCCAAGGATGCGCTTGCCAAGGCCGACATCCTGCTCAAGGTCCGAGCGCCCGAAGCCGACGAGATTGCAGAGATTAAGCCGGGCACTCTGGTCGCAGCGACGCTCAATCCCTATTCCGAAAAGACGGCTCTGGAGGGCCTGGCGAAGGCAAAAGCGACCGCCTTCGCTATGGAGTTTGTGCCAAGGATCACGCGCGCTCAGGCCATGGATGTGCTGTCATCCCAAGCCAACCTCGCCGGCTATCGCGCGGTCATCGAAGGTGCCGAAGCGTATGGCCGTGTGATGCCGATGATGATGACGGCTGCCGGTACGGTCGCTGCGGCCAAGGTATTCATCATGGGCGTCGGCGTCGCGGGCCTGCAGGCGATCGCGACGGCCAGGCGACTGGGCGCAGTGGTCACCGCCACCGACGTACGCCCGGCAACCAAAGAACAGGTGGAAAGCCTCGGCGCAAAGTTCCTCGCTGTTGAAGACGATGAGTTCAAGAATGCCCAGACCGCGGGCGGGTACGCCAAGGAAATGAGCGCGGAATACCAAGCTAAACAGGCGGAACTGGTTTCTTCGCACATCGCCAAGCAGGACATTGTTATCACCACGGCTTTGATCCCCGGCCGCCCGGCCCCGAAGTTGGTCTCGGCCGCACAGGTGGCTTCGATGAAGCCCGGCTCTGTGATTGTTGACCTCGCCATCGAGCAGGGTGGCAATGTCGAAGGTGCCAAGCTCGGCGAGGTCTTCGTGACCCGGAACGGTGTGAAGATCTTGGGCGTTGCAAACCTTCCCGGACGCATCGCCGCCGACGCCTCGGCGCTCTACGCCCGCAACCTGATGGCCTTTGCGGGTCTCTTCCTCAACAAGGAAGGCCAGCTCGCGCCAGACTATGAGGATGAGATCTTGAAGGCGGCCCTAGTCACACAGGGCGGTGTGGTCGTCCATCCGAACCTCAAGGGCTGAACCCGATGGAAGCCGTCGATCCAACTGTCTTCCGCCTGGCCATTTTCGTCTTGGCGATCTTCGTCGGCTACTACGTGGTTTGGAGCGTCACACCCGCCCTGCACACACCCTTGATGGCTGTGACCAATGCCATTTCCTCGGTGATCATCGTCGGTGCCCTACTGGCTGCGGCAGCGCATGCGCCGAACGGCGGCGCATTAACGGGAAATATCATGATCTCTAAGGGCGCCGGCGCGGTCGCTGCGGCTTTCGCCTCGGTCAATATTTTCGGCGGCTTCCTCGTCGTCCGGCGGATGCTGGCGATGTACAAAAAGAAGGCTCCGGCACCGAAGAAGGACGCCGCAGCGTGAACGCCAATCTCGCCGCTATTCTTTATCTCGTCTCCGGCGTCCTGTTCATCTTAGCGCTGCGGGGTCTGAGTTCGCCCACCACCAGCCAGGCCGGGAATCGGAACGGAATGATCGGCATGGCGATCGCCGTTGGCACAGCCTTGGCGACGTTATGGAGCCAGGGCGCGCTCGATCCTCTCACGCTGGCCTTAATTGGCACCGGTGTTGCGATCGGCGGTGCGGTCGGTGCCGTGATCGCACGTCGCGTGGCGATGACGGCTATGCCGCAGCTGGTGGCGGCCTTTCACAGCCTCGTGGGTATGGCGGCGTGCCTCGTGGCGGTGGCGGCGATCCACACGCCGGTGGCCTATGGCATCGCCTCACCCGATGGTGGGGTTATCACCCATTCTCTAATCGAGTTGGCAGTGGGCTTGGCCATCGGTGCGGTGACTTTCACGGGCTCGGTGATCGCCTTCGCCAAGTTGAACGGCAACATGTCCGGTGCGCCGATCCTGCTGCCTGGTCGGCACCTGCTCAATTTGACGATCGCCCTGGGGATTGTCGCCATGATCGTGGTCCTGGTGATGAGCGGCGGAACAGCGCTTTGGGCCTTCTGGGCGATCTTCGGCCTTTCGCTGCTGGTTGGGATTACCCTGATCATCCCGATCGGCGGGGCGGACATGCCGGTCGTCGTTTCAATGTTGAATAGCTATTCTGGCTGGGCGGCGGCGGCACTGGGCTTCACGCTCGAGAATACGACCCTGATCATCACGGGCGCCCTTGTGGGCTCTTCCGGTGCGATCCTCAGCTACATCATGTGCAAGGCGATGAACCGGGGTTTCATCTCGGTGATCTTGGGTGGCTTCGGCGCTACCGACACCTCAGCAGCGGCTGGCGGTAAGGTTGAGACAAGGCCGGTCAAGCAGGGCTCGGCAGACGATGCCGCCTTCATCATGAAGAACGCCAGTAAGGTCATCATCGTCCCTGGCTATGGCATGGCGGTGAGTCAGGCGCAGCACGCGCTGCGCGAAATGGCCGATAAGCTGAAAGCGGAAGGCGTTGCGGTGAAGTACGCCATCCATCCGGTTGCTGGCCGCATGCCCGGCCATATGAATGTGCTTCTGGCCGAGGCCAATGTTCCCTACGACGAGGTCTTCGAACTGGAAGACATCAATGCTGAGTTCCCGACCGCCGACGTGGCCTTCGTTATCGGCGCGAATGACGTCACAAATCCGGCGGCGAAGACCGATACAGCCTCGCCGATCTACGGCATGCCGATCCTCGATGTGGAGAAAGCGCGTACGGTGCTGTTCGTAAAGCGAGGCATGTCGTCGGGCTACGCTGGCGTTGAGAATGAACTCTTCTTCCGCGACAACACCATGATGCTTTTTGGCGACGCCAAGAAGATGGTCGAAGGCATCCTGAAAAGCCTCTGAGGCAGGCGCTTGTCGCCTCTCTGTCGTCAATTTCGGGTTTATTGCAATCCTGCGGTGGTCCTGACCTCGACGCGCCACATCGGCCTGACCATATGGCAGTGCATCCCCAACCTTGGAGAGGCCCCATGAAATACAATCAGCTCGGCCGCACGGGCCTCTTCGTATCCGAAATTTGCTTGGGGACCATGACCTTCGGCGGTTCTGAGAACGCTGGAATGTGGAAGGCGATCGGCGCACTGCAGCAAGATGATGTGGACGCGATCGTCCAGCGCGCGCTGGAGGCCGGCGTGAATTTCTTCGATACGGCCGACGTCTATTCCCTTGGCGGGTCTGAAAAGCTGTTCGGTCAAGCGCTGAAGAACCTCGGGACCAAGCGCAAGGACGTGGTCGTCGCCACCAAGGTTTTCGGCGAAATGGGCCCGCGTCCCAATGATCGCGGAGCCTCGCGGGGACACATCATGGACTCGGTGCAAGGCAGCCTCGAGCGGCTGCAGACCGACCACATCGATCTTTACCAGATCCACGGGAACGACGCGGTGACCCCGATCGAGGAGACCCTACGGGCGCTCGACGATCTCGTCAGCCAGGGCCTCGTCCGCTATGTCGGCGTCTCGAACTGGTCCGCATGGAAGATCGCCAAGGCCCTGGGGTTGAGCGAAGCGAAGGGTTACGCGCGGTTTGAGACGCTGCAGGCCTACTATTCGATCGCCGGTCGTGACCTGGAGCGCGAATTGGTTCCGATGCTGACGGCGGAGCAACTGGGCCTGATGGTCTGGTCGCCGCTGGCCGGCGGGTTGCTTTCCGGCAAGTTTGGACCGGGTTCAAACAATCCAGAAGGCGCTCGGCGCACCACCTTTGACTTCCCGCCGGTAGACAAAGATCGCGCCTGGGCGTGCATCGAGGTGATGCGCGAGGTCGGCGAGGCGCACGGCGTATCGGTGGCGCGCGTAGCGCTGGCCTGGATCCTTCAGAAGCCACACGTGATGAGCATCATTATCGGCGCCAAGACCTTGGAGCAGCTGGACGATAATTTGGCGGCTGCCGGGCTGATGCTGACGGATGAGGAGATAAAGCGCCTAGACGAGGTCTCTGAACTGCCAAGCGAATACCCAGGCTGGATGTTCGCCCGCCAAGGCGGCAATCGCCGGCCGAAGCCCTTCGTCAAGCCGAGTTGAGAGGAACCGCCACGGGGCTATGCCTGTCGTCCAGATCCTCAGGCCCGCCAAGCTCTCACCCCGCGGCGAGATGATCGACGTTGGCGGGCGGCGGTTGCGCATGGTCCGCGCCGGTCAGTCTGGCTCACGCCCGACCATTGTGCTGGAGCACGGCGCCTTTGGCTGTGCTTCAGATTGGGCTGTTGTGCAGGAGCGGCTAGCCGCCAAGGGCCTCGCAAGCATTGCCTATGATCGTGCTGGCCTGGGATACTCCGAACCAGGACCGAAGCCGCGTGACGGCAAAGCCATCGTGGCTGACTTGGCAGCACTGCTTCGCGAGTTAGACGAGCGCGGTCCCGTTGTGCTCGCCGGCCATTCGATGGGCGGGCTAATGGTGCGTCTGTTTGCCCTTACACATCCCGACCGGGTGTTGGGCGTGGTGCTGGTTGACGCCGTTACGCCCGATGTCATCAACTCTCCCATCGGCAAAAAGGGTGTCTACGCATTTAGCCGCATCCTAAGCTGGGTGAGCTTGGGCGCGCGCTATGGGATGATGCGGCCGGTGGCGATTGTGGCCGGCGATCGTATCGGCCTGCCGCCGCAAGCTTCGGCCGAGAAACGCCGTATCCATGGCTCAGCTTTGCACGCGCATTGGGCAGCCGAAGAAGTTGCGCAATGGCGGGCAACCTCGGATCAGGCTCGAGCAGATGACTTCCCTCCCGCCATGCCGATTGCTGTGATTACGGCGGGCAGCGAGAATACCGTCACAGCGTTGAAAGACGTCCAGTCAGTTCCAGCCTTGGCCTCGCAGAACGGCTATATCGAGCACGTGATCGGTGCCGGTCATGCAAACCTGCTTGGCCGGCGCTTCGCTGACCCGATCGTGCGGGGCGTCGAACACGTGCTCGCGACCGTCAATCGCTAGGGCATCAAGCAGGCTCACGCTCGATCGCGCCACAGGCCGCCAGCAGCCGATCGTAGGCCAGAGGCTTGGCTGCGATGGCTTCGAATGAGCCGTCGTCTCTGATGATTCCCGGCATTGTCGCACCAGCACGCGCGCGGACCTCCATCGCCCGATCCGCTGTGATCTCGAAGCGGCCGTCCCAGACACCTGTTACGTCAGTCAGCAGACGCAGAGGAGCCAAGCCGCCCCTTGAAACTTCCCCGGCCTCGCGAAGGAAACAGGCATGGTCGGTATCGGCCTCGATACGGGACCCAGCGAGCGTGGCGATGAACGGCGCAATGCCTGTCAGGCGCTCAGCAAGCCCCTCAACCCGGCTTCGAGCTGGCGGCCGGCGAGCGCCTGCGGCGCAGACGCAAGCGGCTGACACAAATCGCCTCAGCGCGTCAGGAGACGCATTGCGCAGCGCTGACCGGTCGACCTCGAAGCCGCCGCCAGCGTTCGCTCGTATGGCCAGCGCCAATGCTCTGGCTGAGGCACCGGGCGTGGCGGCGGCCGGCAAAACGCCGCGAGCAACCATCGCGCGGGCGCGTGGCCTGGCGTAGGTCTCGTCATCATTCGCCGGATCGTTGATCCAGCATTCGCCGCGTGCCTGCAGCCATTTACGCAGCTCGGCGCGGCGCACGCCCAGCATGGGGCGAAGCACGAAGATGCCGCGGCCCTCCGGCCAGGACGGTGACGGCGTCCATTCCTGAGGATCACGTGTCGATGAGCCGCTTGCCCGCATCAGCCCGGCCTCGAGCGCATCATCAGCTGTATGGCCCATCAGGATCACACGTGCGCCGGCCTCACGCGCGGCCTCAGCCAGAAGGGCATGACGGGCGAGGCGTGCTGCTGCCGGGAGGCCCGTCACAGGTTTGTCGCCGGTCCAGGCGAGTGCCCGAAACGGGAGTCCAAGTCGTTCGGCGCTCGAGGCGCAGGTCCTGGTCCAATCGGCGCTCAGCGGACGCAGCTGGTGGTCTACGGTCAAGACGATCAGCCGACGCCCTGCGAGCTGCGCCCATTTCGCTGCGATCAGGAGCAGAGCCAGACTGTCGCCACCGCCAGACAGCGCCACGGCGATGGGGTGCGGGCTATCGTCGAGGAGCCGGCGGTCGAGACCCTCGCCGACCGCGCATTCGAGGCCGGACACGACAAGGGCCATCGCGGCGCCTAGTTGCACTTCGCCTGAAGGCGGATCGTGGCGGCGTGAGCCGTCACTGCCGCAGGCACCTTAGGGTATTTGTGGCTAAGCTCGTTCAGCGTCTGGCAGGCGTCTGCGGGCTTCTTCAACTGCACCAGGGATCGTCCGAGCTCGACCACGGCATCGGGCGCCCAAGGGGTCTGTGGCCATCCGCGGATTGAGCCAATGAAGGCGCCTGCGGCCTTCACATAGTCGCCCCGCACCGCCAGTGTTTTACCCCACCAGTAGCGCGCCTCCGGCGTCCGCGGCGTGTCGGGATAGGTCGTAACGTAGTCGTTGAAGGCGGTCTCGGCACCATCATAGTCGCCATTCAACATCAGCTGGCGGGCCTTTGTGAAAGCTGCGTTCGCTGCTGAGGCGGAGGCCTTTGGATCTGCGGCCGGCTGGGGGTCCGGCGGTGGCGGCGGCCCGGCCTGGGCTGCAGCGGCCGCAGCGGCCGCCTCAGCTTTCTTTTCGTCCGCGTTTAGCCGCTCGCTCAGCAATTTGATCTGTGCACGAAGCGCGGTGTTGTCTCGTCGAGCCTGGTCCAGCTCGTGGGTCGTGCCCTCAAGCGAGCCGTTTAGCTTGGTCAGCGTGCTTTCAAGGTCGGCGACCTTCGTCGCCAGTTCGGCCATGCGTGCGTCTGTGTCAGCAGGCTCAACCACGACCGGTGCTCCGGTCTTCTGCGCTTTGAAGACGATGTCGCGCAGTTCGCGCACGACTTTCTCCATACGGTCCATGCGCTTAGCGTCCCTCGCGTCCAGAGGGTCATCCATCGGTGTCTGAGCAACGGCCAATCCGGGGAAGGACGGGGCGGAAATCAAGATGACCGCCGCCGTCGCAACCAGGAGCCGCCAGTTTTGGCCTGAGCGGCGTGCATTCATCATTGCATCCGTGCGCCGCCGACGATGGCCGTATGCGAATTGCGGTTATGGCTTTCAGCCGCCTCGCCCGTACCCGCATCGATCGGCTTTTCCTTGCCATATGAGACGGTCGTGATGCGACCCGCGGTGACGCCGTGGGCGACGAGGTAGTCGCGCACGGCATTTGCGCGCCGGGCTCCGAGGGCGAGATTGTAGTCCTGGGTACCGCGTTCGTCGCAGTTACCTTCGATGCGGACCTGAACGGCCGGGTAGCGCTTCAGCCAAGACGCCTGTGCATCCAGCAAAGGCGTGGCGTCACTGCGCACCGAGTACATGTCGTAGTCGAAGTATACGCGGTCACCCACATTGATCGTAAAATCCCGCTCAGAGCCTGGCAACGGTGCCTGGCTGACGGGTTCAGGTTGCGGCGCAGGTGCAGGGCTACGCGGCGGTTCTACCGGCCGAGAAGGTGGCGCAGGCTGGGTGGTCGGATAGGCGGGCTTGGGATGTGACGCACACGCTGCAAGCGATACGGCGGCAGCTGAGATAAGCGCCAATCGTAAGGCGCTCCCCGAGTTGCGGATCGTGATCATGGAAAGCGTCTCCTTGGAAAGGCGCGCCGACGGCGCGGGTGAAGAATCTTACGTCAGGCTGCAGCGTGCAAGCCTAGTTAAGCAAGGGCGACCAAGCCGGGTCTGATCCCGAGCCAGGGTAGGGCATGGGCTGGATGATCCGTCCTGTGACGTCCACGCTCCAGAGCTTCGTGCCGCCGCCTGCGACTTGACGGCTGAATAACAATACCCGCCCGTTTGGAGCCCACGCAGGCCCCTCATCTAAGTAACTAGAAGTCAGGATTCGCTCGTCGGTTCCGTCGGGCTTCATCACACCGATATGGAACTGATTTCCTGTCTGTTTCGTGAAGGCGATGAACTCGCCAGTCGGGCTCCAAACCGGCGTGGTGTAGCGGCCCTGAGTAAAGCTGATCCGACGCGGGTTTGAGCCGTCAGCGCCCATAATGTAGAGCTGCGGCGAGCCAGACCGGTCGGAGTTAAAGGCGATCATCGAACCGTCCGGCGAGAAAGAAGGCGAGGTATCGATGGCTGGATCGACAGTCAGCCGGGCTGTCGCGCGGCTCTTTAGGTCCATGACGAAGATGTCGCTATTACCGCCGCGCTCTACAGAAAATGCGACCTTACCGCCGTCCGGGGAGAAGCGCGGTGCGAACACCATGCCCTTGAAGTCGCCAAGGCTCTCCTTGCGGGTCGTTTCAAGATTCAGCAGGTAGATCTTTGACCCCTCGGGCCGAAGCTCCATGTAGGTGATCTCCTGGGTGTTCGAGGAGAACCGCGGGGTCATGATCACCGCTGAGCCATCCGTGAGATAGCTGGGGTTCGCGCCGTCCTGATCCATGATCGCCAATCGTTTGATCTTGGAGCCTCGCGCACCACTCTCGGCGACGAAGACGACACGGGTGTCGAAGTAACCCTTCTCACCCGTCAGTCGCTCATAGACAGCATCGGATATTTTGTGCGCCAAGCGCCGCCAGTTTTCAGGGCTCGACGCAAACTGCAGCCCCCCACTGCCCGTTCCGTGATTGGCAAAACCCAGCTCGTGCTCGGCAAACACATCATAGAGATGGAACCCGGCCTCCAATCGCCCGCTGACGAGGCTGGCTTGGCCGACGATCAGAGCTTGGGCTTTGATCTGTTGCCAGGCAGGGAAGCGGGGTTGGACAGCGATCGTCAGGTCGCGTTCGACGAAGCTTGCGGGATCCAGTGGCCGGAATAGGCCTGAGCGCTGCAGGTTCGCGCTGATCACACCGACGATGTCGGCCCCGATCTGGCCGCCGCTGAAAATCGGGAGTGCGATAGGTAGCGGCTGCACGTCGCCGCGATTGACGTTGACCTCGATGTCTGCGTGCGCGGCAGGCGCCAACAAAGCCGCAGCCGGCAGGGCGGCGAGTGCTGTCAGCAGGGACCGCTTGGTGAAGTGCGTCATCTAAGAACAAGCCTCGCGCGCATTAAAAGTTACCGCGATTCTCTCGCCATAGAATTCCCTGGGTAGGGTGCGGAAGGGCGCGGCGGCGTAGACCGCACTGACGGCTCGCTCCGAAGCGGTGCGGGCGACCGGGGTTGTGGGGCCGGTGATCTTAGCGGAGACATCGCCGATCACTTGGCCACCGGCGCCGAGCGTGAAGGTCACGCGAAGCTGTACGTCGCGCCCGCCCTCGACCTCGCAATTGGGGTTCCAACGCCGCTGTAGCTCATCGGTGAGGCCACTCATGGCGGCTGCGGAGAGGCCGGATCCGGGCACTGGCCGCGCCTGCAGCGCAGTTTCCGACCGGGCCGGACCCTTTGCCGCGGACGATGGCTTCGGCACCATCGGCTTGGTCATCTTCGATAGGCTCGCTGATAGCGCGTCAAGGTCGAGGCTCTTTTCGGGTTTTGTCGGGGCCGGCTTGACAGGGGCCGGCGTCGGGACCGGCTTGACGACCTTGGGCGTCGGCGCAGGCTTTGGCGGGGGTGGAGAAGGTTTAGGTTCCGGCGCAGGCGGATTTGATTGCAGAGGCGCTTCGGGGGTCGGTGTATCGGTCTGGGCAGTCTGTTCGACGGGCGCTTGCTCGGCGGGCCGGACATCGGTGGCCGGCGCCCTGGCAACGATCGTCACCGGAACGACCGATCCCACCTTTAGATCTCGGGTGAAATTCCAGGAGATCAGCAAGGCGACGGCCAAGGTCGCGTGCAGCAGCACCGATCCCAACATCGCAGGTGAGAGCTCCCGGCGGATCACTGGGTCGCGGGCTCCCCAGGGATAGTTGCCGGCTTTGCGGGCGTCGCGCCAGATGAGGGGCCGCCGGTGTCGGTGATCAGGTTTATCGAGGAAAAGCCGGATGTCTGAAGGGCGGCCATCACCTGGGCGACGATCGCGTAGGGTGCCTTGCCGTCGGCTCGAACGTAGATCGGTTTGGCCGCGCCGCCGGTCATCTGTCTAAGGCGCGGGCCCAGGTTGCCGAAGGGAACCTCATCTTCCTTCACGAAGATTTGGCCATCCGCGCGGATGGTGATCGTCAGCGGCTCGGAGTGATCTTGCAACGAGCCAGCCTCGGTTTTCGGCAGTTCCACCGGTACGCCGGCCGTTAGCAAGGGCGCGGAGATCATGAAGACGATCAACAGCACCAGCATCACATCAACCAGCGGCGTGACGTTAATCTCCGACAAGGCGCCGCGCCGAGCGCGCGCGCCGCGACGCCGTCGGCCGCGCCCTGCGCCGGCTGCAAAGGCGTCGTGAGCGGACAGCGCCATCGATCAGACCTTCTCGGCTAGCCGCCGCTGAATGGCGGTCGAAAGGTCGTCAGCGAAGCCCTCAAGGCGGCCACCAAACTTGCCCGCGTCAGTCGAGAATTTGTTGTAGGCGATATAGGCAGGAATGGCGGCCGCCAGGCCGATAGCGGTCGCGAACAGAGCCTGGGCGATCGAGGGCGCCACGACGGCCAGCGAGGTGTTCTTCTGGATCGCGATCGCCTGGAACGAGTGCATGATGCCCCACACTGTCCCGAAGAGCCCAATAAAGGGCGACGCGGTGGCGACGATGGCGAGTGAGCCCAGGCCTTCCTCAATGCGAGCGCTTTCACGCGCGATAGCCGCATCAAGCACTCGGTCGATGCGCTGGATCAAGAAGGCGGCCTGACTGTCGGTGGATAGCCCCTTGTTGCGCGCATCTCGCCATTCGCGAAGCGCGCCTTGCAGCATACGAGGCAGGGCATGACGGGGCCGTTCCCCCGCTTCAGCCGCGACCTCCTCAAGGCTCTTGCCGGAGGCGACGGCATCCTCGAAGGCATTGGCGTCTCGGTTGAGGGCCGCAAATCGGAAGCTCTTGTCGAGGATGATGGTCCACGACCACAGCGAGGCACCGGCCAAGCCGAGCATCACCAGCTTGACGACCCAGTCTGCCTGCATGAACAGGACGAAGAAGTTGAAACTCTCAGGCGTAACGGCGGGGGCGGAATCCATTCGAGTTCCAAGAGCTCCGGGAATCAGATGCAGGGTAGGTAGCGGGCCAAGGTGGGGGTTTGTGGTGTCGATCTTATGGCGGGGTCGCAAGAAGGGGCGAGAGTGTCTGCGCCATGCCGGGCGGTGGGCGTCGCGCGCGACCCTGCAAGTCGATACAGGCGGCCTCGACCGCAGCGGTGGCGATAAGTTCAGCGCCGCGCATGATCCATTGGCTGATGAACAGGCGCGGCCCCTTCACACTGTCATAGGTGGTGCAAACCATTAGCGCATCGTCGATGCGGGCGGCGCGTTTGAAGTCCACCGCTATGCGTGTGATTGTAAAGGCCGCTGGGTCAGGTCGGTCCAGGAGCGCTGAGTGGCTGATGCCGACAACTCGGAAGAAGTCACTCCGCCCACGCTCGAAGTAGCGCAAGTAGTTGGCGTGATAGACGACGCCGGTGAAATCGGTGTCCTCGTAATAGATGCGCACCGCCAGCTGGTGCTGACGGCCGACAAGCCGGCCAGGAGATGGGTCTGTCGTTTCACTCATCAAACAACGCCCCTGGCTGGGGTTGTCCAACACCTTGCGGCGCGGACATCCCCAGATGGGAATAGGCCTTTGCGCAGGCCATACGTCCTCGCGGGGTGCGCTGTATGAAGCCTTGTTGCAACAAGAAGGGCTCGATGACGTCCTCGACGGCGTCGCGGGCCTCGGCGATGGCATAGGCGAGGGTCTCAACGCCGGCCGGCCCGCCGGCATAGTTTTCGATGAGGGCGCGCAAGTAGCGCCGGTCGAGCGCGTCCAATCCCATCTCGTCAACATCGAGTCGGGCGAGCGCGCTGGCGGCGGCCGTGCGGTCTATCAGATCGACACCGTCGCTGGTGGCGAAATCGCGGACGCGGCGCAGCAGGCGGCCGGCGACGCGCGGCGTGCCGCGAGCGCGTGCGGCAATCTCGGCGGCACCGTCTAGATGCAGGTTTAATCCCAGTTTACCGGCCGCCCGGATCAAAACTTTTTGCAGTTCGGCAGGTGTGTAGAACTCCAGTCGTATCGGGATGCCGAAGCGGTCGCGAAGCGGCGTGGCCAGCAGGCCCGCTCGTGTCGTTGCAGCCACTAGCGTGAAGGGCGCCAGGTCGATACGGATGGACCGGGCTGAAGGGCCCTCTCCGATAATCAGGTCGAGGACGTGGTCCTCCATCGCCGGATAAAGAATTTCTTCGACGTTGGCGGCGAGGCGATGGATTTCGTCGATAAAGAGGACGTCATTTGGCTCTAGGTTTGTGAGGATCGCGGCGAGATCGCCGGCCTTTGCCAGCACCGGCCCGGACGTGGCGCGGAATCCGACGCCTAATTCACGGGCGACGATCTGGGCCAGCGTGGTCTTTCCAAGGCCTGGTGGCCCGAAGAGTAGGACGTGGTCCAAAGCTTCGCCGCGCGATTTCGCTCCCTCGATGAAGACGCTCAGGTTTCCTTTGGCCTGTTCCTGACCGACGAATTCGGCGAGCGTTTGGGGTCGGAGCGCCTTGTCGGGTGCCTCGAGCGGCGCGGCTTCACCGGATACGAGCCGGGTCACCTACCCAACTCCTGGAGCGCCGCCTTGATCAGCACCGCCGCTTCGACCCCATCGCCCATGCGAAGCGCTGCCTGTTCAACAACCCGACGTGCGGCGGGCTCGGCGACACCAAGACCCATGAGGGCGGCGACGGCTTCGCCAGTTGCAGACGCCTTGGCAGGCGTGGCTGAGGCGTGGAAAGCGGCAACCGCACCATCGCCAATCGGCTTATCCTTGAGCTCGGTAACAATCCGCAACGCCAACTTAGCCCCGACGCCTTGGGCACGGGCGACAGCGGCTTGGTCACCGCGCTGAGCGGCGGACGAGAGCTCGGAGGGCGGCAAGACATCGAGCACCGACAGGGCGGCCTTCGGCCCGACGCCTTGGATGGTCTTCAGCATGACGAAGGCGCGGCGCTCGTTGCGGTCGAGAAAGCCGTAGAGCGTCATCCCGGTCTGTTCGCCCCACTGGCTCTCAATGTGCAAGTTTGTCGTCTCGCCGACGCTGGGCAGGCGAGCGAGAGTGCGAGAGCCGCATCTCACGAGGTAGCCGACCCCACCCACGTCAATGAGCGCCTCTTCCTCGCCAACCTCAGCGACGATGCCCCAGAGCCGCCCGATCATGTCGCGCTTTCTGGCCGGGACACAGCTCGGCTGTTGGACGACCAGGTTCGCCAGGGATGACGGATTTGAAAATGAATCACGTTCAGCATCTGTTCCAAGCATGCCGTAAACCACGCTGCGCCGCTTTATCAATCGTGAATGGTAGCCGATCAGGAGAATGGTTTTTCGCTGAGCCGTTAAGCGCACTGGCGACCTGCCGTTGGGCGCCGCCCAAAGGTCAAATATGTGCGCTTCCGTAGCCGCCTCGCGCGGCTAAAGTGACGGGATGACGGGATCCTCAAGTATGATCGACGCCTCGGAGCCAGAGGGCAGCGCCCATCCGATCGTCTATCTCATTCTTTATCTGCCCCTTGGGATCGCTGCGGGATACGCCACGGTGACGCTCGGTTGGTTGCTCAGTCACGCCGGGGCGAGCGTCGAGCAAATCGCGATGTTGGCGAGTGTTGTATTTTTGGCCAACACCTGGAAGGTGGCTTGGTCGCCGCTCATCGATACGACGCTGACCGCCAAGATCTGGTTCATGATCGGCTTGCTGTTGACGGCGGTAGGCATCATGGGCGCCGCGCTCCTGCCGCTAGAGACGCGCCTGCTTGGGACCTTCGGTTGGCTGGTGTTGGGCTTCAGCATCTCGGCAACCGTCTGCTCAATCGCCGTGGACCGTCTGATGGCTTTCGACGTGCCGGATCATCTCAAAGGACAGGCTGGAGGCTGGAGCCAGGCTGGCAATCTGGGGGGGGCCGGCCTGGGCGGCGGCGCTGGATTGTGGCTCTCGCAGCATTCTGGCCATCCGTGGATCGCTGGCGCCGTCCTTGCTCCCATCTGCATGGTCTGCGCGCTACCCCTTCTGACGATACGCGAGCCCGGCCGCGTCGGGCGCGGCAAGAGCTACTGGGCCACCTTGAGCGAGACCGGCTTGGATGTGCTGACTTTAATCCGCGCCCGCATCGGCCTGCTTGCCTGTTTCATTATGCTGCTCCCAATCGGCTCGGGGGGACTGCAGCAGCTTTGGGCCGCCATCGCCAAGGACTGGAGCGCAGGCGCAGATGAAGTGGCTCTGGTCGGCGGCTTGCTCTCGGGCTTGGTCAGCATCCCCGGGTGCATTGCTGGTGGCTATATCGCCGACAAGATCGACCGCAAATTGGCCTTCAGTTTGTTCGGAATTGCGCTCAGCGCTGTGGCTGCAATCATGGCGTCTACGCCGCACACACCCATGGCATTTCTGGTGTCGGCCTGCGCCTATAACGCCACGGTGGGCTTCTGCTACGGGGCCTATTCGGCCGTCACCCTTGAAGCCATTGGCAAGGGCGCGGCCGGGACGAAATTCAACCTGATTTCTTCGCTATCTAACGCACCGATCTTGGTGGTCACCCTGGTGGACGGTTGGGCGGAGACACGGTTCGGTGCTACCGGAATGCTCTATGTGGAGGCGGCAATGGGCGTTGCCGGCGTGGCCATCTACGGCCTTGTTGCCTTCGCCACGCGCGGGCTCAGTTGGGGAGTGCTGTTCGGCAAGGGGAACATCGCGCCGGCGTCATAGGTCTTGCCTTCAAACCGCCTGACCGGGATCTTTGTGTTGGCCTTAGGCTGCGTAACTCCGGGCCCGCCTCGCATGGCCGTGAGCGATTGCCACGGCGAGCGCGTCCGCAGCGTCGGCGGTGGTTTCGCCAGCCGTCGGCAACAGGCGGCGGATCATGAAGCCGACCTGGGTCTTGTCGGCCGCACCCGTACCGACGACGGCCTTCTTGACGACGGTGGCGGCGTATTCAGCGACGCTCAACCCGGCTCTTGCCGGGGCGATGAGGCAGCAGGCTCGAGCGTGACCAAGCTTCAGGGCTGACTGGGCGTTGTTATTCATAAACGTTTCTTCCACTGCGGCCTCATTCGGCGCGTGAAGTTCGATGACCTGGGCGATCGCCTCGAAGAGGATCAAGAGGCGCTCGGCGAAGGGCAGTGTCGCCGCAGGCGCGATCACCCCGTGAGCGATGTGCGTCAGCTTTGCACCCTCCACAGCCACCACGCCCCAACCCGTGCGGCGAAGCCCCGGGTCGAGGCCAAGGATGCGGATGGAGCGAATCATGTTCATCGTCTGTTCCAGTGTGGAGCAGGACAATGAGCTCGGGAAGGGTTGAGGAAGAGTGAGCGGCTATTTCCGAAGTCGACGCCGCCACAGAGAAACTGTCGAAACGCCGCCTCGCGGCACACCCGCGAAATCCCCAAGCTGCTGGATGCGCTCGAAGAATGGACCAGGCAGGGTCAGGCGTCCGAGGGCCTAGATCTGCGGGGTTTCACCTTCGGTGGGCGGTATGACGCCAAATCAAAGACGGCTTTGGAGGGGCTTAGCGAACAGCTCGCAGACTATTCGCCACAGGATGTGGGTTTGGATCTGGCGACCCAAACAGGGTGCCGGTCATGACGCTTGAGATAGAAGGCATGCGCGCCGGGTTGACCTCCGTTAGGGTTCGGGCTGCGGTGTCGGCGTGCGAGATGGCACAGGCAGATCGGTGGCGAGGGGCTAACCAAGATGACGCTCGCAGGCAGAGTTGTGGCCATTGGGCTTGCGACAAGCATGCTGTCGATCGGGCCTGCCGTTGCGGCTGATCCGTCTGCCTCGGTGTCTGATGTCGTGGTCACTGCGACGAAGATGGTCGAAGAGCTGACTGTGATGGCGCAGATCAGGTGTCTGCATCCAGAAAAAGGCGTCGAGCGGGCCGAGCGACCCAGGGTCGTCAGCAGCTTCCCGGAACAAGGCGCAGTGGTCCGGCCAGGCCTGCTTATTGTCCGTATGACATTCAACCAGCCGATCACCTGTGATGGTCTGTTTCTGGCAAATCCGCCGCTTCAGAATCCATGTCCAGAGAAGCCGCAGAAGATGCTGCTTAGCTATGATCGGCGCACGGTGCGAACCCTATGCGTCGTGGCGCCAAACACGCACTATGGACTGCTGACGAACCGGGATTTGAGCGGCAAGGTCTTCACGGGGTTGTCAGGTCTTCCGTCAGAATCCCACGAATTCAATTTCACGACCTCCGCAGAAGCCCCGCTTACGACGGTCTGCGATGCGCTGGTCGAAGACTCGGTCGGTGCGCGTGAGATTCTATCGCAGCGCAAGCTCAACTGTAGGGATGCATCTGCATCTGGAGGGTGACGCCGCCGCCGTCCTGCCCGATACTGCACCTGAAAACGCACGGGCTCTCGGATCAAGAAGAGCGCGGCCAAACGGAGGACTCCATGACCTACGCTCCTGCAACGCGTGCCATCTATGATGCCGATAGTCACATCATGGAGCTTCCGGATTTCCTGAAAGCCTACGCAGACCCAGCGCTACGCGATGAAATTCCCGAGGTAAGCTACAGCGCTTCAATCGTCACCGACGAGGAGGTGGCGGTGATCATGGGGCAAGGCGGGAGGCACAGCTCCGAGCACGTGGCAGCCCAGATCGCGCTCGGCGATAAGCTGATTGAGTCCTCCAAGGAAATCCAGGCGCTGGGCGCGTTCAATAGCGCTGACCGGTCGACGGCAATGGATCTCCTAGGCTTCCGCCAGCAATTGGTCTTTGCCACCCACAGCCTGCGCATGCCGTTTTCGCCAAGCTCAAAGCTTGAGCCCCGCCTGCGCTATGGCGCGGCGCGCGCCCACAACCGGCATATGGCGGAGTTCTGCAAATCCGACCGCCGGCTGATCGGCGTAGCGGCGATCCCATTAGACGAGCCAGACCTCGCCATAGCGGAGTTGGAATTTGCCCTTCGGGCGGGCCTCGGCGCCGCTTGGGTTCCGCATCGGCCCTGCGGCGAGCGCTCTCCTGGCCATGTGGACCTGGATCCATTCTGGGCACGTCTCGCAGAGAGCCGCATGCCGTTCGTGCTACATGTCGGTGGCGCACCCCTGCAACTTGCCAAAGCCTGGATGAACAATGGCCGACCGTCGACCAAGGACTGGCTGGGCGGGGGAGAAAACCTGCGGACCAAGGACGTGGCTCTGCTGCATGAGGGCCCTGAGCAGTTTTTGACGATGATGGTTTTGGATGGCGTCCTGGAGCGCCATCCGGACCTGCGCGGCGCGGCCGTTGAGCTGGGCGCCGGCTGGGTCCCCGAACTGCTTAGCCGGCTCGACTGGGTCGTAAAGCACTGGAGCCGAAACGACGCCAACCTTCAGGCCTTGCGGCGGACGCCTTCGCAACAAATCACGGAGCAGTTGGCTTTCACTCCATTCGTATTCGAGGAAGTCGGGAAATTCATCGACCAGTCGAACCCGGATCTCTACCTGTTCTCTAGCGACTATCCGCATATCGAAGGTGGCCGGAACCCGATCGCTCGCTTCGAAACCGCGCTAGGTGATCGCGATGAGTCCGTGCGCGACAGATTCTACACGCGGAATTTCCTTCGGGTGTTTCGGAATGCGGGCTTAGAGCCGCAAGCGTCGGAAGCAATATCGGCGAGGGCTTAGGTGCCGATTTTTTCGGCACCATCGCCTCAAAACCTCAATCGTCGCGTGTCAGCTCGCCTCTAAGGCGACTAATCGACCAAAAGCGCTTCTTTATGCCTGAATAGGCTATATCCAGGCGGCTCCTCACTCCGTAGCTGTCAGCCTTGAGACGGGCTGAGTTTGTCGCCGATCAGGTTCACCCTAGGTTGCACCAACCGCCATGGGCGCCTGATTGACCGGTAAATTTATCGGTCGTTGAGGGCTTTGTGGGGTAGTGCGGTATGCGTGGCCAGGACATCTATCGCCTGATCGGTCGAAGGCTTCGGTTGCGGCGTCGGCTGCTGGATATGACTCAGGGCCAGGTCGCAGCCCAGTGTGGACTGACGTTCCAACAGATTCAGAAATATGAGGCCGGGATCACCGCTATGCCGCTGGCGCGGCTCGTGGCGCTGGCTGAAGTCTTGGGAACGCCGATTGAGGTGCTCGTCCAGGGCCTTTGCTGTGACGATGTTTCCACGGACGAACCGCGTGATAGCCGCCAAACGCTCAGCGTAGCGCGCGAACTCGTGGCCTAGACCGGTCGGCGACCCGGCCCCGGGCCCCGGTTTATCGTCTGGAACTTTATTGATATCGCCAACGGGCCGGGATCGCGCAGCGCCCTATGGGCCTGGTTGGGGGGCGACTTGGGTTGGGACTAACCAAGTCGGCGCAACGAAGATGTCCACACCCGGGGCCAGCGTCGGTCAGCGAGCTTGTCGTCGGATATTCGACGAGACGCCGGTACAGGTCACGTCGGGTTGGGTGCTTACCGCTCAGCAGATCCAGACTTTTGAAATCGGCGTCCCGGGCTTTCGGTTTGCGAGGTTTGTCCGGCGGGCGCGGACGCCCGCACAGCGCGGGTGAGCAACGATAGCCGGTTCGTGGGGTGGATTAGAAAATGCCCGCGATCGCCCTTGGACAATCGCGCGCCTTGGACCCGCCATTGTCCGAGGTGGCATAGGGGCAGGCTGACTTTTTCGAGATGGGCCCCTCATCGCCCGGGGCGAGGCGTTAGTTGCGGCTGGCGAGCCGCGTTAGCGCGGTGGCCTTTTCGTCGATCTCTGCGCGGACGGCGGTCTGGCATAAGGCCTTCAGTTCGAGGTTCTTTTCGCCGGAGCAGAAGTGGCGCGTGACGTGGTCGACCCGTTGGGCGAGTGCAGCCTTACCGGAGGCGGGTCCGAGGTTCAGATCAGCGACCCGGACGACGGCCCGGGCGTAGCCGTAGCTCGTGGTTGCGGCATGGGCGGCGGTGGAGAGGGCAGCTAACGGCAGCGCGGCCAAGGCCAGTCCAGCAACACCGGCAAAGCACTTGGTGAGGCTTTTCATGATCGTATTCCTTCGTCTGAATTTGTTGGGCGGCGCGAGCCGCCGATGACGATGAAATACTGTTCGATGCTATATAAGTCCCGTGAAGCTTGCGTAATGACTTAGACTTCACAAAATTAAAAAGCCGTAATGACTTAAAAATATTGTAACGTCCGGTCGTGGCTTCCTACTTAGGAAGTTGGGTTTGGAACTGGCGGCGCGCGGCGGATCGTCAAGATGCGGACCGGTTTGACCAGCATTTCGCCCTTCATGGCCCCGACGCCGGCGTTGGGATCGGTGGGCATTCCCAGGATCGTCTGAGCAACCTGCATGCCGTCAATCACATGGCCGAAGGCTGCGAACCCCGGATTGCTAGGGTCCTTGGGATCAGCGTCGAGATAGGACATGTCGCCGATGCAGATGAACCAGTCGGCCTGGGCGGTGCCCGGCGCGTGACGACCCATAGAGATCATCCCGTCAGAGTGCTTCAGGCCGGTCTTCAGCGTGCTCTCATGAGCAATAGGCGCCAGCACCTTCTTTGGGTCGTTCTGGAGGCCGCCCTGGATGGTGCCGTAGTCGTTGGCGACCTGACCCTTGGGTTTCGAGGCGCGGTAGAATTTGGAGCCGTCATAGAGTTTACGGTCGACATACTTCAGGAAATTGGCTGCGGTGATGGGCGCCTGGTCGGTGAAGAGTTCCAGCGTGATAGCGCCCTCCGTCGTCGTGACGATCACTCGGGGATTGGCGGTTTGGGCGTGCGCTGAAGACGTGATTGTCGCTGCGACGGCTAGGGCGATGAAGGTTCGGCGAAGAAGCATGCAGTGAGTTTACCTGTGCTCTGTCATCGCTGCCAGAAGTGGAACGCGCGCCAACCGCCCTGCAAGGCGTCAAGGTCGAGTCCCAGGGCTATGCCCAGTCTTGCGGCGGCGTTGAAAAGAGCGGCGCCCGCGCCCGGGATCCAGAAGATTACGAGGAGCAGACCGACCATCACCAGGCCCTCTGCCTTTCGAATGTGCGGAGAAAGGCGGGCGGGCAGAAAGGGCCGGATAGCGCCAAAGCCATCGAGGCCGGGGATTGGCAGCAGGTTGAGGATCAGCCCCATGGCCTGCAAAAACGCGATTACCGTCAAAGCTTCGAAGAGCGCAACCGGCCCTTGACCTATAAAGCCAGTGTTCTGCCAGATGACGAGGCCGAAGCTCAGCGCCAGCAGGATCACCAGTGTCGCCGCCGGCCCCGCAAGCGATGACGCCGAGCGCCACAGTCGGTTTCGGATGAGGTCGTGGCGGATGTAGACGGCACCACCTGGAAAGCCGACGCCGCCCATGACCAGCGCAAGGAGCGGTAGCACCAGGCTAACGCCCAGGTCGCCATAGCGGCGTGGGTCGAAGGACAGATAGCCCTTCTCTGCGACCGTGTGATCGCCGCCCAGCCAGGCCACAGCCGCATGACTGAACTCATGGGTCATCACCGATAGGATCCAACCCACCATGATGAAGCCGAAGGCCGCCAAGCCACTGGGATAGGCCAGGACAAGCGTCCCCAACCCAAGCCAGGCGAGTAGGATCGCCGGCCCGATGAACGGGTTCGATTGGGGTAGGGGCAAGGGGGCTTGGGTCACAGGGTGCGCATAGCACACCAGGGGGGCCCATCGCGCTCATCATCCCAGGTCATCGCCTCAGGACCTTCTGGCCACCGCATTACGACCCAGGGCCGTCGAAACCGCCGGCTGGCGGCCTCGATAGTCCTTTGATCACATTGGCGGCTTGGCTCCGTTTTCACCAATCGACACGGAACCGGCCATCAGGCCGTTCGGAGTCTTCTGCACAACCATAAATACCGGCGTTCCGACCTTGATCATTTCCCTCTTGCCAGGGCCGATCTGGACGACGGGGACATTGGCCGGCACGACGATGTGGCGCTGACCGTAGGAGTAGTTCACGTCCAGTTCACGGCTGCCCTTCTTGCCGGCAACGACCGTACCAACGGTTCCGTTGGTCATCATCGAGCCGGGCTTCAGGTCCCAGCCGTAGTGGCCTTCGCCCATTTTTACGCCAGGTGGGAAGACGTGGACTTCCAGGCTCTCGCCCTGACCATTCGCCTTCGGCATCTCTGAGGTGCCGATGAAGCTGCCGGGCTGGATGGCGTCAATGGGCACAGATTTCAGCACGGCGACCGACCATGTCGCCGTAAGCCCCACGACCTGAGAGCCCTTGTCGGTTTTAATCGTTATTGAGCCGTCTGTGAGCGCGCTGACGGCACCGCGGACCACAGTGGGTGCTGGCGGCTGGGCAGGTGGCTGAGCGGCCACGACCGTGGCGGAGAACGCGACGGCGGCGAGCGCAGTGACGATGGGACGGATCATGGACGGTTCCCTCTAAAATTTGAAACGGCAGTGGGTTTTGTGAGCGCTGTTCACTGCGGCGAAGAGTTGGGCTTTGCATTAGCATCAACGAGAACAGCGAACGTCGGTTTCTGTTTGGCCTTGGGAGAGTATGCGGCGCTTGGCGAGGACCAAGGTCTGTCGGGTCTCGGCGCAGAGTTTCTGAGGCGGCCGCCCCGCCTTTTCGATCTCTGTGCTCACATGTCCAAACACCTGCGCGACGTGGCCGTCAGGTGGAATGATCACCCGGTCTATCACGCCCGTCTCATGGAAGCGGCTTGCCGCGAAAAATCGTTGGGCCTGCGCCGTCGCCTGGGACACCGTGCTGCTGCCGTTTGAAGTCAGCCCGCCGTGTGAGTCACAGGCCTGGGCCACGAACTTGGCATCGGCGGTGAAAGTCGCGAAAAAGGCGCGCGCGTCCTTGGCGTTCCAGGCGGCTTCCTGGCGGATAACGAAGGCGCGGACGGATGCGTCGGTCAGTAAGGCCTCACCCGACTGCGCCTTTGCTGCGACAGCCAATATCAGCAGGGCCAACGCCAGAGGCATGGCACCTACCTCCGAGCGGCGGCGGTTTTGGCTCGGACCGGCTTAAATTCTGAACTGACGTTCCAGTCTGGCCAGCGGCTTGAATTGGCGAGATCGCGACCCACTTCGAAGAGGAGATCAATGTCTTGTGCCGCACCGGTTAGGTCCCAGGTCGGGCTCCAGTTATCGCAGACCTGGTGATAACAGCGCTCCGTATAGTCTTTAACCCAGCGATCGCCCGCCTCGCGGCCCCCTTTGAGCAGGTCCGGCCCGCCGGCCATGCCCATGATTAAGATGGTCGGCACGCCGCGCTTGGCGAGGCTGAAGTGGTCGGCGCGGTAGAAAAGCGCCTTTTCCGGATGGGGATCGGGTGTAATGGCGCGGCCTTGCGTGGCGGCGGCCTTGGCGAGGTCGGCCTCTAGCGAGTCCTGTCCGGCGCCCACCAGGACGAGGTCGTGGCTGGCACCTGCGGTCTGCACGACATCCATCGTGAAGTCTCCAGCGGTGGTGGCCAGGGGTAGCTTCGGATGGTTGGCGTAATATTCGCTACCCAGCAGGCCGCGCTCTTCAGCCGTCCAGACGCCGAAGACGACCGTTCGCTGAGGCTTCGGGCCCTGGGCGAAGGCCCGCGCGATCTCGAGCACGCCTGCCACACCTATGCCGTCGTCGACGGCGCCGTGGCGCACGATATCGCCGGTCGTGTCTGCCGGACCCTGACCGAAGGCGTCCCAGTGGGCGCCGAACATCACGCTCTCCTGGGGACGCGTTGCGCCTGGGATTTCGGCGAGGATATTGTGGCTCAGGAGTTGGGCGGTCTTTACGCCCATGTCCGCCGAAAAAACCGCGCCAGTGAGCGTTACGGGATGGAATTCCGCGGTTCGGGCGGTCTTCTTGAGCCCCTCGAAGTCCAGGCCGGAGGACCTAAAGAGGTCGATGGCTGTGTCGCGCTGGATCCAGCCTTGGAGGAGGGGATGGATCGCGGCGGGGTCAGCGCGGACGACGTCGAAACTTTCACCGTTAGAGGCGACAACGGTCGACCATGGATAGGCTGCTCCCGCCGTCTCGTGGACGATAAGCGCACCCATTGCGCCGCGGCGTGCAGCCTCTTCGAATTTGTAGATCCAGCGGCCGTAGTAAGTCGCCGCTTTGCCGCCGAACTTGCCTGCGACCGGCTCTCCCGGCTCGGCCTCAAAGTCAGGGTCGTTGATCAAGATGACGGCGATCTTCCCCTTCAGGTCAACGCCCTTGAAGTCGTCCCAGCCACGCTCCGGCGCGGTGACGCCATAGCCCACGAACACCAGCGGCGCGTTTTGAATGGTGACCCGATCGGTTGGCCGCTGCGTCCAGGCCATAATTTGCTGGGTCTGGCCAAGCGGATAGGTCTTGCCGCCCGCAGTCAGGCTGAACTTGGCATTGCTGGCCGTTGTGAAGCGGATTAGCGGCACAGCTTGGGTCCACCCCCCCTTGTCGCCGGCGGGCTTCAAGCCTGCGGCTTTGAACTGGCTGACGATGTAGGCGATCGTGCCGGCCTCGCCGGGACCGCCGGGGGCTCGGCCAGCAAGTTTGCCATCGGCAAGGACCTTGACGTCCATCGAAAGGCGCGTGGGTGAGATGGGTCCGGAAGGCGAGGCTGCGGTGGCGGGAAGGGCGAGCGCCAAAAGGGCGGTCGCGACGACGAATGAGGGGATGCGCATGGCGCAACTCTAGCCATAAATCTTACGGTGGCCAGCTTGCCGATGGCCCGAATTTTCTTGGCGCTGAAGCGATCGGGGACGCTCAATAAGCCAAGGCCAAACGAAAAGGGCCGGCACCTTGCGGCACCGGCCCTAATTTGTGCGGGCTCTTTCGAACCCGGCTTCAGTCCTTAGGCGCTTTGCAGCTGGCCGGCAGACGTCTTGCCATTGCGCGGGTCTTTTTCCAGCTCGTAGCTGATCTTTTGACCCTCGTTCAGCGAGGACATATTCGCCCGCTCAACGGCGGAGATGTGCACGAACACGTCTTGGCCACCATCATCGGGCTGAATGAAACCAAAGCCTTTTTGGCCGTTAAACCACTTCACGACACCAGTCGCCATATCAGTATCCCCTTCCGGGTATCTAAGTATTCACGCGCCCAAGATGGACGTCGTGATCAAATTTTCGGAGAGGGTCGAGGGCGGTTCCGGTTCCCGATTTAGAGATCGGGGGTGGAGGGCAGGCGAGCCAAAACGATATTCGATGTCTACTCTTTCCCATTAGCTCGCGGAAGATGCAAGGAATTTCTCCCCTATCTTGGTGAAGGAGGGAGACAGCGCTCTGTTTTACATATAGAATTCTGTCACAATTCGCTCTACTTCAAAACGCCTGGGCGCGCGTCTGCTTCGCGGCGCCAAAAAGGATCAACTCATGGCCATACGTGGCGCAGCCGATCGCGAGACCCTTACCGTCGCCCGTCATGAAGGACGCTGGGCCGTCGAGCACCTGGGAATTTTCTCCGACCATTCCGTCGAGAAAGAGGAGGCCAAGGCGGCCGCGAATAAGCGGGCCCGCGCTCTCCAGGACCAGGGTCGCGCCTGCCAAGTGCGGGTAAGCGGCGAACACGGCTTCTTCGCGGACGCCTGAAGATGAGCATGCACGCCCCCAAAACGACCCGCCGCCGCGGCACCGCCGCTGAAGAAGCTCGCTTGGCGATCGAACAGGCCGACGCTGACGGCGTCTCGCGCGAGGCAATGACCTTGCGCATGACGTTGCGCGACGTCTCCGAGCTGAAGCGCGACCCCAAGGTCCCGATGGCGGACATCAGCTACAGTCCAGAGTGCATGCGCTATCTCGGCGTCGCCGTCGATCAAGGCGGGGTGACGCAATCCACCCTCGATCGCGGGGACACCTCTTACGTGCGTGGTGCGGTGGCTGAGCCGCCGCCGGCGAAGCCCAAGGCGACACGCAAGAAGGCGGTCAACGCGGATGGTACGCCGAAGGTCAGGGCACCGTCCAAGGCCAAAGCCAAAGCCAAAGTCGCCGCTACGGTCGCCTAGGCCACCGCGCCCGATCTCGGCACAGGGCGCTGGCTTGGCCTGGGGTGTAGGGCAACCCTCAAGCCCGCAAAAGGCTTGGAGTGTAGGGACGCGCCCAGTGACGGCCATTATCGCGATCCCAGGATTGCAGATCTTGGCCGGCTGCGGCTCGAGGAGCCAGTATTTTGGGCTACTTCCGCGCGGCCTCGACGCGGGCGAGGCCCGCATGCAGCCAACCGCTTTCGTTTGAATTCTTCGAGGTCGAGAGCAGGTTTTCCAGCGCGTGTTTGCGCGCGCTCAGCGCCGCAGCGTTCCTGGGTTCGGCCGCGAGTGCGGCGCTCGTCAGTCGCAGCGCCAGTGCCGGGTCAGAGTTGACGAGGCTTTCGGCGCGCGCGGCCACCGGCGCGGCCCCTCCAGCAATCTTTACGAGCTCCGCATAAGCTTCGCTCGGCGCGGTCGGATACATGGTGGCCGGATCGGTATCGAACCAGCCCGCGTAGCCTTCATAAATTCCGCGCACCGACCAGCTGATCGCGCCATATCCTTCACCGACTTCCAGCTCTGGCGGTAGCTTAATGGACTTCATGAGCGAGAATGCGTCCTTACCCTCGTTCATGCCGCGCACCGTCGCGTCGTGAACGTAAAGGATGGCATCACGATATTGAGTCAGTGTCTTCTTGACGTTGGCGACGCCAACGATCGGCAAGCCGTGGCTTGGCAGGACGATGGCCGGCTCTAGAGCCAGGACCCTGTTGATGGATTCGACGTAGTTCAGCGCCGGACGCGTGAGTGTTCCCCGAAGTGTGTACATGTTTGGGAACGATGCGTAATAATTGTCGCCGATGAATAGCGCTTTCAGTTCGGGGATCCAGACGTTCAGCATATCTGGCGTTTCGCCAGGCATAGATAGGCAATCAAAGGTTAGATCGCCTAACTTGAATTTGTACTCCTTCTCGAACAACACGTCGGCGAGTTGAGGTGCCGCGTAGTTGCCGGGATTGGGGTTGGCAATGCGCCCCAAGAGGGGCGCATTGTACTGTGCTGCGTTACGGCTCGCGAAAAAGCCGTCTAGGCGCGTCAGATAGTTGCGGAACTCGACCTCGTTGGCCTGTCCAATGACGTGAGTCCCGGCCTCCTTCCAAAGCGGAACCCCGCCGGTGTGGTCGCCATGGCTGTGGGTCAGGATAATCGCCTTGATCGGCGCTGAGGATGCCGCTTTCAGTAAGGCGTGATGTCGCCGAGCGTTGGGTGCCAGCGAGGTATCGATAATCACATTACCGGCCTTGGTGGTCACCATGAAGGTGTTGCCAAAGCCGGTCGCTTGGAAGATCCGCCCGCCGGCGAATTCCAGCGCCTTGGTCTGGTTCGCGCCCGCGCTCAGGGGTTGGGCAGCGCCCATAGGTTCTTGCTGTTGAGCCCAAGCGGAGCTCGCAAGGGCAAGCAGAAGAGCTGCGGCCAACAGCGTACGCATTGGAAAACCCCCTCGCGCCACGCGGCGCTTGACGGATGAACCCTGACAGGGCTCATCCGCCGCTATGAACGACAGTCCAAACGATCGCCCCACCGACGCTGAAGATGCCAGGCGCAGATTGATCGGCCGCGCCATGGTGATCGGCTTCGTCTTGCTGGTCGCCGTCTACGCCGTCTTTACGTTTCTCGGAAGGCGCTAGGACTCGGCCTATTTGGCCTCGGCAGCAGCCTTCATGGCGTTGATCAGGACCGTGAACTGCTTTGTGCGGTTTTCCTTGTCCTTGGCCTTGTCCTCGGGCTCGTGCTTGGGCAGGGCGTCGGCGTCATAGACCAGAGTGTAGAGCAGCTTCGAGGTTTTCTTGTCGATCGGCTGGATCTCTACGGTGCCGTGGTAGTCGATCGGTGATTTCGGCTGGCTGTAGGTGTAGCTCCAGGCGGTGTTGGCGACGAGCAGCTCGGTGACTCGACCGGCGATCAGCCGGATCGCGCCCATTTCCCGGTCCTTGCCGGACGTGATTTCGCACGTGGTCTTGAACCACGCGCCGATCTGGCAATAGCCGTTGATTTTGGGCCAGGCCTTGTCGGCAGGCGCGTTTACGGTCACCGACAACGGCACGGTCACGAAGTCGGCGGCGTGAGCTACGCCGGCGGTCAAGGTAATGGCCCCAAGCGCTGCGGCGGCGAGTTTCAGGTGCATGGTCTTATTTCCCCCATTTGAATTTCGGTGACTGTGCCCACGCGACGCGGCGGAAGCCAAGGGCCTGCATCTAGCCAATCAGAGACTCCAATTCGGCCGCATCGATGTCTTCGTTGGAATAGACATTCTGGACGTCGTCATCATCCTCTAAAATCTCAAGCAGTTTCATCAGCGTGCCGGCCGCCTCGCCTGTGATCGGCGTGCGAACCTTTGGCCGCCAGGCGAGGGACGTGGACTTCGCCGTTCCGAGCGCGGCTTCCAACGTAGCGGCCACGTCAGAAAGTTCAGCAAAGGCGGTGTAGATCGTGTGGCCGTCTTCGTCGGACTCAACGTCCTCTGCGCCAGCCTCTATGGCGGCCTCCATGACCTTGTCCTCGGATCCTGCCTGTGAGGGGTAGCCGATTTGGCCGACGCGATCCCACATGAAGGACACAGACCCGGTCTCGCCCAGGTTGCCGCCGTATTTGGAGAAGGTCGAGCGGACGTTGGATGCTGAGCGGTTGCGGTTGTCGGTCAGCACCTCGACGATGACGCCTACGCCTCCGGGACCGAAGCCTTCATAGCGGATTTCTTCATAGGCTTCGGCGTCTCCTCCAGAGGCTTTCTTTATCGCCCGGTCGATCACATCCTTGGGCAAAGACTCAGCCTTGGCATTGTTCACCGCCAGACGAAGTCGCGCGTTCATGGCGGGGTCAGGCAAGCCCCCTTTTGCCGCGACCGTGATTTCGCGAGAGAGCTTGGAGAACAGCTTAGAGCGCGCGGAATCCGCCCGGCCCTTGCGGTGCATGATGTTTTTGAACTTCGAATGTCCGGCCATGGTCTGCTTGAATTGGGTCCAGGAGAAGAAGAGGCGCTAAGTTCTATCCTTCGGGCTGACGGTTCGGAACCCCTGCTATGCGCAAGGGTTAGCCAAACGGTGACGGAGGATGGCGATGAGCGAAGAGGGACTTGAAGAGGTGGATGACCTGAGCCAGCCGGCGGTGGACGGCGACATGGTCCATTGGATGGATCGCAGGCCGCTGCGCGTGGGGGCCGCTGGTATCACACTCACCGCGGGGGCAGCGTTCAGCCTGGGCGTCTTCGCAGCCGTTGGAGTCTTGGCGATGATCAAATGGCTGGGTCCGGAGCGCGTTGTTGTGGTCCCCGCCCGTCGAGGCTTCCACGTCTAGTTCGCCGGCTCGCCGTCGATGCGGGTCACTTCGCCATGCGCCAGCCGGTAAACGGCGTCCTGCGGCGCATCCTGCTGTGCTGAGGCATCGCCGCCTTGGTTTGCGTAGATTCCACGTAAAACCCGGCCTGAGATGCCGTGGCTGACCGCAATGATCCGGCGCTGAGGTTCGAGCGGCAGGCTGGCCAGCCAGTCGCCGATGCGACAGGCCACCACTTCGTAGCTCTCGCTAGAGCTAGCCTCGAACGCCCAACCGGGTTTACCGAACGTTTCGGGGTATTCTGCCTCCAACTCCGACCGCAGCCGCCCGTCGTGTGCGCCCCAACTCATCTCCTTCAGGCGATCGTCAAGCTCGATCGGTAAGCCTTGCATCTTTCTGGCGATGATTTCGGCGGTTGCGCGGGCTCGACCCACAGGGCTTGAAACGATCTGCCAGCCCTGGGGCTTCCCGATGAGGTCAGCGAGCAACTGGCCCATCGCCCTAGCCTGACGAACTCTCAGTTCGGTAAGCGGGCTGTCCACGTGCCCCTGCAAGTGGCGTTCGCGATTGAACTCGCTCTGGCCGTTGGACGAGGTAGATCACGCGACTTGGATCACCGCTTTCTTCGGACCACCGGATGCGAACTGGAAAGGCCGCCGTCGACAGCAATGGTCTGGCCGTTGACGTAAGAGCTGTCGTCGGAGGCCAGGAACAGACCCGCATGGGCGATTTCTTCTGGGACTCCATAACGGGTTAGCGGATTCAGCTGGCCGATCTTGTCCTCGTTCCCACGGGCTCGCGCGCCGTCGAAGATCGGCTTGGTCATGCCTGTCTCGATCAGACCGGGTGCGATCGCGTTGACCCGAACGCCGGTGCCGTAGAATTCGTTGGCCGAGGTCTGGGCCAAGCTGATGACGCCGGCTTTGGATGCAGAATAGGCGGGGCCGCCGGCGCCAGAGCGGATGCCGGCCACAGAAGCCGTGCAGATAATTGAACCCTTGCCGGTCGGGATCATAACCTGCGAGGCGTGCTTCACGGCCAGAAAGGCACCGATGAGGTTGACGCGCAGTATCTCGGCCCAGTCGTCGGGTGTCTGTTCTTCGAGAGGCTTGAAGCCACCGGAGATGCCGGCGTTGGCCCAGACGACATCGAGCCCGCCGAATGCCGTCTGGGCTTTCTCAATGTAGGCCCGCACAAAGGCTTCATCGCCGGCATCGCCCTGCAGGGCTAGCGCCTGGCCGCCGGCGCAGCCGACCAATGTCGCGGTCTCCGACACGCTTTCGGCGCGGTCGACACAGACCACGCGCGCGCCCTCACGAGCAAAGAGCAAGGACGCTGCGCGGCCAATGCCGCTACCTGCGCCGGTGATGACGGCTGTTCGGCCCTGGAGACGTCCCATCCTGGTTCCTGACTTCTAAGCGGTTGTTTGTACGCGGCTGGCCGCAGATGTGATGGCATCGACAAAGGTATCGTGCAGGCTGGGCGGCAGGTCGTGGCCCATGCCTGGGATGATCCGAAGCTCTGCGCCGGGGATGGCGGCTGCGGTCGCCTCACCGCCCACCTTAATCAAAAGCGGATCTTCGGCGCCGTGCAGCACGACAACTGGAATCGTCAGCTTACGGAGTTCTTCGGTTCGGTCGCTGTCAGCCGCAATCGCAGCGCGCTGGCGGGCGACGCCTACGGGGTTATGTGCGCGTTTATACTTGGCGATCACCCGGCTGCGGAGCTCGGCTTCGGTCCAAGGATATCCCGGGCTGCCGATGGTGCGGGCGTTCTTGATTCCGTTTGCCACGAAGGCGTCGAAGTCGGTCTTGGGATTGGGGGGTGGATTGTTAAGCACCGCAGCCGCCTCGGGCGTCGACTTAAACGCATTTGGCGCGCCCGTCGTCGACATGATTGAGGTCATTGAAAGGACGCGTTCGCGGTGGTCGAGCGCCATCCGCTGGACGATCATGCCACCCATCGAGACGCCAGCGATATGCGCCTTGAGGATCCCAGCTGCGTCGAGGACGGCGATTCCGTCACGGGCCATGTCGCAGAGTGTGTAGGCCTGCGTCGGCCAGGTCGAGGTGCCGGTGTCGCGGTGGTCGAAACGGATCGCTCGGTAGCCTTTGGCGACGAGCCGCGCACAAAAATCCTCAGGCCAGCGCGTCATCTGCGAGCCCAGTCCGTTCACGAGGAGGATCGCTTCTGACCCGTCGTCGCCGAAGCTCTGGTATTCGATTTCGACGGAGCCATTCCTGGCGCGGGGCATTTCGACCTCCCTAATTGCTCCCCTTCTGGAGAGCGCAACGGTTCAACGCTCAGGCGGGCCCCGCACGATCCCAGCCCTGCCTCTGATCGCCACTTGGGCGAGGCTTGCTATGGCGTCAGAAGGACGCGGCCAACGGCTTGGCGGTTTTCGATATAGCGGTGGGCTTCGGCGGCGTCCTTCAGCGCGAAGGTCTTGTCGATGACCACCTTTAGAGATCCATCTGCGACGTCCTGGATCAGCTGCTGGATATTATTGTGGACCCGGTCGGTCGCGATCTCGGCACCTAAGAAGACGCCTGCAAGGGAGCGGTTACCCCCCATCATTGTCCCGACATCCACCTTCATCGGTTCGCGCCCAGCCTGACCGACCATGGAGACACGGCCGCGATAGGCCAGCGACAGGATCGACGACTGCAGCGTCGGGCCGCCGACGCTATCTACGATCACGTCAGCCATGTGCTTATCCGTCAGGCGCGCGACCTCCTGCACGACGTCGTCGCGCTGATAATTGATGCCGTGTGTCATTCCGAGCTCCTTGAGGCGCTCGAGGCGCGCGTCCGACGAAGCTGTCGCCAAGACCATCGCGGCGCCGGCGCGTGCGGCGAGCTGGATTGCGGCGACCCCAACGCCTGATGCGCCAGCTTGGACGAGCACGATTTCACCCTTCTTCATCCGACCAAACTCGAAGAGGCAGTCATGGGCTGTGCCGAAGGGGACCGGAATGGCGGCGGCAAGCCGCACGTCCATTCCAGTCGGGATCACCCAGGCGGTGCGAGCGGCGACGGCTCGCAATTCTGCGTGGCTGCCGAAGGCACCGGTGGTGACGACCTTGTCGCCAATCTTGATGTTGTCGACGTCTTCGCCAACCTGCACGACTTCACCGGCGGCCTGGTAGCCGACGATATGAGGCTTGGTGACAAGCTGGCCGCGAAAGCGATTGAGCGTGTCGCCGCCCTCGATAGAGACGGCCTCGACGCGGATCACAATGCCCTTTCGATGGCATTCTGGATCGGAAACATCTTCGTATCTGAAGACGTCGGGACCACCGTTTTCGTAGTAGACCGCAGCCTTCATGATCGCGCCTCCGTGCCCAGAAACCGGGCAAACATCTGTTTGACTCAACGCATCCCACGGCGAAGTTAGACGCGCAAGATGGAACGCCTGGTCGACATGATCTGCTCCGTTGAAAGGTACGCCAGGCACCGCAAGGGGCCGCCTCGACGCTGAAAGCGCTCGAATGGATCGCCGAAAACCGCCGTAACAGGCGCGCGACGCGCGCTTCGCCGCTTGACGTCCACATCCGATAGGAAGGCATGGACAGTCCGGGTCTCGCCGTCGATGCTCGAGGACTTGCAATGCGAAGGACAAAAGATGACGCGAGCGCTGGTGCTAGGGGGTGGCGGTCCGGTGGGCATCGCTTGGGAGAGCGGCGTTATAGCTGGGCTGGCGCAGTCCGGTGTCGACCTTGGCCAGGCGGATTTCACGATGGGCACCTCTGCGGGCTCATTTGTTGGCGCGCGATTGGCTTTGGGTGCGGATCCGAAGACGCTGGCGGATCCGATGCTCGCTGATCAAATCCAAGGTGAGGACCGGCGCCCAACGGGCGGCAGTGGCCAACCTGCTGATCTGTCGAGGCTTATGCAACTAATGGGAGAAGCTCAGGCAGGCTTGCGGAATCCGGCCGAGGTGCGTGCTGAAATCGGGGCCTTCGCGCTCGCTGCACAGACCATGAGTGAGAATGATTTCATCGCCAGCTTCGGCAGGTCGTTTTCGGCGCTGCCGCGCGACGCATGGCCTGATCGCGGCTTTGCCTGCACCGCGGTCGATGCTGAGACAGGTGCCTTCAAACTCTGGACCAAGGATTCCAGCGTCGGCGTGGTTCGCGCTGTGGCGTCAAGCTGCAGTGTGCCGGGCATCTACCCGCCGGTGACGCTGGAAGGACGCCGCTACATCGATGGAGGCATGCGTTCTGGCACCAATGCCGACATGGCGATCGGGCATGATTTGGTCTTGGTGGTCGCCGTTATGCTGGACCCTGGCGGCAGCGCGTTGGGCGAGCGGATCGCGGCAAAGTTCGAAGAAGAGATCGAGTCCTTGAAGAGCGGTGGCTCGACGGTCCTGGCCATCACGCCGGACGAGGCGAGCCTCCAGGCCTTTGGGGGGCAAAATCTGATGGATTTTCGCCGTCGCCCCGACGCGGCCCGCGCAGGCCTTGCCCAGGGGTTGGCTTACGGCGCTGATGTGAAGGCGTACTGGGCCTGAAGCCTAAGCGTTCTGCTTCACGAAGGCGCGTATGGCTATGATCACCTGATCCTGGTCGTCTTCTGAAAGGTAGGGATGCATAGGCAGGCTAATGACTTGCCCTGCCTTGGCTTCGGTGACGGGAAGGCCGCCCGGAGCCGCCGGGTAGACGGAATAGACGGCCTGCTTATGGATCGGGATAGGGTAGTAGACGGCCGTGGGAATCCCTCGATCGCGCAGATAGGGGCCAAGCGCGTCTCGGCCTTCCAGTTCGATGGTGTATTGAGCCCAGACGCTGATGCCACCCTCCAGCACGGTCGGCGTCTTGACGACGTCCGATAATCCCGCGGCGTACCGATCGGCGATGCGATTGCGAGCTTTGATTTCGTCCTCGAAAATCTTCAGCTTTTCCAGCAGTACGGCGGCCTGAATCGTATCCATTCGGGAATTCATCCCTATGCGGACGTTTAGGTATTTCGGATCGTGTTCGAACGTCTTGCCTTCGACGTCAGACTTCACCGCTTGGCCATGGACACGAAGGCTTACCAAAAGGTCGTGAAAGCCAGCGTCCTTCGACAGCACTGCCCCACCATCGCCATAGCAGCCCAGCGGTTTTGCTGGGAAGAAGGATGTGGTCGTGACGTCGGCCCAATGGATCGGATGTTTGCTGCCCAAGGTGCACCCGAAGCCCTGGGCCGAGTCGCTGATCAGCTTCAGGCCATGCTTGGCACAGATTGCAGCGATGGCCGGATAGTCCGCCGGACCTCCGAACAGGTCGACCGCAATCACCGCGCGTGGAATCAACTTGCCTTCAGCCTTCACCGCGACCACCGCAGCTTCAAGGCTTGCGGGGTCGAGGTTGTAGGTCTCTTCGTCGATATCCACGAAAACCGGCGAGGCACCGACCAGCGCCATGGCTTCGGCCGTGGCGGCGAAGGTGAAGGACGGACAGAACACCGCATCACCCGGCCCGATGCCCCACGCCATCAGTGGCAGCACAAGGGCCTCGGTCCCCGATCCGCAGGAGAGTACGAAGCTGGATTGCCCGAAGGCACCCAACTGGCGTTCCAATTCCGCGATCTCCGGTCCCATAATGTAGGCACCGGAACGAACCACCTTCAGGATTGCATCCTCCAGAGGCTGGCCCAGCCGGGCTCTCTGTGCCTGAAGGTCAATGAACGGGATCATGGGCGGCGTCTCCGGACAGTAGCGGGCTGGCTGATGCCATGCGTCGCCCGCTCAAGCCAAACACGCTTCGTGACGCGGTGTTTCGATTTAGATTTGCCGAGCTCGTCCCTCCCAATAGGGCGCCCGGACTTTGTTGCGTTGTATCTTGCCGGCTTCGGAGCGCGGAAGCTCGGTCACGAAGTCGACGCTTCGTGGGACTTTGAAGGCGGGCAAGCTGATGCGGGCGTGAGACAGGATTTCCTGGGCGAGTTCGTCGGAGGCAGTGTAGCCCTCGTTCAGCATGATCACGGCCCGGACTTGTTCGCCCCACTCATCGTGGGGCACGCCGACCGTTGAGGAGTCAGCGACGGCATGGTGCTTGATCAGCTCGTTGTCGACTTCCTGGGGGTAGATATTCACCCCGCCCGAGATAATCGTTTCGGCATTTCGGCCGGTCAGGAAAAGATAGCCGTCTTCGTCGAAATAGCCGACGTCGCCCATCGTAAAATAGTCGCCGACCCGGTTGGCCTGGGTCTTGGCCTCGTCCTTGTAATAGGTGAAGCCACCTGCGGGTGGGAGCTGGTGATAGATGCCGCCCGGCACGCCGGTGGGGCATTCGTTTCCCTGTTCGTCCAAAATCTTGGAGCCCAGAAGCGCAGGACGTTTGCCGACGCTGCCGGGCTTCTTCAGCCATTCTTCCGAAGAAATTACGAAGCCGGCACCGCCTTCGGAACCTGCGTAGTATTCACTGAGCACCGGGCCGAACCACTCAATCATCGCCGCCTTGACCTCCGGCGGGCACGGGGCGGCACCGTGGACAATATAGATCACGCTCGACAGGTCGTACTTGGCCTTCACATCGTCAGGTAAAGCGAGCAAGCGCTGGAACATGATAGGCACCAGGTGCAAGTGGCTGACGCGCTTCTCATGCATCAGGCGCAAGACGGCTTCTGAGTCCCACTTGTCCATGAAGACCAGCTCGCAACCCGCGCCCATGGCCCCACGCACGTCAAAGGCCAGCGGGGCGGCGTGATAGGCGGGCCCAGCGCACAGCTGCACCGATGTCTCATGGTCGTATCCGCGCAGGGCATAGAGGCCCTGCACCGCCACCACAGGCTGGGCGCGATAGACGCCCTTGGGGCGCCCCGTTGTTCCCGACGTGTACATCATCTGGTTGCCCAGAACGGGATCGTCAATGTCGGCGCCGTCGAATTGAGCGAGCGTGGAGTCATAGTCGAGGAAGCCCGGGATCGGCGCTCCAATGGCGATTTTCACCTGCACGTTCGGGCAATGGGAGATCGCAGCTTCTGAGGCGCTGACGCGGTTCTCGCAGAATACCGCCTTGGCCTCGCAGTCGTTGACGATGTAGGCGATCTCGTCGGCGGTAAGGTGCCAGTTGACCGGGGTGATCCGCCACCCGGCACGCTGGCATGCCGATAGGACTTCGACGAACTCCGCGCGGTTGGAACAGACCAGCGCGACCGCGTCGCCGGCCTTGAGGCCGTGCTGACGGAGCAGGCGCACGATCCGATTGGCCTGCGCATTGATCTTTCCCCAGGTATGAACCTTTCCGTCCGGATCATGGATGAAAGTTGCGTTGGGTTTGAGGTCGGCCCACACAGCGGTGGTCATGCCGTTCACGGCAGCAGCGCCCAGCCGGTCGTCGAGGCTCAAGCGATCCTTCAGGTCTTCCATTCGAAATCCTCCGGGGCGCCTCACGATGAACGGCGCACAACAATGCTCTTGGAGGCTCTGGAAGGCGCGATGAAATGATCCGCGTCTTTTGTGGTCCAAGGCCTCCCCGACACCATCACACGAGACAAAGCAGGCGACAATTGGGACGCGCGTTGATCTCAGACGTTCACGGCCGCTCGCAGGCCAAAAGCGCCAGCCTCTATCCGGTCTTCCCAGGCAAGCGGGATGATCTGATGGGGAGATTGGTTCGGCGATGAGGCTCGACCCTGCGCGGGCGCTCGGAATGTCCGACTGCCGCGCTGGACTTGGTCGGCGCGCCGCTGCTGAAGATCCGCCCCTCTGACTTCATAAAACCTGTTGAGAGAGGTTGCCGCGGAACCTTGATCAGCCCGCCGGATTGAAGCGGGGCAATGGCCAGGGAATAGAATCTTCCATGCGCGAGATCTCCTGCATCATCTGCGCCTACAACGAGGGCAATCGGATCAAGACCATCCTACAAGCGGTTGACGCGCATCCGGCACTGAAGGAAATCATCGTCGTCGATGACGGCTCGACCGACGATACCGCCGCTTTCGTCCGGGCTTACCCGAATGTTCGAACCGTCTCCTATGTGGCAAATCGCGGCAAGACCTACGCCATGGCCAGAGGTATCTCTGCGGCGTCAGGCGACCACCTGATGTTTCTAGACGCCGATCTGGCGGGCCTCGGCCCCAGGGAGATCGATATGCTTGTGGCGCCAATCAACAGCGGCCGGGCGAAAACCACCATTAGCCTTCGCCGGAACAGCCTTGGCTTCTATCGGATGCTCGGACTGGATTTCGTGTCGGGAGAGCGAGTGATTCCAGCTTGGCTGGTGCGCGACCACGTTCCGACCCTTGAAACCTTGCCGCGATGGGGCGGCGAAGCTTTCATCAATCAGCGGATCATCGAGGCCAAGCTGCCCATTGAGATTGTCGACTGGCCCGGAGTGTCCAACGTAAGGAAATATCAGAAGGTTGGACGACTTCGAGGCCTGCTCGCCGAGTTGGGCATGGTCGATGACGCTCTTCAGGTCATGTCTCCATTAGGTTTCGCGCAGCAATATCTGGGGCTGCTAAACCTCGTCGCTCGTCCCCGTCGCGCCGCATCAAGATCCACTAAGACGTTTCCTTGGTGGTGGCGCACCTAGCCGAACGCCCACGCCTGAACTCCAAGCGCACCTTTTATGGCTCCACTTGCGGCTGGATTGCGCGGGACCACCGCGCCGATCCACGGCAAGTCAGTCTGAGCCAAGTTCGCTATCGTACCGCTCACCAACTTCCAGAATCCCCCGATTCCGACGTTGGAGAGGTCGACTTTGCGCGCAAGAACCCCCATCGCGGACCGAGCGACAGACATCCCTATTCAGGGCCCCCGGTTAGGGATGACACCTTTCATCAGCGGTTAAGCCGTGATCTCCTGGAATCTGGACAACCAAACAAGACGGGCGAGGACGCAATGCTGTCGTGGCAGGTAGGCGCGGTGAAGATCACACGCATTGTCGAGATGGAAACCCCGGCCAACTTCCTGGCCCAAGCGACGCCAGAAGCGCTGCGCCGCTTGCCCTGGCTCTACCCGCATTTCGTCAATGAAAAGGACCAGCTTCTGCTCTCTATTCACGCGCTACTGGTCGAAGCCCCAGGTCTGCGGCTGGTCGTGGACACCTGCATCGGCAACGACAAGGCCCGAAGCCTGTTGGGCGGCAATACCCTTTCGACTCCGTTCCTGCAGCATCTGGCCGACGCCGGCTGGTCGCGGGAGAGCGTCAATGCGGTGGTTTGCACCCACCTGCATGTCGATCACGTCGGTTGGAATACAATGCTGGAAGACGGAAAGTGGGTCCCGACCTTCCCGAAGGCCCGCTACCTGTTTGGCAAGACTGAATACGCTCACTGGAGCGCCGAAGGTGATGCGGAACAACAAGAGATCTTGTTCGACTCGGTCAAGCCAGTCCTGGACGCGGGCCTGGCCGAGATGGTCGATCTTGACCACCGCATCAGTCCCGAGATCCGCTTGATCCCGACCACCGGCCACACCCCTGGGCACGTCAGCGTAATGATCGAGTCCGAGGGGCATGCCGCAGTGATCACCGGAGACATGAGCCATCACCCGTGCCAATTGGCGCACCCGGAATGGTCCCCAAGTTTCGACAGCGACCCGAAGGCCGCAGGCATCACCCGCGCCCGGATGTTCGCCGAATGGGCCGACGAGCCGATCCTGGTCATCGGGACCCACTACGCCGGGCCGACGGCCGGTCATATCAAACGAGACGGCGCGGCGTTCCGCCTTGAGGTTTGACGGCAATTCGGACGGGCTCTGACCCGGCTATCATTGGCGGAGCGGGTCGGACGACAACGCCCGGATTTCCCGCAGAACACGCGTTGGGAAGGTCCCTAGATGGGCGAGATGGCCGCGGCCACATGGATCCTCCGTTTGGCAGTCAGCCGCCTGCGCCTTTGCCGCGCGGCGCTGCGCCGGGAGGTCAGCTCGGCAGCGCGCCTATGCTCAGAGCGACCGCTGGAGTTTGGGGGAGCGCCGGCGGTTGGCGGCGTTGATGAATAAGAAGATGACGGGTCGGTATCGGCCCCACAAAATAACCGGTGGCCGTCCTTGTCAGACAGCCGCAACGCCTTCAAATCCACGCTCGCGTTAATTTGCTCACGGCATCTGTCTTTCAAGGGGTTGGTGAGTGTGAACGTCACCATTCTGCCGTGACCGCTCCGCTTTGGGAGCTTTGCAGAACTTCGGCACTCGAACCCTCAAGAATCCAGGCCAGACGGTCCGCGCAGCCGATGGATCAATCGGTATCATTGTAGCGTCTGCGCCAGTCGATGGAGGCGATGCTGTTGTCAGCCTGTCCCTCGTGGGTTGTGCCAAGGGGGGAAGACGACGCGCTTTTTGATTTCTTCAAGAGCCACAACCTGGAAGACCTCGCCGACCTCAAGATCTTCGCAGCCCGCAAGCCGGCGGGCTAGGCTTTGAGGAAGACATGGATTTCGCCATTTTCGCCCAGACGGATCGGCTCGCGACCTATTGTCAGGCCCTCTGGAGCGGCCATGGGCGTGGGGTCGCCGCCGTAATAGGTCAGGCGCTCGAGGGACTGACGAAGCATTTGGCCGCGCGCGTCGAATTCGACGTACTCAATGATTTGGTCGAGCTTTCCCTGGGCCACATCAAACTCACGTTCCCGAATGTATAGCCGAAGCCGTCCGCCGCTGGGCGTTGGCTCGTCGAGCGCCGCGTCGGTGGAATTTTCTGGGCCTGGCAGACGCATGAAGGCCAGCATCGGCAGATGAAAAGCCGCGATGCCTCCTGGCCTTAGATGGCGGGCAGCGACCGCGAAGGTATTCCTCCACGCTGCACCACGCGGCAGGTGGGCCAGGGTGAAGTGAGGGCAGATGACGAGGTCGAAGGTCCGCTGGAGGTTCAGTGACGTCATGTCGCCTCGGATGAATTCCATGCGGCGACCCACCTTGGGCTCTGTATCGAAGCGCTTGGCATTTGCCTGCGCCAGCATGGCTGGCGCGATCTCAATGCCCGTGACGGTGAACCCGTGCTCGGCAAGCGGCAACGCCAGCCGCCCAGTCCCTGAGCCTAGCTCAAGGATTGTGGCACCTGCCGGCGCGAGGCTCTCATAGATCGCCAGGTCACCGTGGACATCAGCGTCTACGGCGGTCACGGTATCGTAGAATGGCGTGCTCAGCCCTCGTGCGCCATAGTACGAACGCCTTGTCGCCATTGAGGTCTCCGCCGGGGATTACCGAAGTGTCATGCCCGATAACGTTGCACTGCATCAACGGCAGGCCCAAATATCCGTTAGACTGAACTCCACGACGAGCCTCTGGGGGAGCCATCTAAGTGAACCATTTCCAAAACAGCTTCGTGCGCGTTGCGCTGATCCTGCTTGCGCCGCTGATTTTAGCCGGCTGCGGCATCAATACCATTCCGACGAAGGAAGAGGCTGCCAAAGCGAAGTGGGCAGAGGTCCAAAACCAGTACCAGCGTCGCAGCGATTTGATCCCGAACCTGGTCAATACCGTCAAGGGTTACGCCGCCCAGGAAAAGAGCACCTTAGTTGAAGTGACTGAGGCCCGGGCGTCGGCCACCCAGGTCAAGGTCGATGCCTCAACGATCACCAATCCAGCTCAGTTCCAGCAGTACGCCCAGGCCCAGGACAAGTTGTCTGGGGTGCTTGGCCGCCTGATGATGATCCAGGAGAAGTACCCTGATCTGAAGTCGAATGAGAACTTTATGGCGCTACAAAGCCAGCTGGAGGGCACCGAGAACCGGATCGCTATCTCGCGCCGCGACTACAATGACAGCGTCCAGGATTTCAACACGACGCTCAGGACCTTCCCGCAGATCTTTTGGGCCAAGACCGCCTACTCGGGCTCTAAGCCAATGGTCCTATTCACGGCGACGCAGTCGGCCCAGTCGGCACCGACGGTCAGCTTTGATACATCGCCGCCACCGCCGCCCTCTGGCGTTACGCCCGCCAGCCCGGCGCTGGCCGCGCCCAT
The DNA here is from genome assembly GCA_903860975.1 of uncultured Alphaproteobacteria bacterium. GTDB lineage: Bacteria > Pseudomonadota > Alphaproteobacteria > Caulobacterales > Caulobacteraceae > Phenylobacterium. The sequence goes on from CAIOSI010000017.1 coordinate 101,285, forward strand.
TCCATCCCCGGCGACGAAGTGATCAACGCGTTGCACGCCCTCCTCCGACGCGGAGGAGGGCTGCTGGCCACCACGCTGGCTTTGTTTGCGATCGCGAGCGTCGCCTGCGCAGCGGTTCCAAAATTCCCGTCGCTGAGTGGCAGGGTGGTCGATGACGCCCACGTATTGTCGCCGACGACCGTCCAGAAGCTTGACGGCGAGCTTGCTAACCTCGAGGCCCAGACCGGGCGCCAGTTGGTCGTCGCCACCGTGCCCGACCTCCAGGGCCACGAAATCGAAGACTACGGCTATCAGCTCGGCCGGACCTGGCAGCTGGGCAAAAAAGGCGTCAACGAGGGGGTGATCTTGTTGGTCGCCCCGCATGAGCACAAGGTTCGAATTGAAGTTGGCTACGGTCTAGAGCCGTTGCTGACCGACGCGCTGACCAGCGTCATTCTGCAGCAGAAAATCTTGCCGCAGTTCAAGCAGGGCCACATGGAGCAGGGTGTGGTTGATGGTGCCGAGGCGCTGATCACCCAGCTGGCGTTGCCGGAAGATCAGGCGAAAGCCAATGTCGCCCGGGCGTCTGCTCAGTCCGTTCAGGTCCATGACAATGGTGGGATGCGGCCGCATATCCCGGTCTTCCTCATCCTGCTGATCGTCTTCTGGGTCATTTCTAGCCTGCTGAGGCGCGGCGGCGGTGGCCTATGGTGGCTGCCCTTCCTGTTTATGGGGGGCGGCCGCGGCGGAGGGTGGGGCGACGGCGGCGCGGGCGGACTTGGCGGTGGCGGCGGGTTCTCCGGCGGCGGAGGCTCGTTTGGTGGTGGTGGTTCATCGGGGAGTTGGTGATGAAGGGCCTTACCGCCTCAGATCTGTCGTCGATAGAAGCCGCCGTTCACGCGGCAGAGGCACGCACGCGCGGCGAGATCTATTGCGTCGTAACCGAAGAGAGCTCGCACTATTCCGAGACGCCGCTCGCCTGGGCGGCAGGTATTGCGCTGCTTGGCCCTGCCGTGCTGCTGGTGGCTGGCGTGCAGGTTACAATCCCCGATTTGTTCACAACCTGGAGCGCCTATGACGTCAGTGCGGCCATGGGGCGTGCGGTCCGCAATGCCCTGATTGGGGCTATTGTTGTTCAAGGCGTGCTGTTCGTCGCCACCGCCATGATCGTTTCCATACCGGTGGTTCATCGGGCCCTGACGCCGCGCAGCCTGAAGCGCCATCGGGTTCGACGGCGCGCCGTTGAGCACTTCGCGGCCAAGAATCTGCATATGACCCGTGAGCGGACGGGGTTGATGATCTTCGTGTCGCTTGGCGAGCGGATGGCCGAACTGATCGCTGACGATGGCATTGCCGAACATGTGGATGCGCACGTCTGGGACAAGGCCATGGCGGCGTTGACAGAAGAGCTGAAGGTTGGGCGCGTAGAGCAGGGCTTCGAGGCGGCCATCAGGCTTTGCGCGGACGTTTTGGCTGAAAGGTTTCCGGCTCGTGCGGGCGACAATCCGAACGAGATTCCGGACGCCGTAGTCGTCCTTCCGAGGCCTTGAGACGCGTCTTCAGGCGATCGGTCAAACGCCTGACGCTGTTTGGTCGCGCAAAAACCCCCGATGGATGCTGCAATCTCGCGGGTCCATTTTGCGGCAAAAGGGCCCTCGCCATGAAGTGTGGCGTGCCTTCCAATCATTAGGTAGTTTAACCACATTACGCTCTTTCCTTGCCGCGACGACCGGCTCGGCTTTAAACTTCGGAAAACGGGAGGATCGCCGCATGGCTTTCAAGCTGAACGTCAATGGAAAGGTCCTGGAGGCCGATGTCGATCCGGATACTCCGCTGCTGTGGACCCTGCGCGATACCCTTGGGATCCTCGGGCCCAAATTCGGCTGTGGAGTCGCCCAGTGCGGCGCCTGCACGGTGCACATCGATGGCGTTGCCAAGCGTAGCTGCGTTCTACCGGTGTCCGCCGTGGGTTCAGCTCAGGTCACGACGATCGAGGCCATGGAGCACCACCCAATCGGCAAGAAGGTGCAGGCCGCCTGGATGAATCTGGACGTGGCTCAGTGTGGTTATTGCCAGCCCGGTCAGATCATGGCGGCGACGGCGCTGCTGGCCAAGACGCCCAAGCCAACAGACGCCGACATCGACTCGGCGATGACCAATATTTGCAGGTGCGCGACCTACACGCGCATCCGCGCAGCGATCAAGCAGGCCTCTGGCCAGCACGAGAAGGCGTAGTCGTCATGACCCTCCAACTCACCGGCGCCTCTAGGCGCGATCTCCTCAAAGCCTCCGTGATCGGCGGCGGCCTGGTGCTGTCATTCTCGATCGCTGCGAAGGCCGAAGCTGCGGCTGGCTCTGGCGCCCAAGCGCTGAATGCCTTCGTCCGTGTGGCGCCTGACGGCATCGTCACGATCATGGGGAAAAACCCAGAGATCGGTCAGGGCATCAAGACCTCCTTGCCGATGATCATCGCTGAAGAGTTGGACGTGCCGTGGGAGAACGTCAGGATCGAACAAGCCGACTGCGAGCCCAAGCTCTACGGCTCCCAATTCGCCGGTGGCAGCATGGCGACGCCCATGAACTGGGACGATCTGCGCAAAGTGGGCGCGGTCGCGCGCGCCATGTTGGTGAGCGCTGCAGCGACGGCGTGGAACTGCCCGTCGGGTGATTGCAAAACCGATGCTGGACATGTGATCCACGCCTCCACTGGCCGCAAAGCAAGCTACGGCTCGCTCGTTGGTCTGTGTGCGGGCGTTGCAGCCCCAGACCCCAAGACGGTCGTGCTGAAAAATCCCAAAGACTACAAAATCATAGGCAAGGCCAAACCGCAGTACGACACGGGCAAGATTGTCACTGGCCAGCCGTTGTTCGGCATTGATGTCCGCGTTCCCGGCATGCTCTTCGCTACTTTTGAGAAGTCGCCTGTCTTCGGTGCCAAGGTCGCTTCGGCGGACCTTGATGCGGCGCGGGCGGTCAAGGGGGTGCGAAAAGTCTTCGTGGTCGAAGGCGGCAGCCGCCTCGATGGCCTGCAACCCGGCGTAGCGGTGGTCGGCGATACCTGGTGGGCGGCACGTAAGGGGCGCAACCAGCTGAAAACGAAATGGGCGGACCATCCGACGTCCAAGCAAAGTTCGGCCGGTTACGACAAGCGCGCCGCCGAGCTAAATGCCGGCTCGCCGATGCAGAGCCTGCGCAAGGACGGTGATGTCGAAGGCGCGCTGAAGGGCGCGGCCAAGACGCTTGAGGCGGCCTATTCCTATCCGTTCCTCAGCCACGCGCCGTTGGAGCCACAAAATACGACGGCTCACTTCAAAGACGGCAAGATGGAAATCTGGGCTCCGAGCCAAAACCCAGAGCCAGGTCGACAGCTGGTGGCCTCGACGCTGGGGATCAAGCCCGAGGATATTACGGTCCACATGACCCGTTGCGGCGGCGGTTTCGGCCGGCGTCTGTCGAACGACTACATGGTGGAAGCGGCCTGGATCGCGCGGGAGACTGGAGCGCCGGTCAAGCTTCTATGGACGCGCGAAGACGACATGCACCACGATCTCTATCGCCCCGCCGGTTATCACTTCTTCAAAGGCGGCGTGGATGCGAAGGGCAACGTGGTCGCTTGGCAGGACCACTTCGTGACGTTTGGCGACGGGGCCAAGGTCGCGTCGAGTGCTGGCATGGGTGCGACGGAATTCCCGGGCCGCTTTGTGCCGAACTTCAAGATCGACCAGTCCACTATCCCAACCGGCGTGCCGACTGGGCCAATGCGGGCGCCGGGCTCGAACGCCATCGCCTTCGTCAACCAGAGCTTCATCGACGAACTGGCGCATGCAGCGGGTGCCGATCCATTGGCGTTCCGTAAGCAACTGCTTGGCGACAAGCCGATGGTGGGCGAAGGCCCCTCTGCCTACAACGCCGGGCGCATGCAAGGTGTGCTGGCTGCCGTCGAGAAGATGTCAGGCTGGGCCGCGCGCGGCAAACTTCCGGCGGGCACCGGCTTGGGCGTTGCCTTCCACTACAGCCACGCCGGCTACTTTGCCGAGGTGGTACAGGCAAGCGTCGCCCCCGCCACCGGCAAGATCAAAGTCGAAAAGGTGTGGGTCGCGGCCGATGTGGGACGCCAGATCGTCAATCCGGCTGGTGCAATCAACCAGGTCCAAGGTGCAGCGCTTGAGGGCATCAGCCACGCCCTCTACCAGAAAATCACTATCGTCGACGGCGCGGTCAAAGAGAGCAATTTTACCAACTATCCGTTGCTCCGCATGGCCGATGCGCCACCTGTGGAGGTCAAGTTTGTGACCAGCGACTACCCGCCGACGGGCTTGGGCGAACCGGCTCTGCCACCGGTGATCCCAGCGCTTTGCAACGCGATCTTCGCCGCCACGGGTAAGCGCATTCGAAGCCTGCCAATCGATACGAAACAGCTGAAAACCTAGGGCTTGTTCGTCGCGGATTTTAGGGGGTGGGCGCCGGGGCTGCCGGCGACCCATCGACCCTTTCGGCTGTGCCGATCGCATCTGATCCAATGGCATTGACGCGGCGCTGGTAGGCGCTTGCGGCGAGCTCATCATATGAGTGGCGCTGACCTTGTTCGTATGGCCGCATCCCAAGCTTCTTTGCTTAAGCGCCACGCGCAAACCCCGCGCCCTGCGCCACCGCGACAGCGTCTGGGGCCATCTTGATCCTCACGACGACCCCTCAGGTTGTCAGGAAAGGACATTTGTTTGGTCACGGCGCTTGGCGTGACGCCCTGCATCGGCATGATGTCGGCGAGGCGGCGCAAGACCGTCTGTTCGAACGGGGACGGACTACGTGCAAAAGCTTCTAATCGCCAACCGCGGCGAGATCGCCGTAAGGATTGCCCGCACCGCTGCTGAGATGGGCGTGGCGACTATAGCCATTTATTCTGAAGACGATGCCGCCTCGCTGCATACCCGCAAGGCTGACGAGGCCTGGGCTCTGAAAGGGTCGGGACCGGCGGCCTATCTGGATATCGCCCAGGTGGTTGGGGCTGCGAAAGCCACAGGGTGCGACGCAGTGCATCCAGGCTATGGCTTCCTCTCTGAGACCGCAGCCTTCGCGCGGGCCTGTGCGACGGCCGGATTGATCTTTGTTGGACCAACGCCGCAGACCTTGGAGCTGTTCGGCGACAAAGGGCGGGCCAGAGCGCTGGCCCAGCAATGCGGCGTACCGGTTCTACCGGGGTCGCAGGGGCCGACGAACCTCGACCAGGCCAAGGCGTTCTTCGCCGGCTTGGGCCCGGGCGGCGCGGTGATGGTCAAAGCCATTGCCGGTGGCGGCGGGCGTGGGATGCGGCCGGTGATGGAGGCTGGCGACCTTGCGGCGGCCTTCGAACGCTGCGCCTCGGAGGCCAAGGCGGCCTTTGGTAACGGCGATTTATATGTCGAGCAGTTCTTGGCCCACGCCCGGCATATTGAGGTGCAGATCGTCGGAGACGGCGCAGTGGTGAGCCACCTGTGGGACCGCGAATGTAGCCTGCAACGGCAGAGGCAAAAGGTGGTGGAGATTGCACCGGCCGACATGCTGCCCATGGCATTGCGCGAGCAGTTGTTCGCCGCCGGCGTCAGTCTGGGACAGGCGGCCGGCTATGCAAGTCTTGGAACCATGGAGTTCCTGGTCGAGGGCGACCGTTTCGTCTTCATTGAGGGCAATGCGCGTCTACAGGTGGAGCATACGGTCACCGAGGAAGTCACGGGCCTGGATCTCGTGCGTCTACAGCTGCAGATCGCAGCGGGCAGAACGCTTGGTGACCTGCGGCTGACCCAGGGCGATGTGCCGACCCCGCGCGGTCATGCGGTGCAGGTTCGGGTGAACCTGGAGACCATGGCGGCTGACGGCTCAGCCAAGCCTGCAGGTGGGGTTCTGACAGCCTTCGAGCCGCCTTCGGGCCCGGGCGTACGCGTCGACGGTTTCGGCTACGCAGGCTATCGGACAAGTGCGAGGTTCGACAGCCTGCTGGCCAAGCTGATCGTCCATGCTGGCGCAGGTGGGCTCAGCCGCGCCGTCGCCAAGGCTTATCGCGCGCTCAGCGAGTTCCGCATCGAGGGATCACCGACGAACATCGCGTTCCTCCAGAACCTGCTGGCTCGGCCAGAGGTCGCCGCAGGTGAGGTTCATACGCGGTTCATTGAACAGGAAATGGCAAAGCTGTCCGGGGCGATTGAGGCCCATCCGAAGCTCTATTTTGACGCCGCAGCGCGCGGAGCCGCCTCGGCCGTCGCCCCGCGCGTTGGCTATCAGGTGGATGCCCGCGACCCACTCGCTGTCCTGGCCTTAGGCAAGCAGGAGATCGAACAGTCTACCGACGATATCGAGCCGGTGGGGCCTGAGGGAACACGGCCTCTGCGTGCGCCGCTGCAGGGCACTGTGATCAATATCTCGGTCGTAGCAGGCGATGAGGTGCGCGTAGGCCAGGCGCTCTTGATCATGGAAGCCATGAAGATGGAGCACGTCATCACGGCCGAGGTTTCCGGGGTCGTGCGCCAGGTCACGGTCGAGGTGGGTGAAACCGTATTTGAAGATCATCCGCTCGCCTTTCTCGAGGAAGCAGAGATCGCCAGTGACGCAGGTGTAGACGAAGAAGAGATCGACCTTGATTTCATCAGGCCTGATTTGGCGGAGGTATTGGACCGCCATGCCCTGACTTTGGACGCTGCACGGCCCGATGCCGTCGCGCGGCGACGCAAGACCGACCAGCGTACGGCGCGGGAGAATGTCGAGGATTTGGTCGATCCGGGCAGCTTTGTTGAATACGGGCCCTTGGTGGTCGCCGCGCGGCGGCGTCGCCACAGCCTGGACGAGCTGGTCCGGACCACCCAGGCCGACGGCATGATCATGGGCTGGGCTTCGGTGAACGGCGACCGATTCACCGAGGATAGGGCGCGCACGGCTGTGCTGTCGTACGACTACACGGTTCTGGCTGGGACCCAAGGTGCCAACAACCACTGGAAGCTCGATCGTATGAGCGAGCTGATCCACCGTTGGCGGACACCAACCGTATTCTTCACCGAAGGCGGTGGGGGACGGCCGGGCGATACCGAAGGGGGCGGTTTCACCCGTGGTTTCGAGTTCTGGGGCAAACTCTCCGGGGCCGTACCCCTGGTCGGCATCAATTCCGGCCGCTGCTTCGCCGGCAACGCCGCTATCCTTGGCTGTTGCGACGTGATCATCGCCACAAAGAACTCAGCGCTGGGCATGGGTGGCCCAGCCATGGTGGAAGGTGGCGGCCTGGGCGTCTTCCGGCCGGAGCAAATTGGGCCGATCAAAGTGATGCAGGCCAACGGCACCATCGACGTTCTGGTGGAGGACGAAGCCGAAGCGGTGCAGGCGGCTAAGAAGTACCTGTCCTACTTCCAGGGGCCGTTGACCGAATGGACGTGTGCGGATCAACGGCGACTGCGCCGCTCGATCCCGGAGAACCGTTTGCGGGTTTACGATATCCGCAAGGTGATCGAACTGATCGCCGACGTGGGCAGCGTGCTCGAGCTGCGGCCCAAGTTTGGCTTGGCGATGGTGACGGCCTTCATTCGCGTCGAGGGGCGCCCGATGGGGGTCTTCGCCAATAACCCGATGCATATCGGTGGCGCTATCGATTCGGACGCTTCAGACAAGGCCGCGAGGTTCCTTCAACTCTGCGAGGCCTTCGATATCCCGGTGCTGTCGCTGTCAGATACCCCCGGCAATATGGTTGGACCGGAGGCGGAGAAAACCGGCCTGATCCGCCATTGCTCACGTCTGTTCGTGATCGGCGCCAACCTGACGGTGCCGATCTTCTCGGTGATCCTGCGCAAGTCATATGGCCTGGGCGCCATCGCGATGACGGGCGGCAGTTATCAGGCCGCGATGTTCTGTGTTTCCTGGCCCACAGGAGAGTTTGGCGGAATGGGTTTAGAGGGCTCAGTTAAGCTGGGCTACCGCAACGAGCTCGCCGCCATTGAGGATGCGGTGGCCCGCAAGGCGAAGTTTGACGAGATGGTCGCTGCGGCCTACGCCAGCGGCAAGGCTATGGCGAGAGGATCGCACCCTTCGCTCGACGACGTTATCGACCCAGCCGATACGCGCCGCTGGATTGTTGGCGGGCTGAAGGTCCTGCCACCTATAGCCCCGCGGACAGAAAAGAAGCTGCGGTGGGTGGACAGCTGGTAGGACGCTACCGACACCTACGAGGTGCTGTTTGGGGCACGACGGAAGGGCTGCGATTTCGCGGGCTCCAGCCTGGTCTCCAAGGCTGCCCGGGCTGTGGGCCAGATCGCGCCGGGCTTTGGGCCCGATGCCTTGGTGCAGATAGCCCCTGGCGACGACCAGCCCCGTGTCAAACGCGCGCAAGACGTCAGTGCGGGACGTAGGTCCTAAGCACGTCTTCGATAATCCGCTCAAGCTGTCCCAGCGTGTTGCAGGATTTCGCCACGTGGGTGAAGCGTTCGTAGCGGTGCATGACGCTGTCGCCCTGACCCCAGTAGCTCACGGGTTCAGGATTGAGCCAGATAACCGCGCGGGCGCGCTGCTGGATCAGATGCATGAGGTCCAAGCGCGGGTCGGCGAAATTGGATCGCCCGTCGCCTAAGAAGATCACTGTGGTGTGGCGATCAACACCGGCCAGATGGTTCTCACAGAAATCCTCCAGCGCCTTGCCGTAATCGGTTTGTTGGAAGCCGATGGTTTGAAGGACCTTGAGGATTGCGCCCTCTACGCCGTTATCGTCGAGGATCGCGTTCACGGGAATCAGGCGACCTGAGAAGGCGTAGGCGTCCAGGTGATCGACCACGTCGTTCAGACTGTAAAGGAAGGTCAGCAGGAATTGAGCTGCGGCAGCCACGGACTTTGAGACGTCGCAGATCGCCACGATAGAGGGCTTGTCGACCTTCTTGATCTTCCACTCGATCTCAAAGGGGACACCGCCGTGGGCCATCGATTTGCGCAGCGTCTTGCGGACGTCGAGGTGGCCCCTATTGGCTGTGTGTCGGCGGCGCGAGTAGCGGTCGGCCAGGCGCTTGGCCATCCTCTTGACCAGCGCCTGCATCATCGCCAGGTCGACGGGATCGATGCCACCGTCTGCGTTCAACGCCTTCTTCGCCAGCATCTCCTCTCGCAGCGCCTTGCCGGAGCCTGAAGCGTAGAGTTCATGCTGGCGCTCGACATAGCGTTGGGCCTCGCCGGCGAGCGCCTTTCTGGCAGCGTCCAGGCGTTCGGCCATACCGGCAAGTTCGGGCAGCTTTCGAGCGTTGGCGATGATCTGCTCGATTTCTGCAAGGCCCATCTCGTCAAGCAGGCGGCGGGTCAGCCGGCTGCGCTGAGTTGATAGGCGGATTTCGGCGACGCCTGCGCGCTCGGCGGCAGCTTCCATGGCCTGTGCGACGGCGCTGGCGTCGCCCTGTAGCAGCATCTGGGCGAGCGCTGAGTCCGCGATAGCGGCCTGTTCGCTCTCTGTTTGCGGCTGGGCTATGCTCTCCTCTGGCGGCGGCGGCAGGGTGATCTGATCGCGGGTGAAGAAGGTCTCAAAGGTTTCGTCAAACCGGATGACCTCATCGGCCGACTTGGCCAGCGTCGCGCAGAGGGCGTCTTTGAAGAGTTGGCGGTCGGCGTAGCCTACGGCGGCTGCGGTGCGCGCCGCATCGATCGCCTCGGCCGGAGAGACCCGAACGTCGGACGCCCTGAGCGCCCTCAGAAACGCCCCAAGTGTATGCTGCATGGCCACCCCGATTAGCGCCTGTGCAGCAGCTCGACGATTTGCGGTTCGACAGCGGTAATATCCTGCTCGAACTTCAGGATCACGTTCAGCGTGTCGCGCACCATGGCTGGCTCCAGGCTGTCGGCGTGCAGCAAGATCAGAGCGCGGGCCCAGTCGACGGTCTCGGAGATCGAAGGTGCTTTCCTGAGATCCAGCGTCCGCAGCGATTGGACAAAGGCCACCAGCTGATGCGTCAGGCTCTGCTCAATCCCGGGCACGCGCGTGGCGACGATCCGCTCCTCCAGAGACGCTTCGGGCAGCGGAATATGCAGGTGAAGGCAGCGGCGCTTCAGGGCATCGCCCAGGTCGCGGACATTGTTGGACGTCAGGAACACCAGCGGTGGTGTCTTGGCGACGATAACGCCTAACTCCGGCACCGACACCTGGTAGGCTGACAGCACTTCCAGCAAGAAGGCCTCAAAGGCCTCATCCGACTTATCAATCTCGTCGATAAGCAGGACGCAGCCGTCATCCTGACGCAGCGCCTGCATCAACGGGCGCGGTTCTAGAAACGGCTCGGAGAAGAACAGGTCGCCCATGCCGTGGAGGCGATCCATGGCCGCATCCATGTCTGGTGCGTCGGCCAGCGCCGCGCCCATCCGATCTTTAAGGATCTGGGTGTAAAGCAGTTGCTTGCCGTACTTCCATTCGTAAAGCGCCTTGGACTCGTCCAGGCCCTCATAGCACTGCATGCGGATCAGCGGATGTCCCAGAAGGCGGGCGGTGGATAGCGCAAGCTCCGTCTTGCCGACGCCGGCGGAGCCTTCCACGAGGATCGGCTTTTGCAGGTGCACAGCCATGTAGAGGGCTGTGGCGATCCGCCGTGAGGCAATATATCCGACACGACCCAGGCCCTCGACCAGAGCGTCCACCGATGAGAACGGATTGGCGGCTATTCCAGCTGCCACCGGGTTTGAAATCGTCAAAGCCAAAAACTTTCAAAATGAGTGCGTGGAATTCCCACGCGATCGACCGTCAATCGCACGATTGTGCCAAGCGGCCGGGATCAGGGCAAATGGGAACAACTCTTCCCATAAATTGCGGCTTGGAAATTGCACCCTTACGCGATCGATGCTGCCGGCTGAAGCTGGCAGCCTAAGTCAGTCGAGCACTCGCGGCCGTCGCCAATCGTCGATCGCGATGCCTTGGTGAGCGGCAGGTGCGCTGCAGGCTTCACAGGTCTGGCGATGAAACAGATTTAGGCTTTCCAGAAATCGCAACCCGCCTTGCGATGGCCGCCGGTTTATTTTTCGCTACGGAAGGCCTCGCCGATCTCCGCTCCTAAGGAGCTGATGTCGGTTTGAATTGAATTTTCGTCGTATTGACATTAATAATATCCATATCGATGACATCAAGCGGCGAATTGGCGATGGATGACCTTGACGAGCACCTACTGACGCGGCTCCGGGACAACGCGCGCGCCCCGGTGGCCGAGTTGGCGCGCGCCCTTGGTTTGTCCCGAACGACGGTGCAGAGCCGACTGGCGAAACTGGAGCGATCAGGCGTAATCGCCGGCTACGCCGTAAAGTTGTCCGACGCGCGCGAAGCCACGCTAATCCATGCCTTCGTCATGCTGAAGGTTGAGCCCAAACAGGCGACTGCCGTCACACTGGCGCTGAAGCGTATGGCCGGCGTCCGCAAGCTGCAGGCCGTTATCGGACCTTGCGACATGATCGCCACAGTCGAGGCACCCAATGTCGGCGATATGGACACGTTGATCGAGGAGATCGGAGCCCTGCGCGGGGTCGAGAGGACCAACTCATCCATAGTTCTGGCGACCAAGTTCACCCGCTGAGCCGATGCCTGCCTGCCGAAATGCCCGTTTGGGGAACGGGGGTGCGACCTTTTGACTTAATGTATCTCGTCAACTTGAACTCAATGAAGCGCCTCTAGTCTCCCGGGACGAGCGGGGTTCGCAACGGTTCAATGAAGTCACTTTCGCGCCGATTCCTGATAAGCGTCGGCCTGCTCTCCATGATCATGACCGTGCTTGGCACGCTCGGCGCGTTTATCGTTTTTGAGCGCGAACTGTCGGACCGTCAGATTGGCTACCTCAAGGATTATGTCCGCGAGCGTAGCAGCAACGTCGATCGACAATTCTCCAATCTTTCAAGCCTGCACCAGGCTGCTGGCGAAGAATTAGAGCGGCGGATGAACCATCTGTCGCCCGCCGATGTGCCAAAACTGGCCGAGGCCTATTTTCCTCTGCAAGCTGATGGCACGCGCCGTAGCCGCGACGCCTATTTCAACGGCGTCCTGGAGAATGGCTCATTTATCTATGGGATGGGCGCTTTCCTGGGGCAGGCTAAGGCTGCATCGCCGGACGCAATGCGCGCCATGGTCGCCGCCTTCCGCTTGGTGGCCAACTTCGGCCAGGCCTCCCGGCATAGCTATGACAACCTGTATTTCTTCACGCCCAATCCCACCCGGTTGGTGATGTATGCCCCGGACCGACCCGACCACTTGATGTTCTACCGTCACGATGCGCCGGCGAATATGTCGGTCGCTCAGGAGGAAATGTCGCGGGTTACACTTCCGCAATTCAATCCCGGCCATGTGACGCGATGCACCAACCTGCAGCGATTGGTTCAAGATACAGTTGGTAAGCGGTTGGCGACGGCCTGCCTGACGCCGGCCTATGTGAACGGCCGATACGTCGGTGCCTTCGGCTCCACCATGGAGCTTACGCACTTTTTCCTGAATGCGCTGAAAGACACCCCCTCGGGTGCCTCACCGATGATCGTTACGTCCACTGGCGACCTGATTGCCTATCCGGGATTCACCGACCAGAGCAAGGCGCCGGAAAAGACCCTGGCGGCCTATCAGAAGAAATTCGCGCTAACTGATCTTGTGGCGCGCATCGCTCAGGGTAACCGAGAGAACGGCGTGATCACGAGCGCCGACGGGCACCAGATCATAGCCTTTGGGCGTCTCAGCGGACCTAACTGGTACCTGCTGCTCACATATCCGAAAGCCAATGTTGTGGCCTCGGCGGCGCATTCGGCCTCGTGGGTTCTTTTGATCGGAGGCCTTGCCTCGCTGATCCAGGCCCTTGCGGTCGTCGTGCTGGCGCGGACCAGCATCGTGCGCCCGCTCGAGCGGCTTGCCGCCTCCTGTCAGCCGCAGGCCTTCGGCTACACTGAACGCCCGAACGTTGGCGACGTTGAGAGCCGCCGCGATGAGATCGGCGTCCTTGCGATGTCTCTACGCACAGAGCGCGAGAAGACCGAGGCTGTGTTGGCCTCACTTGAGGAACGGGTCGGCGAACGTACAGCTCAGCTAGAGCGCGCCAATACCGAGAAATCACGATTCCTGGCCAATATGAGCCATGAGCTGCGGACGCCTTTGAACGGCGTCATCGCTATTTCCGAAACCTTGGCGGGACAGCAATCCACGCCAAAGGGCCGTCAATTGGCGGAATTGATCATCTCGTCCGGCCGTCTGCTGGAGCGGGTTCTCACAGATATTCTCGATTTCTCGAAAATCGAAACCGGCGAGGTGGCCTTCGCCCGTGATGCCTTCGCCATGGACCGCCTCGTCGAGCACATCGCTGAACTGCACAGCGCTTCGGCTCATGCCAAGGGCCTCGCATTCCGCTGGTCTGTGGCCTCGGACGCCGAGGGCCATTTTACCGGCGACACCGTGCGGCTTACTCAAGTGCTCTCAAACCTGCTGTCCAATGCGGTGAAATTCACGCCGGCCGGCGAGGTTGTTCTGGACGTTCGCGCCGCTGGCGATGAGATCTGCTTCGAAGTGGCCGATAGTGGCATTGGCTTTGATGAGGAAACCGGTGCTCGCCTGTTCCGCCGCTTCGAACAGGCCGACGTATTCATCCGCCGTCGGTTCGGCGGCACGGGGCTTGGTCTGGCCATCAGCCGTTCACTCATCGACCTTATGGGCGGTCGAATCGAAGTCGCATCGGTGCCCGGGAAAGGCTCGACGTTCTCGGCCTATATCCCGTTAGAACGAATCGAAGGCGGCGGCGCTGACGAGATCGACGAGCGTGGCCAGGACATCGATATCGCCGGCGCGCGCGTTCTCGTGGCTGAAGACCACCCGACCAACCAGAAGGTCGTAGAGCTCATCTTGGAAACTGTGGGCGTGACGCCGGTCATCGTCGAAAACGGTCAGATGGCTATCGACCTGCTGAAGATGGAACGCTTCGATGTGGTCCTGATGGACATGCAGATGCCAGAGCTGGACGGGCTCTCGGCGACGGCGCTCCTGCGCGAGTTCGAGCGCGAGATGGGTCTGCCGCGCACACCTGTCATCATGCTGACCGCCAATGCGCTGGACGAGCACATCCGATCAAGCCACGACGCTGGAGCCGATTTACACCTTTCCAAGCCGATCCATGCTCAGGCCCTGATCGAAAGTATCATAACCGCCATCCTTGGCGCGGCGGGTGGGCACTCGAACAGCCTCAACTAGGCGGCTCATGGCGCGTTGAGGTAGATCGGATTTCCGAGAACCCGCAGCCTGCCGTCTGGTCCGCGCACGTCGAAGCGCAGCCAGTGGCGTTGGCCATCGCTGGCGACCTCGAAGCTGCGCGTCTCATCCTCTCCGACAAGAATGTCTTCGCCCAATTTCGGTTTCAATCCGTCGCCCGCCACAGACAGTGACGCACCGGCGGCGTGGCTCACATGGACGCGAAATCGAACCATCGTTCCGGTTGGTGCGGCCAGTGTGTCGCCCATCTCGGCGGTGCGACCGTCGGCTATCGCATTGACCTCTAGACGTTGGTCGTGGCTGCCTGTGATGTCGACGAACACATGACCGGCGCGCAGAGCAGCCAGGATCGCGGGCTGGGAGAGTTCCGTTGCGTGCACCACAGTTGTGGGAAAGCCGATCCCGGTCTTCGTCGTCGGGTCAATTCCTGCGTCGTGATTATCCGAGCCACCGACGGCGGTAATGCGGAAACCTGCATTGAGCCGCGCTTCCCAGAACGGAATTCCAGAGATCACATTCTCCGCGCCCCCCGGAAGTCGCAGAGACCCGCCGTTTACGGCCTCGATCGCCTGGACCCTTGAGAAGTCGGTGTCCTTCGCGGTCCAGCCGCAGCCCATGCACGTTTCGCCCGACGGTTGACCGGGATGATTGATCGACAGTAGGCCGCCTGCCTTTTCCACCTGGGTCTGAATCGCCGCCAGGCTCGGCGCGCGCGGTGAGCTGAGTTGGAACTCCATCGGGCCGGTCGGACCCCAGATGTTGGCGTGACCTTGGAAGGTCGTGAGCTCCCGGCCCGGGATCAGCAGGAGATTGTCAAAGTACGGAGCCAGCTCGCGCAAGGCTTGGTTTTGAGCCGTGTCGTTGTGATCGGTAACCGAGATGAAATCGAGCCCTCGCGCCTGCGCCGCTTGTAGGGTTTTGAAGACCGGACAGGGCACGCGAACGTCGCGTTGCGAAAGGCAAGAACCGTCGGAGTGGGCGGTATGCATGTGCAGGTCGCCGCGGTACCAGCCAGGGGCAGCCGTGATGGCCGAGGCGCTGAAGCCGGTGAAGCTCGTCGCGTGCTCGAATGTTATGTGGGCGATGTAATGGGCCTGAACCCCGACCCTCAGGTTGGGAACGCCCAGAATAAGTTTCCAGGCCCCTGGGGGTAGCGGCCCTGGCAGGTAGGACGGGGTCGCCTCTGAATCAGAGATCGTGAAGCTCTGCTTGTTACCCCCGCTCCAGCCGCGCAGCCGGACGGGGTCGCGGACGCCCAGGTCGATCACCGACTTCTGGTCCTTGCCGGTGTAGCTGAAGTCCACGCTGAGCCGGGTCGTCCCTGCCGGCACGATGAAGGGGACCTCCCGATAGTGTTCGTGATCGGCGCGGGTCATGGCACCGGTCAAGGTAAGGTCCTGGCCGATGGCGGGCGTGGCGAGGAGCGCGCAGAAAATCAGCGCGCGCGTTCTCCTGGCTCTGGAGAGCGGTTCCACTAAAAACCGCCAAAAGAGGGCACGTACCGACCTCACCACCACGACCAGCCTCTTCAATCGTGAAAGGCCCACGCGTCCCTTCATGACAGCCTGTTGAGCAAACCTCCTTTTCCCGCATGGGGAAAAGGAGGTTTTGAAAGTCCCTACGGCGCCTCGTTCGAAAACACGATCGTGCCGGAGGCTGCGAACATGCCGCCAACGCCGTGGGCGATGCTGATCTTGGCACCTGGGACCTGGGCGGGGGCAATACCACGCATCTGGCGCACGCTCTCCTGTAGAGCGTACATCCCGTACATGCCCGAGTGCATGTAGGAGAGCCCGCCGCCGTTGGTGTTGAGCGGCAGTTTCCCGCCAGGCGCGGTGTTGCGGCCTCGAATGAATCCCGCCGCCTCGCCCGGTTTGCAGAAGCCGAGGTCTTCCAGTCCGTAGAGCGGAAGGTGGGCAAAGGCATCGTAGATCATCAGGTGATCGACGTCGGAATGGCTGATGCCAGATTCCTCGAACGCTTTTTTCCCCGATACGCGGAAAGCCTTTGAGGAGGTGAAGTCCTCCATTTGGCTAACCATTGGCGTCTCGACGCTTTCGCCCGTCCCCAAAATATAAACCGGCTTTTGAGGGAAATCCTTGGCTCGCTCGGCGCTGGTCAAGATCAATGCACCACCACCGTCGGTGACCAGGCAGCACATCAGCTTGGTGAAGGGCCAGGCGATCATGTCGGCGCCCAGAACATCGGCGACCGTGATTGGATCTTTGAAGCTGGCGCGCGGGTTCATCGCGGCCCACTCCCGCTGGATCACCGCCACATGCGCCAGGTCTTCGACGGTGTAGCCGCGAGCCTTAAGGTAACGCAGCACTGGGATCGTGAACATGGTCGGTGGGCCCATGGGGCCGAAGGGCATCTCGAATTGACCGGCCAGGCTTGAGGCCGCCCGGGCAAAGCCGCCGGCGCCGACGCGAGAACGTCCACTCTCACCGTGCGTGATCAGAACGGTGTTGCAGAGCCCCTCGTTAATCGCCGCAGCCGCATGACGCACGTGCAGCATGAAAGAACAGCCGCCGACGCTGGTGCCATCTGCATAGGTGGGCGTGATGCCCATGTAGTGGGCGAGGTCGACGGGGCTGATGCCCGCGGTGGCGACACCGTCGATGTCGGAGGGTTTGAGGCCGCAGTCCGCCATCGCGTTAAGCGCTGCGTCGGCATGCAGGCCGATCACGGAGACGTCTGGGATTTTGCCCATCTTGGTGGTCTCGGCCGCACCCACGACCGCGATTGATTTCTGTTTCATGCGCTTAGCCCTTCACGGGTTCGAAGAAGGGGAGCGAGATGTCGTCGTTCTGGGCGGCGAACGTGACCGTCAGCGGCATGTCCAACTGCAGCGCCTCAGGCGTCTGTGGGCAGTTGACGATGTTGCTCATCATCTGAGGACCTTCGGCCAGCTTCACCACCGCAATGGCGTAGGGCTCGGTTCCCATGTCAGGGCGCGGTCGCATGTTGATCACATAAGACCAAAGCACGCCCTTGCCACTGGCGGCGTAGTTTTCGACCTTGCGGCTGCCGCACTTGGGGCAAAAGGGCCGGGGCGGAAAATAGCTCCCGCCGTCGCAGTCCGTGCAGCGCTGCAGGCGAAGTTCGCCGGCTTTGCAGCCGTCCCAGAAATGCCGGGTCTCCGGCGTGGGCTCAGGCAACATCCTTGGTGGCATATGAAAATTGTTCCCTATGAATTTATGGGTCGGGGAGCGCCCAATAGCGGGCGTCGCAGAAAAGCCGACTAGACCGTAATTGTCACGCTATGGCTTCGTTTTCCGGAGCGACGCCAAAGATTTCTCGGAAGGCGTCCAGCCCGCGCGGCGCAAAGATGACCAGGCGTGTGCCGGCCTCACGAGCCGCCCAGCCAAGGCTGAGGAAACGCTCGAGCAGGGCCGCGCCGAGCGCGCCCGCCATGTGGCTGCGCCGCACGCTCCAATCGAGGCAGCCTTTGCAAAGTGGCCTGCGCAGCGTCGACAACATCGCCACGTTCAGGCCTAGGGCTTCCATGAAAATCTTCCCCGTCTCTGTGAGGGTCAGCGCCTCATCCACCTCGATGACGAAGCCTCGGGCCACCAGGTGCTCCAGCATGTCGACCGCGAGGTCGCCGGCGAGATGGTCGTAGCAAACACGTGCTCGACGCAGCGCCGGTTGCATCGGACCCGTGCGAATGTGGGTGTGGCCGGTACGGGCGGCCAGGCCCATCAACGCTTCGAGCACATCGGCGAGGTCTTGGCCGGAGAGCGCGTAGTAACGGTGGCGGCCCTGTTTGCGTTGGATTAGCAAGCCACCGCTTTCAAGGCGCGAAAGGTGAGAACTGGCGGTTTGGGCCGTCACTCCCGCCTCGCGTGCCAATTCACCGGCGGTGAGGGCCGGGCTGGCGAGGAGCGCCGTCAGCATTTTGGCGCGCGCAGGCTCGCCCATAAGCGCGCCGATGGTGGCGATATCCGGTCCGACGTTCATCCTGCGAGCCTAGACGGGGCCGTATAGCCTGGCTACCACCTATGCTTCGGCAACGATCGAAGCATGTGACGTCTGGGGCGCTCCAAACGCCGCCCTACAGGAGGTGTCGTTGGGATTGCGAGCCTCGACTTGCTAGTCGGCGACCATCTCCGGCGCTGACGATGGCAGACTCTTGGGCGGTTTGAGCAGCAACAGGCTGGGCGCAAGGAGAAGACAGCCGATGGCCATGCCGCTGAAAAGAGCATCATAGCTGATCATTGAGCCCTGGCGGCTGATCTCACCATTGAGGGCGCCCAGACCGGGGCCAGACTGCAGGTTGAACATTTGGGGCAGGGCCCAGCGCAGCACCGGGTCGGTCGCCGTGATATGCTCCGATAGGCCTGAATGCGTTGTGGCTGCGTCGCGGATTAGCATAGCCTGTAGCAGCGAAATGCCGGCGCTGGATCCGAGGCTGCGCGCCATGGTGGCCACGACTGTGCCTTCCGTCCGATGGATCGGCGCAAGCTTGGCATAGGCCAGCGTATTCAGCGGCGCAAAGAGCAGGCCCGTACCCAATCCCTGTACGAAACCCGCGATCTCGATGGGCGTCGGGGTCATCGAAAGGTCGAACTGGCCCATCTGCCAAAGGGCGAGGCTAGACAGCAAGATGCCAACCAGGAGCACCATTCGGGGTCCGAAACGCACCACCAGCATCGGCACGGCGAGAAACGCAATCAGCGAACCCAGGCCTCGCGTTACGCTGGCCACTCCAGCCTGCAGGGCGGAGTAACCCATCAGGTTCTGCATCATGGAGGGTAGCAGCGCGCTGGTGGAAAACAGCAGCACACCCACGAACATCCCAAAGAGCGTCGTGCCGACGAAATTTCCGTCCTTGACGAGGTCGCGGTGGAAGAAGGGATGCTCGGCCGTCATCGTTTGAACGATGAATATCCATAGGCCAGCAAGGCAGATCGCGGTCTCGATCCAGATCTCCTTGGAATCGAACCAATCCTGAGATGGCCCCCGGTCAACGAGCAGTTGGAACCCGCCGATGAAGAGGACGAGCGCGCCGAAGCCCAGGAAGTCGAACGGTCGCTCCCGTCCGCCATCGTCGCGGTCCATAAAGGTCCAGATGCCCACGAAGGCCAGGATCCCGATCGGCACGTTGATGTAGAACACCCAACGCCAGGAAAGGTTCTCGGTCAGCCAACCGCCGAGGGTGGGGCCGATGATCGGCCCCAAGATCACCGCGGCGCTCCAAATGCTCATCACCCGAGGGATCAGCCGCTGCGGGTAGATATCCAGCATCGTGGTTTGGGACAGTGGCATCAAAGATGCGCCCGCGACCCCCTGGAGAAGTCTGAAGATGACGAGCTCGGGCAGACTGGTGGCGATCCCGCAGAGGATAGACGCCATCGTAAAGCCTGAGATCGAGGCCAGGAACATCGTCTTGCGGCCGATCTTCATGGACAGCCAACCCGAGAGCGGCGTCATAATCGCGGTGGCTATGATGTAGGACGTCAAAACCCAGACGATTTGATCCGCCGCCGCCGAAACGCTGCCCTGCATATGCGGCAGCGCCACATTGGCGATGGTCGAATCCAGCGTGTTCATCAGGGTTGCCAGCATCAGGGCCCCAGTGATCGGGAAACGATTGGCGATGTCTTTTTGGGAAGCCATCTTCGCCTCAGACCAGAGATATCGAGAGCGCGCGACGCTCAGTTGAGGTGCGCAGTTCGGCCCAGATCGCCTCCTGGCGAACGGTGTCGCCGGCGTCTTCAGCGGCGACGTGGGCGATGATCAGCAGATCGCGCAAGCGATCGTTCTGCGCTTGCAGCACGGACAGGTGCAGGTCGGTCTCTACGGCAGGGACACTCAGCAGCCTCGCCAAGGCGCGGTTTTCCTGAACGAGTCTGTCCGCCGCTCCGTCCCAGACTTCGGCGGCCAAGGCGATCAGCATCGACGAAAGCGTCAGCGCATTGGCCCGCTCGCCGTCAGGTGTACCTGGCGCGGCGTTGCGGATCAGCAGCTTTGCCATTTCGGAAAGGACGACGGGAACTTCGGGGGTCATAGCCGGCCCATCACCTTCAAGATCGCCCGGTCTTGAGCGTTAAGCAGCCACCAGGCCGGATAGACCATGATCGGCTCCCTGTTGCCGCCGTCGATAAAGGCGCGCGCAGAGCCTACCCAGATACCTTGGCCCTTCACACAGTTGAAAAGGATCCACCAGTGCAGCGCGGCCGGATCGGCCAAAAGGCCGCTGCTTTGCTCCCATATTGCAACGGCCTGGGCCTGCGGAATTAGACCGCCAGAGTGTCCGCGGCCGAACTGCCAGATGGGGTTGAACCCCCATGCCAGATCTTCCAGTGGATCGCCCAGATGCGCCATCTCCCAATCAAGGATTCCGTGAATCTCTCCCTGTTCGTCATAGAGGAAGTTGCCGGTGCGATAGTCGCCGTGGACGACCGACAGCGTCTGGGCGGGCGGCGGTGGATTGGCGCGCAGCCACCGGATAGCGGCCCGCGCGATCGGCTGTGGGGTGGCTTCGTCGGTATCGAAGATATGCTCCCAGTGATCGAGTTCACGCCGCCAGCAAGCGTCCGGCGCGATCCGATCCATTATCGAGGTTAGGCCCAGCGCCGCAGGGTCTGCGCGGGCGATCTTGCCCAGGATCGTCCATTTGCGCTCGGCAACCTTCGACAAAACGCCGTCGTAGCCCCCTGCAAAAAGCATCTGCGGTGCCGCCTGGAATCCAGTCAGCTCCTCGGCGATGAAAAAGGGGTGATCTAGCGGCTCATGAGCTTCCTCTAGCCACATCATCTTGGGCACGGGGACCTCAGAGCCGTGGAAGGCGCGATAGGCCTCAAACTCTATTCTGCGCTCCGTGTTGATCAGGCTTGCTGGCGGGTCGCGTCGCAGGATGAGCTTGCGTGTGTGGCTCTGGCCGCCCTCTCGATATCGCAACTGGAACCGATAGGTCTCCCGCGACGCGCCTCCGGAGATGCGTTCTAGCGCCGAGACCTCAATGTGCGAGGCATCGGGCATTCTCGTCGCGATGTAGCGCGCGAGCCTGGGCTCGAGGGAATGGCTCAATCCGATCAGCTCATCTTGAAGCGGATCGGCAGGCGCTTTGGACCGTTTACGAAGACGGACTCGCTCATGGCCGGATTTCCGTCCAACGCCAGCTCTGAAAGACGCGGCAACAGTTCCTCCCAGAGGATCCGCATCTCCATCTTGGCGAGATGCTGGCCAAGGCAGAGGTGCGCGCCATAGCCGAAGGCCAACTGCTTGTTGGGTCGGCGGTCGACGCGAAACTGGTTGGCGTCTTCGAAGACGGTCTCGTCGCGATTGCCTGAAGCGTAGCAGAGCATCAGCCAGTCATTTTTCTTGAAGTCTCGACCTGCGAACGATGTATCGGCGGTGACCGTTCGCATGAAGGTTTTCACCGGCGTCGTCCATCGGATGGACTCCTCAACCAGCGAGGGAATCAGCGACAGGTCCGCCTTGACCTTAGCCAGCTCCTTTGGGTTCTCGGCCAGCGCCCACATGGCACCGGCGGTGGACGAGGAGGTGGTGTCATGCCCGGCTGTGGCGACAATGATGTAGTAGCTCATGGCCTCGAGGTCTGAGATCGGTTCGCCATCGATGGTCGAATTGGCGATCAGACTGGCGAGATCGTCGCTCGGGCGCGCGCGCTTGGCCTCCGAAAGCGCCCGGAAGTAGTTCGAGAAATCAATGATCACGCCGAAGTCGAAGTCGCGCTGCTCCATTGGCTTGTCGCCATCGCGGCCGAGCTCAGGGTCTGAGGCGCCGAATAGCTCCTGCGTGAGCTTCAGCATCCGGGGTTCGTCTTCCTCCGGCACGCCCATGATGCTCATGATAACGTGCAGCGGGTAGTGCAGGGCGACTTCGCTGACAAAGTCGCAGCTGCCGCCGCTTGCGGCCATCTTCTCGACCGAGGCTTTGGCGAGGACCCGGATCTGATCCTCCAGCCGCCTAAGGTTTTGCGGCATGAACCAGCCCTGGGTCAGCGCCCGGTATTTCGGGTGATCAGGCGCGTCCATGTGGATAAGCGTGCGCAGCAAATGCGGGCTGCCCCCCATCATCTCCCGGACTTTCTTGTCGCCTTCCTGGCTGATCAAGGTCGGGGAACGGTCGCCGTTGTGAAAGAGGTCGTTCTGGCGGCTGATCTCAAGGATGTCCTCGTGGCGAGTGACGACCCAGAACGGATCAAGCCCCTCGATGTTGGCGACCCCTAAAGGCTCGTTCTTTCGCAGCCACGCATAGGCCTGATGGATGCGTCCGTCTGCGTAGGCGCCAGGTGCGGCCAGTTGGTCCGCCACATCCTTCGGGATGCGATGGTCTGCGGCGGTCATCGGGCTCATTGGATCGTCCCCTATCAGCTTGTCTTGCGTTCTTCTTGTCTTGCCTACTTGATACGGGCTCGAAGCGGGTCGCAAGCATGACAGCACGTCAACGGGATGGAGCGGACGTACGATGCTGACAAGAGGCGATGACTATCCAATCCACCAAACGCCCGAACCGATCGCCTACGCGGGGTCGGATCGGAACTTCTACGACCGCTATTTCTTCAATGGATATGCGCCAGATGGGTCGGAGTTCGTCGCCGTTGCGTTCGGGGTTTACCCAGCGCTGAACGTCGCTGACGCCCACGTCTCGATTATCCGCGATGGGATCCAATACTGTCTGCATGCCTCGAAGATCCTGGGGATGGAGCGGATGGAGCTCGCGGTGGGCCCGATCCGCATTGAAGTCATCGAGCCGCTGCAAACGCTGAAAGTAACACTCGACCGCGCCGAGGGCCTGGCCTGCGAACTGACCTTCGAGGGGCGAGCCTTTCCCATCGAGGAGCCTCGCTTCACCTACCGCAACGGACCGCGGATGTTCATGGATTACACCCGCCTGACCCAGAACGTACGGGTATCTGGCTGGACAGAGGTGGACGGCGTGCGCCGGCAGACTTCAGCGGGCTGGACCGGCACGCGCGACCGCTCCTGGGGCATCCGTCCGGTTGGGGCGCCTGATCCTCAACCGACGCCGGGCGGTGGCATGATGGGCTTTTTTTGGCAGTGGACGCCGCTCAACTTCGCCGACCGCAGCGTCTTTTTCCACGTCAACGCAGACACCGAGGGCAAGCCCTGGAACACCAGGGCGGTGATCCTGCCAGATGGCGCGGGTCCAGATGGAGGGTGGCATTCCGATGCGCCACGGATGGAAGAGGTCGCGATCAAGACGGGCACCCGGCACGCGCTGAGTGGGACGCTCAAGATCCCTTTGCAGCAGGGCGAGGCGTCGGTCCGGATCGAGCCGCTCAGCGTTTTCCTGATGCGCGGCATCGGCTACAGCGGCGAATGGCGCCATGGGGCGCTCAAAGGTGAATTGGCGATCGCGCGTGAGGATATCGACCTTGCCAAGACCGACATGGCCGCGCCAGAAAATTGGCATATCCAGGCGATCTCTAAAGCCGTGATGGAAATTCCCGGGGAAGCATCTCAGGCCGGGATCGGCATCTTCGAACAGCTGATCGCGGGCCCCTATCGCCCTTACGGGCTATAGACCTACTGCTGCGAAAAGACGTGCATCAGGCGAGCGGCCGCAGGCAGCATTAGCGAGCCTAAGAGGCACGGGAAGATGAAGAGGATCAGCGGCACGGTGAGCTTTGCCGAGAGCGCGAGGGCCTTCTCCTCAGCACGCAGCATACGCTTTGAGCGCATGTCTTGGGAGAACACGGTCAGGGTTTCGCCAAGGCTGGTCCCCATTTCTTCAGCCTGACGCAGCATGGTGGCGAGCTGGCGAGCGTCGTCGATTCCCAATCGCTCGGCGAACGCCGACCAGGCTTCCTTGCGCGACTTGCCAGCGCGCAGTTCGAGCACCAGGAAGCGCAGGTGTACGGTGAGGTTCGGATAGCGCCGCGCGAGTTCTTCGGTGACCCGTGTCACGGCTGCGTCGAGACTAAGGCCCGCCTCGACGGATGCCACCAGCAGATCCAGAAGGTCGGGGAAGCCGTCACCATATTCAAGCTCGCGCTTGGTCTTGCGAACCTTCAGTACCTGATCGGGGCCGAGGATCGCGGTGCCGGCGAGCACACTTGCGACCATGATGCCGCCCATGCCGCCCTTGCCGCCGGCGATCAGAGGCACGACCATCATCACGCCAAGGGTCGCGATCGCCAGCGCGACAGCTCGGCACCCGAGATAGATCACCGGGGCTTCGCGGTTGTAGAAGCCCGCCTGCATCAGCCGCGAGCGTAGCAGCGACAGCTTGGCCGGGTCGCGAACAGCGCTCTGTTGGCCCAGCGTGCGAAGCGCGCCCATGAACTGAGCGCCGATGCCGTTGCTGGGCTTGCTGATGTTGCGTCCAGTGGCGGAGGCAGAGCCGCCGGCGGTCTGCATCCGGCTGCGGCGGATGGTGCGAAGGCGAAGCTCGCTTGCCGCCAGCCAGGCCACGCCGCCGACACCGGCCAACACCAGGGTGGTGCCGATGATCGAGACCAAGTTCTGAAGTTGATCAGGCGACATGTCGCTACAGCCGGAGATCGATCATGCGGCGCATGACCATGTTGCCGATGAACATCCAAACCCCCAAGCCGCTCAGACCCCACTTCACGACCGGCTCATGAATGACGTCGCCATAGAAGTGTGGCGAGGAGATCATGATGAAGCCCATGGCGACGAAAGGCGCAGAGGTCAGGATCATCGCTGAGGCGCGACCCTCCGAGGACGCGGCCTTAATCTTCAGGCGCATCTTGTGCCGTTCGCGCACGGTGTTGGCGTTCAGTTTCAAAAGCCCGGTCAAGTTGCCGCCGGTACCGGCCTGCAGGCGTACGGTCGCAGCGAACAGGTCCACGTCGGGATGTTGGCAGCGTTCGGCCATTCGCCCGATGGCTTCTTGCATCGTCGAACCATAGGCGATTTCATCGGCGGCCATACCAAACTCGGTGCCGACCGGATCGCTCATCTCTCGGCCCACGAGGTTGATCGCCGTTGGAACCGGATGGCCGGCCTCCAGAGACCGCACGATGATCTCCAAAGCCTGGGGCAACTGGAAGCCGAGCGCCTTGGCGCGCTTACCGGCCATAAATTTAAGATAGAAGATTGGCCCACTCAGCCCGATCACGAGGGCGCCGGCCGGGAACAAGAGCGGATTCTTCAAAAGGATGGCTGGAACCGCGCCGCCGACGATTGCGGCCGCGACCACGTAGATCGCCCACTTCCGAGGGTCGTATTGAACCCCTGATGCAACGATGAGGTTGGAGAGCCAGCGCAGCCGTTTGCCGCTTGCTCCGGCGGCATCGAGGCCGCGCTGCTTGCGCAGCTCCATAACAAGCGCAGACACGCCGTCGACCCGCTCGGCCACCTTCAGCCGCTGGTTCATCTTACGCTTTTGCGTGGCGACGGAAATGAGGCCGATCGCGGCCTGTCCGGCTGTGAAAACAGCAGCGAAGATCAGGATGAGAAAGACGGTATGGGGATCGAAGGTCATGACACACCCAAGGCCTTGCTGGGATCAAAGTTGGCCATGTCGTAGGCGACGCCCCGCCGCGTCATCTCGTCGATGCAACGCGGGCGCAGACCGGTTGCGCGGAACTCGCCGTGCACCGTGCCATCCGGATCGGTATGGGTGCGATTGAACGTGAAGATGTCCTGCATCTGCACCACCTGCCCCTCCATACCCGTGATCTCGGTGACGTGCGTAATCTTCCGTTTTCCATCTGACAGTCGCATCACCTGGATGATCAGCCCGATGGCCGAGGCGATCTGCTGACGCATCGCGTCGGGGCTGATGGAAAGGCCGCCCATGGCGATCATTTGTTCGAGACGGCCGATGGCCTCGCGCGGGTTGTTGGCGTGGATCGTGGCCATGGAGCCTTCGTGGCCGGTGTTCATGGCCTGCAACATGTCGAAGGCTTCATCGGCGCGCACTTCGCCCAGGATCACGCGATCAGGACGCATCCGCAGTGCGTTCTTCACCAGCTCACGCTGGCGGATCTCGCCCTTGCCCTCGATATTCGGCGGTCGCGTTTCCAGACGCACCACATGCGGCTGCTGCAGCTGCAATTCAGCGGCGTCTTCGATGGTGATTAGGCGTTCGCCATGGCTGATAGCGGCGGAAAGCGCGTTCAGCAGAGTGGTCTTACCCGAACCCGTACCGCCGGAGATCACCGTCGAGACGCGAGCCTTCACCGCGCCGTGGATGAAATCAGCGACGGCCATTGGCATCGCCTTGAATTCGACCAAGCGCTCCAGCGTCAGCGGCTTTTTGGAGAACTTTCGAATCGAGACCGCCGCGCCGTCGATGGCGATGGGAGAGATGGCCGCGTTCACCCGGCTTCCGTCGGCCAATCGCGCGTCGACCATGGGCTGGCTCTCATCGATCCTGCGGCCAACGCCGGCGACGATTCGATTGACGATGCGTAGGAGGTGATCGTTGTCGCGGAACCTGACCTGGGTCAGTTCCAGCTCGCCGCGCCGCTCCACATAGACCTGGAACGGCCCGTTGATCAGAATGTCGTTGATACTTTCGTCCTTGAGCAGGGGCTCGAGGGGACCAAGACCCACCATCTCGTCGTAGATAGACGCGCCGAGTTCTTCCAGGTCGGCGGTGTTCAGCGCCATTCGCTCGTCGCGCGCGAAGTCGGCGGTCAGGCTCATGACCTCGCGGCGCATGTCTTTTTCATCGAGCTTATCGAGCTTGGCGAGATCAAGTTCCTCGATCAGCCGTGAATGCAGCCGAAGCCGAATGTCGAGCTGAGAGGGCGGCGCGCCCTTGGCCTGAGGCTGGGGTTTAGGCGGCATTGGCGGCGGAGGCGGCGAAGCCAGGGTCTGTGGGGACGTCGCGATGGCTGGAGCGGACGCACCGGCGGCTGGCGGCGCTGCGCTGGGCGCAGGGGGCGGGGCGCCAGCCGGTGTTGCGAAAGGCTCGCTGGCAGGACGTGCGGGAAGTCCAAAGCGGCTCATCAGGCGGCCCTCGTGGTGCGGCGCAACGGTTCGGCGACCAGCCGGTCGACCAGGACCTGGACATCCTTGACGATTTTGGACTTTGGACGGTGGGTTGCGATCGGGCCACCCAAGTTGACGGACGCTGCGGCCGCCTCCCAATCGGAGCTGATGCCACCTTCGGCTTTGCGTTGCAGGGCGCGCTCTGCTTCCGCCATAGAGGGCGCTGGGCCGAACATTCGCGCGGCAAGGCGGTTGAGCAGAATTCTGGGTTTATTGCCTGTACCCATGTCCCGCTCGATTTCGTCGGATAGCGACCGCGCGGCGAGAAGAGCAGGGACCGTCAATTCAGAGACCACCAGCACTTCGTCGCAGCCAGCCAGGGCCTCAAGGCTCCAGCTGTGGCGGTGACGAGGCATATCCAGGATCACCCAAGCATAGCTTTCACAGGCGATCTCCAGAAGCCGCAGGATCGCATCGCGTGGAACCAGATCGAAGGCGGTCGGATCGCGAGACGCCGCCAAAAGGTCCAGCTGCTTGGTTACCGGCGTGATGAAAGCGTGCAACATCGAGGCGTCGAGCCTCTCGGCGGCGGAGGCCAGCTCATGGAGGCGCATCGTCGGCGATGATCCGAGGTAGGCCGCCGTCGCGCCGTCGGCCAGGTTGAGATCGATCAGGCAGACTCTGTTGTTTGGGTCCTGACGATCACAGAGCTGGTTGGCGATCTCGATTGCCAGCGTCGTGGCGCCAGATCCGCCGACCGCACCGACAACCGCCCAGCAACGCGACGTGCTGCCGCCCTGCGTCGGAGCGATGGCGAGCGGAGCCTGTTGAGCCATCAGCCCCGCGATGGCGGTTGAGATGTGTTCGGGCGTGTAGGGTGCGTCGAGCACGTCGGCGCGTTCGAGCCGCAGCAGGCTGCGCACGAGGCTGGTCGGCAGGTGGGCTCCGACTAACAGGATCGGAGGTGGCGAGGGGCACAGCGTCAGGGCCTGGACCCCTGCCGCCATAGCCTGGGCGGCCCAGGCATCGGCGTCGATGATGATAAGGTCCGCGTCGGCGGCTCCCACGCCAAGCAAGCGTTCAAGACTCCCGACTTCGAGGTGTGCGCCCTCCAGCGGCCCTTGGGCAAGGGCCTGCAGCGAGGGGCCGATGATCAGCACGCGGCGACCTTGGAGGGACGAGCTACTCATTCGTGACGCTTAATTTCCGGAGGCGCGAGCGGTAAGGATTATAGCGCCACGGAGTTGAGGAAGGGTTTGCGCTTCGGCCAGAGTTTGGACGTCAAGTTGAGTTTCTGCCGGCGCCGGGACCGAAGAGGGAGGCAGAGCTTGGTTGGACTGCACCTCGGCTGGTTCCGGAGGCGTGACCACAGGCGTGGACGGCGCTTGAACCGGGGCTTGGGTCTGGACCTCGAGCGGTGCGGGCACCGCTGCGGCTGGGATTGCAGCTTGAGCCACCGCCAGAACCGGGGGCGCGGCCACACCCGTGGTTACTGTCGAGGCGACAACCGGAGCAACGGCCAGCGCGATTTGCGGGGCAGGCTTCGGCTTTTCGGCTTGCGCGACGGCCTCGGCCTTAGAGATCGGCGCAGGCTTGGACGGCTCAGCCGCCGGCGCTGTCGCCTCGATCGGCCCACGCATCTCGTTGTCCACCGGCTTTTCGGTCGTCTCTTTGCCCATCAGCATAAGTCGCGCCGCAGCCGGTTCTGGCCCACCGAGCGAAGTGGTCTTCGTCTTGGCGGCCACTTCGAAATCGCGCGCCGTCACAAGGTGTGGCGTCACGATGATGACCAGTTCTGTCTCATTGCGGGCCCAACGTGCCGAGCGGAAGAGAGCGCCCAGGACGGGAAGGTTGCCCAGGCCCGGAAACTGCCGCAGGTCATTGTCGTAGGTATGCAGGAACAGACCCCCGATCGCGAGCGAGTCACCGTCCTTGATTTCAACCGTCGTGTCAGCCTTGCGGGTGATCAAACCCGGCACTGTGACGCCACCGATCTTGATGGCGGTCGTCTGGTCGAGCTGGCTGACTTCAGGCGTCACCGCCAGGCGGATAAGTCCGTTATCCTGAACGATCGGCGAGAAGTCGAGCTTCACACCATAGGACCGGAAATCGAGGGTGATCTGGTTCAGACCTTGGGGCACGGGATAGGGGAACTCGCCGCCGGCCAGGAAGCTGGCCTTGCCACCTGAGACCGCCACAAGGGTTGGGCGTGCGAGCGTGCGCACGATGCCTTTTTCCTCAAGAGCCTGGAGGCTGGCGTTGATGCCGTTCAGACCTGCGTGGGTCGCAAACGACACGATGCCGTTGGGCGGCGCATCACCGATCAAGCCGGTGCCATAGTTGAACGTCGTATTGCCGCTGATGATGGAGGCGGAAAAGCCCATATCCTGCAGAGCCGAGCGTGTGGCTTCCATAATCCGGACTTCGAGCACGACCTCCTGTGAGGCCTTCACCAATAGCGCCGAGGTCACGCCATCTGGGGCGAACCTGTCGGCCAAGGCCTTGGCGCGTGTCGCGACGCTGGCGCTGGAGACCGTGCCGGTCAGAAGAAGACCCTCGCCCAGGCGCTGGACCTTGATGCTCTCGCCCGGCAAAGCGATGTCCATGTCGCTCTGAAGCGCGTTGGCGTCGAAGCCGACGCGCACGTCGATGACTTCTAGCAGACGCCCGCCGGGCCCATAGACCAGTAGGTTTGTCGAGCCTGTGTCGATGCCGCGGACATAGAAGCTGCGGTCCGTGGTGGCGACCACCTCGGCAATGTCCGGCTGAGCTACGACAATCTTGGTCGCCGGCTCGTCAAGACGGAAGGATAGCGATTTGTCCTTAGGCACCGAAATCACTCGGCTGAGGGCGGCTTCGCTGGGCAAGGCGTCGGCGAAGACCGGTGTGGCGATAGCCGTGGCGTTAAACAAAGCCAGCGTGGCGCCGAGCGCGGCGGTAAATTTGCGCGACATGGTCATCAACTCCAAGGGGCTCACGCGGGCTTCGAGGCGCTGGCGCCTGCGCTCGAACCCGCGCTGGCCGGGGCGGGCGCAAGAGCCGGCGGGCTCGGAACAGGATCTGCGGGCTTGGGCTTCGGCGCATGCGCCTTGTTAGGGCTGCGGGGGCTACCTTCGACGATCTGGATCAGCACGGGGGGCGGTGGCCCAGAGGGGGCTGCAGCCCGATGCGCGAAAGTATGGGGCGGTCGAGCCGATAGAGCTTCGCCGACAAAACTTGATGTGCGCATCGGAGCTGTTTAAGCGACTTCCGTTGCCCCGGTCTTGCGCAGCGCCAGCGAAAGCTTGCCGAGGTCGCCGGCGACCGCCAGCTTCTGGGCGTCGGTGACCGAGACCTCGAGCGTCGCTGTGCTTGGCGTCGCAGGTTTGTTGGCGGCTTGGTCCGCGTTCAGGTCGACGCCCAAAACTTTGATGTTCTGGGTTACGACTTGGGACACGTAATTGTGGGTCGCAGCCCCCGGCGTCATGTCCCGCATCAGCACCACGTCGACGTGGTCACCCGGAAGGGCGTGCCCACCGACCCCGGTGACGTCGGTGACCTTGATCGTGTAGGCGCGCATGCCCTCGCCGATTTCCGCGGCGATCGAGGCGCGAGCGCCTGGTCCGGAGAGCTTGGCTGGCAACAACGGCTCGCGAGCAGCGATGGCTGCGAGGGACACGGGCGGACCGCCATGATCTTGGGCCAGAACCTGGGCCACTGTCGTGAACGCGCCCTCAGGCACCGCGTTCGATGGCAGCTTCAGGATCTCAACCTTGGACGCATCCAGCCGGTCGCCGAATTTCAGCGGCGCTTTGGCCACCACGACCGGTGATCCGGCTAAAGGCGCAACACGGGCAGATGCGGTTGCTGGCATCATGGTCTTGGCGACCACCAGGGCCCCGAGACCGAACAGGGCGCAGGCCCCCAGACTGACGATTGTGACGACACGCATGTGTAAGCCCATTCGCCGAGAAAGCTTTTGAGGCCGTAAGCTTAGAAGTCGGACACTTGCGATATCCCCAACAAACCTGGTGAATGACGCGTCAAGCTTGATGAACGGTGAAGAACGCGTTCAAAGACAACTCTCGATGGCGCTTCGCTCGCCGAAGGGATGCAAATTAGGGTCCGCTGTCACAGGCATCTATCGTCGATAAAATACCAAAAAATGAATTTTTTCAGGGATATAAAATGAAAACGCGCCGGTTGGGAACGTCGGGATTGAAGGTCAGCGAGGTTGGGTTGGGCTGCAACAACTTCGGCATGCGCAGTGACCAGAGGGAGACCCAATCTGTTGTGGATGCTGCGCTCGACGTTGGGATTACTTTCTTTGATACAGCCGATATCTATGGCGGAACGAAATCAGAAGCATTCCTCGGCAAAGCGCTCGGCAAGCGCCGCCAGGACATAGTGCTGGCGACCAAGTTCGGCATGCGCATCGACGAAGACCAGCGTCGTTCGGGCGGTTCACGTCGCTGGATCATGCGTGCGGTTGAGGACAGTTTGACGCGCCTGGGGACGGACTACATCGATCTCTATCAGTTTCACCGTCCCGATCCGGACACGCCGATCGACGAGACCCTGCGAGCGCTGGACGATCTCGTGACGCAGGGCAAGGTTCGCTATATCGGCAATTCCAACTTCGCAGGCTGGCAGATTGCTAATGCGGATTGGACGGCAGCTGGCGCGAGCCGATTTGTATCTGCGCAGAAC
Source organism: uncultured Alphaproteobacteria bacterium (assembly GCA_903860975.1). Taxonomy (GTDB): domain Bacteria; phylum Pseudomonadota; class Alphaproteobacteria; order Caulobacterales; family Caulobacteraceae; genus Phenylobacterium. Next base: position 133,046 of record CAIOSI010000017.1, read on the forward strand.
CTCTATTCGCTGCTGGAACGGAAGGTGGAGTTCGAAGTCCTGCCCGCATGCGAGCAGTTCGGCCTGGGTTTCCTGCCGTTCTTCCCTCTGGCCTCAGGTCTTCTAAGCGGCAAGTATCGTCGTGGCGAAAAGCCGCCGGAGGGCACGCGCCTAGCGGCCTGGGGTTCGCGCGGCGCGTCTGTTCTGAACGACAGGAATTTCGACAAGGTCGAGGCCCTAACCGTATGGGCCGAAGCGCGCGGCCACACGATCCTGGAACTGGCCTTCGCCTGGCTCTTGGGGCATCCGGTGGTCTCATCGGTGATCGCAGGGGCAACCACACCCGAACAGGTCAAGGCCAATGCCGCAACGGCCGCCTGGTCGCTGACGACCGAAGAGGTCGAAGCGGTCAGCGCCCTGAATGCGTGAGAAACCAATCCGTGTCGTTATCTCCGTGTCCGCGAACGGAAGGCTAGTATGTACGACCTCCTGAAAGGCCTTCGTGTGGTCGAGGGCTCGGCCTTTGTGGCCGCGCCGACCTGTGGACTTTATTTGGCGCAGATGGGGGCCGAAGTGATCCGCTTCGATAGCATCGGCGGGGGCCCGGATTTCCGCCGCTGGCCGCTCGCTGAGAACGGATCGAGCCTCTATTGGGAGGGGTTGAACAAGGGCAAGAAGTCGATCGCGCTCAACCTGTCATCGCCTGCGGGACGAGAGATCGCCCAGCGCCTGGCGACGGCTCCGGGCAAGGATGCCGGGCTCTTCGTAACCAATTTCCCGGTCGACGGTTTCTTGTCCTACGAGACGCTAAAAAAGCGGCGTGACGATCTGGTTTGCGTGCGCGTGATGGGATGGGCCGACGGCGCTCAGGGCATGGACTACACCATCAATGCCGCCCTTGGCCTTCCGCTAATGACCGGGCCTGCGGATGATGGGAGGCCCGTGAACCACGTGCTGGCCGCGTGGGACCTGCTCACCGGCGCCTATTGTGCCTTCGGCGTGGTCTCGGCGTTGCTGGCGAGGGTTCGCACCGGCCAGGGGCGCGAGGTTCGGGTCCCGCTTTCTGACGTCGGTGCGGCGACCATGGCCAACCTCGGGTTCACCGCAGAGGCGATGCTCGCCGGCCATCAACGCCCGCGGATGGGCAACGACATATTCGGCGCCTTTGGCCGCGATTTCGTGACCCGCGACGGTCAAACCCTGATGTTGCTTGCGATCACGCCAAAGCAGTGGTCGAAGGCCCTGGAGGCGCTGGATCTGGCAAGCGCAGTGGCGGCGCTGGAGGCGGACCTCGGCGTCACATTTGCCGCAGACGAAGGTCTGAGATTCACCCACAGAGACCGTCTCTATCCGCTGTTTGAGCGCGCCTTCGCCCAGCGCAGCGCTGCCGAATTGACGCCGGCCTTCGACGCAGGCGGCGTTACCTGGGGCGCCTATCAGCCCTTGGAGGCGGCGTTGAATGATCGACGTCTTTATAAAGACAATCCTGCCTTCCAGACCGTCCGACATCCCAGCGGCCTGTCCTATCCGACGCCAGGCGCCATGGCGTCGATCCCGCAGGATCGGCGTGGCGACGTTCAGCCGGCGCCGCGCCTGGGTCAACACACCGACGAAGTCCTGGCCGAAGTCCTGGACCTGAGCGCCCAGGAAATCGGACGTTTGCACGATGCAGGCACCGTTGCGGGAGCAGATGGGCGATGAGACCCCACGCCCTGATTGCAATGATAATGGCCCTGCTGATGGGTGGGCTCGCCGCGGCAGCCGATTACCACGCGCCACGAAACGCTCTGGGCCAGCCTGACTTGGGCGGCGTTTGGAATACCCATTTCATCCTGCCGATGGAGGCGCGGCCCGACATGCCAAGCCTCACCCTGCCAGAACCCGAGGCGGCGGCCTTCGCCCGTAAGCTGAACGACGAGGTCGGGCAGCTGGCGATCTTCGCCCAGGACCCAGAGGTGGCAGATATTCGCACCGACCCTAGCCGCTCGGACCTTGCGATCGTCCGCGGCCAGCGGCGGACGCGCCAAGTCGTGCTGCCGGCGGATGGCAGGCTGCCGCTCACCCGAGGCGCACGCGGCCAGCTCAACTTCATTGAACTCGCTTTTCGGACTCAGACCGAGCCGCCGTTGTCGACGGATGGACCTGAGGTGAGGCCGAATTGGGAACGCTGCGTCGTGGGTTGGGGCCAGCCGCCGATCGCCGTCACAGGCGATCTCAATCCGCGGCAGATCCTTCAGACCCGCGATGCGGTGGTCGTTTTCACAGAGTATGGACCAGATCTGCGCATCATCCCCTTCACCGACAAGCATGGCCCACTTCTTCAGGCCTCCGCGCTAGGCGACGCCATCGCGCATTGGGAAGGTGATAGCCTGGTGATCGAGACGATCGGCTTGCCCGCGAGGGATGCGATCCGTCCGTTTCCCATCTTCTTTGTCCCGTCCAGCGCAAAGGTCATTGAACGCTACACGCGGGTCTCGCCGACGGAGCTCCTCTACCAGTATACGGTAGTAGATCCGTCGATCTACACCGCGCCATGGCTCGCGGAATATTCCCTCTTCCGGACTCCTAGAGCGCTGTTCGAATTCGCCTGCCATGAGGGCAACTATTCGCTGCCCAATATTTTGGCCGGCGCTCGAGCACAGGAGCGGCTGGCCGGCCTCGCGAAAGCCGACCGCTGAGCGGACTGGGTGTCCGCCGCAAGCCGGTGTCGCGGCTCAGAGAGCTCACCTCAAGGTTTCTGCGCCAAACCACGCAAATCGGCACAAACAAAGACCACTGACCCCACAGCCAATCGCGCCGGCGACGGGAGAGTATGGCTGGGTTCGGCTCGCAAATCACCGGATCAACCGGCTGCCCGGCGCGCCTTTATTTTGCGATCAGCCTCACAAGCATTGCACCTTCGCTCACCTGGGCACCAAGCCCGACAGACACAGTCTCCACTGTCCCTTCGAAGGGCGCGGTGAGGACGTGTTCCATCTTCATGGCTTCAAGCGTCAGGATCATTTGGCCCTTGGTCACGGTGTCGCCCGCCTTCACCGACAGGCCGGCCACCTTACCGGGCATGGGCGATCGGATCTGGCCGTCCTGCGCGGTGCCGAGGTCTTCCGAAGACGGTGGCTTATTGGAGAAGACGAAAGCCTCGCCAGCCTCGAAAACAACGATCTCGTCATCGTCGGTGAGCAGGACCGAACGCGGCGCGCCTGACGCAATGGCCCGAGCGATCACCGGTTTGCCCGCCAGGAAGAGGCGCACGCTGGAGTCGGGTGGGCTGTTCAGGCGGAAGCCCGTGAGGTCCCGCCAGGGCGAAGGCTCAGGCGTCTGGGTCTCGTCCACGACCATCGCCGCCCCAGCCGCGGCCGACAGCGCAGCCGGCGATGGCTCGGGATGGGCGGTAAGTTCGGCGAGGTTGCGCTCTATGAACCCGGTGTCGAAATCCCCAGCGATGAAATTTGGTGCCTCCAGACACCGGGCCAGAAACCCGGCATTGGTCTTCACGGGCCAGACCTCGACGTCGTCACAAGCCTCCGCCAATTCAGCCAAGGCCAGTTCACGGGTCTCAGCGTGGGCGATCAGCTTGGCGATCATCGGGTCATAAAAGGGCGTCACCTGGCCGCCCTCTTCGACGCCGGTATCGGCGCGAACGGTGGGGGGCAGTTCGAAGTGCTCCAGCCTGCCCGTGGAAGGCAGGAAGCCGCTCGACGGGCTCTCAGCATAAAGCCGAGCTTCCACAGCGTGCCCGGTCAGCCCGATATCCTTCTGCTTCAATGGTAAAGGCTCGCCCGCAGCGATTCGCAGCTGCCATTCGACGAGGTCCAGGCCTGTGACCATTTCGGTGACGGGGTGTTCGACCTGCAGCCTTGTATTCATCTCCATGAACCAGATGCGGTCGGGGCGCAGACCCTGGCTCGCGTCGGCAATGAATTCAACGGTTCCGGCGCCGATGTAGTTCACAGCCTTGGCAGCCTTGACCGCAGCCTCAGTAATCGCCTTTCGGGTCGCCTCGTCGATGCCCGGAGCTGGCGCTTCTTCGATCACCTTTTGGTGGCGGCGTTGCAAAGAGCAGTCGCGTTCAAAGAGGTGGACGACGTCTCCTTGAGAGTCGCCGAACACCTGCACCTCGATGTGGCGGGGGCGGGTGACATAGGTCTCTAAAAGCACGCGGTCGTCGCCGAAGGAGGACCGCGCCTCTCGCCGGCAGGCGCCCAGCGCGGCTTCGAAATCGGCGGCTGCGTCCACACGGCGCATACCTTTGCCGCCGCCGCCGGCTACGGCCTTGATCAGCACTGGAAAGCCAATGCGAGCGGCCTCCTTGGCCAGGGTCATGTCCGCCTGGTCGGCGCCCAGGTAGCCGGGCGTTACAGGCACCCCGGCTTTCTGCATAAGGGCCTTGGCTGCGTCCTTTAGGCCCATCGCGCGGATAGCTGAGCTGGGTGGGCCGACCCAAATGAGGCCAGCCGCAAGGACCGCCTCGGCAAAGTCGGCATTTTCTGAGAGGAAGCCGTAGCCAGGGTGGATCGCCTCAGCGCCCGTAGCCTTGGCTGCGGCGATGATCTTCTCAGGGACAAGGTAGCTCTCGCGCGCTGCCGCGGGCCCGATTGGCACGGCCAGGTCTGCGTCGGATACGTAAGCGGCGCCGGCGTCGGCCTCGGAATAGACCGCGACGGTCTGCAGGCCTAAGCGGCGCGCTGTTGCGAACACCCTGCGGGCGATCTCGCCGCGATTGGCGACCAGGACGGATCTAAACATCTGTCTTCAGCGTCCTCAGTGCACCGTGGCGAGGCCGACCAAAACCAGACCGCTGATTAGAATCGAAAACGCGATGGTCGAGCCGACGAACAACAGGAACATGCGGATCAATGTTCCGATCGTGCTTATCCGGTAAGCGCTGCGCATATGCACGAATAGGTGGATGGGCGACAGCCACAACAGAGTCCCGCTCCAGGGGGCTTCTAATCCGAGCAGGAAAACCGAGGTCAGAAGTAGCCCCAAGAAAGATAAAGCGTGCATTGAAAATATTAGGTGGTCAAAAACATATATTTTCTTCTTAAAAACGAATAGAACGCTCAGTAGAAGGGCTGATATGGGCAGCATCAATATAGCGAATTTTTGCCCCCAATCCGCCAATGACGCGAAGAAAGCGTCTCGGTGACGGAAAGAATAGAGAATTCGTTCTTTAAGCCAGGCCGAGGTCTTGGTGCCGCCAAAATGGACGTCCACCTTTTGCAGCATCTCTGGTGTCAGAATTTTTGACGCACCGGGCTGCGCAGCCGCGTCGAAATTCAGGTTGGGCTTGTTCCTCGAGACTTCCAAGGACCCTGAAAAAAACACCATCAGCAAGACGATAAGGAAGATCCGGAACGGAGGCACCTGTACGGCGCGGTGGCCATCGAGGTAGTCCCGTGTCAGTTTTCCGGGCCGCAGAATGAGACGCGGCAGGGTCTGCCAGATCCGCCCGTCCAGGTCGAAGAGGCCCTCGATGGCCTCCCAGACCAGCCGCCAGATCGAGCGATGATAGTCCTGGCCCCGCTGGCCGCAGGTGTAACACCAGGCTCCAGCAAGGGTGGTCTTGCAGTTGGGGCAGGGCGTGCCGATCGGCAGGCTCTGCTTTGCCGCGCGGTTGGCCTCAGTGGCGACCGTTTCTGCTGTGACGGACTCAAGAAGGTGGTCGCCTGTCGACATAGTCAGCTCACATCCTGAACACGCCGAAGCGCGTTTCGGGGATCGGCGCGTTGAGCGCAGCCGAGATCGAAAGGCCTAGGACGTCACGGGTCTGGACAGGATCGATGACGCCGTCGTCCCACAGCCTTGCGGTGGCATAATAAGGGCTACCTTCACGCTCATAGGTCTGGCGAACCGGGGCTTTGAAGGCTTCTTCCTGGGCCGGCGTCCATTTGTCGGCGTCGCGGTGAACGGTGGCCAGCACGCTGGCCGCCTGCTCGCCCCCCATCACGCTGATGCGGCTATTCGGCCAGGTCCAGAGAAAGCGAGGACTGTAGGCGCGCCCACACATGCCGTAGTTTCCAGCCCCGAACGAGCCGCCAATCAGAACGGTGAATTTCGGAACCTCGGCGCAGGCCACAGCGGTCACCAGCTTGGCACCATCCTTTGCGATGCCACCGGCTTCATATTTTCCCCCGACCATGAAGCCTGAGATGTTCTGCAGGAAGATCAGCGGAATCTTACGCTTGCAGGCGAGTTCGATGAAATGAGCGCCCTTAAGCGCGCTTTCTGAGAATAGCACGCCGTTGTTGGCCAGGATCGCCACGGGATAACCCCAGATCCGTGCGAACCCGCAGACCAACGTCGTTCCATAGAGCGCCTTGAATTCGTCGAACGCACTATCGTCAACGATGCGGGCAATCACCTCGTGAACGTCATAGGTCGCGCGAACGTCGGCGGGAACGATGCCGTAGAGTTCCTCGGGATCGAAGGCCGGGGGTCTGGGCTCAGCGACGTCGATGTCCACGCGCTTGGTCGTGTTCAACCGTCCCATAATGCTGCGCACGATGGAGAGCGCGTCCTCGTCGTCGCCGGCTACATGGTCGACGACGCCGGAGCGGCGGCCGTGGGTGTCGGCGCCGCCTAGCTCTTCGGCCGAGATCACCTCTCCGGTCGCAGCCTTCACCAGCGGTGGGCCGCCCAGGAAGATTGTGCCCTGTCCCCTGACGATGACCGTCTCATCGCTCATGGCTGGAACATAGGCGCCGCCCGCCGTGCACGAGCCCATGACACAGGCGATCTGGGCCAGGCCCTGAGCGCTCATTCGCGCCTGATTGAAGAAGATGCGGCCGAAATGTTCGCGGTCAGGGAAGACGTCTGCCTGATAGGGCAGGTTCGCCCCGCCGCTATCGACCAGGTAGATGCTCGGCAGGCAGTTCTGTAAGGCGATTTCCTGCGCCCGCAGGTGCTTCTTGACCGTCAGCGGATAGTAGACCCCGCCCTTCACCGTGGCATCGTTGGCGATGATCATCACCTCGCGGCCCGACACCCGGCCAATGCCGGTGATCAGGCCTGCGCCCGGCGCCTCGTCGTCATAAAGACCGCAGGCTGTCAGCTGACCGACCTCAAGGAAGGGTGAGCCCGGATCGATCAGGCGCGTCACGCGATCTCGCGGCAGCAACTTGCCTCGGCTGACGTGGCGCTTGCGACTTTCCTCTGGCCCGCCCAGCGCGGCCTTGGCGACGTGTTTGCTGAGCTCCGCAGCGAGCGCCTTGTTGGCGTTGGCGTTCGTCGCGAAAGCCTTTGAGGCGGTATCGATGGCGCTCGCAAGTTTCCTCATGCGGTCTTTTCCAGCACGAGGCCCAATTGCGCAATCATTGCCTCTCGCATGGCGAATTTTTGCACCTTACCCGTCACGGTTGTGGGAAAATCTTCCACGAAACAGACGTATCGTGGAATCTTGTAGTGTGCGATCTGCCCGCGGCAGAAATCGCGTACCGTCTCGGAGGTAAGCGACTCTCCGGATTTCAGCACGATCCAGGCGCAGAGCTCCTCGCCATACTTGTTATCCGGCACCCCGATCACCTGGACGTCCTGTATGGCCGGGTGGCCGAAGAGATATTCCTCGATCTCCCGAGGATAGATGTTTTCGCCACCGCGGATGACCATGTCCTTGATTCGGCCGACGATGTTGCCGTAGCCCTCGTCATCGAGGGTCGCGAGGTCGCCTGTGTGCATCCAGCCGTTGGCATCGAGCGCCTCGGCCGTCCGTTCCGGATCGCCCCAGTAACCTAACATCACCGAGTACCCGCGGGTGCAGAGTTCTCCAGTGGTGCCGCGGGGGATGATGCAGCCAGCCTCATCAATGATCTTCACTTCCACATGAGGATGGATGCGGCCGACCGTGGTCACGCGCCGTTCAAGAGAGTCTTGCGCGCAAGTTTGGAAACTTACGGGGGAGGTCTCGGTCATCCCGTAGCCGATCGTAACGTCCGGCATGTGCATCTTCGAAATCACCTGCCGCATGACTTCAGTCGGGCACGGTGATCCTGCCATCATACCGGTTCGTAACGACGACAGGTCAAATTGGCTGAAGGTGTCGCAGCCCAGCATAGCGATGAACATGGTGGGCACGCCGTAGAGCGCGCTGCAGCTTTCCGCCTCGACGGCTTCAAGCGCAGCAGCAGGGTCGAACCCTTCGCTTGGATAGACCATCGTCGCGGCGTGGGTGACGCAGGCGAGGTTGCCGATCACCATCCCGAAGCAATGGTAGAGCGGCACGGGAATGCAGACCCGATCGCCCGGGGTAAAGGTCATCGCCTCGCCGGTGAAATAGCCGTTGTTGAGGATATTGTGGTGGCTGAGGGTGGCACCCTTTGGGAAGCCGGTGGTGCCACTGGTGAACTGGATATTGATCGGATCGTCGAATTGCAGGGTCGGCCCGATCTCCGCCAGGCGCTGGACATCGGCGGGCGTGCCGGCACCCAGCGCCTGGTGGAAGGCAATGCAGCCTGCATGCTCAACCTCGCCCAGTGTGACGACCAATCGAAGCTCCGGCAGGCGTTTTGAGTGCAATTCACCAGGCCGTGCGGCCGATAGCTCCGGCGCAAGGTCCCTCAGCATGGCGAGGTAGGCGCTGGTCTTGTGGGCGATGGCCGTGACAACCGCCTTACACCCGACCTTGTTCAGTGCGTACTCGACCTCGCTCAGACGATAGGCCGGATTGATATTGACCAAAATCAGGCCGGCCTTGGCAGTGGCGAACTGGGTGAGCACCCACTCGGCGCAATTCGGGGCCCAGATGCCTATCCGGTCGCCGGGCTCCAAACCCAGCGCCAGCAGTCCGGCGGCCAGCGCATCGACGCGCACCTTCAGCTCCGCATAGGTCCAGCGGATCCTCTGATGTCGCGATATCAGTGCTGGCACATCTGGATGGGCTGAGCACGTCGCTTCGAAACAGGCCCCGATAGTTTGGCCCAGAAGCGGTTGCGTACTGGTGCCGCTCACGTAGCTGAGTTTCGTCATCACCGTCCTCCCCTATCGAACCCTATCGCCTTCCCTGTCTGTGTCATCCCGGTTTCGCCGCATGCAAACATTGGGATCCATTGACGCCGAAGCTGACCAACGATCTCCAGAGCAGCGTGTTCACGTCATTCGGACGAGCATCAGTGCGCTTTCTGGGATGACACTGCTCGGGGCAGGCGCCAGAGATGCAGCCGTGCGCCACGACCCTGACCAAACATTTCCCGAGATCCGCGATGCGGTGCGCAAGCTTTGCGCTCGATTCCCTGGAACCTACTGGCGCGCGCTGGATCGCGATCGCGCATATCCGACTGAATTTGTCCGCGCGCTTACGGAAGCCGGCTTCCTGTCGGTTCTGATACCGGAAGAATACGGTGGCTCGGGTCTTGGGCTCGCGGCCGGTGCGGCGGTGCTGGAGGAGATCCACCGTTCTGGCTGCAACGGGGGTGCCTGCCATGCGCAGATGTACACCATGGGCGTCGTGCTGAGGCACGGCAGTAGAACTCAGAAAGAAGCCTATCTGCCGAAGATCGCGTCCGGAAACCTGCGGCTACAGGCCTTCGGCGTCACGGAGCCTGACGCAGGCACTGACACCACAAGGATCAGCACCTTCGCCAAGAGGGTTGGCGACACCTATGTCGTGAACGGTCGTAAGCTTTGGATTAGCCGGGCCGAGCACTCCGACCTTATGGTCCTGCTTTGCCGCACAACGAAGCGAGAAGAGGCCGCCAAGCCTTCGGACGGCATGAGTGTGTTGCTGATCGACATGCGTGAGGCGGTTGGGAACGGCCTGACCATCACGCCGGTTCGCACCATGCTGAACCACGCCACCACCGAGTTGGCGTTTGAAGATCTCGTTGTTCCCGCCGCCAATCTGATTGGCGAGGAGGGTAAAGGCTTCCGTTACATCCTCGATGGCATGAATGCCGAGCGCATTTTGATCGCAGCGGAATGCATAGGCGACGCCAAATTCTTTATCGACCGATCCTCGAGCTATGCCAGGGATCGCGAAGTGTTCGGCCGTCCCATAGGGGAGAACCAAGGCGTCCAGTTCCCCATCGCGCGCGCCTATGTCCAGATGACCGCTGCGAGCCTGCTGGTCGACCATGCGGCGGCCCTTTTCGAGGCCGGCGCACCCTGTGGCACCGAAGCCAACATGGCCAAACTGACAGCGTCGGAAGCTTCATGGTACGCCGCTGATATGGCGGTCCAAACCCACGGGGGCTTCGGCTTTGCCGAAGAATACGACATCGAACGCAAGTTTCGCGAAACCCGCCTCTACCAGGTCGCGCCGATCTCCACGAACCTCATCCTCAGCCACGTCGCGACCCACGTTCTGGACCTGCCGAAGAGCTTCTGATGCCCCAAGACGCATATGTGACGATCAAACTGACCGAGGCCTTACCAGGCATCGCCGTCGTCGCCTTCAACCGACCGGAGATCGCAAACGCTCTGTCCACTCAGATGGGTGAGGAGCTGACGCAGGTCTGGACTGTCTTGGCGGAGCGGATGGACCTTCGATGCGTCGTTCTCACCGGCGAAGGTCGCCACTTCCAGGCGGGCGCAGATCTTAAAGAACGCAACGGCATGACCGACGAGGCTTGGGCCCTGCAGCATCGAATTTTTGAGAATATGGTGCGCGCTCAGCTGTCTGTTCCCGTCCCGATTATCGCTGCCGTCAATGGAGCGGCTATGGGAGGCGGCTGTGAGATGACGCTGGCCTGTGACTTCGCCTATGCCTCCGAGACCGCCCGTTTTGGTTTGCCAGAGGTCGGGCTGGGGATCATGCCCGGATTAGGTGGAACCCAGCTCCTTCGCCGCTGTGCCGGCGAGCGGCGGGCCATTGAGATTTTGACGACCGGCCGCCCTTTCACCGCTGCCCAGGCTCTGGAGTATGGTCTCGTCAATGGCGTCGTTGCGCCAGGCGACCTCATGGATACCGCCCTGGCGGTCGCCGCCGAAATCGCCTCCAAGGCACCGCTCTCCGTCCGCGCCCTAAAACACGTCGTGCGAGAGGCCCATTCGCTGGACCTGGCCGCAGCGATGGAAATGGAACTTTCAGCCTACGATCGACTCTTCAAGACGGCCGATCGCCGCGAGGGCGTGGCGAGTTTCAATGAGAAGCGGACAGCGGTGTTTAAGGGCGAGTAGTCAACCTGAGACGGGCCGCCCCTGCAGCCCGGTCGCCCTCCAGACGTCACCATAAGCGTTGGGCTTTACTTTTTCAGGTCAACATTTGGCGGTCGCTAAGCGCCGAGTAGCCGGCCGGCGCCTCTGAGCGTCGTTGCCTGATCCACAACGGTGTGGAATCGACTGTCCGCGGCGACCACATAGGTGTCCTCTCGAGACGCCATCGCGAGGTAGAGGCAGTCAAGAACCGGATGGCCCAACACGTTCGCCAGGTCGGCGGCAGACAGAAGATCGTTCTCAATCGTTGTCGTCGTCACCGGAGCGTTGAAAAGTTCCGTTAGACGTTCCTTGGCTTCTTGACCGCTGAGCTCGCTGCGCTGGGTGCGACGCCAAAGGGCTTCGGCGCTTCGTCCCTGGCTTGGGGCTTGGGGCTTGAGGCTTGGCGCTTCAGCGCCTCCACAACACCTCGCGGAACATCTCTGACAAGAATCTGAGCCATTAGCATTTGATATCAAATGCTGGCGTCTCAGGCAGCAGCGGTTCAAGCGATAGCCGCGCCATGGGCGATCGGCGTTGGCCGGCGTTGAGGCGACCTGCGGCGCGTCGCGTGTCTCGGGTGGGCGTTCCATCGGCTGCGCATGTGATGTGGTTCCAGCCGCCGGGGTGAAACGGATCGCACCGGCTGGATTGCCTCTAGGTCGTGTCGTGCACCCCTAGGCTCGCCAACCCCGCAGCAGGTCGCCAGCGAGGGCGTGATCCTAATGACCGTTCCGAATGCCAAACCGCCGGCCGGCTTACGATCGCCGATCGTCAGCCCTTCGTTCGGTAGTCTCCAAATGCCCCGTCACGTGCGTCGAGTGCCCCTGACACCCCATCGCGGAATTTCGCGAACGTCTCGCGGCTGCTGGCCGTGGTCAGTGCCAACGCTTGGATTTCCGCGCCGGCCCTGATTGCAGCGCGCAGCCCCATGATCTCCATGGCGCGGTGGACGGAGCGCTTGTTCATCTGCTGCACGTCGGTTGGGATCTTGGCGATGCGTTCGGCCATGACGAGCACCTCGGCCTCCAGACGATCGGCCGGGAACGCGCGGTTCGCAAAGCCAACCCTGACGGCCTCTATCCCGTCGATAGCGTCCCCCGTCAGCATCATTTCCATGGCAGGCCGCAGCCCGCATAACCAAGCATGGAACTGGTTGTCCGGAGGGCTCATCATCCGGACGGGCGGGTAGCCGATCTGGGCGTCCTCGGCGACGTAGACCAGGTCACAGGCTGTCGCCAGTTCTGAGCCGCCCGCCAGACACCAGCCGTGCACCTGGGCGATCACCGGCTTGGCAAGGTCCCAGACCTTGAAACAGCCTTCGACAACATGTCGCGACCAGTGCCCTGCCCCAGCTGCCGTTTGAAAAGGGTAGGGCGGGGCCGCGCCGCCACCTAGGTCATAGCCTGCGGAAAAGCAGGGGCCGGCACCGCGCAGGATCGTCACGCGGACCTGCGGATCGTTGTCCGCAGACTCCAGGGCCTCAAAAACCCGAGCGCGCAGCGCGTTCGAGAGCGCATTGCGCTTCTCTGGCCGGTTCAGCGTCAAGCGGCGCACAAACCGCGCTGGGTTGTCTACGATCAGAACCTCAGGAACAGACATAACAGCTTCTCCATTTGAGTGAGACCTTGGGCGTGGAGTAGCGTTTGGGGAAGAGCGCTGAATGACCGGGGCGCCGCTCAAAGAAAGCGACATCCCATGAAGATCACAACCTTGGCTATTGCCGTATCGGCCCTTACCCTCGCCGCGGCGGGCACCGCTGAAGCCACGGGATGCTTGAAGGGCGCTGTCTTCGGTGGCGTTGCTGGCCACGATGAACGATTGGGTGCCGCTGCCGGTTGTGCTGTCGGCCACCACTTTGCTCACAAAAAGGACGTCGAGGCGCATCGCCAATCTCAGGCGCGGGCTCAAGCTCAGCCCTAGGCTCCGCTCCATCACGAAACACGCTGGACGGCCCACGAGCCACAGCCGGCTGACCCATCTGGCGGGGCTCACGTCCAGCCGAAGTGAGGTCTCTTGTTCGCTCGAAGGCGCTCGTAGATTGACGGCGTTTGGGACGTGGCGCTGGACCAAAGCCACAAACTTTGTTTCGTGGAGAAGCCATGAAGATGCCGCTTCCCGACGACACGCTGATCGCCCGCAAGGGAGAGATTGTTCGCGCGCTGCGCCGGCTGGTGCCGGGTGACGGGGTGATCGGCGATCCGGCGGGGCTTGTGCCGTTTCAATCCGACGGGCTGTCGGCCTACCGGCAGACTCCTCTGGCCGTGGTGCTGCCCGAGACCACAGCCCAGGTCTCTGCCGTATTGTCATGGTGCCAAGCCAATGGGGTGAAGGTCGTTCCGCGCGGTGCAGGCACATCGCTGTCGGGTGGGGCGCTGCCTCTGCAGGACGGCATTGTGCTCGGCATGGCCAAGTTCAACCGCATCCTTGAGATTGATTACGCCAACCGTTGCGCCGTCGTGCAACCCGGCGTGACCAATCTGGCCATCACCGGGGCTGTCGAGGTGGACGGCTTTTATTACGCCCCCGATCCATCGAGTCAGATCGCCTGCACGATCGGTGGCAATGTGGCGGAAAATTCAGGTGGTGTGCACTGCCTCAAGTACGGCCTGACGACCAACAACCTGCTGGGTTGCGAGATCGTCTTGATCAGCGGTGAGGTCGTGCGTTTGGGCGGGAAGGGATTTGATGCGGCGGGCTATGATCTGCTGGGGATCGTCACGGGATCGGAAGGCCTGCTCGGTGTCGTCACCGAGGTAACCGTCCGTCTGCTGACGAAGCCGCAGACGGCCCGTGCGATGCTTCTGGGTTTCGCCTCGGTCGAGGCCGCTGGCGGCTGCGTCGGTGACGTTATCGCTGCGGGGGTTATACCGGCTGGCATGGAGATGATGGATCGCCCAGCGATCTGGGCGGCAGAGGCCTTCGTCGGCGCCGGTTACCCGACCGACGCCGAAGCTCTGCTGATCGTAGAGCTGGATGGGCCGGAGGCCGAGTGCTCAGAGCTGTCTAGCCATGTCGCAAGCCTTGCCCGGGCGCGCGGTGCCACGACGATCCGCACCTCCACCAGCGAGGCCGAACGGATGGCCTTCTGGGCCGGACGCAAGGCAGCCTTTCCAGCGGTCGGTCGCATATCGCCGGACTACTACTGCATGGACGGCACCATTCCGCGACGCCAACTGCCCTACGTCCTGACAGCTATCACCCAAATGGGCCTTAAGTACGGCTTGGGCGTCGCAAACGTGTTCCATGCCGGAGACGGTAATCTGCATCCCTTGATCCTCTACGATGCCGACCAGCCGGGGCAGTTGGATGCGGCTGAGGCGTTCGGGGCGGACATCCTGAAGCTCTGTGTTGCTGTAGGTGGCGTACTTACTGGCGAGCATGGCGTCGGTGTCGAAAAGCGCGACCTCATGGGCGAGATGTTTAATGAGACTGATCTTGCCTGCCAGCAGCGCTTGAAGTGCGCCTTTGATCCCGATCTGCTGCTCAACCCCGGCAAGGTGTTCCCGCGTCTCCATCGCTGCGCCGAATTGGGGCGCGTCCATGTGCATCGCGGCGCCGTCGCCTTCCCGAATCTGCCGAGGTTCTGATGCTCGACCTCGCCCCCGATACAAAAATACCCAAGACGGCAGCTGAGGTCATTGAGCTGATTGCCGATGCACAAGCGGGTGGGCGAACCTTGGAGATTATCGGAGGCGGAACCAAACGCAGCATTGGCGCAGGTTCGGCGACCGATGCGGTGCTAAGCTTGGCGGGTCTCAATAAGGTCATCGACTACGCCCCCGAAGAGTTGGTTCTGACGGCGCAGGCCGGTGTGAAACTCGCCACACTCGAGAAGCTTGTCGCCGCTGAGGGCCAGATGCTGCCGTTCGAGCCGCCAAATTTGGCCAGGCTGCTAGGTGCCAAGACTCAGCCGACATTGGGAGGCGCCCTGGCGACGAACCTCTCCGGGCCGCGCCGCATTCGGGCGGGCGCTGCGCGGGACCATTTCTTAGGCCTTGAGGCTGTCACCGGACGTGGAGAGTTGATGAAGGCCGGTGGCAAGGTGGTGAAGAACGTGACTGGCTATGATCTTTGCAAACTGATGGCGGGGTCGTGGGGTACGCTGACAGTCTTGACGGAAGTGACCATAAAGGTGCTTCCGGCTGCGCGGACCGAACTGACACTTGTCTTTTTTGGGCTGGACGAGCGCCGCGCCGCAGAAGCGATGACCCAGGCCTTGAACTTGCCCGACGAGATTTCCGGCGCTGCACATCTACCGCGTTTGGCGGCGACAAGGGCGCCGCTGAAGGGTGAGATGGCGGTAACGGCGCTAAGGTTGGAAGGCTTCGCCGCCTCCGTCGCGGCGCGCGCGGACCACCTCGCAATCGCTTTGAAGGACTTCGGCCGAATGGAACGGCTCGACGCCGAGCAAAGCCATGCGTTCTGGCTTCAGATTCGTGACGTCCAAGCTTTTCACGAAGACCCACGCCCGCTGTGGCGGGTTTCGGTCCCGCCGTCAGTGGGCTGGCGCATCGGTGAGGCCGCGCTGGGTGAGGCGCTTTATGATTGGGGCGGTGGTCTGGTTTGGCTTTTGGCCGATGCCGATGCTGATACCGTTCGAGCGAGCGCCCGAAGGCTCGGCGGATATGCCACGCTTTACAGGGGCGATGGCCCGGCGTTTGAGCCTTTGGAGGGGCCGTTGTTGAGGCTTACGGCCCGGGTAAAGTCGGCGTTCGATCCAGATGGCGTTCTGAACCCCGGCCGGATGGCGCATAGCTGATGCAGACCGCCTTCACCGCAGGCCAGCTCGCCGATCCGCAGACCGCTGCCAGTCACACAGAAATTCGTAAGTGCGTGCATTGCGGCTTCTGCACGGCGACCTGCCCGACCTATGTTCTGCTGAGCGACGAGCGCGACAGCCCCCGCGGCCGAATCGAGCTGATCAAGACCATGCTGGAGGATGGCGGAGCGCCGGCGAAGGAGGCCGTCACTCACATCGATCGGTGTCTGTCGTGTTTGTCCTGTGTGAGCGCCTGCCCGTCGGGCGTCGACTACGCTCAGCTGATCGACCATGGCCGGGCTCATATTGAGGCGCACTATCGTCGTCCGCTCTTTGAGCGGATCTTTCGTTGGGCGATCCCGTATGTCCTGACGCGACCGCGTCACTTGCGCGCCGCGCTCGTGTTGGGCCGACTGTCGCAACCCCTTAAACCGCTTTTCGAGGTGCTGCAGCTCAGACCCCTGGCCGCCCTGCTGCGCCTGACGCCGAAGCTGGCCGCTGACCCGCAGGCGCTGCAAGCCCACAGTGGACCTGGCGCGAACCGCGGACGCGTTGTGTTGCTGCAAGGATGTGTTGAGCCCGCGATGGCGCCGTCCATCCGTGCTGCGGCCATTCGCTTGATGACCCGTGCGGGCTTCGAGGTCGTACTGGTCGACGGCGAAGGCTGTTGCGGCGCGCTGTCCGAGCATCTGGGCCGGGTAAAGGAGGCGCGGGGCTTTGCGGCAGCCAATATGCGGGCCTGGATGCGGGCCGGGCCTGTCGACGCCATCGTGACCACGGCCGCCGGCTGCGGGACGACGCTGAAGGCTTATGGCCACCGGTTGGCGGGCGAGGCAGATGCCGCGCAAGTCGCGGGCAAGGTTCGCGACATCCTGGAGTTTATCGGGGAGGTCGGCTTGCCTGCGGTCACGCGCCCCGGGAAACTCAGCGTCGCTTATCACGCACCCTGTTCGCTACAGCACGGGCAAAAGATCAACGCCGGACCCGCGGCCCTTCTATCCCAGGCGGGATTTGAAGTGCGCCCGATCGCCGAGGGCCACCTGTGCTGCGGCTCGGCGGGTGTTTATAATATCCTGCAGCCGCAGTTGGCGGGCCGCCTTCGAGACCGCAAGGCTGCAAATATTACGAAAACCCAGGCGCAAGTCGTCGCCGCTGGGAACATAGGTTGCATCGCCCATCTTGCGCCCGCGCTCAGCGCCCCAGTTATCCACCCCGTCGAGTTGCTTGACTGGGCGACGGGCGGGCCAAGGCCCCCCGGTCTTACGGCAGAATAGCCTTGGCTCAGCCGCGGGCGTAGCAGTCAGGCCGGGGCGCTTCTCGCGGAATCGGTGCTTCTGCGCCCCCAGCGCCGCCAAGCGGACGGCGAACGTTAAAGTGGAAATCCTGGTCGGGTGGCAGACCCTGTCGCACCGGCCGGCGAACCCTGAAGGCGCGAAGGCGATTGAGCAGATGCTCAAGCGTTTCGTCTGATCCCGTCAGGTCGGGTTTGAACTGTCGCTTGGTCATGGGGCGATCCCATACGCCAAACTGCGACGAAACGCCACGTAAAGCGGTAAAAAAATAGTTAACGTATGGCTCGTTTTAATGGTCGTGCGAAAACCTGTAGATATCCCAGAGTTCTCAAAATGGGCGCAGCGCTAGTGGGGCAGGTCATCCCCAGTCAATGGCCTTGACGAACTCATCGATGACGGTCGCGCAGCCTCGGTCTGCACCCATTTCAATCAAACCACCTCTGCGGCGACAGGGTGCAACTAGCTACAGTTTGATCTCGGGATTCGGAAAGACGCCGAATGGCTATTCACCAAGAACGCCATCGTGACGCCGGCGGGGGTTTCTGATCGCGCTCGCAGCCTGGACTAGATCAGACCCCCCGCGATCGTGGGGCCAGCGCCGTCCTGCCTGAGGCGGTGGCACCCGGCATTGCCGCGGTCTCGTCGTTCCAGACGACCTTGCCCGTCTTCCTGTCGACAGCGCGCAAGTGGCTGTCCAGACGGCCCGCAAGGAGCTTAAAGCGCAAACGCTGAGGCGGGGTCTGGGCCCGCGAGTTGACCATAAGCCGTGGCAAGCGCCATCCGAAACTGCGCGTCGGTCACCAGCCTTGCCGGAAACACCGCCCTCAAGGCCAGAAAACGGTCCACATCTGCGATGGCTTCGCCATCGCAGGCTCGGCCGATCTCGTTCAGCCGCTCAGCTAATGGATCGGTGATCGTGAAACCGCTCTGACTCCGTGTGCGGATGAATAACATCCACGCTGCGATCCCAGTGACCAGTCTTGCCGCGGGCCGGCCGGCCTCCAAGGCTTCAGTGATCGTTTCCAGAAGCCGCACCGGCAGTTTCTGTGAGCCGTCCCAGGCGATCTGTGAAAGCTGATGGACGATGGCGGGATTGCGCAGGCGCGCCAGGATTTCGGAAATATAGCTGTTGAGGTCCTGGCCGGTGGTCGGCCTCAGGCTGGCTGCGATGTCACGTCGCATCAAGGTCTCGATGAAGGCACCCAGCTTTGCGTCGGCCATGGCTTGTGAGACCGTCGCGAAGCCCAGGCGAAGGCCGACATAGGCTAAGGTCGAGTGCGCGCCGTTTAGAAGGCGAAGCTTTGCCCGCTCGAACGCATCAATATCACGCGTAAACGTCACGCCGGCTTGCGCAAAGGTTGCCGCATCGCCGCCGAGATCGCCTCCAATCACCCACTGCGCAAACCCCTCTCGCTGGATCGGCCAGGCATCGAGGAGCCCTAATCGCTGCTCCGCTTCGCTCCGCAGGCCCTCGTCCGTGGCCGGCGTAATTGCGTCGACCATGCCGTCGGGGAAAACAACTCTATCCTCGATCCAGCGCGCGAGATCGAAATCTCCGCACGCCTCAGCAAACTGCAACGACGCGCCTCGCCAGCGCGCGCCGTTGCCCGAAAGATTGTCGCAGCTCAAGGCCGTTAGGCCTGGGCCGCCGGCTGCTCGTCTGCGACGAAGGCCAGCAACGAGCCAGCCGATCAGCGTCTGGGGGTTGTCCGGATCGGCGAGGTCCTGGCCAATCCCCGGATGCGACAGATCAAGGTCGCCGGAAGGGGTCAGGCAGTAGCCCTTCTCCGTCACCGTCGCCGACACAAACCGCACCGTTGGGTCGGCGAGCCTGGCGAAGATGGCCTCGGTAGCGGACGGTGCGGTTAGCACCGTCTTGATCGATCCGATAATGCGGATCGACGGCTCGAATTCGCGAACGATCAGGCTGTAGAGCCCGTCTTGCGGCCCCAGAGCGGCGCGAACGGCTTCGTTGTGTAGCGATACCGCGCAGATCGCCAATCCCGGATCATGGGCCAGCATTCGATCAATAAAGAAAGCCTGATGGGCTCGGTGGAAGGCTCCTGGCCCGAAATGTACGACCCCGATCCGCGTCGCCGATCTATCATAGGCTGGCAGGATTGCTGAGGGTGCCAAGCGGCTCAGCGCCGCATCGCAAAGCCGACTGTTCAAAATATGCCGCCTCGCTTCCAAAAATTTGACGCCCTGTGCAGCTTGTCAGGGTAACCGGTGTCATGAATTCGGCATATACTTGGTGGCGTGAAGCACGATCGAAAAGCCCCAAATCGGGACGGCGCTCAGGTGGCCAAGCAAGTCGCTCGTGGGCGTGATGGACAAGGTGCCGGCACCAGCCCGCGCCCGACGATCAACGACATCGCCCGCCTTTCTGGAGTCTCGAAAAAGACGGTTAGTCGCGTCATCAATGCCAGCCCATACGTCCAGAATGAGACCCGCAAGCGGATCGAGGCGGTCATCGCCGAGCTTAGCTATGCTCCCGACCCACAGGCCCGCGGCCTGGCCTTCCGTCGCTCGTTCTTGATCGGTCTCGTCTACGACAATTCCAATGCGCAGTATGTTGTGAACATGCAGCTTGGTCTGCTGGACGCAATGGCGGGCACAGACTTTGGGCTTCTGGTGCACGCCTGCGATCGCGCAAGCCCGAGCTTCCTGGAAGACCTCCGCGGCTTCATCAAAAAGCAGAGATTATTTGGTGTGGTGCTGACGCCCTCGGTCTCTGAGGATGAACGGGTGGCCGCGCTGATGGTAGAGATCGGCTGTACTTATGTGCGGGTGGCCTCTGTGTCGCTAGACGAGCCGCAGCACATGATTGAGACCCATGACCGGCTGGGCGGTGAGGCGGTGGCGCGCCACTTGGCTGAGTTTGGTCATCAGCGCGTGGCGTTCGTCTCGGGCCTGCCCGGCTGTCGCGCTTCGCACGAGCGGCGCGAAGGATTCGAAGCTGGGCTTGCCGCTGTAGGCTTGGAGCTTGAGCCCCGGTATTGCCAGGAGGGGGCCTATACATTCGAATCCGGAATCGAATGCGCCGAACGACTGCTGAAGCTCAAGCCACGACCCACCGCCGTCTTCGCAGCAAACGACGAAATGGCCGCCGGCGTCATGCATGCGGCACGCCTGGCAGGCCTTGGCGCGCCCAAAGACCTTTCGGTGGTGGGTTTTGGCGATTTCGAAATCGCCCGACGCCTTTTGCCCAGACTGACCACGGTGCATACGCCGACCCGAGCGATCGGCCGCCTGGCGGCTGAGCGGCTGATTGGCGTCGCCGATGAGGGCCGCGAGCCTAAGGACCGACTTCCGACATTGGTTGTGCGCGAGTCGAGCGGGCCGGTGGGCTAGGGCGTGTTAATTTGCGGGCTGGGCGCACCGACAGGACTTGCCAGCCCATCACCACACCGGTCACCTGACTCCAACTAAAAAAGTGTGCGAACGATGCCTCGACCGCTGAGCATGAATGTCGACCGGCTTTTCCCCGCCGACCGTGGCGTGCGTGACATCGCACGCCGACTCTATGGCCAGGTTGGCACCTTACCGATCATCAGTCCGCACGGACATACCGACCCGGAGTGGTTCGCCACTGACACGCCGTTCGCCGACGCCACTAGCCTGCTGCTGGCACCGGATCATTACCTTTATCGTATGCTTTACAGCCACGGCGTGCCGATTGAGGCGCTCGGCGTGGCGAACCGTAAGGGCGCGAGCCCGGCTGATCCTCGGGCGGCCTGGCGCCTTTTCTCCAGCCACACGCATCTGTTTCGAGGCACACCCTCAGCGATCTGGCTCAACCACGTCTTCGCCGAGGTCTTCGGCTTCGATGTCGCGCTCGATGCCACGACTGCCGACTTCTACTTTGACCGGATCGGCGAATTGCTCGCGACCGCGGCCTTTCGGCCGCGCGCGCTGTTTGACCGTTTCAACATCGAGCTCCTGGCGACGACAGAGTCGCCTACCGATGAGCTTGTGCATCATAAAGCCATCCGGCAGAGCGGTTGGGGAGGGCGGGTTGTCACCGCCTATCGCCCCGATCCAGTTATCGATCCAGATCATGAGGATTTTTGGGCTTCGCTCCAAAAGTTTGGCCAGCTCAGCGGTCAGGATATCTCGTTTTGGGCGGGTTATCTGGAAGCCCATCGTGTCCGCCGGCGGGCCTTTATCGAGGCCGGCGCGACCTCAACCGATCATGGCCACCCGACGGCAAACACTGCAGACCTTTCACCACCCGAAGCCGAAGCGCTCTATTATCGGATCCTCGGCGGCGTACGTTCGAAGGAAGACGCTGAGCTGTTTCGCGCCCAGATGCTGACAGAGATGGCCCGCATGAGCCTTGATGATGGCCTTGTGATGCAGATCCACCCCGGTTCATACCGCAACCACAACGCCAAGCTGTTCTGGGATTTCGGACGCGACAAGGGCGCCGACATTCCGACATCGACCGACTACGTGCGCGCGCTCAAACCGCTCCTTGACCGGTTCGGCAACGAGCCGGACCTGACCCTAATTCTCTTCACCCTCGACGAGACCACCTACAGCCGCGAACTCGCGCCGCTCGCCGGCCACTATCCGGCGCTTAAACTGGGACCTGCCTGGTGGTTTCATGACAGCCCCGAGGGTATGCGCCGCTTCCGCGAGCAGACCACGGAGACGGCGGGCTTCTACAACACCGTGGGCTTCAACGACGATACGCGCGCTTTCCTGTCGATCCCGGCCCGCCATGATGTGGCCCGTCGCGTTGATTGCGGTTTCCTCGCGCGACTGGTGAGCGAGCATCGGATGGCCGAGGATGAAGCCGCCGAAGTCGCCGCGGACCTCGCCTACGCCTTGCCCAAGCGTGCCTACAAACTGGATGCCGTTCGGCCTCAGGCTTAGCGTTCTGCAAGGCCTGCGCCGGTGAGGCAAAGATCCCTGCGGTGCAACATCAGGCGCGTCTGAGTGCAGGCGGCAGACGTTGCGCCGATGCGGGATTTGCCAATTCAAAGGCGGCTGCGAGTTCTAGGCAGGCCATCTCGCGATACGTGGGTGCGATAATCTGAAATCCGATCGGCAACCCTGTGGGTCCGAGTCCTGCCGGAACGGCAAGCGCGGGGCAACCTGCCATCGTGACCATGCAAACCCCCTTCATCCACTCGTGGTAAGTCTGCATGCGTTGGCCCGCGATCTCCTGCGGAAAGTGTTGGTCGGCCGGGAATGGGAAGACCTGGGCAGTGGGCGCAATCAGGTAGTCATATCGCTCGAACATCCGTCGCACGGCTTGGCTCCAGTCGGTCCGAACCCCTGATGCGGCCAACACATCGAAGCCGGACAGGCGGCCCCCGGTTTCCACCTCCCACACGGCTTCTGGCTTCAATAGGCTGCGCCGGGCCGGATCGTTATAGTGCTCCAGCATCGCCCCGCCCTGCTGCCAGCCCCTCAGGCGTACGAACGCCTCCCAAACCTTTTCCAGTGGATAATCCGTAACCGCATCTTCTACGACGCAACCCAGGCTCTCGAACGTCTTCAGGGCCTGGCGGCATACGTCCAGGACGCCCGGCTCGCATGGCGTGAACCCGTTGAAGTCGCCGAGCCAGGCGATGCGCTTGGCCTTGACCCGTTTGTCGACGGCCCCCCGAAATGGCGCGCCGTCTCCTTCCATCGACAACGGCGCGCGTGGGTCATAACCCGCCTGCACTGAGAGCAGCATCGCGAGGTCCGCGACGTTGCGCGCCATCGGACCCGTCACGCCCATAGAGGGCAGCCAGTCCTCCTTGCCGTGCACCGGCACCCGCCCGGCGCTGGTGCGAAAGCCGAAGACATGGTTCCAGCCGGCTGGGTTTCTCAGGCTGCCCCCGTAGTCGCTTCCATCGGCCAAGGGCAGCATCCGCAGAGCTAGCGCCACACCTGCGCCGCCGCTGCTGCCTCCGGCCGACTTGGTTGGGTCGTAAGCGTTGAGGGTGGTTCCGTAGACGGGATTGTAGGTGTGGGAACCGAAGCCGAATTCAGGCGTGTTGGTTTTGCCCACAAAGATCACGCCGGCCTCACGTAGGCGCTCGACCATGATGCTGTCGCAAGTGGCTACGCAATCTCGGAAGATCGGTGAGCCTTGGGTATAGCGGATACCCTTGACTGGCTGCAGATCTTTGCACGCATGCGGCAATCCATGCAGCAAGCCTACCGCCTCGCCTCGGGCGAGTTGCGCATCGCGGTCCCCGGCTTCCACCAGGAGCTTGCCGCGATCCTGCAGAGCGACGATCGCATTGAACTTAGGGTTGAGCCGTTCGATTTGGTCGAGATGGGCGGTCATCACTTCGACGCATGAGACCTTCCGTTTACGGATGACGTTCGCCAGCGTGATGGCGTCCATCATGACGATGTCTGAATTATATCCTGCAGCGACACTGTTCTGGGTCATGGATTCCACTGCCACTCCGGCCACTGCGCTCGACGTCAATCGCAGGAGGGACCGGCGACCCAACGCCGCATCCGCTGGCCGACGGACGTCAGACTCCATCCGTCCATCTCCCACGCCAAACGAGATGCTACCGTTCCTCACCTGTACTGTGAACCGATTGGTCGGGCGGTGGCTTGCGCGCCGATGAGGCTCGGCAAGATCGGCGAAATCACCAGAGCCTAGGCCATCTGTACCTGGCACAGGACGCAGGCCTCTGCGGCCCCGGTCCGGATGAAGTGGACCTTCGCGAGCGCTCGGGACCGCGCCGGTCTTCAGCTAAGCGCGCCGGGGTCTGCAATACCCTCGTCTGGCGAGGTGTTAGGCAACCAGGGTCTCAGAACCGGCAAATTGGCCGGGGGTTCCTGGGGGACTTCCGCGACAGGGATTAACGCGAGCTTTGCGCGTCTGCCGCTAAGCAGGGGCGCTGGTGCCTGCCCTCGAGCTGCGAACCCAGACGCATGTCAGACCCATCCTCCCCGGTCTTGCGGCAGCGCGGGTCCCGAGGTTCGAGCGGGGTGTCGCCCAAAGTCAGCCCCAGCGCCAAGGATTGGCGCGTTGCCGCCCCGGAGCGGCCTCGTCCATCGAAGCGGGTTTCCCCCACCGCGATGCTGACGCTCCCAGACTTTCCGATCGGTAGGTCGGACCGCACGAAGGCGCTGCGGTAGCCGTTTGAGCCCACTGCGACATCAACCATCCCATGGACGACGCGAGGCACCTCGCCAGATGTCACGCCCGCCGCCGGTGCGATCGGCAGGTCGGCGGCTGGGGAGGTCTGAAGGTAGACGTCGATCTGGTCGGCGACGCCTATCGGCACCGCGCCAAATGCTCCCCCGACCATGGTCGCCGGCGCGGTCGTCACCGCCTCGGGTTCAGCTGCTGCAGCTATGCCAGCCCCCGTAAGGGCTACGGCGAGGAGCAGGGCGGGAAACCGATGACGTGCAAAAAGCATCACACCACTATGGGGCCCGAACTGCGCAGGAATAAGGCGCCTCCGAAATGCGGAGGCAACACTGTGGCGCAAACTTGCGTTCCAGGGCCGTCTGGGGTTCTGTCCTGCGCTGACCGGGCCGCCGAGGCGGTGCCAGCGCAATCGTTCTCTTTGGGGGTAACCGCATGATACGTACAACCCTAGCCGCTCTGGCTGCGCTAGGCCTGTCAGCCGCCGGTGCGCTCGCGCAAGGCGCGCCGTCATCCGATCGCCCAGCGGCGGCGGCGGCCGCGCAGCGCAACCGTTCCGACGAGCCGGGCGCCAATCCTGCGGCGGTCGTCGAGCGTCGTTCGGAGCGCGCCGTTCAGGCCGGTGAGCACAAGATCACGGACGCTGACATCGCCACGGCTCCGCTGATGGAGCAGGCCAAGTCGTCGCATCACACCGTAACGATCAACGGTCAAACGATCGGTTACACGGCGAGCGCCGGCACGCTCACCCTTCGTTCCGATGACGGCAAGCCGATCGCCTCGATGTTCTACGTGGCCTACACCGCTGACGGCGGAAAGAACCGTCCCGTGACGTTCAGCTACAACGGCGGCCCGGGCTCGGCATCGCTGTTCGTGCACATGGGTCTAGCCGGACCGATGCACGTGATGACCGATTCCCCGAACGCGACACACGGACCTCCTTTCACGATCACCGAGAACCACGAGAGCCTGCTCGATAAGTCCGACATGGTGTTCCTGGATGCGATCGGCGCCGGCTACTCGCGTCCGCTTGGCGACACGAAGGGGACGGAATTTTGGGGTGTTGATCAGGACATCGAGGCGTTTGCAAAGGGCATCCAGCGCTACATCACAGTCAATCACCGTTGGAACTCACCGAAATTCATCTTCGGCGAGAGCTACGGCACCACCCGCTCGGCCGGTCTTTCACTGGCCTTGCAACAGCGCGGCATCCAACTCAACGGCGTCTTGCTTTTGTCCTCAGTGCTGAACTACGGCGCACACGACTCCGGCTTCGACCACAGCTTCGTCAGCTATGTTCCGAGTTATGCGGCCACCGCGGTTTACTGGAAAAAATCGGCTCAGCCAGCGAACCTTGAGTCCTATCTGAAGCAAGTTCGTGACTGGGCCGCCGGCCCTTATCTGACCGCGCTCACCAAGGGTGGTGCCATCTCGCCAGAAGAATTCGATGCGACCGCGAAACAACTTTCAGCCTACATTGGAATCCCCGCTGACTTCATCAAACGTGCTGACCTGCGCGTTGATCTCAATCACTTCCGTGCCGAGCTCTTGCGAGATCAAGGCCGGATCCTTGGTCGGTATGACACGCGTTTCACGGGGATTAATTCTGACAATGCGGAGGCCAACGCTGAGTACGACCCGTCCGATACCGGCATCAACGGGGCTTACGTAGCGGCCCTTCACGATTGGTTGGAAACGGGGTTGGGCTACACAACGGAGCTCAACTATTGGCCGTCAGGTCCCAACATCAATCAGTCCTGGGATTGGCGCCACCGTCCCCCGGGTAGCGGCTATGGCGGCGGTCGCCGCGAGAATGTCGCAAATACCGCAGCCGACCTCGGAATGGCCATGCGCGAAAACCCGCACTTGATGGTCTATTCGCTGAACGGCCTCTACGACATGGCCACACCGTTCTTCGGGACCGAGTACGATATCTCGCACCTCTACCTAGATCCTTCGATCAAGAACAACGTGCGTTTTGCCTATTATCCTTCAGGCCACATGGTCTATTTGAACCAGGAATCCCTCAAGAATCTGAAGAGCGACGTCGCCAAATTCTACGACGAGGCACTGGCCAAGCACTGAGTTCGCTCAAGGCCAATGACATCCGCCGATCGGGCTTGGTCCCTATCGGCGGATGAATTCATTCATCCAGGGTGCCTGTCCTTGGTCGTCAACCGCCTCGCCTATGACAGCGCAGGCGTTAGGGTCATCATCAACAAGGGCGTTCCTGAGCCCGCCACGTGGGCTATCACGATCATCGGCCCTAACGGCGTTGGTGCCCCATTTCGTAGCTGTCGACGCCTTGGTGGGCCTAGCGACGCGGCCAGCGACGTTGAGACTAAAAAGCAAAGCCCCGCTGCGCGCCTCGCGCAGCGGGTTTTTGCTCTTCAGGGCTGGAGTGTTGTGGCCGTAACTTGGGCGGCGCCTTTTAAGGTCAGGGCGGACGCATCCGATCCCACGGCGACCTTGTAGGTCCCGCCGCTTAGCCGCCAACCGTGAGATTTGGCATCCCAGTTTGCGAGCATACGCCTCGGCGCCGTCACTGTGACCGAACGGCTCTCGCCCGGCTTCAGATCAACTTTCGACCAGCCGATCAGGCGTTCTTGTGTGCGGCTGGGGCCTGAGATCAGGTAGAACTGGGGCGTGTCTATCGCCGACCTTGCACCGGTGTTGGTCACTGTAAAGCTGGCTCTGAGCGTCTTGCCGCCAACCACCTTTAGGCCTGAATAGCGGAAGCTCGAGTAGGTCAGGCCGAAGCCGAAGGGGTAGAGCGGCTTGTCACCCGATTTGGCGAAACCGCGATAGCCGACGTCGGAGCCTTCCGTGTAGCGGACATCGAAGGGCTTGGGCGTCACCGCGCCCGCGCCCATTGTCTCGACTTGGGCCTGGTCGGCGCCCGGCAGCACGGGGTGCGCCAGTTGCGCCTCGCTGGCTGGGAAGGTCACAGGCAGGCGGCCCTGAGGGTTTGCTTCGCCGAACAAAACGCGCGCGATGGACTCGCCACCGCGTGCGCCTGGGAACCAGGCCTCAAGGATGCCTGCGGTTTTTTCGCGCCAAGGCATCAGCACCGGGGCCGCGGTCTCCAGCACCACGATGGTCTTCGGATTCGCCGCAGCCACGGCCGAGATCAGCCCATCCTGACCATCGGGAAGCGTCAGTGAAATATCCATCCCTTCGCTAGACCATTGGGTCGCGAAGACCACCACGACATCAGCCCTTGCGGCGAGCACGGCTGCGGCCGCCGGATCGGCACCATCGTTGAAGGTCACGTCTGCATTCGGCGCGCGCGCCTTGATCGCCGCCAACGGTGCAGACGGAAAGTACATCTGACCGCCGCCCCAGGACGGAGCGCCTTTCGGCGGCGGGAACTTCACCGAGCCTGTCGGGATGACCTGCGACGAACCACCGCCGGAGATCACGCCTATATCGGCATGGCCGCCAATCACCAGGATGTGCCCCGCGCTCGCCGCCAACGGCAGGACGCGGCCTTGATTTCGCAGCAGGACAATCCCTTGTTCTCCGGCCCGTGCGGCGACCCGCGAATCTGCGGTCGTGTCGAGGCCACCGACCTGCAAGGGGTGTTCGAACAGGCCCGCCGCGAACATGCTGCGCAAAACCCGATGGGTCATCTTGTGAATCTGCGCCTCACTCACCTCGCCCGACGTTACCGCGTCCTTCAACGGGGCATCGAAAAAGACCTTTTTGTCGAGCTGTTGCCCGCTTTCCTGGTCAAGCCCAGCCTTGGCCGCCGCCACGCCATGCACCGCCCCCCAGTCCGACATGACCCAGCCGGGATACTTCCAGTCGGTTCGCAGCACGTTGTTCAGTAGAAACGGATTTTCGCAGGCGTAGATCCCGCCGACCCGGTTATAAGCGCACATCACCGAGCCGGGATGACCGCTCTCAATGGCGATTTCAAAGGCCAGAAGGTCGCTCTCGCGGAACGCGGCCTCGTCGATTTCGGCGCTCAGGACCGTCCGACCCGTTTCCTGGTCATTGAGAGCGAAATGCTTGGTCGCCGAGACGATGTGATTGGACTGGATTCCCCTGATCGCGGCGCCAGCGAGCGTACCGGCCAACAGGGGGTCCTCGCCCAGGTATTCGAAATTCCGCCCATTGCGCGGGTCGCGCAAGAGATTGACGCCACCAGCCAGCAGCACGTTGAAGCCCTTCTGACGAGCCTCTTTTCCGATCATCGCGCCGCCTGCATAGGCTGTTTTGGCGTCCCAGGTGGCGGCCAGGGAAAGGCCTGAAGGTAATGGCGTCGCATCGTCATGACTGCGAAGGGAATTGGCGACGCCCAGGCTCGCATCGCTCTCGGTCAGATCTGGGATACCTAGCCGCGCCAGGCCCTTCACATAGCCCGCAGAGATCTGCACACCCGGCGGCCGCTTCGGCATGAAGACTGGGAAGTCGCCATGCAGAAGGGCGATCTCCTCATCCAACGTCATCCTGCTGATCACCAGGTCGGCCCGACGGTCGGGGCTCAGTTTGACGTTCATCCAGGGCTGGATCGCTGCGGGCTTAGGCTCGGCGGCGCGCACCAATCCTGGCAGCGCCAGGAGTAGGGCCGCCAAGATTGCGCTGGTCTTTAGGTCACGCCCCACGGCCGCACCCTCCGCTAAGTTTGTTGTTCGAATTCTGCATTCTGCGCCCACTGAATAACAGCATGCCGCTAGGTCAGGCTTGCCGCGAAGTGGCAGGCGGGCGCACCCTCATCCCTAATAAGCAATCGGGGAGGAAATCCATGCGTAGCGTGATCCTGGCCACCGGCCTATTCGCCGTTCTCAGCCTTTCTGCCTGTGATTCATCTAAACCTGACACGACCACCGCAGCGGCGACGCCCGTGGCGCTCAAGTACTTCGGCCGCTCGCAGCAGATGTATGCGGGCCAAGAGATGATAGACAAGATCGACACGGCCTCGATCAAGCCCGGCAAGGCCGGTACGTTGGACATGGACGCCGTCGGCAGTTCTGCCGCAGCCGGCTACAAAAACACAGGCTTCCTGCCGCGCATCAATCCGGCGATCCCCAAAGATGGGATCTATGAATTTGACGTCGTGGGCGACAAACCGGCAGGCGCGGCTGCCGTGGCCACGCCGATCGATGTCAAGGGCGCCTGGGATCACTACCCCGCCGACCACGTAAAGGGCGTGAAGTTCATCTCCAAGACCAACTCGGTCGTCGCGATGCTGCCCTCCGGCTAAGCAGCCGATCTGCGCTATCGCGCGTCCAGGCACCAATCCGCTGCGGGCGGCGAGGCGGGCATTTGTCGATTGCCAATCGGCGAGGGGCCGGGCCACATGCTCGGCCGCACGCCCTTTGTCAGGTCGCTGCTCAGGGGGGGCTTAACCCATGGACGTTGGCGTCTTCATTCCGATCGGCAACAACGGCTGGCTCATCTCGGAGACCTCGCCGCAGTACATGCCGAGCTTCGAGCTAAACAAGCAGATCGTTCAGAGCGCTGAGAAATACGGCTTCGATTTTGCGCTCTCGATGATCAAGCTGCGCGGTTTTGGCGGCAAGACCGAGTTCTGGGAACATAATCTCGAGAGCTTCACCCTGATGGCGGGATTAGCGGCCGTTACCAGCAGGATAAAGATTTTCGCCACCGCTGCGACGCTCACCCTGCCGCCGGCAATCGTTGCGCGCATGGCCTCGACCATCGATTCCATCGCAGGCCCCGGCAGGTTCGGCATCAATCTGATCACCGGCTGGCAGAAAGCTGAGTACGATCAGATGGGCCTATGGCCGGGCGAGAGCCACTACAGGGACCGGTACAAATACCTGTCTGAATACGCGACCATCCTGAAGGAGTTGATGGAAACTGGTCGTAGCGACTTCAAGGGCGAGTACCTGACAATGACAGATTGTCTGGTGAGCCCTCGACCACACAACGTGAAGATCATCTGCGCCGGCTCCAGTGACGAGGGTTTGGCCTTTACGGCGCAGTATGCGGACTATTCTTTTGCCTTGGGCAAAGGAACCAACACCCCCACCGCATTTGCCCCCGTCAATGACCGGTTGGCGGCCGCAAAGGCCAAGACCGGCCGCGATGTCGGCTCCTACATCCTGTTTATGATCATCGCGGATGAGACCGACGAGGCGGCGATGGCCAAGTGGCAACACTATCGCGCTGGCGCTGACCAGGACGCGCTCGCCTGGTTGACCAACCAGGCCGCACCCAACGCTCAGGGGGGGACAAGCAACACCAACACCACTCAGCTCGCAGCGCCTGAATCTGCGGTGAACCTCAACATGGGGACTTTGGTCGGCTCCTATGCAACCGTCGCCCAAATGCTGGACGAGGTCGCCGCTGTCCCAGACACCGCCGGCGTCCTCCTGGTCTTCGACGATTTCATAAGGGGCATCGATGACTTCGGGACCAAGATTCAACCCAAGATGAAGAGCAGAGCGAATGTCGCCTCAGCTGCCTAGGCCCCCCGTTCCCAGAGACGGCATCGTGACCCTGCCGGCCCGTCCCGAAAGCCTGCCGATCAATCCGAGCGAGACGGCGTTGATCGTTGTCGACATGCAAAACGCCTATGCCTCGCCAGGCGGCTACCTTGACCTGGCGGGCTTCGACATCGAAGGCTCCGCCGCCGTCATTGACCGCATTGCCTTGGCGGTCGAGGCTGCCCGCGCCGCGGGCGTCACTGTGGTGTTCTTCCAGAACGGTTGGGACAGCGACTATGTGGAGGCTGGAGGCCCAGGCTCCCCCAATTGGTGGAAATCCAATGCGCTGAAGACCATGCGCGACCAACCCGAACTCGAAGGAACCCTGCTTGCGAAAGGAACCTGGGACTACGCCCTCGTCGACGAGCTCCAGCCTCAGAAGGGCGACATCGTTATTGAGAAGTCGCGCTATTCTGCCTTTTACAATACAGCACTCGATTCCATGCTCCGGGCTCGCGGAATCAAGAATCTGGCCTTTTGCGGTATTGCGACAAACGTTTGTGTCGAGAGCACGCTGCGCGACGGCTTCTTCTTAGAATACTTCGGGGTGCTTCTCGAAGACGCCACTCACCAGGCGGGCCCGGCCTTCTTGCAGGAGGCCACGGTCTACAACATTGAAAAATTCTTCGGCTGGGTGTCCTCGACGGCCGAGTTCTGCGGGACTATCAGCCAGACCCCACCTTGAAATAGGGAATTACGCTGATGCCCAAGACCATTGTCCTGCCGCCAGGGACCCAGAAGCCCATCGCGCCTTTTTCACCTGGCACGCTCGCTGATGGCGTCGTCTATGTCTCAGGCACGCTTGCCTTCGACAAGGACAACAACGTCGCCCATGTCGGCGACGCCGAGGCTCAGACGCGCCAGGTCTTGGAAACCATCAAGTCCGTTATCGAAACGGCCGGTGGGACCATGGACGACGTCACCATGAACCACATCTTTCTGAAGGACTGGGCCGACTATGCCGCTTTGAACAAGGTCTATGCCGAGTACTTCCCAGGCGACAAGCCGGCCCGCCTCTGCATCGTCTGCAGTCTCGTTCGCCCAGACTTCCTGGTCGAAATCGCCTCCGTCGCCCACATCGCAAAGCGTTAAGGGCAATAAGAAGCCGTCTCCCCGGGTAAGGCCTGCCAGGCCGAGCTGGGTACAGTCAAGACGGGCTATGGGGTGGTTCCTGGTTCCCAGCCGCGTTGGGCTGGGCGGGCCACGCCATTCATTCATTTTTCCGAGGACGGACACCAGATCTTGGCTATCACCTCCAACACTCGAACCGCCGCCCACGACATTGACCCGGTCTTCCTGAACCGCTGGTCGCCACGCGCCTTCAACGGAGAGCCAATTCCCCAGGAGGTCGTGATGTCGATGTTCGAGGCCGCGCGTTGGGCACCCTCGGCGATCAATATTCAGCCCTGGCGCTTCGTCTACGCTCACCGCAACACGCCCCAATGGGAGCCGTTGTTCCATTGCCTCATGGACATGAACCAGGCCTGGGTCGCTCAAGCCTCGATTCTGGCCTTCATTCTTTCGGATCGTCATCGCCGCAAGCCGGGTGCGGAGCCCAGCGAAAACCGCAGTCATAGCTTCGACGCTGGCGCGGCGTGGGCCTATCTGGCGCTCCAGGCCAACCACCTCGGCTGGGCTGCCCACGCCATGGGCGGCTTTCATGTCGAAAAAGCCCACACTGCGCTAAACGCGCCGGAGGCCGACTACCGCATTGAAGCCGCCATTGCGATCGGCCGCCCCGCGGACGCCAGCGTACTACCCGAAAGCTACCGCGCAAGGGAGGCTCCAAGCGGGCGTCAACCTGTGGAGAGCTTTGTGTTCGAGGGGCGAGTGTCTGCGCTGACGTGACGTCGAAATCGAGCAAACGTCCGGCAGGAAGAGCGCGCCACGAAGGCGCGCTCGACCCGTTTCAATCAGGCTGTGGGAGCAGCGGCCTGGGCGCCGGCTAAGAAGTCCATCTTGCCAAGAGGCACACCGTGGCTGCGCAAAATCGCGTAGGCGGTGGTCACGTGGAAAAACAGGTTCGGCATCGAGAACGTGAGCAGGAAGCTCTCACCGGTGAATTCCATGCTACGGCCGGGGAAGGTGAGCACGATCTGGCGGGCCTCCTGGCCGTCAACCTGGTCGCGCGAGATGGTCTCCAGAAAGGCGATGGTCTTGGCGATGCGTTCCTTCAGTTCCGGGAAGGTGGTCTCGGTGTCCGGCATGGAAGGCGCCTCTATGCCTGCCAGACGCGCGCCTCCCGACTTGGCGCCGTCGCTGGCCATCTGGATCTGCCGCGCGAAGGGGAACATCCCGTGACCCAGACCCGCTTCGGTCAGGGTCGAGAGTTCGACGTGCTCTGCGGCAGCGAAGGTCTCGGCCTTGTTCAGGAAATGGCTGAGATTGCCAAGCATGCGAATGTAGACGGTGATCGAGGCGTCATAGAGCGAAAGCGACAAAGGCGTTTCTCCAGGTGATTAAGGCTGTCAGATAGTGCGCCCGCAAACCGCCGACCACCCCTCTTGGCAACAACTTCGCAAAGGATCTGACCCATGCGCCTGATCGACGCCGCTGAGGTCCGCGCGAACCTCACTTACGAGCTTTGTATCCCGACGGTCCGGGCTGCGATGATCGCGCTTTCTGCGGGTCAGACGCGCCAGCTGCTGCGCTCGATCATGCACTTCGACGACGGGCGCATGTTCGGAGTCATGCCAGGCGCGATGGGTGAGACCGCAGCGTTCGGTGCCAAGGTCTTGAGCGTCTTTCCCCAGAATTTCGCAGTCGGCCGACCCTCGCACCAAGGGGTTGTACTGTTGTTCGATCCGGTGACCGGGGAATTAGCCTGCGTCGCCGAGGCTCGTGAGATTACGGCCATCCGCACAGCCTCAGCGAGCGCGGTGGCGACAGATGCACTGGCCAGGCCAGAGGCAAACCATCTGGCGATCCTGGGTTACGGAGAGCAGGCCATCACCCACGCGCGCGCCATCTCCAAGGTCCGGCGATTGACGAGCCTGACAGTCTGGGGGCGCTCGCCCGAACGTGCGAGCGCCTTTGCCGAGAAGATTGGGGCCGAACTCGGCGTCGTCGCCCATGCTGCGGCGAGCGCACGCGAGGCTGTGGCCTGGGCTGATATCATCTGTACTGTCACAGCCGCGGCCCACCCGATCCTTGAAGGCACCTGGGTTCGCTCCGGCACCCATATCAATTTGGTCGGGTCTAGCTTCCCAGGGCCTGCCGAAGCGGACAACGACTTGGTCACCCGCTCACGGTTCATCGCCGACTATCGCGAAGGTATTTTGAAGCAGGGCGCAGAGTTTCTGCACGCCAAGGCCGCAGGGTTCGTCGACGACGACCACATCGTTGGCGAGATTGGTCAGGTCCTTTCGGGCGACCTGCCGGGTCGACAGTCGTCAGACCAGATCACCGTGTATAAGTCGATCGGTCACATCGTGCAGGACCTGGCGAGTGTTCAGGCCCTGTTGTCGATATCGCCGCCCGCTGGCTAGCGCTGCGCGGCAGCCAGAACGCGCAAGAAGTTTCCGCCCATCACCTTTGCGACTTCGCCCTCGGCCATGCCATTAGCCAGAAGAGCTGCAGGGATCAGCGGCCAGTCGGCGTAATCGCTGAAGACGGGCATGAAGTTGGCGTCCATGTCCGTGCCGACCGCCACATGGTCGATCCCGACTGCGTCTGTCAGACGCAGGATCGAACCGATCCAATCGGCCAAAGTGGTCTGGCCAATGCCGGAAGGGACGGAGCCGACAACTCCGCCGTGTGTCGTGACCAGCTTTGCGTGCTCGACACTGATGAGCCGCGGGTGGTCGAGGTCTGGCCGTTTGAGGTTGGTGTGAGAGATCATCATCGGCCGGGTCGCGATCGCGACCGCGCCGCGCGTCACCCCCATCGAAGCGTGCGCGAGGTCGACAACCATCCCAATATTATTCAGCTCCCGGACGATGTCGCGCCCAAGCGGCGTCAGGCC
Source organism: uncultured Alphaproteobacteria bacterium (assembly GCA_903860975.1). Lineage (GTDB taxonomy): Bacteria > Pseudomonadota > Alphaproteobacteria > Caulobacterales > Caulobacteraceae > Phenylobacterium. The sequence continues at coordinate 167,745 of CAIOSI010000017.1, forward strand.
CGGCGAGCGTGGTGTCTCCGTCTGGGGGTCCCCGATCTGGTTCGGGTGGTAGTGAACGATCGTCACCGAGCGCACACCGTCAGCGTAGGCGGTATGGACGCGTTCCAGCCGGTCTTCGATGAAGTCACCACCTTCCACAGCGAACACAGCTGCGGGGCGCTGGCTGATCATGGCATGGCTGATGTCGCGTCCATTCAAGCCAGGGGCCGCATCACCTCGCGTAACCATCGCCTTTAAGACTGCGATCTGCCGTTGGTACTCCGCCCAGGCCTCGCCGGGCTCGAACTCACGCTCGGCCATCAGCCCGGCGGTTTTCGAAGGACCAAGCAGCACAGCGTCAGAGACACAGTTGAAGAGCGCTGCGGTCACGTGGCCCACGCTCATGTCTGTCAGCACTTTGGCCTCGAACGGCAGGCCCATGGCGCGTGTCGTTGCGTTCTGTTTCGTGATGTCGCGCAGGAAGAAACGGCCCGGATGGCTGTGTACGTCCACAGAGGGATGGTTCAGGGCGAAGGCTTGGCCAGCGGCGATCTGCGTCTCAGTTAGCTTCAGGCCGCCAGAGCCGCCTTGCGGATCAAAGATCTGCTTCTGAGCCCAGGCCCGTGCTGCGCCAGCAGCCAGCCCAACGCCGAGCGCCGCCAGTGCACTGCGTCTCGTGAACCGGCTCAAGCGATCTGCGCCAGGACGCTGCGCACGATGGCGAACAACTCTTCGATCTGCTCTGGCGTGATGATCAGAGGCGGCGAGAAGGCAAGGGTGTCGCCCGTGAACCTCACCATCGCGCCGGCCTTCAATGCGCCAACCATGGCTTCATAGCCGCGCGTGCCGGCGGCCTCGTGCCTTGGTGCGAGCTCGATTGCGGCCATCATGCCAAGGTTGCGGATGTCGATCACATGCGGACAGTCGCGAAGGTCGTGGACGGCAGCTTCCCAGACTGGCGACAGCTCGGCGGCACGGGTCAGTAGTCCCTCGCGACGGTAGATCTCCAACGTCGCCAGGGCCGCGGCGCAAGCCGCCGGATGGCCGGAATAGGTGTAGCCATGGAAGAACTCGATCGCGTTCTGCGGCCCGTGCATCAAAGCATCGTGGATGTCGCGGTGGGCGAAGACCGCGCCCATGGGGAAGGCACCATTGGTCAAGCCCTTGGCGGTCGTCATTATGTCGGGCGTGACGCCGAAATACTGGGCGGCGAATGGCGCGCCTAGTCGTCCAAACCCGGTAATCACCTCGTCGAAGATCAGCAGAATGCCATGCTTTGTGCAGAGCTCGCGCAATCGCTCCAGATAGCCCACCGGCGGCGGCAGCACGCCAGCTGAGCCCGCGACCGGTTCGACAATCACGGCCGCGATGGTCTCGGCTCCATGCAGCGCAACCAGGCGTTCCAGGTCGTCGGCGCGCTCTGCGCCCTGCAGAGGCTGTCCCTTAGAGAAGGCGTTCCGGCCCAGGTCCACCGTATGGCCCAGGTGCTCGGCACCCGGCAGCGTGAGGAAGGCGCGCCGGTTGTTGACCAGGCCCCCCACGGAGATCCCCCCGAAGCCTACGCCGTGATAGCCCTTCTCACGCCCGATCAGCCGCGTACGCTGCCCTTGGCCTTTGGCGCGATGGTATGCGAGCGCGATCTTCAGGGCTGTATCGACCGACTCCGACCCGGAGTTGGTAAAGAAGACCCGGTCGAGTCCGGCCGGCGCCAATTTGGCCAACTCGGTGGCCAAATCGAAGACCAGCGGATGGCTCATCTGGAACGAAGGCGCGTAGTCGAGCGTCAGCAGCTGTTGGCTGACCGCTGTGGCGATCTCTGCCCGCCCGTGGCCGGCATTGACGCACCAAAGACCGGCCGCGCCGTCGATCACCTCACGCCCGTCCTCGGTGCGATAATGCACGCCCTTGGCTGAGACCAGCAGGCGTGGATCAGCCTTGAACTGCCGATTGGCGGTGAACGGCATCCAGAAAGCGTCAAGGTCCGGCCGGTTCAGGCGATCTGAGATGTCGTTCATGGCGCTACCCCAAAAGTACTCTCCCTACGAAATCAGGTTCGCCTCAGCCCCGCCAGATAATTGAGCCTGGCCCAGCGGCGAACCTAGGCGCTGGGCCAGATAGACCCCGTTTCGCCCTTCCAGAACGCCAACGCGGTTCGGTGATAGGCGGCTCTTGGAAGGGGATGGTCGACCCATGGCGGCCTGGGCCTGGCTCAAGTCAAGCAGCTCGAGCTTGACGTCGAGGCCTTTGCGTGGCGAGCAAGAACGGTGGCGTGTCAACCTTGCTGGGGCCGGAAACGCGATGCCGAAGATCCTGGCGATCGAGGATGATCCCACCACAGGTCGAGAGATCGTAGCCGAGCTGGAGCAGCATGGCTTCGCCGTGGAATGGGCAAATGATGGTCATCGGGGCCTCGATCGGGCCGTCAGCGGCGACTTCGACGCGGTCATTTTGGACCGTATGCTGCCGGGTCCCGACGGCCTGACGATTGTTACGGCGATGCGCAATGCCCAGGTGGATATTCCGGTTCTGATGGTGAGCGCGCTCAGCGACGTCGACGAACGTATCCGGGGCCTGCGCGCCGGCGGCGACGACTACATGACCAAGCCTTTTGCGTCCGAAGAGCTGACGGCGCGGCTGGAGGTCTTGCTTCGGCGGCGCGGTGCAGCGCCACGTGACATGATCCTCACCGTTGGCGATCTGGAACTCGACCTCATCAGCCGCTTGGCGCACCGTGGTGGAGTCGAGATTCGTCTGATGCCCACAGAGTTCAAGCTGTTGGAGTTCATGATGCGTAATTCCGGCCAGATCCTGACGCGGACCATGATCTTCGAGGCCATCTGGGGGTATCATTTCGACCCCGGTACCAATCTGATCGACGTCCACTTGGGACGCCTTCGGCGCAAGGTCGATTCCCCGGGTCTGGTGCCCCTGCTCCACACCATTCGCGGTTCGGGATACGCCATCCATGCGGCTGCGTGAGCTTTGGCGCACGACGCCGTTCCAGCTTACTTTGATGCATGGGGTGGTCTTCGCCATCGCCGTCATGGCGCTGATGGGCCTGATCTATCAGCAGACGGCCGGCTACCTGGCTCGCCAGATCGACGCCATCGTGGTCAGCGAAGCCCGAAACCTCACCTTGGGAGGCGCCGAACATCTTCCGGAGCGCGTCACTCAGGCCGTTGCTACCGACAGCCGGCACATCGAATACTATGGCCTTTTCTCGGCTGAGGGCATCTGGATTTCAGGCAATGTCCACACCCTGCCGCCCACGCTGCCGATCGACGGCGTGCCGCGCGAGATTCACGCGAAAAACCTGCAGCCCGGCGCGCGCGCGCTCGTGAAGCGAACGCCGTGGGGAGAAGTCTTGTTTGTCGGTCACGATGCGCTCGTTTTGACGGGCCTTCGCACGATCATCGTCAATGCGCTTTTGCTAAGCGGGGGATTGATCTTGGTGCTGGATCTGGCCGCCGCCGCAGTGCTCAGCCTTCGGCCTCTGCGACGCATCGACGATCTGCGGGCTGCCAGTCGCGCGGCCCTAAAGGGTGAGCTTGGCGTGCGCCTGCCGGTGTCGCGCCGCCGTGACGAGATCGACATGCTAGCCGGTGTCGCCAACGCCATGATGGATGAGACGGAGCGCTTGCTGTGGGAGGTCAAGAGCGTCGGCGACAACGTCGCCCACGACCTTCGCACCCCGCTCAACCGTCTGCGCGCACGGCTCTACCGCGTACATCAGGAAACCAAGCTTGAGGGCGTTGATCGCCTAATGATCGACCAGGCGCTCGCCGAGACCGATGAAATGCTCACCCGCTTCCGTGCCTTGCAACGGATCGGTGAGATCGAGCGGCGTGATCGTCAGGCTTTTTTCGAGCCTGTCCGACTGCAAAGTATTCTGGAACATGTCATCGAGCTGCATGCGCCTCTGGCTGAGGATCGCGGCGTTACGTTAGTCGCCGACATCACCGCCAACGCGCCAGAGGTCTCTGCCGATCCGACCTTGCTATTCGAAGCGGTCAGCAATCTTGTCGACAATGCGCTCAAGTTCACCCCGAACGGCGGCAAGGTCACGGTGCGTCTTTCTGTCCGTGAAGGCGGTCCCAGGGTCGAGGTAACCGACAACGGCCCCGGCGTGCCGGCGGACGAGCGCGAAGCCGTTCTGCAACGCTTCTACCGCGCCAAGCGCACGCGCACCGAACCAGGTTCAGGCCTTGGCCTTTCCATCGTCACAGCTATCGCCAGGATGCACCACTTCACCCTGTCGCTTGACGATGCTCGCCCAGGTCTGAGCGTCGCCTTGGACTGTTGGCCACGCGGCATCGAAGGTTGAGCCCTCACCGCATCGTCCCAACATAAAACTATCTTCATTGGCCTTGGCGTCTGCAGTGGGTCCATGCAGCGCTCTGGGATCACCAGCCGCTGATTTGGCGTGCAGGCCGATCCGACGGTTCGCCAGTCCCGGAGCAGGCTCGATTGAACGCCCTCGTCCGCATCGCGCTTTCGCGTCCTTACACCTTCGTCGTGATGGCGGTGCTCATCATGATCTTCGGGGTGATGGCGGCGTTCAGGACGCCGACCGACATTTTTCCGGAAATCAAGGTCCCGGTGATCGGGGTCGCCTTCAATTTCTCAGGTCTCGCGCCCGGCGACATGTCCAGTCGGATCGTCACTCAGTTCGAGCGCTTCCTGTCCACGACGGTCAACGATGTCGAGCATACAGAGAGCCAGTCGCTTCCGGGCATTGGGATCGTGAAGATCTATTTCCAGCCCGGTACAGATATCCGCACGGCGACAGCTCAAGTCACATCGACGGCCCAGACCTCAGTCAAGCAGATGCCGGCGGGGGTCACGCCACCCTTGGTGCTCAACTACTCAGCCTCCACAGTGCCGATCCTGCAACTGGCGGATTCCGACAAGACCCTGTCGGAGCAGCAGCTGTTCGATCTAAGCCAAGTGGTGATCCGACCCGTCATCACCACGGTGCCAGGTGCCGCGACGCCCTATCCCTACGGCGGCCAGATTCGCCAGGTTCAGATCGACCTCGACCCACAGGCCCTACAGTCCAAGGGTATCTCTGCCAATGACGTCACCACCGCCATAGCCGCTCAGAACCAAATCCTGCCGGTCGGCTTCGTGAAGATTGGCTCTTATCAATACAACGTCCGTCTCAACGACGCAGCCGATACGATTGAGGATCTCAACAACCTGCCGATCAAGACGGTCGGCGGCGCAACCCTCTTCATCCACGATGTGGGTCAGGTGCGCGACGGCTCCGGCCCGCAAACCAATATCGTGCACGTCGACGGCGGCCGCGCCGTGCTTTCAACGATCCTGAAAAACGGCTCAGCCTCGACGCTGGCCGTCGTTCAGGGCGTAAAGGACAAATTACCGAGCCTCGCCGAGCAACTGCCGTCCACCTTCAAGATCACAGCGTTGAACGACCAGTCGTTGTTCGTGAAGGGCGCCATCTCCAGCGTGATCAAGGAAGGCGCAGTCGCGGCAGCCTTGACCAGCCTGATGATCCTGCTCTTTCTGGGGAGCTGGCGCTCGACGGTGATTATCGCGGTGTCGATCCCGCTGGCGGTGTTGGCGGCGATCACGGCGCTGTCCGTCAGCGGCCAGACGCTGAACATCATGACGCTTGGAGGCCTGGCGCTCGCCGTCGGCGTCTTGGTCGATGACGCCACCGTCACCATCGAGAACATCAACTGGCATCTGGAGCACGGCAAGGACGTCCGCTCGGCGATTCTCGACGGCGCCAATCAGATCGTGACCCCTGCCTTTGTTTCGCTGCTCTGCATCTGCATCGTCTTCGTGCCGATGTTCATGCTGCAGGGTGTCGCAGGTTTCCTATTCGTACCCATGGCCATGTCTGTTGTGTTCGCCATGGTCGCCTCGTTCGTGCTCTCACGAACGCTTGTTCCAACGATGGCGATGTATCTCTTGAAACCTCACTCGGCAGAGGCTCACCACAGCGCAGATCTCTCACGCAATCCGGTCGCGCGGTTCCAGCGGCGTTTCGAAGTGGGGTTCGACGCCGTTCGTACGGCCTACAGCGAATTGCTGGCGCGCGCGATGGACGCACGCCGACCGTTTCTGATCGGCTTCATGGCCGTGGTGGTGCTGTCCTTCGGGCTCGCGCCCTTCCTGGGCAGCAACTTCTTCCCGACAGTGGATGCCGGCCAAATGACGCTTCACGTGCGCGCTCCAGTTGGCACCCGACTTGAGGACACCTCGTTGGCGTTTCGCCGCATCGAGGGCACGATCCGGCGGACGATTGCCGCCGACGAGCTTGGCTCGATCGTTGACAATATCGGCATCCCGAACAGCTCCATCAACATGGTCTATTCGAATTCTGGCGTGATTGGCCCGCAGGACGGCGATATCTACGTCAGCCTCAGGCCGCACCATCACTCCACTGCGGCCTATGTGAAAACCTTGCGTGAAGTGCTGCCACGCGACTACCCCAGCATCAGCTTCGCCTTCTTGCCCGCCGATATCGTCAGCCAGATCCTGAATTTTGGATCGCCTGCGCCGATCGATCTGCAGGTTTCCGGGCCCAATCCTGCCGCCAACCGCACTTACGCCAACATGCTACTTCGCAAGATCAAAATGGTTCGCGGCCTGGCTGACGTGCGCATGCAGCAGCCCGAGGGTGCACCTGAACTTCGCGTCGATGTCGATCGCGCGCGGATCGCCCAGCTCGGTCTGTCCGAACGTGACGTGACCAACAGCCTGGTGACGACCCTAGCCGGTAGCTCGCAGGGCGCGCCGACCTACTGGCTGAACCCCAAGAACGGTGTCTCCTACCCCATTGTCGCACAGACGCCGGAAAGCCGGATATCGTCCATCGCAGGCCTTGAAGGTGTGCCGATCAACAGCGCAACAAGCGGTCCATCCCAAATGCTGGGGGGCCTAGGCGTGATCAGCCGCGATTCCGCATCTTCGGTGGTCAGCCACTACAATGCCCAGCCGGTCATCGATATCTATGCGACGACGCAGGGCCGCGACCTGGGCTCTGTGACCCGCGATATCAATAAGATTCTGAAGGACGCCGCCAAGGATCGACCGAAGGGTGCGACCATCAACCTGCGGGGGCAGATGGTCACCATGGATGATGCCTTTTCGGGCCTGTTCTTAGGCTTGGCCGCAGCGATTGTGCTGATCTACCTGCTGATCGTTGTGAACTTTCAGTCGTGGCTCGACCCCTTCGTGATCATCACGGCCTTGCCCGCCGCGCTGGCTGGAATCGTCTGGATCCTGTTTGCGACAGGAACGACCCTTTCGGTTCCGGCGCTGACGGGTGCGATCATGTGCATGGGTGTGGCGACCGCCAATTCCATCTTGGTGGTGAGCTTCGCTCGCGAACGCCTGGCCGCCACTGGAGACGCGCTGCTGGCTGCCACCGAGGCCGGCTTCACCCGTTTCCGGCCCGTTGTTATGACGGCGCTGGCGATGATCATTGGCATGGCCCCTATGGCGCTTGGCCTGGGTGAGGGCGGCGAGCAGAACGCCCCCTTGGGCCGGGCGGTTATTGGCGGGCTGATCTTCGCCACCATCGCAACGCTAATGTTCGTCCCCGTGGTCTTTAGCCTGGTTCATAGCCGGCGCGATCAGCTCTTGGAGCCCGAACCCATCGCTGGAGGGTCCTATGCCTGATCCCATAATCTTGCCTGAGGGCCCTCTCGTATCGACAGGTCGCTTGAAGCTTGCCGGCGTCGTTGCCGCGGGGCTCGCCGTCCTCGTCGTGGTCGTTGGCCTGGTCACGCGCGTCAGCGCGGATCAGAGCCAAGCGGCCTGGACGCAAGACCAGTCCATCCCAACCCTTAACCTGGCCAAGATCGACGCCGGTGGCGAACGCCAGCTTGTTCTGCCGGGCGATGTGCAAGCGTTCAACACCGCCCCGATCCACGCCCGCGTCGGTGGCTATCTGAAGCACTGGTATGTGGATATCGGAACCCCGGTCAAAGCCGGCCAGCTCCTCGCAGACATCGATACACCGGACCTCGACCAGCAGGTCCTTCAAGCGCGCGCCGATCTCGCCACGGCCCAGGCCAATCAGAGCCTTGCGGCGACGACCTCCAAGCGCTGGCAGGGCCTTGTGGCCGCCGACGCGGTTTCCAGGCAAGATGCTGACGAAAAGATCGGCGATCTGGCGGCCAAGAGCTCACTGGTCAACGCGTCCCGCGCCAACCTCAACCGCCTGCTGGCTCTGGAATCTTTCAAGAAAATCACAGCGCCATTCGCGGGTGTCGTGACGACGCGTTCCACGGACATCGGCCAGTTGATCACCACGGGAAGCCCCAGCGACACGGCGCTTTTCACGGTCGCCGACCAGCGCAAACTGAGGGTCTATGTTCGAGTGCCGCAGAATTATTCGGCGCTGGTCCACAAGGGGCAGACGGCAGACCTGACTGTCCCTGAGTTCGTTGGCCAAACGTTCAAGGCCGTGGTCGTCAACAGCTCTCAGGCGGTTGGGCCGCAGACCGGTGCCGAACTGGTCGAGCTTTCCCTGGACAACGCCGACGGGCGTATCAAGTCCGGCGACTACGCCCAGGTGACGTTTCGTCTGACCTCTGCGGCCACCACCACCCGCATCCCCGTGACCGCAATCCAGTACCGCCACAATGGGCCCGTCGTTGCGCTTGTCGGTCGGGACAATCACGTGAAAATCCGCCCCGTGATCATCTCACGCGACCTAGGCTCCAGCGTCGAGGTTGGCGCCGGGCTTTCCACCAGCGACCGGATTGTCGACAACCCGCCGGAGTCGCTGGTCGAAGGCGATTTGGTCCGTATCGCCGGGGCCTTGGTCCAGAAGGCGGTAGTCTAGCGCGGATGCCAACGGCGCGCTTGCTCATGATGCCCGCGTTGGCGGTCTTGCTCAGCGGCTGCTCATTTGCGCCTGCCTATGCGCCGCCGCCGGCTCCAGTCGGGGCGGCCTTCATGGAGCAGGGTCCCTGGACACCTGCGGTGCCCGCTGACGCAGAACCCCGCGGCGAATGGTGGGGCATGTTCTCAGATCCAGTCCTCGACGATCTGGAAGCTCGTGCCTCCAGAGCAAACCCCAGTCTCGCTGCAGCCGTCGCGGCCTACGACCAGGCCCGCGCACTCTCAACTCAGGCTCGCGCCGGCCTGCTTCCTGAGATCGATGCAACCGCGACAGCCCAACGCACGCACCGCTCCGACAACGCTCCTCTGAGGAGTGGTGGACCAGACGCGTACACGATCAACCAGCTTGGCGCGTCGGTCGCCTATGAGATCGATCTTTGGGGGCGTCTTCGCAATCTCTCGGCCGGCGCGGACGATCGCGCCCAGGCCAGTGCCGCTGACCTTAAGTCAATGCGGCTTAGCCTGCAGGCCGACCTCGCTGATGACTATCTCACGCTGCGCGGTCTCGACGCCCAACTTCGATTGTTAAGCGTGACGGCCAATGCCTATGAGCGCGCCCTGGAGCTCACTCAGATCCGTCACGACGGAGGCAATGCGACAGCTCTGGATGTTGCGCGCGCTCAGATTCAGCTCTCCACACTCAAGGCCCAGATCACCGACGTCGGCGCTCAGCGCGCCCTGATGGAACACGCTGTCGCGGCCTTGGTGGGCGAAAGCGCTTCGAGCTTCAGTCTCGCCGTGGTCACGACCAGCCTTGCGTATCCGAAGGTAGCCGTGAGCGCCCCGTCGCGCCTGCTGCAGCGCCGTCCCGATATCGCTGCAGCGGAGCGGCGCGCTGCGGCCGCCAATGCCGATGTTGGCGTTGCGCGAGCGGCACAGTTTCCAGCGTTGATGCTCGACGGTTCGGGAGGGTGGCAAACGGCGGGCAGGATCAATCTGCTCCAGGTGCCCAACACATTTTGGATGGTCGGCCCGCAACTCCTGGGGCCAGTCTTCGACGGGGGCCGGCGGCGGGCCGGCGTGGTCGCCAGCCGCGCGGCCTTCGACCAGGCCAGCGCCAACTATCGCGCTGTGGTTCTCAACGCCTTTCGCGATGTCGAAGACCAAATGGCGCTGGCCAACCGGCTTGCGGTTGAGGCCAAAGACCAGATGGACGCGGTGACCGCCGCGCGCCGTAGCGTCGAGCTGGCCAACATCCGTTACCGCCAGGGCGTCGCGACCTACCTCGATGTGGTCACCTCCCAGACCGCCGCCCTGACGGCCGAGCAGGCTGAGATCCAACTCAACACGCGGCGTCTGCAAGCGAGTGTAAACCTGACGCGAGCGTTAGGCGGCACCTGGAGTTAGAGCCCTAACGGGTTGCGGGCTTCCATGGCCTCGGAGCGGTCGGAGGATCCATGACGAAGCTCATCCGCGGCGTACGGCTCGGCATATATTCGTAAGCGTCGCCCGTTTCCCTTCGAAGTGCCGCAAGACGTCCCTTCAAGGTCGCGGTCAGCGCCTCGAAGCCCGGCTTGCCGTACAGGTTGTGATCCTCATTGGGATCGCTTTTCAGGTCGTAGAGCTCGTATTCCTGTGGTTCGGTGAAGAAGTGGATGAACTTGTAGCGTTCGGTCCGTATGCCCCTGTGTGGCCGCACGTTCTCGTAGGCTGGATACTCATAGTATTCGTAGAGCCAGTCTTTGCGCCAATCTGGCAGGGATTTGTCCGTTGCCAGCGGCAGGAAGCTGCGGCCCTGCATGGTCGCGGGCGCCGACAGACCCGCAAGGTCCAGCAGAGTTTGGGCCGCATCGATGTTCAGGACCATTTCCTTTCGCCTCTGGCCCGCAGCGATGGCTTTCGGATAACGGAGCATCATCGGGATGCGGATCGACGGCTCATACATCAGCCGCTTGTCGTAGAATGTGTGTTCGCCCAAAAAGAACCCGTGATCTGAGCTCAGCATGATCGCGGTCTCGTCGAGTTTTCCCTTTGCCTTCAGCGCGGCCATGACCAGCCCCACGTCCTCGTCATTGGACTCGACGCCGACGTAGTGATCCTTGACCAACTCCTCGAGCGAGCGCGGGTTGTCGACGAAAACCTCGGTGGTGCCGATCTTGTTTTCGGCCTCGGCCACCGCCCGCGGCTTGCCGGCATAGTTGGTCAAGTCCTCATTGAAATTCTCCGGGATCGGTATCTTCACGCCGTTGAACCGATCCAGCATCCGTCGTGGCCGATAAAACGGCGCGTGCGGGCCATAGAACCATAAGAACAGGGCGAAGGGCTTGTCGCTCCGGGTGGCGACCCATTCCACTGCCTTGTCGGTGAGGATGTCGTCGACATAGATATCGTAGGTTTTCGCCGCGGAATATTTACCGTCGTGGCCCTCGATAATGCTCGGGTGCAGGTAGTCTGCCTGCCCCAGGAATCCGAAATAGTAATCCCAGCGGTGGTCAAGCAGAGCGCCGCCAAGATGGCTTTTGCCGATGGAGGCCGTTTCGTAGCCGTGCTCTTTCAGGACATCGGTGACCATCGTGTAGCTGCGTGGCACCCGGCTCTGGTCGTTGGTTGTGGCTCCGGTGGTGTGAGAGTAGGCGCCGGTCAGGAAGCTTGCGCGTGACGGCAGGCACAAAGAGTTGGTCACGAAGGCGTTGTCGAACCGCACGCCTTCGCGGCCGATGCGGTCCATGTTCGGTGTCTTCAGGATCGGGTTGCCAGCGCTGCTGAACTCGTCGGCCCGAAGACCCTCGCCCATGAAAAACACGATGTTGGGCTTGTCGGACCGTGCCGCCGTCCTGGCGACGGTCGATACGGCGCGCGCTGTCGAAATTCCGGTAACGACGGAACGGCGATTGGGGGCATCTTTGCGCTTGGTGTTGGCTTTCTGACCTGCGGCGATCCCGCTTTAGTCGTGAGGTGGCGCACGGCGTCTGGCGATCACCGCCAGCAACACCATAAACGCTCCGAAGACAGCAAGCGCCGAGCCCCATATCAGGTCGACATTGAGGCCGGCAGAGTGCGCTTCCAACACGGCTGGATCGCCAATGAGGCCGAAGACTCCAAGTAGGCCTCCTATGGCGAGGAAGAGCAGGCCAATAGGCAGGCGAACGTCAAATGGCATTGTGGTCCCCTAGCGAAAGATCAGGTTCAGGGCCGTCACCCCGATCAGCATGATGACGCCCAGCAGCACCGGACGTAGATACCAGGGACCTGCCTCGCCCAGGGTCTTCGGAGTTAGGGAGTAGACAAGCCCGGCAAGGCTTTCGTCGGTCTTTGGTCGGGTCACCAAGCTGACGGCGATGGTGACGAGGAAGCAGGTGCTCCAGGCCCAGATTGCGGTCCAGAAGTTCTGCGCCATTTCGCTCGGGTAGCTGCGTGTCACCGCGAGCCATCCGCCCTTGATGCCCGCAATGTCGTCCATGGGCAGGGTCAGACCATGGTGGAGGGCTGCTGTGGTGATGCCCGCCGCCAGGCCGATGAAAGCCCCGTGGCCGGTGGTGCGTTTCCAGAACATTCCGAGCAGGAACGTGGCAAATACGGGAGCGTTTACGAACGCCAGAACCAGCTGCATCAGGTCCATGATGTTGTTGAATTGGCTGCACATGTAAGCCGCGGCGACCGAGGCTACGATGCCCACTGCCGTTGTTAGCCGCCCAACATGTAAATAGTGGCGATCGTCTGCGCCGGGGCGGATGTAGGCTTGGTAGATGTCGTAGGTAAAGACCGTGTTGAACGCGGTGACGTTACCGGCCATCCCTGACATGAAGCTCGCGAGCAGCGCCGTTAGACCAAGACCGACCATGCCGGTTGGAAAGTAGCGCAGCAAAAGATTCGGGGTCGCCAGGTCATAGTCCAGTTGCGGCTGGCCGCGCGCATCGAGCATCGGTTTTCCAGATGCGGAATCGATCTTGACCGGGATCACGCCGGGCTCGTGATGCACGATCGAGCCGACGGCTGCGGGCGGTGAGGCTTTGGCTGAAGTATGGTCTGGTGCCGATGTCAGCGCTATGGCGATCAGGCCCGGCAGGATGACAATGAAGGGGATGAACATCTTCACGCCCGCTGCGATCAGCGGCGTTCGCCGCGCTGCCGACATGGAATCGGCCGCCATGGCCCGCTGGACGACGAGGAAATCGGTGCACCAGTAGCCGAAGGAGAGCACGAACCCAAGGCCCATGCTGAGGCCGAACCAGTCGACGCCCAACCTGTTTGTTGTGGCGTGCGCCATACCTGCCCAGGCGTGGGTGTAGCTGGGACCCAGCGTTGCCTGCAGGCCCTCCCATCCGCCAACCTGCCTAAGCCCGAGCCAAACCAGCGGCGCAAAGCCGGCAACGATCAGGAAGAACTGCAAGACCTCATTGTAGATCGCTCCGCGCAGCCCGCCCGCATAGATGTAGACCAGAACCACGATCGCCGACGTCAGGATCGCGCCGTGGAAGATCCAGGCTTGGGGCAGACCCAGTTGGGCGAAAGGTGCGTCGAAGACGTGCAAGGTCTGGATTAGCTTTGCGAGCGCATACATCGAAACGCCTGACGAGATTATGGTCATGACGCCGAAGGAGATCGCATTGAGTGCGCGGGTCTTTTCGTCGAACCGCATCCGCAGGTACTCAGGCCCCGAGCGCGCCTTCGAGCCGTAGTAGAACGGCATCATGAAGACACCGATGAACACCATCGCCGGGATGGCGCCGATCCAGTAGAAGTGCGCGGTGGAGATGCCGTACTTGGCGCCCGAGGCGCCCATGCCGATGACTTCCTGCGCCCCTAAGTTTGCGGAGATGAAGGCCAGGCCACAGACCCAGGCTGGAATGGCCCGTCCGGCCAGGAAGAAATCTGAACCACTGCGTGTGCGGCGGGCCGAAACAATTCCGATCCCCAGCACAAACGCCAAGTACAGCGCCAAGATGATCCAGTCGATGGCGCCCAAATGCATGCGTATTTCCTCCCCAAGGCCGCCCGCTGTCTGAGTGCGAGTCGGCATCTCTACAGGAAGGTGGTGACCTTCACGCTGCCGCCGTCAAGCTTCAGCTGGGCGCAGAGATCGGTTCTGGGCTATGTACCCCTGACCGCGCAGCGGCTCGAAAGACAACAGGCATCGAGCTGACGCCGTGATCGTCAGGGGTCGCCAGAAAGCCCGCTTTCAGGAGCGCCTCGCCCATACTGCGGCGCGAGGTGAGCACCGCAAGGGGCGCAGCCATCAGCAGCGGAAGGACGATTGGGGCAAAGCAGACCGCAAGGTCGGGCCTGACGCAGAGCCCCGCGGCGAACAAAAGTCCGGCAGCCATCTGCCACCCCATCGCGCGCAAGGCGTCACGCCATGCCAGACCGCTCGCCTCGCGCTGCTGGGGCCGCCAGCCAACATCTCGCCCTCGAAGGGTCAGGAACACCGCCCTTGTATTTGCCACCATCAGAATGGGCGCAAGCGCTGCCGACAGCACGACTTCCAGCGCGATACTCTTCAGAACGGCGAGGCCGCCTCCGAAGGCGCGGCGCTCGCCTGGGCGGTTCAGCACCAGGGCGCAGCCGAGCAGCTTGGGCCCGATCAGCATCAAGCCGGAGAGCAGAGAGGTCAGCATGAACGGGGTCAGGCTTGGATGCAGGAAATACCAGAACGACGACCAGTCGACCGGATAGCGGAGTTGAAGAACAAGTCCGATCACGAGCCCGGCGAACCAAAGTGGCGAAGATAGATAGGCCATGGCACCCATCGCCAGTTGCGCGCGACTTACCGGGTGTAGGCCCTTCGCACCGATCAGCCTCACGTGCTGAAGGTTGCCCTGGCACCAGCGATGATCGCGCTGGATGAAATCCAGGAGGGTCGGTGGGGTCTCTTCGCAGCTGCCGTCCAGCGCTGCTGTGACGTGAACTGCCCAACCTGCCCGGCGCAAAAGGGCGGCTTCTACGACGTCGTGGCTTAGGACATGACCGCCGAAAGGCTTCGCACCTGGCAAAATGGGCAGTCCGGCGCTTTCGGCGAAGGCGCGGGTCCGAACGATGGCGTTATGGCCCCAGTAGCTCGCTTCAGATCCGGCCCACCAGGCCAGGCCCGCGGCGGCGACGCGCCCGTACATCCGCACGCCGAACTGGGAAATTCTTGCATAAAGCGTTGAGGCGCTCGTGATGGTTGGCGCGGTCTGGATGAGGCCGACGCCAGGGTGCCGTTCCATCGCGTCCACCAGGCGCAACAGCGTGTCGCCCGCCATGGTGCTGTCGGCGTCTAGCACGACCATGAAATCGTAGGCGCCCCCGAACCGGCGAACCCACTCGGAGATATTGCCTGCCTTGCGCTCGAAGTTCTTCGGCCTGTGACGAAGGAAGATGCGGCCGTGTGCTCGCGGCTGGAGCGACCGGAACGCGGCCTGCTCGTCCAACGCCACCGCGTCTTTCGTCGAGTCACTCAGCACGAAGATGTCAAAGGCCGATGAGGCGCCAAGGCGAGCCAGGGACGTATCGAGCGCAGCGAGCCTGCCGAAAGCAGCCTCCGCGGCCTCATTGTAGAGCGGCATCAGCAACGCCGTACGGGTTTTTGGCAACGGCGGATGCGGTGAGAAGGCGAGGTCGTCCTGCTCGCGCGCCGAACGGAGCACAAAATGCCCCGCGACCGCGGTGCAGAACCAGCAGGCAATCGCCGCCGCTAGGACGAGGAATACGCAAAAGCCCGTCGCCTCCAAGCCGTCAAAGCCTTCTTGACCCAATAAGACGTAGGGACCGATGGCGACCAGGAGGGTCAAGACCAGAGCGCCGCCGAAAACGATACCGCGACGCACTGCGATATTCGCAGGTGATGTCGCGGGAGCCTGAACCTCTGATCTGAAGGTTTCGTCCATGGCCTGGCGCGGCATCAACAGGGGAGATTCCGGAGGCAGCGATGGCGCCAACGCGACATCGGACCAGTGGCTCGATCTTTCGAAGCGAGTGGCCAGTTCGATCATAGGCTTCACGTCCCAGGCCCCTCGAAACGGGGCGACCGCCAGTGTTGTTGCGTTGCAGCATTCAGCTGATTCGGTGACAATCAATCACGAACTTGTGAATTGAGCAAAATCTTGCTCAGTTGATCGCTTGCGCGGCGTCTTTTGCCGTCTGAATCTCAGGTCGCAGGCAGCCATCCAGGGCGAAGGCGGCGATCCCCACCCAGCCCACCAAAATGATCGCATAGCCTCGTTCCCACCATCCGACGTTGGCGTCGTTGACGAGGGCCGGAAGGAGGATGTGTTTGGTGAGGACGGTGAGGACCCCCATTGCGGCAAAGACCAAAAACAGGAAAATCTTCAGTCTCTGAAGTCCGGGCCGTGACCACAATCCCCATAGCAGCAGCAGCGGCGCAAGCTGAATGCCCAGGGCAAGATTGATCGCCAGGTGTCTTGGATCTGGCCAGTGATAGACTGCCGCCTGGGCCATTCCGGCGCCGGCTAGAACAAAGACGACGGTGGTCAGTCCGCCAATCAGGTGCGCGCGGGTCAGCGCGATGATCGCCAGACCAAAGCCGACGCCCGCCAAAGCGGCCATGACGCCAGAGACGAAGACGCCCGTATTAAAGATCCAGGGAAGGCCAGCCGATGGGCCTCCCAGTTCGCTGAGATACTGCCGTGCGGGATTAAACCCAGGGTAGGCGGCCATGGCGGCAAGCGTCGCTGCCAGGGCCAGCAGGGGCGCTGCGACGCCACAGGCAAGCAATCCTCGCGACAGAGACGGCACGTCGAGCAGGCGGCGCAAGGGGGAGGCTTCAGACACTGGGCCATTGATCGGCAGATTTCCTGGCCAAGTCACCTACAAGGTTTGGGCCGCGCATGACCATGGCCTCTTCATCGGGCCAACGGCGGCGCAGACGGGCGCCCATAATTCATGCGTGGCGCTCATGTCGCAGGCAAACGGCAGTCATGGCGCTTGTGCCGCTGTTTTTGGTTTGGCGCGAAACGCCGTTCGCAAGACCAATAACAGACCATCGGCAGGTCGGACTCCCAATCCATCCGGTCCGTCGTCGTGCGAGGCCGCCGTCATCGCTCCCCTGGGACGGCGGCCTCAGATACTGAAGCGATCGGTGATCTGTAGCCCTTGGCTTTCTTCAATCCGAACCTTCAGCGCCGAGTCTGCTGCGGAGCGCCTTAAAGCCCCCCTGGCTTTTGCGCGCAGCCTGGAGCGACGCCAACAGGGCTGGCAGGGCCAAGGTGATTGCCAGGCCGACGCCTTGTGGCGGGGTAAATTCTTGGGCGAATGCAAGCGGCGTCAGACCGCCGAGTGAGTATCCAGACAACAGAGTCCTCGCGGTCGACAGGCCGACCGCGCGGGAACGCTGAGGGTCTCGACGACCCAATTGGTCTCCCCGATGAAGACCAAAAGGCAGACGACGGTTTGTCCTAGCCTTCCTAGCCAGGGCTCGCTGCCCATACGGACACAGACGTCCCGGACCCGTCCGAGCAACCCGCCCAATGTGACGATGGTCATGAGGTCGCCGTGGCCGGCTTCGAGGACCCGCTGGTGCCGCTGCCTGGGACTTGCTCCTGGTCAACCCTGATCGAAGACGAAAGCGGTTCGACCTTGCGCACAAGGCGCGCGACACGCGCTCGCAACTGCGAGTCCTTGAACGGCTTTGCGAGATAGTCACGGGCACCCAGAGCCAGGGCTCGGTTTACATCCTCAGGCTGGTTTCGAGCCGTCAGCACCAGGGTGGGGACGCATCGGATCATCCCTGTATTTTGCATGTCCTGCATCACGCCAAAGCCGTCCAGGCCCGGCATATTGATGTCCAGCAGCATTGCGTCAGGGCGCATCGTGCTCAGCTGCTCAAGTGCGTCAAACCCATTGCGCGCAATACAGGTCCGGTAGCCAGCTAACGTGAGCCGCGTCGTGACGAGCTCCAGCACCAAGGCCTCGTCGTCCACCACCAGAACCAAAGGAGGCGTACGCTCAAGCTGCGGCAAAGTGTGGCTCCAGCGCGTGACGGATGTCCAGGGCGTCCAAGATCGCAGCCGCCACATCTCTTGGGACCATCGGCTTTGACACCACACCATCGAAGCCTCGCCCCAATTGGTCCACAAGCTCACTGGCTTCGGCGGTAAATGCCAAGACCGGGACGTTGTCGTTAGGGCCGTGTTCGGCGCGCAGCCTGGTCAACACTGTGGGTCCATCCAGGTCGGGCATGCGGACGTCCAACATGATGAGATCGAACGGCACGTGAGCGGCCTTCGTCAGGCCCTCTTCCCCCGACGCCGCTTCGTCCACGAGCGCGCCCATTGGCTCCAGAATAGCCCGTGCCAGCTCGCGATTGACGGGGTTATCATCGACCACCAGTAGGCGGAGTCCCTCAAGCGGATCGGCCATCTGTCCTTCAGCTAAGTGGGCCGGGGAGTCGCTGACCGGCGCAGGGATCTGGACATGAAAAACCGACCCCACGCCGATTTGGCTCACGACGCCGATTTCGCCGCCCATCGCCTGCGTCAAGCCTTTGCAAATCGCCAAACCAAGACCGGTTCCTCCATGGCTCCGGGTTGAGGACGCATCCGCTTGAGAGAAGTGCTGGAAGAGCTTTTTTTGTTGGTCTGGGCTAATGCCGGGGCCCGTGTCCTCGATCCAGAAATCCAGCCGAGCCGTAACCGGCGCGTAGGCGACTTTCAGTCTCACCGCGCCGTGGTTCGTGAACTTCACGGCGTTTCCAATCAGGTTGAGCAAGATCTGCCTTGTCCGATCCTTATCGATCAGGAGCCCGTCGGGCAGGTCATTGACCACCACGAAATCGAGGTCGATTCCCTTGCGTTGCGCCTGCAATGCAAAAATTAGCAACGCATCGCGGAGCAGGCTCGATGGCGATGTCGGCCTGGGTGTGATCTCGACCTGTCCAGCCTCGAGTTTCGAGAAGTCGAGGATAGAGTTGACAAGGGTTAGAAGGGCATCGCTGGCGACGGTGACCTTACCAAGCTGGTCGCGAGCCTCAACGGTCAAGTCGGCGCGTTCCGAGAGCAGACCCGTGTACCCCAAGATCGCCGTCAGGGGTGTGCGGATCTCATGGCTCATGTTGGCCATAAAGTCAGTTTTGACTTGGGCTGCGGCCTCGGCAGCTTCACGCGCCGCTTCAAGCACGCGTGCCCTTTCGCGCTGAGCCGACAGGTCGCGCATGACGTTGACGATTTCGAGCACCTGACCGTCAGCACCTCTGATCACTGTCGGGTTCTCTTGGACGTGGATCCAACTTCCGTCCTTTTTGCGGATTCGAAGTTCGCCGGTGCTGCCAGGTGGATCGGGCAGACCTGCGAACCGGGCCGCCCTTGCCGCTTCCACCTTTGCCCGATCATCTGGATGGACGAGTTCGGAGGCGAAGGTGCCAATCAGATCATCGGGTCGGTAGCCATAATGGCTGCAGTTCGGAGAGATCCAGGTTATGCCCTTGGCAGGTTCGACCCGCATGATCAGGTCGGCGGATTTCTCCATGACGAAGTTCAATCGTGCTTCGTTGGTGCGAATTTTTTCGTCGGCAAGCTTTAGATCGGTGACGTCGATGAAGGTGCCGGCGAGCGCCCGGATCGCCCCTGTTTCATCCCGCTCGCAGCCGCCACGGGCCGAGACAAAACGTGCCTCTCCATCGGGTCGAAAGAGGCGGGCGTTCAACGCATACGGCTCGCCTTCGGAAACGGCGCGCGACACGAGCTGAGCCAGATCAGCGGCGTCCTGGGGGTGATAGAGCGCCAAAATGCCCGGTAAGTCGGGCGGGGGTAGCGATGGATCGTACCCGTGAATGCGGTAGACAGCGGGCGACCATGTCGTGACGCCCGAAACAAGATCCCACGACCAATGGCCGATCCCGGTCATCTCCTCAGCTTGGTCAAGCAGGGTGAGGTTGGTTTTTCGTTCGCGCTCCACCTCGATGAACCTGGATATGTCTCTGCGCATAATCAGCGCTTCCGTCGCCGTTGCAGCCATGGCCTGAAGCTGAGCGCGCTGGCTGTCGTCAAACGTTGCGCGCGGCTTGGTGTCGATGATGCAAAGCGTGCCCAACATCTCTCCTGAGGGCATCATGAGCGGACCGCCGGCATAAAATCGGATCCCAGGTTGGCTTGTCACCAGAGGGTTATCGCAAAAGCGGGGATCGCGCTTCGCGTCCAGAACCGCAAACACTTCGGTTTGCCTGATCGCGTGATCGCAGAAGGCGACGCTGCGGGGGAGTTCACTGTCATCCAAACCGACGCAGGACTTAAACCATTGTCGCTGGGCGTCGACCAAGGACACCAATGCAATTGGTGTTTTAAACGTAAGCGCTGCAAGCTGCGTCAGGCTATCGAAGATCGCCTCTGGGGGCGTGTCGAGCACGTCCAGAGCATGCAATGCCGCCAGGCGCTGGGTCTCTGTGTTCGAAATCATTCGCCATACCCAAGCTCGTCGAGACGCATCCTAAGGGCGCCAAGGGTACTCCCCGGTTAATTTCATTCCCGTCAGGCGCGCGGCCATTGGCCAGCGGCCCGAGCTCGCCCGGGGTGAAGTTGGGCAGAATTTATGGTCCGTTGGGGTGGCGTCTTCCCCACGTCGGGGTCGTGTTCACCGACGACAGCGACGCCTCGCTCAATCGCGGCCCAGAGGTTCGCATCTCAATACGTCGACGGCGGCCAATTTAAGCAAAAGCTCGCACCCCTGCTGCGCCAGGTCGGCCCCTTCCCAGGATAATCGCCGTTCAGCCTCGTCACGCGCCCAGGCGGCCTAGATTGTGAACCGGGCTGGAGCGATCGCCGCCTTTGCCGCTGTTAGCCAGGTGCGCGAGCCAACGGCTCCTAATTTTCAGCTGACAAAGTCTGCGCCGCCATTCCATGATCATCTGCCGGTGCATGCTCGACCCTGCCCATTCTGGAGAACGCGATGAAACGTGTGATGATTTCCCTTTTTGCATCGCTGGTGGTCGGTGTGCCGACCGCCTCACTGGCCCAAGCCCCAGCTAAGACCGCCGTCCTGGCCAATGACATTCCGGTGGCCCACACGCCGGCCGGCTACTGGAAGACGTTTCCTGCTCCCGTCCTGGCGCGGTGTACCGAGCCTCTGGTGAGCGGCGCACCCGACATGCGGGGTATCTGGACCGGTGAAAGCAACGGTAAGATCCATGTCGAACGCATCCAGCAGTGCGGCGACCGGGTGGTCATCGAAGGCGACGGTGTCACCCACGATATGCGGGCTGACGGCGTTCTCGCCCATGGCGTTGACGATATCGCGTTTGGCACCCCCAGGCCGATCAACGTCGCAGCCGTATTCGAAAACAACGGACTGTCGCTTAAACCGTTTGGGGGCCCCACCCGGGTCACGCGGGTCCTGAAGGACGATGTTCTGGTTTTCAACTACAACGGCAACGTCATGCTTTTGCACCGGATACCCACCCTGCCGCCGGGGTCGTAAACGCTCAGGCAGGTTCAGTCCGGCCGCGCGTAGGGATCGTTCGGGCCGCCGATCCGCTCCAGCGTCATGCGACCCAAGTCCGGCCGGGTCCAAACCATGTGGCCCTGGGCGTCGAGCCAGCGGCGGACGTCCACGCCGGGCTGCCCGACGGGGCGTAGAATAAAGACGCCATTTTCGTAGCTGGCGACAGCGGTGACCGCCGTTTTATAGTCACGGACCGAGACGTCGTGATCGGCGTTTTTTTCTGTGCCGGCCGCGCGGGCGTCGGCGATCGTGCCGCCACCCATGTCGATGATCCGGTCGCCGCATTGCTCGATGCGCTCGGCATAGTGATAGAGGCGCTCGCCCGTCGCCGGCGGCTTCCCGTTGACATCGATCAGTCGCCAGACCCCGCGCAGGTCAGGTGCACCCATGACCAGGGGCTCGGTGCAGGTCTTTAGGACCGGCGCCGGGAAGGCCAATCCGTAGCCCCCGGCAACCTGGGGCGTGTGGGCGATCGGAATGTCGTTAGCCATCACCGGCTTCTGCGCCGCCCAAGACGCTGTCGATAGAGCCCCTATCGCTATTGCGAGCGCGCCAAATCGCATGCGCATGGGATCTGTCCCCCCTCAGGAAAAAAGCGTTCGAATTTAACGATCGCGTCCAATTCGGACTCCATTTTCGGATTCCGGCGTGCCGGTCGCAATCGCAAATCTTCTTTGCAGATGCAGGCCTAGGTCTTGGCATCACCGTAATTGAGCCCGAGGTAGCGATGCAGCATCAGGGCCAGTTCCTCGTGCATTCGCGGGTCATCGCAGGAAAAAGGTCCAGGTCCGTGCAACATGGCGCTGATGATCTGACTGTGCATCATGCGGATCGCCAGATGGGCGCGATCATTGAGTGAGGTGTTCGTCGGCGCGACATTGCGCCGTTTCAGAAGGTCAACCAGGCGGGCCGCCTCCAGAATTTCGATCCGGCGCATGGGCGGCCAGACGTCGTGCCCGCGCAGGCTCAGTTCAAACAGGGCCCGGTAGTAGCCCTCGATCCCCCGCATTGTCCGCGCTGTGTTGCGAACAAGACGCGTAAAGACCTCGATCAGTGGATCCATATCGCAAGCGGGGTCGTCGAAAAAGCGCGCAATATTGACCTCGCCGTGCGCGGCCATGTCCGCCTGTAACGACAGAAAGAACGCGTCCTTGTCCTGGAATCGACGATAGAAACTGCCTACCGAACAGCCAGCTCGCTTGGCGATGTCGGCGACGTGGGCCTGCCAGAACCCCTTCTCGGCGAACACCCGCTCTCCGGCCTTGAGCAGGCGGTCGCGCTGCAACCGGCTTCTCTGTTGATAGGCGGGTTTCGTCCACGCCGGATCTGGGCCGACCGCGCGCGCATCCCCCAGATCCATCAAGCCCTCTCCAACTGCCGCCGCGTGGCCGCAGACACTAACGGCGTGCGAAGGCGCGTCTAGGCCCGGCGAAGCCGAAGGCGGGTCTGGTAGAGATTTTGCCACCCCAATCGTCAAGATTTTCCAGCCCCGCCTGTGGCTTCAGTGCGTCCGAGCGCCGGGCGGCGGGACGCCGGGCAAGGTCAATGTTTCACGGTTAACTCGATGCCATAGGTGCGGGGCGTTCCGTACCAACCAAAGAAGCCTTGCGCCGCGGCGGTTCCGCCGCCGCTGATCAATCCACTCAATGGCTGGGCGGCGGCGGCGACGTAATAGGCCTTGTTCGCGAGGTTGCGACCAAACAGCGACACCTTCCAATTGCCGGACGCCGACCCTACGCCGATCCGAAGGTTTGCGAGGGAATAGGCACCCTGCAGGGCGCGCGGATCCAGCGTCCCGTCCTCAATCTGCTTGTCCTGATAGGTCATGCTGCCGTTGACAAATCCGTCGAGGCCCGTCGAGCCGACGGGCGCGGCCCAATTTGCCGAGAGGCTGCCCGACGAAGCCGGATTATAGGCTGGCCGCAGCCCGGTGTAGTTGCAGGTGCCCGGCTTCGCACCGTCCGGCGTGCGGCCTGTGTAGCACTGGGCGGACGGGTAACTGGTGAACTTGGCGTCGTTGATTTGGCCGCTGGCTGCGATGGAAAGGTGCTCGATCGGCGCCCATTGAAGGTCCACCTCCAGCCCGTCGACCCGGCGGTCGCCGGCATTGCCGACGATGAAGCCGACGCCGGTCAACGGGTTGAGCGTCGATTCCTGAAAGCCCGTCAGCTTCATCCGGAAAACATCGGCGTTCAGCAGCACCTTGCGGTCGAAGAAGGTCGATTTGATCCCGGTCTCGTAGGTCGTCGAGCTTTCTGGATTGAAGGCCAGCGGCGTGCCGGCGGCGGTCTGTCGCGCATTGAAGCCACCGTCCTTGAAACCGGTCGAAGCCAGGGCGTAGGCCATTACCCCCTTGGTCAGTTCGTATTGAGTGCCGAGCGACCAGGTCAGCTTTTGGTCGTTACGGCTGAGCTGCTGGATCGGGTTGATCGGGAAGCCCGCCTTGAACGCCGGGGAAACACCGGCGTTGTCGTTGCTGCCAGTGGCTGCGTTCTTGTCGTCGCGGCTGTAGCGCAGACCGCCCGTTAAGCGCCAATCGTCGGTCACGTGCAGTGTGGCTTGACCGAAGCCAGCCACGCTGTTGGTCGTCTGGTCGTAGGCGAAGAAGGTGGTGTCTCCGGGCGTGATCTTGCCGGCCGCACCGAACACCCGGTTGGCACCCACATGGGCGGTAAAGCCGTTCCGATAGTTGACGGCCTCGCGAAACAGATAGACCCCGGCCAAATACTCCAGCCGCTGACCGCTCGGCGAGGCGATGCGCAGTTCCTCGCTGTAGCTTTGGGTCTTCAGGGGCTGGGGACCGGTGCCGACGTCGAGGGGCAGGCCGTCGGCCGACAGGGTCTTGATGTTGTCGTAGAATTCGTTGAACGCGGTGATCGAGGTCAGGGTGTGGCCGCCCAGGACCTTCACATCGAACTGGCTGGAAACGCCGTAAATCTGGGTAATGTCGTCGCCGACAGTCTCGTCGTCGACCGTGAAATCCAGGCTGCTCGTCTTGATGAACGGATGGCCGGCGGCGACCATGGCGGCGAGGAAGCCCGGCGTCGCGATGCCCAGGTTCCCGGTCGGATTGATCGGCTCGCCGGTGCAGCAGTGCGAATGTAGGCGGGTATAGTATCCGATGAAATTGCCGGTGATATCGTCGGTCGGTGTCCACTTGATCCGCCCGCGCACGCCTTCCTGCCTGCCATCGTTGGTGCGCGAGCCGTCGAACAGATTCTTCTCATAACCGTCGTGGGAGTTCACCCAGGCGGTGAGCCGGCCGTTCAGGTTGGCGGCGATCGCCCCGCCGACGTAGCCGGACACATGGAATTCGCTGAAGTTGCCGGCGCCCGCGGTCACGCCCGCCTCGGGAGACGCGCTCGGCTCGCGCGTCACGATATTGATCGCACCCACGGGCGTGTTGCGGCCATAGAGGGTGCCTTGGGGTCCGCGAAGGACTTCGATCGAGGCGATGTCCTGGATGTTCGATTGGATGGGACCGGCAGCCGGCATAAAGACACCATCGAGGAAGATCCCCACGCTCGGCTCGATGCCAGGGTTGGTGCCGGACGAGCCGATGCCGCGCACCAGAATCGTTGTGTTGCGGTTGTTGTTTGAGGCGACAAGCTGGACGCTGGGCATCTGCTTGGCGACATCTGTGAAATTGACGATGCCCTGACGCTCAAGACTGGCCCCGCTGAAGGCGGAGACCGACATCGCGATGTCCTGGAGATCCTCGGCCCGTTTCGCCGCTGTCACGATCAGGGTTTCGACCTCGGCGGCGTTGGTTGCGGGCGCGGTGCTGGGCTTCGAGCCCGCCTGTGCCTGGGCCAGGCTCGGCGTGGCCAAGGCTGCGAGCGAAGCGCCGAGCAGCAGGCTGCGAGTGAGCGCGAAAATGGTCATGAGGTCCCCCTGTGTTCTTGGCTTTTATGGTGCCCGGTATGGCGACCGGGCGAAGGTCGTCCGAAGTTCCGGGCGAGATTCTTTGCCGCGATGATATTGCGGCGCGACCAGGTGTTGGCCAACCGCGCAAGCCGCAGGCCCGCCACTGCGTAAGACAGCGCAAAACTGAGGCCCCAGAGCCGACGGTCGCTCAGGCGCAGGTCATGGTCTATCGGCGCGATCAGCATCGACATCACCTGACGATCCATGATGTTCAGAACGCCGACGCGCATCGGGACGCCTAGCCCATAGCCGGCGTCGCCGAAGCGGCGAGCTTGCGTTTGACCACTCAATACGACCGATGCGGCCATCCTGGTCAGCTTCCCCCGAATGCCATTCGTCTAGACGCGAACGTGAATTCCGCTTCAGCATTAATCCCGGCGCTGTGTCTGTCAACCGGAACGGCAGCTCATGTTTCAGGATTGTGGCGCGAATGCCTCGCTGAGCCCAACGTCTCTGAGCCATGCTTCGACCTCGCCGAGCTCAGCGGTGCTGAGCCGATGCGTGATCCGCTCGCGGATCATGTGGGCGGATCGTTCGGGATAGGCGCGCGCAAGGTAGCTGGCGTTCTCGCCATAGGTGTCGAGGCTGAACGCTTTGGCACCGGCTTCGATGGCCCGAGCATTGCCCGCCAGGAACGGCGCGTAGACGGCGGCGGCCTCGGCAAGCACATGTCGCGCAAAGCCCGTGGAGTTTGGGAAGGCCGCAAGTTCGCCGCGACCATCCCATGCATCAGCGCTCAGGTTCCAGGCGACAAGACGTGGGAAGCGTTCGACCACCTTCTTCGGGTCAGGGTCATGAAGGGTGTGGGCGCGGAAGCCGCCCAACATCATGCAGTCTACAGCCGTTGGCCGGTCGCCAAGCAGGTAGCGGGTCTCTTGGAGTTGTGCATCGGCGGCGGCCAGGAGGCGCTCATATTCCGCCTCGGCGGCCTTTTGATGGAACGCCATTTCGGTGCCGGTGGCGCGGCAGGCGCGCGGGCCCCAGCTCCGGATGAACTCGGCTGCCGTCTCGTCGCCGTCAGCGATGGCGCGAGAGGCGAAATCGGCGCTGGCCGGATAGTGCCAGCGGTAGTGCACCATGGTCCGGGCCACCCACTCGTCGAGAAACTCCTCCACCGCTTGGACGAGGACGCCCAGAGGGCCGGACGGAAAGAGCCGCCGATCAGGGAACCGCTGGTCCAGCAGGTCCATGATCGGGGTGGTGTCTGCCAAAGCCCAGTTCTCTGGCGTCACCAGCACCGGGACCTGGTTCGTTCCGGCGCGTTGCTCGATCTGGGCTGCATCCGCCCGTCCGCGCTTGGATACGAACTCAAAGCGGGTGCCATAGAAAATCAGCGCCGCCTCGAGCTTGCGGGTGAAGAGGCTCTGGCGTGAACCATAGAGAACGAACACGCGCCTAGCGCATCGCCAGCTTGGTTCCGGCCGGCGTGTACCAGATGGGCGAGGTCCAGGCCCGCTCCTGGATCGTCTTGTCTCGGTTAGGCGCAAAAGGCAGGTGGCGCTTGATAGACAGCAGCGTGGACCAGCGCGGCGTAGGGATCTCCAGGACCCGCACATAGTAGACCGCAGGAACCGCGGCATTGAACTCCGGGTCCCGCCAGACGCTCTGCAGCACTGGCGCGCCGATGGTGTTGGTGTAGGCGCCGGTCTTAAGGTCAACGGTGTCGCCCACCTTTGGGGCTTTGCCGGTCTTGGCGTTCACCTTGCGGCCTCCAGACAGCGCCGCGTCGAATATCTTTTCCTTGTAGCCGTCGCCGTCGAGCCAGACCTTGATCACCTGGATGCGGTCGAGGTTGCCGCTGTCGGGCGCTTTCATCGCCTGAAGGATGAAACTGGGGGCCTTTGCCATGCCTGGCTTGGTGGGCAGGTCTCCGCCCATAGGTGTGTTGGTTGCATAGGCCCTTGCCACCCAGTCAGGCTTGGCCAGAGCGGCGGGCTCGATGCCCCAGCCGCCAAAGGCGCGCACCCGGATGCGCGTACCCGACGTGGCGAAGGTCTCCTTGCGCTTCAGGGCAGCGTAGATGGCCTGGCGGCTGTTTTGCTCGGCCCAGACGCCGGTGAGACCGCCCGACGAGAAAATCGTCGAATCCTCGTTCATGTGTGGCTTGCCCGCCGCCTCGTTGGCTTCGTCAATCAGCGAAGGGGTAGGCAACAGGTTCAAGCGATGCTTGGCCGTCTCAGTATCTGGCAGCATGGTCTTGGGATCGATACCGAACGGCCCGCCGGCCATCCCGCTTTCGTCGCTCACCGACAGGCCGTTATGGATATCCGACGCACCAACCACGCCCATCTTGTAGGGGTTCGCGCCCACCTTCTGCTGGATTATCAGACCACGGCCGAACGCCTCTCGGACGTAGCTGCCGTGGGGCTTGGATGTTTGTTCAGGGTGGGTTAGCAGGTGGTCGAAGACCTCAAAATTGGCGAACTCGTCAGAAGATGACAGCTCGGGCATGGTGTCTGACTGGCCCTTGTTTTGGACGATCTCTGTGAGCGGTTCGTTGAGCGCCCGACGCTGGGCGTAGGCCTCGTCAATCGGCCGGCCCTCGGAGGTGTTCCAATCGTACATCAGCCCGCCGGAGACATTGCCGTTGTGCGGAATGGCGAGGGCGTCAATTCCTGACGCGCGGGTCTTTTCTAGATAGGTCCACAGGTCTTCCGGCTTAGGCGAATCTGCCGACGTGAACGGTAGCGGAGCCTTGTCGCCATTGAAGATCACATTGCGGTGCAGGTTGTACTTGCCCTGGTTCATCGACGACCACTCGTAGGCGATGAAAGTCGTGAACTTGCCCGGTCGATAGTTCGCGTTGGCCGCCTGAATTTCCATATCCCAGGTGTTTTTGACCGCCTGTTTCGCGTTCATGTCAGGCAAGGGCGTGTGGTGATCGACGGCGTTCTTCAGCATGTAGAATGCCAAAGTCGTGTCCTTCAGGAGTTTCTTGCCGATCTCACTGTCAGCGAAGGCGTTCGGCGCATGATCCAGCTGGTTCATCACCCCCATATTCTCGGAATGGTCGGTGACCGCGGCGAAGTCCAACGGCCAGGCGCGATGGGCGCGAGTGTCGCCGATCGGCACGGTCTGGCCAGCGGCAAACTTCAGCGCCTGGTCCGGCGTCGTCTTGGTGCCCATCAGGCTCCAGGCATCGAAGGAATAACCCGTGTGCAGGTGCAATTCGCCGAAATAGGCGCGCCGCTCGGACGGTGTCGCAGGCTTGCTGGCCTCCGCCGCGGTGGCCTTATCGGCCTTTGCCGTGGGGCTTGCCTGTGCGCTGCAGCCGGCTATGAGCAAGGTGGTCGACAGGAGAACCCAGCGCGTGGCCTGCCTTGCGATGCCTACAGTCGTCATTTGAGTCTATCCCCCAGGATCGTGTTGTCAGGCGAAGGCGGCGGCCATCGGCTCGGTGAAACAGAAGGCGGTGAAGCAGCCGGTGGCGGAGGGCGCGGAGGCGCGCGGCGGTGCCGATAGGTCAAGGCGCGCGCGCTTCAATCTCGTCGCATCGAGGCCAGAGACAGCGGTGGCGATGAACATCAAGCGCCCGGGCTCAACGGCCAGGTTGATGCGTTCTTCGTGAGTTTCCATCCGCTACTCCCCACGGCTCTTTCAGCCGCTACGGCACCTTTTGAACGGAACCGGAATTTAAGTTCACTTAATGCTTGCCGACAATGCAAGTCAACGCCGTCAGACCGAAGTCTCGTTCAGGCCACCGCCAGGCGGTTGCTTACACGTGTCAATCGCCGCGCCAGACGGATCGCCATCGCACTGTGGGCGCCTGCTGTTTGCGCCAGGTCCTCGCAGGCCGCACGCTCGGTGCCTTGGCGCGACGCCATGAAATCCAACGCCCGCTGGAAGATCCAAAGCGGATGGCCCAGCGCCTGCTGGGCAATGCTGACCCCGTGGTAGTCGACGACAATGGGGCCCAGCGACGGCTGGTCCGCGCCCTCGGCCGATATCCAGGTGAATTCTGGCACGCCGGCGTGGTCGAGCACCCAGGCGTTGAACTGTCCGGCACTCTTGACCAACTCCTCATCAAACCCCGCGAAGAGGTGTCGCATCACGGCAATTAGGGTCTCTGGGACCACGTCGTCAGAAAGCGGCGAGGACGCAGCGAGCGGAAACTCGGGCGATCGCCGCTCGGCCCAAGTCATCCGCTCCGTCCAACGAAAGGTGAGGGGCGCTGCGCGTTGCATCAGGTTTCGCGGATAGGGGTCGCGAGCGAGGTGGCCGAAAAGCGGGCCCATCAAGGCGCAATCCGCTCGGGTGGGTGCGCCGCCCAGCAGATACGGGTGGGCGGCGAAATGCGCTTCAAAGAGCTCCAGGGTGCGCAGGTATGTCTGCTCGATGGTGGGTATGGTGCGTTCTTCAATGCCCAACATTGGCAGGTAGGAGGCCATCTTGCCAGCGACCCGCTGACCCATGCGCGCGATCTCCTCAGGTGCCGCTGGGAAGGCCAGTGAGCGGCCGAACTCGCCGACCACGAAGGCCTCATTGGTCTGCGGGAAACTCCAGCGATAATGCATCGCAGGCTTAGCGAGCGCGCGGTCGGCAAGCGATTCCCATAGGTGAACGGCAAGCTGCTGGCGGGGTCCAAGTGTCGCAGCGCAGGCCTGCGGAAATCGCTGCTCGAGGGCGTCCAGGATGGCGGTTGAATCTTGAACGATAGCGCCGTCGCTGAATTCGACGACCGGTATGCGGTGCGTTTCCACGTGGGGGCGGATGGTCTGACGATAACGAGGATGCGAGGGGAACCGTTCCTCGAACGGCACATGGAACGCCTGCAGCCAGGCGCGCACTTTGGCCGTGTAAAGCGACGCTGGCGACCCATAGAGCACAACGCCGCCGTCCGGGATTGCAGTCATCGCCAGTTTCTTCCTCGAAAGGATGCCACGTTACGCCCGGGCGTGGCTCCTGATTTCATTTGCGAACCTGAATTACGGTTTTATCATCACGAAAACGAAGATCAACGGAGGACGCCGGTGGAATCGCAGCCCATGATCGCGCTTAAGGGCGTGCCTGGTTCGCCCTATACGCGCAAGATGCTGGCGCTGCTCCGCTATCGGCGGCTGCCCTACCGTCTGATCCTGGCGTCGCACGATGCGCCCGGCCTGCCTTCGCCCAAGGTCAATCTGCTGCCGACATTTTTCCTTCCAGACGCCACGGGAAAGCTCGAGGCGGTAACGGACTCATCGCCGATATTGCGCCGGCTGGAGGCGGAGTCGCCAGACCGACGCGTGCGACCGGCCGACCCCGCGCTGGCCTTCCTGGATTCGCTCCTTGAAGATTACGCCGACGAGTGGCTGACCAAAGCCATGTTCCACTACCGATGGCGCTATGAGGCCGACGTTCAGCGTGCGTCCGACATCCTGCCGGCCTGGACCCGCGGACGCATGCCTGACACCGACCTCAAGGCGGCCGGGACCGCGATCGCGGGCCGCCAGATTCCTCGCTTGCGCTATGTGGGTTCCAATGAGGTTACCGGGCCGGTTATCGAGGCCAGCTACATGCGCTTTCTTGACGCTTTCGAGGCGCATCTGCGTGACCATGCCTTCCTGTTGGGCGCTCGACCGGGCGGTGGTGATTTCGCTGCATTTGGGCAGTTAACCCAGCTCGCCGCCTTTGATCCCACGCCGATGGCGATCACGGCCACCCGCGCGCCGCGGGTGTTCGCCTGGGTCGGCACCGTCGAGGACCTGACGGGACTTGAGCCGGCCTCGTCGGACTGGTTTGCCCCGGGCCGTCTGCCTGCAACGCTGAAGGCCATCCTGTCGGAGGCCGGCCGGGTTTATGCGCCGCTCCTCATCGCCAATGCCGAAGCGGTACGGTCTGGGGCGGAGCGTGTGGAAACGACGATCGATGCCCAGCCCTGGATTCAGCAGCCATTTCCCTATCAGGCCAAATGCCTGACGTGGCTACGCGACGAATACGCCACCCTTGATGCGGCGGCCCAGGCCACGGTCGACTCTGCCTTGGCGGGCACCGGTTGTGAGAGTCTCGTCGCGGCTTGAACCCCCAGGGAGGAGTCCTGATGATCGGTGTTTGAACAGGAAGCTTAAATGCGCGTGATCAACACGCTGCAGCCCAACGGTGCGCAAACGCCAGGTCTCGATCGGTGGACGCTCGCTCTACGCCGGCGCGGTGACGGGGATCCTGTTGGGCAAAGTCGACGAGCTTTGCGACGCGGTCGCGCTTGCGCAATAGCCATCCCTGGCCGCCACGAGCTGCGCTCAACAGGAATGCGGGCTATTGCGCATCATCCTTGCGCTGGCCTGCCTGGACAGGTGAATGTCGGCCCGCGCCCAGGCGCAGGCATTTTGGCTCAGCTTGCAGAAGGATTTGTCCAGGCCCCTCAATTAAGTCCGCCAGGCCGCCGGGGACCGCCCTCGGTCGCTCGGGCGTTTTTGCGACCTGCTAGACGCAGAACTTCGTCCTGACTTCGCCCGACGCCGTCTCGAGACTGGCGAATTGAGCCCGATCCAGCTCGCCGAACGGTTGAGCTATGGCGAAAAAATCGGCTTGGGCCGAGCCTGAAGATGCCGGTGTTCTTCTTCGTAAGATCATGAATTTTGAGCGGCTTCACCCGCTTAACTTGCGCTTCACACCTTTCAGCCAATCGTTTTTGATTAGCCGAAGAGGAGTTGAAGTCATTATGTATAACAAACACTTATTGGTTTACGCTTTGGCGGCTTCGGTCCTCGTTGTTGGCTCAAGCGCCAGCGGATTACTGATCTTGGGGGCTGGGGCGGCAGGGGCCGCGACAGGTCAGCCGCCAGCGCCACCGCCTGCGCCCTCCGGGCCTTTCCCCAATGCGACGGGCCAGTGGTCCAACTTCAGCAATCTTGCGCCGCAGGCGGGCAATCCATTTTCCATCGCGTTGGGAACGAACGGTCGAACCTGTGCCTCCTGCCACGCGCCCACGGATTCTTGGACCGCTACGCCGGCGGCTCTGCAGCAGCGGTTTAAAAGCACGAATGGCGCAGACCCAATTTTTGCCAGCGTCGACGGAACCAATTGTCCGACACTGAGCCAGGCGACCCCCGCGGGCCGTCAGGCCGCCTCCAGCCTGCTCCTTGGCAAGGGCCTTATCCGCGTTGCGATCGCGCCGCCCGCGCAGGCCCAGTTCAAAGTATCATTTGTTGACAACCCCTATGGCTGCGCCTCGGCCTCGCCAGTCTCTGTCTATCGCCGTATCCTGCCGACGACCAACTTGGCGTTCCTTTCCGACTTGATGTGGGACGGAAGGGAAACGTTGGCGACCACCAACATCCATGCCGCGCTCTTGAAACAAGCCGCAGATGCTGTGGTGGATCATGCGGCGGGCGGGGTTTTGCCAACGGCCACTCTGCAATCGATGGTCAGCTTTGAGACCGCGCAATTTTCCGCGCAGGTTTCGAATACAGCCGCCGGCGTCCTTAATTCTGCCGGAGCAAGCGGTGGTCCGGCGCTTCTGGCTCAACAGACGTTTACACCTGGCGCGAATGATCCCTTTGGACCCAGCGCGCCTGCGCCTGGTGTGACGCCAAGCCCGGTCTTTACGGTCTATTCGTCCTGGGAAGCCTTGCAAGGCGTCAGCCCAGCGGCGCTGGTCCAAGCCTCGATTGGGCGCGGAGAGCGGATTTTCAATACGCGGCCAATGACCATTATCGGCGCGGCTGGCCTGAATGACCAAGCCAATGCGCGTGGTCAGACCTTAACGACGGTCAAGGGCACATGCGGTTCATGCCACAATGCTCCTAACGCGGGGAGCAGCACGACGGGCCGATTCTTCGATACCGGGGTTTCTCACGCGTCGAACCGAACCGCGGACCTGCCGCTGATAACTCTGACCAATCGTACGACGGGGGCGACAATCCAAACCACTGATCCGGGCATTGCCCTGACCACGGGACTGTGGGCGGACGTCAACCGGTTTAAGGTTCCGACTTTGCGGAATCTCAGCGCGCGCGCACCCTTCTTCCACAATGGCTCTGCGCAAAGCCTGGATGCCGTGGTGAATTTCTACAACAACAGGTTCAATCTGAATCTGACATCCCAGGAACATACAGATCTGGTCGCCTTCCTGAGTGCGCTCTGATCCCTGAGCCGATCGCATCGATCGCGATGTCACAGAGATGACCGATGATGCACTGATCATGGTGCGATCGGGCGGGTTGGCCGGGAAACTGGTATCGAGAAACACCGATTGCGCTCGCTTTTTGCGAACTCAGGGCAGGGGCGACGGCGCCGGAAAAGAGCCGTTGCAACCCAGATTGTCAGTTCCATCAGGGGGCTCGACCAATATTCATCTGCGACGCAGGTGGCAGTTTGGTCCGAACATCGGCGCAGGTTCAGCGGGATTTTGCGACCCTGACTGGTTCGCCGAACAGGGGGAGCCGAAGGGGTGCAGACCGCCCCTCGGTCATGTTGCCCAGACGGCCTTGCTGGGCCAACTGCCGAGCGACAGAGCGGGAACCTTTGCGGTGGTGAAGCTTTAGAATTGCAGGCGCGCCTGGATTTCCAACCGCGTCGCGAGTGCGTCTCGCAGAGGTGGTTCGTCCCATGAAAATGATGATGGTTGGCGCGCTGGCGCTTACGATTGCGGCTGGCTCGGCAGCGAGCGCGCAGCCCTATGGCAATGGTCCCGACCACGGCCGAGGCGACCACGGCAAGGCCGCCTCCCACGGGAACTGGG
The DNA here is from genome assembly GCA_903860975.1 of uncultured Alphaproteobacteria bacterium. Taxonomy (GTDB): domain Bacteria; phylum Pseudomonadota; class Alphaproteobacteria; order Caulobacterales; family Caulobacteraceae; genus Phenylobacterium. Next base: position 201,565 of record CAIOSI010000017.1, read on the forward strand.
GCAAGGACTATGGTGGAGACCACAATTGGAAGCGCGGCGAACGCGTTGGCTACAACGATTGGCAGGGCGCTCATGTCGTTGACTATCGTCAGCACAAGCTGCGCCGGCCGCCGCGTGGATACGAATGGCGCGAATCCAATGGCCAATACATCCTTGCTGCGGTGGCGACGGGCTTGATCGCCTCGATCATCCTGAACGCGGGCCACTAGGCCTAAAGGGTATCGGCGGGGCACCAAGCCCCGCCGCGTATCCGCCCTCCAGGCCTAAGAGGCTTGGCGGCGGGTACTAGCCATCGCTCATCGTTGCGCCAGGGAAGAACGGCAAGGTGCGGACCCGGACCCCAGTGAGCTTGGCGAAGGCGTTGGCCACCGCTGGGGCGACACAGGGCACGCCGGTCTCCCCGACGCCCCCCGGTGCTTCCGTCGACGGGACGATGGCGACGCTGACCGCCGGCATCTCGGCGCGTCGCAGGACCCGGTAGTTGCTGAAGTTTGTCACGTTCGGGATGCCGGAGGCGAAGGTCACCTGGCCCCACAGAGCCGCAGAAAGACCGTGGGCGATACCACCCTGGACCTGGGCCTCGATAGAATCTGGGTTGATCGCAACGCCACAGTCGATGGCGCAGAACATCTTATTGACCCGAATGGACGTGGCGCTCCCCGAAATTTCAGCGACCAAGCCGATGTAGCTGCCGAACCCACTGAGGATCGCCACGCCGCGGGCACTTCCCTTGGGTGGAGCCGTCGTCGACCAGCCGCTCAATTTGTCGACTGCATTTAGGACGCCGAGCAAACGTGGGTTGGCGCTGGTCAGAAGGGATCGGCGCAACGCGACAGGGTCCTTGCCCATGGCCAGGGCCAACTCGTCGATCGCGCTCTCGACGGCGAAGGTATTGTAGGATTCACCGACCGAGCGCCAGTAGCCCAGCGGAATGTCCGCAGGGTTGGGCACGAACTCGATACGTCGGTTGGCGATGGCGTAGGGCAGTCCCACAGCGCCGGCGACTGCGCCGGTGTCTTCGGGATTGTTCCCAGGCGTTGTGTTGCGCTGGATATTTATTGATGGCGAGACGTTGCGGTAAAGCAGCGCCGTGATGTTGCCGGCCGCGTCGGCGCCGGCTTGCACGCGGATAGAAGCGCACGGGCGATACTTATCGTTCTGGAAATCCTGCTTGCGAGACCAGACCAATTTGACCGGTTTGCCAATCTGCTTGGCAATTTTCACCGCCTGGCTGATGTAATCCTGCTCGATCTTTCGGCCTAAACCTCCGCCTAGGTAAGTCGTGTGAACGGAAATGGCGCTGGCAGGTAGCCCGGTGATCCCCATGATTGTCGGGAAGCACATGGCCTGTCCCTGGGTTGGAGCCCAGATCTCTGCGGAGGTTGGTGTGACCACGGCGGTGCAGTTCAACACCTCCATGCAAGCATGAGCCAAGTAGGGCAGGTTGTAGGTCGCATCGATCTTCGTCGTGGCTTGGCCGAGCGCAGCGGCCGGGTCGATGCCGCCGACTGACTCATAGATGCGCGGCGTGACCGTGGTTGAGGTCAAGAGGGATTGGGCCGTCGCCAGGATCTGGACAGAATCGCGGGAGGCGAGGTTCGTCGGCAAGGTCCATTTGATGGCGGATGCCAGGGATTGGGCGGCGTTCATCGCCGACCAGGTATTGGTTGCGATCACACCGACGGCATCGCCAAGATTGATCAGAGTGGCGCCATTTTGACTGCTCGGCATAGAGGCCACGATGCCGCCTGACGTCGGGCAGTGGATCACCGAGGCGAAGACCATACCGGGGATTTGCACGTCGATGCCGAAGACCGCCGAGCCGTCCACTTTGGCCGGGATGTCGGTACGGTGCAGGCGCTTGCCAATGACATTCCGGGTGGTGGCCAGCGTCACCGAGCTTGGCGGTGTCAGCTTGGCCGCTGCCGCCACAAGATCGCTGAAATTGAAGGTCGTCACGCCGTTTGTGACCTTGCCACCAGACGCGAGCTGCCAGCCACCGCCAGGCGTGGCGGCTTCAGCAGCGGCAAACAACATATCGCGCGCCTTGGCTGCTGCTGTCCGAAGCGGAATGTACCAGCCCCGTATGCTGGTGCTGCCGCCTGTGATCTGGGCGCCGAACATCGGGTTGGCGAAGGGGTTGGGGGAGGCCGCCGTCGCGGTGGCGTGCTCAACGCTCAACTGGCTCCAGTTCAGCATCAGCTCTTCGGCGACCAGTTGGCCTAAGCCCGTCATGATCCCCTGACCCATTTCGCTCGGGCCGATGAACAGCTTTACGTTATTTGCGCTATCGATTTGCAGGTAGGCGCCCAGCGCCGCTCCGGGCGGCTGGGTTGTGCTTGCAGTGGCGGTCCCGCTGGTGCTCGCAACTGCCAGGGTCGCTGCATTGCGTGTCGCAACCACGGCGACCGGGATAACAAGCGCCGTAGCGGCCGCTCCGGTAAGAACAGCGCGGCGATCAACGGATCCGGACATATTTCATCTCCATGGTGCAGGGCCGATTTCGAGTCAGAGGCCTTGAACGGCCTGGTTGATGCGCTGGTAAGTCCCGCAGACGCAGACGTTGGAATTTTCCGAACCGATCGAAGCGCCGTGGTGACCGGCCTTCATCGCTCCGACGGTCACCATCAGCATCCCCGGCTGGCAATAGCCGCACTGAGGCACCTGGTTGGCGATCCATGCGGCCTGGGCCTTCTGTCCGTCCGGATCGACCGCAAGTCCCTCTACGGTCATGATCGGCTTGCCGACCGCAGAGCCCACATCCATGACGCAGGATTTTTCCGCCTGACCGTTCACCAAGACGGTGCAGGCTCCGCAGATTTCGATGCCACAGCCGTATTTCGTGCCAGTTAAGCCGAGAATATCCCTCAGTACCCAGAGCAATGGCATACCAGTGTCACTGACCGTGGCCGTACGATTTACGCCGTTGACGTTTAAGGTTAAGGTTGTGCTCACGGGAACCATCATTTGCTATTTAATGCCTGTCATTATTACCTATTACGATCGTTTAATGATCACTAACTAATATAGAAAAGAATATCCGATATTTTTTTAACTATACATTTTTTATAACATCTTTATAGAATTTTTTCGGTCCGAGGTGCCGCAATGCTGACGGGCTTGGCCGCACGCTGTCTCGCACGACTAATGGGGGCCAGTGGCGTCAGGCGAAGGTGAACCTATCGCCATTTATGGCTCGTCTGGCCGAGCAGCACCGGCTCGTGAGACCAAGAATCGGATAAACGCCACCGGCTCCCTTGCCGATATCATCGGCCAGACCGTCCAGCTCTAATGTCGTTTCAAGCTGGGCTATCGTCACGATCACGGGGGCTGGGCCGGGCCGTTAGCCTGGTATTTCCGACAGAAACGCTCCGCGCGCCCTGGGTGTTTATCCAGGGGCGAGCTTAGAGCGTCAGCGCCGCGACGACAGCCTCGATGACGGCACGGGCCTTGGCGCGCATTTCGTCATCCGTCGCGTCTTGGATGGGGTGATCCACCAGCACATAGCGTGCGCCGTCCATGCCCAGGGCCCTACGCTGGACCTCTGCGGCCTCAGCGAATTCGCTGGAGGCGATGGAAACGGCGGGAAGACCCTGGATTTCGAACCATACGGTGTCGTGCAGACTGCACGTCGTGCATGATCCTCAATCGGCGAGAGCTTCCACCAGGACGCTGCATTCCGACTTGATCCGCAGCCGCAGGTCCGTGGGGCAGGGCTTGGCAAAGGTGGGTTTGGCGTAGCGCCGGGTCTCGACGTCTGGATATCGGGCCGCCAGCAGGCGCTCCAACTCGTCCAGCAGGATGTTGCCGCGCGGCTTGCTGATATCCAGCAGGCCGATCACCCCTGAGATGTCGCCGGTTCGCGGCGTGATCTGTCGCGCGACGGGCACCCGCTCGTCAGTAGGATCTAGGATTGTCGTCATCGACGTCCTCCAAACTTCTCTAGCTAGTTTATCAGCAATCGATTTTTCTGGAAACGACCGCCGATCCCGCCGCGCCGGTGACCCAGCCATGGAAAGCGGCGGAAAATTTCCCGGCGTCCGAGCCTGCCACCACGATGTGGATGAACTTGTCATTGGCGAACTTCGGGGCCGGCGCAGCCAGCTGCGCCTCGGTCATCTTAGCGGCGGAGGCCAGCGAGATCCCGGCCCCTGAAATGTCGTTGGAGACCATTTCGCGCAACGGGCGAGACGTCACCGCCTGGATCCGCTCGCGCAGCCGAGCCTTGGAGTATTCCCCCTCGGACATCAGCGTCCGAACGTGTTCCGGGCACACCACCAGCAGCGCGTCGACCGGCATGTGATGAATCTTGGAGAGGAATACGCCCTCCAGACCAAGACCCAGCGTGCCGGCGATCTGGTCGGGCTTGCGGGACTCCTGGTCAACAATCTGCACAGGGCCGCTGGTCATTGCAAACGCCGTCACAACCGAATCATCGCGCTGGAAGCCGCGCTCCACATGCAGGGGATCCCAGGGCGAGCCCTCCTCCCATTCTGCGAAGCACATGGTGAACTTCATCGGGCTGCTCAGGGTCGAGCGGTCCACGCCTCCCGGCCGGGCCCCGCCCAGGTTCCGGACCACCAAGCGCAGCGCACGGCCGATGGTGGCGTTGGCGCGGTTGCCGTTGCCGAGCGCGGCCAGCTTCATATTCATGCCGATCCGATGGCGGATCGGGCCGCTGACCACCAACACCGGCGAGGCGCCCATGGTGGTGGCGGTTACGCCGTGCATGTTGAACTCGTCGGTGCAGACGGCCTCAACAGCAGCGATCACGACCGGCAGGTACTCGGGCCTGCAGCCGGCCATGACCGCGTTGATGGCGATCTTCTCGACGGTGGCCGGTGCCATGTTCGGCGGAACGACTGCCACGATATCCTGGGGATCGCGGGTCGTACCCGACAGCATGCGAAGCACCCGCTCCGGGGTCGGCGGGACAACCGGTAGGCCGTCGCTGAAACCCTGGTCGAACATGAATTCGTCGATGTCGTCGGCGCTGGCGATCTCGATTCGACGTGCCCGGATCGGGCTGCCCTGGGCCTCGGCCAGCAGACGCTCGTGGATATCGGGGTCGAGGTGCTTGGAGCCGCACCCGGGACGCCAGTCCGGCAGGTCGGCCCACGCCAGCGGCGCGCCCGGTGCCTTCAGCTCTTCAGCGATCTGTTGGGCGAGGGCTTCCCATTCCTGTCGGACGAACCCTTCGAGCGGCGCGCGCGACGCGCCATCAGCCCCGATCCAGTAAACCGCCGGCACGATGTCGAAGCCCCAGGCCAGAGAGGTCCTGAGAGCACTGTCGTCCAGGATCGGCAGGGTCAGGCCGTGGCGATCCTTCAAGATGGCGTTGCCGTCGGCTGACTGCCCCAGCATCCAGACGTCGGCCAGATCGCCCCAGACACGGTGGAACGCCTCCAGGACCGGCGCGGCCAGGTTGCAGGTGTTGCAGTCTTCTTTCACAAAACAGATCAGGCTGGGCCGTCCCGTGGGAAATGTCCGGGCCTCGCCCGTCATGTCGCGCAGCGAAAAAGCCAGAGAGGTCGCGTTCATGGGGCCATCCTCATCGTGCGTAGCGAGCGGAGGTGGATGGGAATCGAACCCACCACACGCCTTTGGGACGTGTCACTGGTTTTGAAGACCAGGGAAGCCACCAGACTCCAGTCACCTCCAACGCGCCCCTACACTAGAGCGGGTTACCTGGAACGCCGAAGCGGTTTTGTGCGTCGGCAACCTGACGCATGTCGCCGTGCCGTACGGTCGCGCCACGGGTATCGAAGAATTCCAGCGCGGGCACGATGAACTTCCGCGATGTCGCCAGCGCCGCCCGCGCCTCTCCGGTGGTGAACGCGGCGGGCGGCGGGAAGGCGAGCCTGAGGGCCTCGAGCGCCTCATCCAGCGCCTCGGTGTGGAAGGCCAGGGTCTGGCGCAGCGCGACATTGCGCATGGACACAAGCCGCCCGGACTCGACCAGGAGGCTTAGAAGGGCGCTACCGTCTGCGCCAGCCTCAGCGAAACCGCCAACGTCCGGCGGCGTCATGCCTCCCGTCCGAAACGCGGCTTCGATCTGGCGCAGGCGCGCCAGCGCAGCCGCCGGGAGGGCTGCGAATGGGTCATGATCAGGAAGCGATACCTGTCCGGCCCTGAGCCGAATCTCGCCGTCCGCGGCCAGGCGTGTCTCGACATAAGCCCTGAGCGCGGCCGGCATCTTCCGATCGAGACCGCCGCGGACCGCACCCAGCGAGACCGATGCCCGCGTTGGCTGCTGGCGGTGAGCCTCGGCGAGCCAGTGCAAATAAGCGCCTCGCGCGTCAGCGACCGCCGCACCTGTCCCCATGAGGTCGCCATCGAGGGCTTCGAAGACGGTGCCCAGATGATGGCGGACCTCCGCGGCTGGTCGCCGCGACAGGGACGCGGCCTCAGCCACAGACACCGCACCGCACTTCGCCAGTTCTGAAGCGATCTCGTCCAGGCTGCCCCCAATGACGGCACTCAGCAGGGCGAAGCGAGCCTCCTTCGTTGCGATCCGCAGCGCCGGCGCGGCTGGGTCCAGCACCACAAGGCCTCCGATCGTCTCGACGGGGGAAGGCCGTCGCAAGATGGCGCGCTGGCCGGCATAGGCGATCACGGGCGCGGAGAACCGCAATTGGGCCAGCCCACGTTCGCCCGGCGCGATTGTGGTCGCCGCGATCAGCCGCACCTTGCCGATGTCCTGGCGCGCGCCCCACATCACCCGCACCTCGTCCGACGACTTGAGGGGTCGGGCGCTGTCCGGTGCGACGGTGAGGTCGACATCGACGAGCAAGCTGGATGCGAAGGCGCTTGGCGCGCAAAGGACTTCGCCGACTTTCACGTCTTGGGCGGACACGCCGCGCAGGCCAACCGCCACCCGTCCGCCGGGTTGGGCGATTTCGGTGCTCCGCCCGTGGACCTGCAGCTGGCGCAGGCTCACCCTTCGCCCTGACGGTTCGAGCACAGCCTCCGCCCCCGCCGCCAGTGCGCCGCCCTGCAAGGTGCCGGTCGCGACCGTTCCGGCCCCCGAGACGCTAAACACCCGATCCAAAGCCAGATAGGGGCCAAGCAGCCGATCGGGCGAAGGACTTCGCGCGCTCAGCGCTTGCAGGGCCTCGTGGAGCGAGTCGAGCCCGACGCCGGTCAGCGACGAACAGAACAACACCGGCTCGCGTGAGAGGAAGGTATCCTCCAGTTCTTCGGCGATCTGTTGTTGAACGCCAGGCCAGGCGTGTTTGGCCAGCAGATCGGCCTTGGTAACCGCCACGACCCCGGTGCGCAGGCCCAGGAGACCTGCGATACGCAGATGTTCTCGGGTCTGGCGTCCGAACCCCTCGGTGGCCGACACGACCAAAAGGGCGGCTCGCGCGCCGGTGACGCCCATGATCATGGCTCGGATGAAGTCCTCGTGCCCCGGGGCATCGACGAAATCGATCCCGCCTGAGGTATAGTCGCGCCACGCAAAACCCAGGGTGATCGAGAGCCCTCGTAACCGTTCTTCGGGCAGCCGGTCGGTCTCGAGGCCTGTGAGCGCCCGGACCAGCGCGGTCTTGCCATGATTGACATGGCCGATCACCGCAACGCTGAGGGGTGCTGTTGCGGTCATCCCAAGGGGCGCGTGACGGGCGAGAACATCGGTAATTGCCTACGGCGAACCGTCCCAGCCGTCACCCGTCTAGCTTGCCCCAGCTCTTGCGAGACCTGTAAAGTCCACCATCAAAGGGAGACTTAACCGTCGCGCTCAAGGCCCCCCCGATCGGCAATACGGACCCACGCCGCCGCCTGCCCGCGGTGGGGGCAGTCTGTGCTGACCCCGCCGCCCGTCCGCTGGAGGCTCGTTTCGGGGCGCCAGCCGTTGCCAAGGCCGTGCGCGCCGTGCTGGCGCAGGCCAGGACCCAGCTCTCGATCGATCCCCTCGCCGTTCCCTCCATCGCCGGCTTGCTAGAAGCCGCGGGGTGCCGGCTGGCGGATGGCGCGCGTGAGACGCTATTTCCGGTGATCAACGCCACCGGCGTGGTGATCCACACCAACCTCGGCAGGGCCCCGTTGGCGCCGGAGGCTGTCGCTGCAGCCATTGCGGCCGGCGGCTATGGTAACCTCGAGCTGGACCTGGATAGCGGTCGCCGCTCATCGCGCCATGATCACCTCGATGGCCTCATCGCCGAGGTGTCCGGCGCTGAGGCTGGGCTGGCGGTCAACAACTGCGCCGGTGCCGTCTTGCTGGCGCTGGCCGCGGTCGCCCAGGGCGCGCCCGTCATTGTCTCGCGCGGCGAGCTGGTGGAGATCGGCGGCGGGTTCCGGGTGCCCGATGTCGTATCCCAGAGCGGCTCGGCGCTGGTCGAGGTGGGTACAACCAACCGGACGCACCTTAGGGACTATGAGCAGGCGCTTGGCGATCACCCGGACGCCAAGGTGATCCTGCGAACCCATCCCAGCAATTTCCGCATCACCGGATTCACCGCCGCCCCGGCCCTCGATACTTTGGCCCACTTTGCTCACGCCCACGGACTGCTGCTGGTCGAGGACCTGGGCGGCGGGGCGCTGGTCGACCTGTCGCCTTACGGAATCGCCGACGAGCCGACGGTGCAGGCCAGTCTCCAGGCCGGAGCCGACCTGGTGCTGTTCAGCGGCGACAAGCTTCTAGGCGGACCCCAGGCCGGGATCGCCGCCGGCCGCCGTGAGCTGGTCGAGCGGCTGGCGAGTCATCCGCTGGCCCGAGCGCTGCGTCTGGACAAGCTATCCCTCGCAGCCCTGGCCGCCACGCTGCGACTCTATCTCCCGCCGGCCGATCCAACCGAGCGTGTGCCCGTTCTGCGAATGCTAACCCAGCCAGCCGAGGCCGTGGCGGCGCGCGCTGAGGCGCTCATGAGCCGGATCGCAGGCTTTCCCGCGCTGGAGGCCGAAATTCGCGAAACACTCAGTTACGCGGGCGGCGGCGCCATGCCGATGCACGCACTCCCTGGCCGAGCCGTCGCCCTGCGCAGCGCCCGCTTCAGCGCCGAGGATCTGGCTTGGCGCCTGCGCACCGGTGCGACGCCGGTTCTTGGCCGCATCGAGCAAGACCTGGTCCTGCTCGAGCTGCGGACAATCGCCGATGCAGAGATTCCCACGCTGGCCGAAGCCATCTGCGCCGCATCCTGAGACGGTCTGGCCAGGGCCTCGTCAAATTGCGCGATGGAGGCCGTATTCAGGGTCGCAGGTGACCCCATCGCGGGCCGACGCTGACGGAAGACGGTCGCAAAGACAGACGACGAAAATCCGGCCTTCGCAGCCCGCAAGTTCTGCGGAAAACTCACCCTGACTTTATCCTTAGGCCCGCCCAGCCGCTATCCAGCGAAACGCCGGTTCAGCTTGCGCATGCCGCCGATCCAACGGCCGTAGTCGGCCGTCTTGTGGCGCATGTAGGTCAAAACTTCCGGGTGCGGCAGGATCAGGAAGTCTTCAGCTTCGATCGACTTCACCACCACCTCGGCCAGGTCGTCCGGCTCCATCATCCCATCGATGCTGGCAACGCCGTCGGGATTGCCTGCCGTCATCGCCGTTCGCACCGCCTGGGGACAAAGCACCGAGACCTTGATCCCCTGGTCGCCGTGTGTGATCGCCAGCCATTCTGCGAGGCCGACCGCAGCGTGCTTGGTTACCGCATAGGGCGCAGAGCCGATCTGCGACAGAAGGCCCGCGGCCGAAGCTGTGTTGAGCAGGTAGCCGCCGCCGCGCGCGGTCATCAGCGGGACGAGATGGCGGGCCGCCCAGACATGGGCCATGACGTTGATGTCCCAGATTCGCTGCCAGTCCTCATTCGGGGTCTCCGCGCCGCCACCGACGCCGATGCCTGCGTTGGAACAGAACAGGTCGATCGGCCCGTGATCGCGTTCCACGGTCTCGATCAGGCTCTGGATGTCAGCTTCCCGGGACACGTCCACTGTGATGGCTACGCCCTTGATCCCGACCGCTGTCGCCTTTGCCCCGGCCTCGTCACGGTCAGCGCAGACGATGAGCTTCGCGCCCTCGGCGGCGAACCGCTGGGCCATGGCACGCCCGATGCCGCTTGCGGCCCCCGTCACCACGATGATCTTGTCGTTGAGTTTCATGGCGTCTCGCTTCCCTTTTTCGCGTGTTGGCGACGCCCTTAGCGGATTTAGCGCCAGGCGAACACAGGCTGCTCCAGGTGGGCCACGCGGGTTACCCGCCCGGCGGCCAATTCGCGCAGCTGGTAGACCAGCGCCGCCGTCGGCGCATGGATGTGTTCATCACCTCCCTGCGCGCCAAGATGTAGGCGGATCACTGGACGGTCGCTTTGCGGGATCGCCTCAAAGGTGACCGCGTCCGCTCGCCCGATGTGGTCAAGTCGGATGTGATGGGCCGAGGCCACCTCGTCGGGGTTCGGCGCAAGGCCGATCGCGTCGTCCAGCCAGATCACGACCGGCGACACCAAATAGCCGGAACGCGTCGGGTAATCGTCGAGCACGCCTAGGATGCTCCCAAGCGGAGGACTGAGGCCCAGTTCCTCTTCCAGTTCGCGCAGCGCCGCCTGCTCCAGGCTCTCTCCCGGATCGCATCGCCCGCCCGGCAACGCCCATTGTCCCGGATGCGCACGCAACCCCGCAGCGCGCCGGGTCAGCAGGAAGGCCGTCTCGCCTGACCCGTCCTCGGCGGCCGTCAATGCGATCGCCACCGCCGCAGGCTTCAGCCCAGCGCCGTCCTGTGTGATGCGCGGAAAAGCCCGGCAGCGTGCAGACAGGACTGTGCGGAATGTCGCGTCGAAGGGATAGCTCATCGTCCCTTCGCTACGCCCGCTGAGGGGCCTCGAGAACCCTTTCCCTGCGAAACCAGAAAAATGACGGTTAGCGGACCCTACGGCGCCTGTGCTTGAATTGTGAAATACCGCGAACGCGAGCCCAGGAACCGACCCCATGAAGACCCGCATCACTGAACTCTTCGGCATCGAGCACCCGATTCTTCAGGGCGGCATGCACATGGTCGGCTATGCCGAGATGGCCGCGGCCGTCTCCAATGCCGGTGGTCTGGGCATTATCACAGGCCTTACGCAGGGCACGCCGGCAAACCTCACCAGAGAGATCGCCCGGTGCCGGGACATGACCGACAAGCCGTTCGGCGTGAACCTGACCTTTCTGCCGGCCGTCACACCGCCGGACTATCCGGGTTTCGTCGAAGCGATCGTCAAGAGTGGCGTCAAGGCGGTCGAGACCGCCGGCAACAACCCGCAAAAATGGCTACCTGCGCTCAAGGAGGCCGGGATCAAGGTGATCCACAAATGCACCTCTGTGCGCCACTCGCTCAAGGCCGAGGCGATCGGCTGCGATGCGGTCAGCGTCGACGGCTTCGAATGCGGCGGCCACCCCGGCGAAGACGACGTCGGCAACTGGGTGTTGCTGCCCCGTGCGGCGGAGGAGCTGAAGATCCCGTTTGTCGCCTCGGGCGGGTGTGCGACGGGAAGCCAGCTGGTGGCGGCTCTGGCCCTGGGCGCGGAGGGCATGAACATGGGCACCCGCTTCATGGCCACAACGGAAGCGCCGATTCATGACAACGTAAAGCAGGCGATCCTGGCTGCCAGCGAATTGGACACGCGGCTGATCATGCGCCCGTTGCGCAATACCGAACGGGTCCTGACCAACGCCGGCGTTGAGCGCCTTCTGGAGAAGGAGCGGTCGCTAGGGGACAAGATCACCTTCGCCGATATCGCCCCCGAGGTGGCCGGCGTCTATCCAGCGATCATGAAGGACGGTGACATGAACGCCGGCGGCTGGAGCTGCGGCATGGTTGTGGGCCTGATCCACGACATCCCGACCTGCAAGCAGCTGATCGACGCCATCATGGCCGACGCCGAGGCGATCATCGGCAAGCGCCTGGCTATGTTCGCTGCCTGAGAAGACTGCGTTCCAGCCTTGGAGCGCCCCTGACCGAGGCCAAGCCCCGCTGTCCTGGACGGGTCAGCGGGCGATGGTCATGACCGGTCCCGCCGCAGCTTCACCTCAAACCCCAACTTGCCGTCGTCGCCTATCCGGTCGGGGGGTTTTGCAGACTGTGCGGGGTGCAGATCGCCAAAGGTCCTTCAAACTGGCGACCAGAGGTTGCTTCAACGCTGGAGCAGAACGCTCGGTTGCCGTCGCTCCGAACGGCGACGGCGCCTCACTGCGAATGCACGGCGTTCACCAGCCTTCCCACGCCTGCCGAAGCTGGAAGCAGCAAGTCGGCAGGCGGTTGCGCAGCGACCAGGGACCTTATTGCGTCAGCGGAAGCCGCAGGCTCGGCATTTAGCCGCGACACCAACGCTTTAGCCCGCAGACTCCAGTCCCCAGCCGTAGGTTTTCCGGAGGAAAGTCGCTCCAGGGCGTCCAGCCCGTATCCTGCTAGCTCGGCCAGATCTCGCGACCTCGGCAATGCGGCCTCAAGCGCGGGGTGCCCCTTCGCAACGGCCGCGAAGCGCGCGTCGTTGTCGCGCCAGGCGTGCAATTGGGCAGCCAATTCGGGGGCGGCGGTTTGGTCGCCGGCCAGAAGCCGGTCAACGGAGGCGTCAAAACGGGTTATCACGGCGCTGTCGACCGGCGAAGCGTCGGCCAGGGCGTTAAAGTCTTGTTGCTGGGGTCCGGCACCACGCAGGCGAGACCTCATCGTGTGATTGTGCGAGAAATATCGCGTGGGCGCAGAGGCGTCCAAAAGAGTCAGCACCGGCTTGCTGTCGCCCGGCGATAGACGCATCACCATCGCCTCTCGGCTTGATTGTTCGCGGTTGCCGAGAAGGTTCAGGAGCTCTCCTGTCGCCACCAGTCTGCGCGACATGTCGTCTGCATCGCGCACAGATCGAGCCGACCAGAACCGTTCGGCGACGGCCGCCGTCCGTGGCCAAAGTCGGCTACCCAACATCTCGTCCGTCACCGCCTCACTCCAAAGAGGCGCCTCGCCTCCTAAGATTAGCTTCTCCTGTTCAGGGGTCAGCCCCAGCCTGGGATCTACGGCCATAGCATCTGTGATGAAGGCCCCAGCGAGGCCTCGCTTGGCTTCAGCGTAAGCGTCCGGCGACAGTCCAAAGGCGGTAACGTCGAACGGATCTACCGCGTACAGGCTCGAGGCGGGGAGCAGATGATCAAGATAGTATCCCGCCGAAACGATCACCGCATGTCCGGCCCGCGCAGAAAGGGCGACGGACTTGGAGCTACGCCAGGCCTGCATGACGACGGACGTGTCTAGGCCCCCATCCAGCGCCTCATCCCAAGCGATCGCGATCTTGCCTTGGGCCGAGAGACTGCGGCGGACCTGCTCGGTGAAGCGCGCCTGAAGCGCCGCTGGTCCTGAAAGCCCCTGCTTCGTCATAAAGGCCGCAGAGCGTGGGTCGGCACGCCAAAGCGCGCCGTTCACTTCATCGCCACCGATATGAAAATACGGATCGGGAAAGAGCCCCGCCATCTCCCCGAACAGTTGGGCGACGAACCGCGACGATGCGGGTAAAGCTGGATTCAGGGCCGCCGGGAAGAGGGCTGGCCCGCTGCCTGGTTTGGCCGGAACGCTGGCGAGCTCCGGGTAGGCGGTCAAAAGCGCTTTGGTGTGCCCAGGAACATCGAATTCTGGAACCACCCGGACTCCGCGATCGGCTGCGTAAGTCACCAACTCCCGGATCTGGCCCTGCGTGTAGAATTGGCCGAAGGCCGCGACGCCCTGCAGTTTAGGGAAGCGTCGGCTCTCTACCCGAAAGCCCTCGTCATCGCTGAGATGGAGGTGGAGGACGTTGAGCTTGACCGCCGCCATGGCGTCGATCTGTCGCTCGAGCGTTTCGATGCTGATGAAGTGCCGCGCCACGTCGATCATCAGTCCTCGCCAGACGAAACGAGGATGATCGACTATATCCACCGTTGCGATCTGGGCACCGGCAGGGCCGATCTCGACGAGCTCAATCAATGTGGCGAAGGCACGCAGCACGCCGTCTGGACCCTCGGCATCGATCCGCACGCCGCTTAAGTTGGTCTCCAGTCGGTAAGCTTCCTTAGCGGTGACTCCCAAGCTGTTCGCATCCTGACCACAGCGAATTGTCAGCTTGGCCGCTCCGACTCTCCCCAGGCGCTGGGGTTCGATTCCTGTGCGCACGGCGAGGTCGCGTTCAAGCCGACTGAAGGCCCGCTCCAGGCGATCTGAGCGGCAGCCTTGCCAATCTGCAACCAGGCCGTTGGGCAAGGGGAGGAAGCCGGCTCCGAAACGGACTTCCGCAGGACGCGGCATGAGCGTTGGCGAGGCCAGAGAGGGGCTTGAAAGGCTCGCAATCATCATCCCCGCGATGATCTGCGTCAAAGACCAGCCCACCGAGATTTTGATCCGACAAGAAGCCATCCAAGACGCTCTCTTCACTTCAAATCCCCTGCGCTTGAAACAGCCCTGTGCGGGCCAACTATCCGGCCGAACGTCGGGTCAGGCTCAGTCCTACCCGCCCTTGCGTTCGGCAGAATTTTTTCTGCAGACATTTTGCAGGCGATCGTCGGACCATTTGCGTTCCACACCTTTCTGAAAAGGATGCGGACAGGCTGTCGCTAAAACGTGTCTGCGATTCGGCATCGGTGTAATTTGGAGGCGAACTCTGACGCAGACTATCTCATTTGCAGCAAACCGGTTGGCACCGCTGCTGCGCCGGCGTTGCGGTCCACCCAAGGGGTTTTGGCGGCTCGGTGAGACGGTCGTTCGGATAAGCGGGTGGTCTGTGAGCCTCTTGCGCCCCGTCGATGATGAAGCTCAGGTGTTCGACCTCCAGGTTCAGAAACCTCGCGATAACCCCGTAACGACCCAGCTGTTTTGAAGGGTTTTGAAAAACCAAGAAATCCACCCGCAAACCATCGCGACCGATAAGCTCGCATCCTACAACGCTGCGGCCTGCAGCCTCGGGCCTAACCATCGCCAGCGATAAGGCGACATGGGCTGAGACGACCGCGCCGAAAACGCCCATCTGATCTCCGGGTCAGGCCCCGCCGGCGGCCCCTCTCAGGGCGCGGTCGCCAGCTCCCCAGGCCCCGGGCGTTCGCGAAGCGTGGCGGCCCTTGCGACGCGGCGAGTTAAGTTGTCAGTTAAGGCGCTTGCGTTCGGGGGCTGCGCAGATGGCCCAGCAAGGATCTGAAGGGGGAGGCGATGACTCGTAAATTCCTGTGGCTCGCGACGGCATTGGCGGTTCCGGTCCTGGGGGTGGGATTTTGGGGTCTGTCGACCGCGTCGAGATCCGGCGGTCATGCGGCGGCGGCGACCACTGCGCCCGACACTTCCGAACAGCCCACGCTGCCGGGCGCGACTTACGTCAGCCACCGGGCGCCAGAGGCCCGTCACGCCTATTTCGGCGATCTCCACCTGCACACGGCCATGAGCTTCGATGCCTGGAGCTTTGGCACCAAGACGACACCTGAAGAGGCCTACAAGTTTGCCCGCGGAGAGACGGTCATGATCCAGGCCTCGCAGATCAACCGCGAGGAGACCGAAAATCTCAGCGGTATGATCCCGGCCAAGCGGGCCTGGCCTCTGGACTTCATGGCGGTGACCGACCACTCCGAATTCATGGGTGTCGCCAACCAGTTCGACGACCCGAACAATCCGCTGTCCAAATCGCCGCTCGCCGATGTGGTCGCCAAGGATCCGCACCAGGTCTTTGTGATGGTTGCCCACCAGATCGAGAAGACTGCGGGCGGCCCGTCTGCTGACCTCAATGCTGAAAAGGCTATGAGCGACACGTGGGGTCGCCAGATCAAGGCGGCCAACGACAACTATGTCCCCGGCAAATTCACGACCTTTGTCGCCTATGAATGGACCTCGGCACCGGACGGCAAAAACCTGCACCGCAACGTCATCTTCAACGCCGACCGCGCGCCCCAGCCCTTCACGTCGGCCCAATCGGCCCGGCCGGAGGACCTGTGGACCTTCCTGGAGAAAGTACGCGCCGGCGGCATCGATGTGATCGCCATCCCCCACAACGCCGACGCCTCCGATGGGCTGATGTATGATTGGAATGACAGCGACGGGCGACCGATCAGCGAGGCCTATGCCCAGCGGCGGCTGATGAACGAGCCTCTTACAGAGATCGCCCAAAACAAGGGGGTCTCCGATACCGTGCCGGAAATCTCGCCAAACGACGAGTTCGCGAATTTCGAGCGCTACGACCACCTGATCTCGAGACCAAGCATCAAGAGCAAGGTCGACGGAAGCTATGTGCGCCAGGCCCTTGGCCGAGGTCTGGTTCTGCTAAACCGGGTGGGCACCAACCCTTACAAGTATGGCGTGGTGGGCGGCACCGATATCCACAATGGGCTGAGCACGACCGATGGAAATGGCGTCGGCGGCGCGTTCGGCGTCACCCCCTCCTTCCTGCCCACGGGCGATGCGGCCAAGCGGATGTTGCAGATCATTCCCATGCCTGCGCGCCTCGATAGTGACGCCGATGCGGCTGGTAAACCGCATGGCAACCAGAAGACCCTTGAGGTCGGCACGGGCGCCATCACCGGCGTCTGGGCCGAGGAAAATACGCGCAACGCGATCTACGCCGCTCTGAAACGCAAGGAGACCTTCGCCACCAGCGGCACGCGCATCCGGGTGCGGATGTTCGCAAGTTCAAGCTACCCGGCCGGGCTTATGGCGCGGCCCGACTGGGTGAAGACCGCCTACGCAAGCGGCGTGCCCATGGGAAGCGATCTGCCGGCCGCGACACGGCTCAAGGCACCAACCCTGCTGCTACAGGCCATAAAGGACCCGGATGGCGCAAACCTCGACCGCATCCAGGTGATCAAGATGTGGCGCGAAGGCGATAGCTACAAGGAGCGCATCTTCAATGTGGCGCTCTCCGGCGGCCGCAAGGAAGATCCCAAGACCGGAAGGGCACCGGCGGTGGGTGACACCGTTGACATGAAGACTGGCAAATACGCCAACACTGTCGGTGCGCCGACGCTGAGCGCGCAATGGACCGATCCGACGTTCGATCCGAAGAGAGCCGCCGTCTACTACGCCCGGGTCTTGGAGATTCCAACGCCGCGATGGAGCACTCACCTGGCGATCGTCAATCATTTGCCGATCCCGACGTCGGTCCCAGCGACGGTCCAGGAGCGCGCCTGGTCCTCTCCAATTTGGTTCACCCCACAACATGGCGCCAAGGTCGCTGCCGGCGCCGAAGGCTCCGCGGGGCTGGGGGGCAAGGGCAGGTGAACCATTAAGATCGAGGACCCGGCCACGTTTGGGGGCCATGAGGTCGACGCGCCCCGACGAACCCGCTCCTGGCTGGCGCGTGTCCTGAAGGAGCCTTTGTTCCATTTTGCGGTGCTGGGCTTTCTGCTGTTCCTGGCGGGGCGCGGCTATCAGACCCATACGGACAGATACCGTATCGAGGTGACCCCTGCGCACGTCGCGCAGTTGTCGCGCGGCTATGCCCTACAGTTCGGACAACCGCCCGACCCAAAAACGCTGGAGCAGTTGGTTCAGAGCGATCTCCACGACGAGATGCTATTTCGTCAGGGTCGCGCCCTGAAACTGGATCAGGACGACGAGATCGTGAGGCGGCGCGTGGTGCAAAAGGAGCAATTCCTGATGCAAAACCTGTCCGCACCCGCTGAGCCTAGCGATGCGCAGCTTGCGACCTATTTCGCCGACCATGCCGACCGATATGCCGCGCCCTCACACGCGACCTTTAGCCATGTCTTCTTCGCCGTAGGTGCCGATGGCGACGCGACGGCTCAGGCCCGCGCCAAATCGATGTTGGAGAAGATCCCGGCTCACGTGACCCGCGCACCAGAGCGCGGTGACATTTTCCCCGACCTCTACGACTTCTCGGCCTTTGAGCCGGAGCAGGTGGAGCGCCTGTTCGGCCGCACAGAGTTCGCCAAAGCGGTCTTCACCGCACCCATCGGGCGTTGGAGCGGACCGTTTCACTCAGCCTACGGATGGCATCTGCTCTATGTGGCGAACCGCGCGGGGAAAACTCAGCCCCAGCTGGCCGATGTCAGAGAGCGCGTGCGATCGGACGATCTACAGGACGCCCAGGATCGGGCCAATGCCGCAACTTTCGACAAGATTGCCAAACATTTCACCGTGGTGCGGACCGATCGCAAGGCTGGATCATGAGGCGGCGAGCGGCCGCACTGGCGCTGCTGTTCGGTCTGCTGACGGGGCGGTCCGCCGTCGGACATGAGGTACGGCCAGCCTACCTAGAGATCGATCAGACGGGGCCTGCGACCTATAGCGCGATCTGGAAGCAGCCGGTGATGGGCGATGTCGCGATTCATCTGGTTCCGCACCTGTCCAACGGCTGGCTGGATCGCCCGCCTGTCGATCAGTACGCAACCGGCGGCTTCCTGATCCGTCAGTGGAAACAGAGTGCGGCCCAACCCGCTCCGTTGCAGGGCGCGACGGTGTCGATAGACGGCCTACAGGACACCATCACCGATGTCTTCGTCCGCATCCGCCTGAAGAATGGCGAGGGTGTGGACACCATCGTGCGGCCTGAAGCTCCGCAGTTTCGCATCGACCTGAAAGCTGGCGCTCCAACTACGATCTCCGCCTTCCTGCTGCTGGGGGTGGAACACATCTTGACCGGGCCGGACCATCTGCTGTTCGTGCTTGGCCTGCTCTTGATCGTGCGTTCTCGATGGATGCTGCTGAAGACGATCAGCGCCTTCACGCTCGCCCATAGCCTGACCTTGGCGGCGGCGACGCTGGGACATATCCAGCTCTCGACACCGCTGCTTAACGCCTTGATCGCGCTCTCTATCCTTTTTGTGGCGCCAGAAGCGGTGCGTGCCGCGCGCGGCGGGACGAGCCTGACCATTCGCTATCCCTGGATCGTGGCTTTCGCGTTCGGACTGCTGCACGGCATGGGCTTCGCCAACGGCCTGAGCACGCTCGGCCTCGATAAGAGCGCGCTCGTCGGCGCCCTGGCGCTGTTCAACATAGGCGTTGAGATCGGCCAACTGGCGTTCCTGGCCGTGGTCCTGGCGCTGATCCGGTCATTCCGGCTCATGCAACTCCAATGGCCAAGGCCGGTGGCGGCGATGCCGGCCTATGCGATCGGCGCGCTGGGGGCGATGTGGACGTTCCAGTACGGCGCCGTTGTGCTGGGGATCATCTAATGGGCGTGCGGACCCGCACGATCCTTGTCGCCCTGGCGCTCGCCGCTGGCCAGCCGGGCGTCGCTCAGGCCCATCTTATGGCCACCGGCATGGGCCCGATCTACGACGGGGTCATTCATTTCGGCCTAAGCCCAGAGGACTATTTGCCCGTCATCGCGCTGGCATTTTTCGCAGGCTTGCGCGGCTCGCCGACCGTGCGGCGGCTGCTGTGGGTCTTGCCAATGACCTGGTTGTGCGGCGCGATCGCGGCGCTGGCAGGCCTCTCGGTCCCGGCGGGGCCCCTGTCATGGACGACGCCGGTGATGTTCTTGGTCATCGGCGGCGGCCTCGCGGCCAATCTTGAGATATCGGAAACTGCCGCCGCAGTCGTCGCAGCCGCCTTCGGCGGCCTGCGCGGCGTCGCCGATATTTCCGGCGTGAACGCCAGTCTGCCGCATCTCGCGAGCCTGGCGGGCATGGTCGCCAGCGCCGTTGTGGTTTTCGCGATCGCCGCCTCGCTTGCCCTGCCGCTTAAACGCCCCTGGATGGTTATCGCTATGCGCGTGAGCGGCAGCTGGCTTGCGGCCTCAGGCCTCCTTCTGGCCGGCTGGGTCTGGCGCTACGGGACACAGATCGCCGGTTCATGAATATGCAAGGCCATGACGGCGCTGGCCTCGGATGATCCGGCCGCAGGACGGGGGTTCGATGGCGAGATGCACCTTAGATGGTGATGTCCTTCTAGGCCTGGACCTTCGGTGCCAAGGTCACCGCCGATCAGGCCTAAAAGTTCGCGCGCGGCGAGACGATCATGGCGCTGGCGATCCTCGAAGAACGCGTCTGGCTTCGCCGATCTGGTTCAGACTGCAGAAGAAAGGCCAGTCTGCATCAGAGTCTAGGCCAGGGCCGTCCAAAGGAAGAAGGCACCGCAGGACATGATTGCAGCCCCGGTCACGCGGAGCGCCAGCCGGCCCCATGGCCAGCGGTGGACAAGCCCCAGGGCAATGCCGCTGGCGTGCAGCAGGCCCGTCGCAAGCACGAAGCCCAAGCTGTAGAGCAGGGCGTTCTCCCCCGGCGGCAGCTCTGAGCCGTGCGCGTAGCCATGGAACAGACCGAACAAGCCAACTGGAATCGCTGCGGCGATCACCGGCAGCTTCAATTCCGCCAGCACTGCGGCGCCCAGGCACAGGCCGCTGAGCGCGATGGCAATCTCGCTGCCCGGTAGACGAACACCAATCAGACCGAGGAATCCGCCAAACGCCATGACCAGCGGAAAGGTCACCGGCAGCAGCCAGATTGCCGGCCGGCCGAGTTGGGCGCCCCACAGTCCCACGGCCACCATGGCGACGATGTGATCGAGGCCTGAGATCGGATGCTGAAATCCGCTCACCAATCCCAAAGCTTCGGCCCGCACAACGTGCGCGCTGACCGCTGAGGGAAGGGCGTAGGCCAGCGGTGTCAGCACGACGGCGGGGAAGAGACCGCTCATTTTGGCGCGGTTCACGCGTTGCTCCGCAGACGTTCAAGCCTTCGGGAAAGGTCAGTATGCTGCTGTTCGACGCAAGCCCGAGTGGCTGGGCGAACGCGTATTCGCCGGTGATGCTCGGGCGCTGATGACACGGGCAGGATAGAACCAGAAAAGGGTCTGGCAGGCCAACGCCAAAACGTTTTCACCAAGACGAACTTAGGGCCAGTTTGGGAGGCGAATATTAGACCGTGGAACCTCATAACAGCGACATGGATTGGGAGCTGACGTGATCTTTATGCTGGCTGGCTCTACGTCGGATTCACGCTGAGAGTCTATGACGTGCAGCGGTTGGCGGCCCAAGGCGGGATCGATGTCCGTTCTGAGGCGGGGCGCTACTGGGTCAATAGGTTCGCGTCCTGCCGCGCCGCGGTTTTCGATTTCAGCCTGACCTGTCGCCGTCGATCTGGCGGCATAAGCGAAAACAAACGCCCAAAGACCGCCCACCCGGCCATCCCCCTGCGAGAGCCAACCGCGCAAGCTCTCAGAGAGGGTTTTCCAAACGGCCCTTAAGGGCGCGGTCCTCGCTGCGCGATATCGCAGCCAATGGCTGCGGTTTGCGATCGCCAGCCTGGATCCACTGACCGACCTTGGTCATGAGATCCCCGGGACTCATCGGCTTGGCGATGTGGTCGTCCATGCCAGCCGCGTGGCATTCGCCGATCTGGGCGGGCAGCGTACTGGCGCTGAGCGCCACGATTGGAGTATGGCGGTTTGGGTCGCATGTGGCGCGGATCGCGTGGGTCGCGGCGATGCCATCCATCCCGGGCATCTGCAGGTCCATCAAGATCAGGTCGAAGGGCTTAGACATGGCCACGCTTACCGCCTCGGCCCCGTTGGTCGCTTCGGTGATTTCGTAGGGGAAGGGTGAGAGCATGGCGCGTACCAACTCGCGGTTCATGGCCACGTCGTCGACCACCAGCAGCCGAGCCTTGGGTCGGGTGGCGACCGGGTGCGCGTCCATGATCGCCTGCGCAAGACCTCCAGCTTGAGGCCCGAACGGTACGATTTCGTCCCGTACGCTCCATTGATGATTTGCTGGAATTGAGTTCATTCGGTGCGGCGACTGACCTGAAACGAAAGGATTCAATCTAAGATTGTGCTCAGTAAGCATAACTTGAGGCGAATTTCCGGGCGATCATCAGGGGCGTATCCGGCAACAAGAAAATTCGCTGAGCAATCTGTGTTAACTACGTAATCTGCAAAGCGCTGCCCGCGTTTTACGGCAGCCATTCCGCGGCTCAGACTGCGAGCTTTCTCAGGTGCCACCTCTTGGGTTGAACCCAACGCCGCGCCCGTTGGCGTTCAAGACGGCTGCACAAAAGCAGTCGAAGGCTCAACGCCCGGTCGCTGAGGCGGCGGTCGTCCAATCGCGAAGACCATCGGACTGCGGGCAAGGGGTAATCCAGACCGAAGATGGGGCTTGTGTGTTTCGACGCGATGAGAATGTGGCCTCTGACCCTTACAGCCTTCCATCGCTTACCGTGTCAGCCCGCAGGTCAAGCAAGGCCCGTTCGTGGACGAGCAGGAGCCGCAACGTCGGGTAGCCGACGGCCCGCGGGCATGGCATTAGCGGTGCGCTTCGCGGGCGGCGTGCGCCGTGATTACTTTTTCCTGGGGGATTTTCATGCGCCACAAACGTCTAGGCCGTAGTGCGATCGTTGTGTCCGAAATCTGCATGGGCACCATGACCTTCGGCTCGGGCGCTGATGAGGCGACCTCGCACCGAATCCTGGACAGGTCATTCGATGCCGGAATCAACTTTTTCGACGCGGCAGAGAATTATCCGGTGCCGCCGAGCCCTGAGTGGGCCGGCCGCACGGAGGAAATCGTCGGGCGGTGGCTTAAGACCAAGGACCGCGACGCGGTGATCCTGGCCACCAAGGTGTGCGGTCCCAGCCACGGGTGGATCAAGGGCTCGCAGCGGGCAGGGATGACCACGCTCGACCGCCACAACATCACCCGCGCCATCGAGGCCAGCCTGACTCGGCTGGGGACCGATTATGTGGACCTCTACCAGACCCACTGGCCCGACCATGACCTCGCCTATGACGAGACCATGGAGACGCTGGACGAGCTGGTGCGGGCCGGCAAGGTCAGGGTGATCGGCTGCTCAAACGAGACCACCTGGGGCTTGATGAAGAGCCTTTCGGCTTCCGAGCGTCTGGGTGCGGCGCGCTATGAGACGATCCAGAACAACTTTAGCCTCAACAACCGCCGGTTCGAAGATGAGCTGGCCGCCGCCTGCCGTCGCGAGGGCGTGAGCCTTATTCCCTACTCGCCGCTGGCTGGCGGTGTGCTCTCGGGCAAGTACAATGATGGGGGTCGGCCTGAAGGCGCGCGGTTCACGCGCTACCTGGATCTGGGGGGGCGGCAAGCGGTGATGGCGCAGCGGTTCGTCAACGACAAGTCGCTAGCCTCAACCGCTCGGTTCGCCGTGATCGCTGCCGAAGCCGGCATGTCGCCGGTCACCTTGGCGACAGCCTGGAGCAAGCAGCACGACTTCGTGGCGTCGACCATCGTGGGGGCCACCCGCGAGGATCAGCTGGACGACATCTTTGCCGCCGCTGACCTCGCTCTGAGCGCAGAGGTGCTGAAGGCCATCGACGCGGTGACCAAGGATATTCTCTACCCGATGGGGTAAGGCCTGGCGGTCCTGGAGGGTCGCCTCGAAAAGGGCGCGAAGCCACAGATGTCAAAATCCTTCGGCCACAAGTGTTCGATGGCGGCTTGGTCGTCTGATTAAATATGTCGCTCCAAAGCAGGAATCTGGTCGCTGATCTTGCGACAGACTTGCGACAAAAGGCTGAGTCAGGCCACTCTTCTGGGCGAAGCGCGTGGAATTTCCCATATCGCTGAGACGTTGATCAGTTGGTGCACTGGCGCTGAAGCCGATTGACTGACCTAAAACAGGTGGGCGATGGCCTCAGCACCTTTAGTGTCCTTCATGCACACGGAAACTGACACGCTTTTCGCGAGCGCCCGGGCCCTCGGCTTCGATAAACTCATGTATGGCGTCGACGTCCTGGACGGGGAGATTGATCCTCCCTTGGAGATCGTCGCGGCCGGCCTGACGCCCGACTACATGGACACCTATGTTCGCCGGATGCGGGAGGACCCGATACGGCGAATGGCCGCTCGTGGCGACATCGCCGTCACCAATACCCCCGTGACCTATGAGAACACGGGTGCCAGCCTGTCTATCGCCAAGAGCCGCTCCCTGTCGTCCGGTGACGTCACTGGCCTGCCCCTTTGGGGTGATCCGGTTTCAATGTTAGTGCACGGCGGTCTCTAACGCCATGTTTGGGGTGGGTGAGCGCGCGCCCTCAACGGCTGGCGCGCTTGCCCATGGCACGATGCCGCCGCTGCGCGGGACGAAG
>CAIOSI010000018.1 GCA_903860975.1 uncultured Alphaproteobacteria bacterium
AGTCATGGATGGTCTGGAACAAGAAGCGGCGCGCCAGTTCCCGGAACCAGCCGTAGACCGTCTGCCAGGGACCAAAATGGATCGGCAGCATCCGCCAGCCGCACCCCGAGCGCACCAGGTAGCGCACCGAAAAATCGCCGCCTAAATATCAACCCCAGCTGAGGCCAGCGCTCCGCTAAATCCGGACCCCACCTGTCTCAAAACTTCTGACGACGTACACCTGCGCTAACGCAGGCAATTTGAGACGAGCGCTTCATTTTTTTTGGCTCTCCAAGCGGAAAGGTCGGCTAAGGGATAATAGGGCCCGACGAACGTTTCCTTGGACGGCATCGAACGACCCTTAGCGGGAAGATTTCCTCAGTTGGCCGCCTTGATTGTCTGGACCAGGTGAAAGACTAAGCCCTGGGTGCAGCTTGATCGACGGGACGGTTTCATGCATAAGCCCGCGCTCACGTCGGTGGCCCTGGTTGTCGTCGACCCCATTTTTACGCCTGCGAGACCTTCCGATGGCTGTTCCTAAACGCAAAACTTCGCCGTCGCGCCGCAACATGCGTCGATCGCATCACGCCCTCGGCGCCAATTCCTTCGTCGAAGACAAGGAAACCGGGGAACTGAAGCGCCCGCACCACGTCGACCTCAAGACCGGTATGTACAAGGGTCGCCAAGTCCTGACGCTGAAAGAAGATTAGACGCCTCCAGGCGTTCTTATCGCCAGGAATCCTGAAACGCCGGCTGCGGATCGTGGCCGGCGTTTTTGATTCCTCGCCCCTTGGACGCGCGGCTTTGTCGGTGAAAAATGCGCGTGGCTGTTGCCGCTGAGGTCGTCTTGGTCTGCAGCCGTTGGGTCGCTAATACCGATGTCTGTTGCCGAGCCTATTGCGTCCGTCCACGAGCTTGGACGGCTGAGCGGCGCGCCTCGACCATCTCGGGTGTCACAGCGGCGTTGTGGAGTACTGAGCGTTCGTGCTCGAGCGCCAGGGCCTCTTGCAGGCTGAGGCCGTAGCCGTCGTCAATCATCGCCTTATAGGTCACCAGCATATCGGTCTCGATGGAGGTCATCTCCTGAGCCAATTTCAATGCGGTCGGCATCAGCTCTGCGGGATCCACCACTCGGTTCACCAGGCCCCAATCGTAAGCTTGCTGGGCGCTCATGAAATTACCGGTCAGGGACAGCTCTTTGGCGCGATAGGGTCCGATCGCGCGGGAAAGCTTCTGGGACATACCCCAGCCGGGTGTGATGCCGACACGGGCATGGGTGTCGGCGAAACGTGCCGCGGTTGAACAGATCAAGACATCGCAGGCTAGCGCCAACTCGAACCCGCCGGTGATCGCCACTCCATTGATCGCGCCAATGATCGGCTTGGAGCAAGCAAGGACCGCTTGGGCTGGATTTTCGGCGGGATCTGTCGCGTTGGCCGCGCCCATGCCCAGCGGATCTGTCGAGAGCTCCTTTAGATCAAGTCCTGCTGTGAACGCGCGCTCACCTGCGCCTGTCAGCACCACGACCTTCACCATCGGATCAGCGTCGAGTTCGCTCAGGGCTTGGCGAAGGGCTCCGCGTAGCGCCTTCGAAAGCGCGTTCATCGCCTCGGGGCGGTTTAAAGTGACGACGGCAACAGCGCCCTGACGTTCAACAAGCAGCATGGGGTTCTCCGCATGGTCCGTCCGGACCTCTCGACGACCTTCCGTCGATAGCCCGTCAGGCCGACTTTGGCCTGCGGAAACTGAAGCCCTGCGACCCGAGCAGAGCCAATAAATCCGTCATCCGGGCCATCTATGGGCCCTTGATGCGTTGGCGGACGCAATGGCGTCGAAGTTGCCCGATCGAAGGAAGCTAGCTAAGCCTCGCCCGCGCGCCAGACCCCTAGAGGATAGCATGACCGAGATCGTCGATATCACCGCTCGCGAGATTCTTGACAGCCGCGGCAACCCGACCGTCGAAGTCGATGTCACATTGGAGGACGGCTCGATGGGCCGCGCGGCCGTACCCTCCGGCGCTTCCACCGGCGCCCACGAGGCCGTTGAAAAACGTGACGGCGATCCAAAGCGTTACGGCGGCAAAGGCGTTCTACAAGCCGTCGATGCGGTAAACGGCGAAATTTATGACGCTCTGGCCGGCTCAGACGCAGAGGACCAACGTCGGCTCGATCGCATGTTGATCGAGCTTGACGGCACGTCAAATAAATCGCGGCTCGGTGCCAACGCTATTCTTGGCGTGAGCCTGGCCGCTGCCAAAGCTGCGGCAAGTTCTGCAGCGCTGCCTCTCTACAAATATCTTGGCGGCGTCTCATCTCGCGTCCTGCCTGTGCCGATGATGAACATCATCAACGGCGGGGCCCATGCCGACAATCCAATCGATATCCAGGAATTTATGATCCTGCCGACGGGCGCGGTAACCTTCTCGGAAGGATTGCGCATGGGCGCAGAGATTTTCCATTCGCTGAAGGGACAACTGAGCAAGGCCGGGCACAATACAAACGTCGGCGATGAAGGGGGTTTTGCGCCCAACATAGGTTCAGCCGAAGAAGCGCTGGCCTTCATCGTGAAAGCCGGTGAAAGCGCGGGCTATCGGCCTGGGGCGGACTTTGTCCTCGGCCTCGACGCCGCCTCGAGCGAGTTCTTCAAAGCCGGCAAGTACGTCCTGGCGGGCGAGGGTAAGACTGTCGATCCAGCTGGCATGGTCGAATATCTGGCTGGCCTGGTCTCCAAGTTCCCTATTGTCACCATTGAAGATGGTTGCGCCGAGGACGATCTGGAGGGTTGGAAGTTGCTCACCGAAAAACTGGGCAGCAAGATCCAGTTGGTCGGCGACGATCTCTTCGTCACAAATTCAGAGCGCTTAGCGATGGGTATCGGCAAGGGTTTGGCCAATTCCATCCTGGTGAAGGTCAATCAGATCGGCACCTTGTCGGAGACCCTGGACGCCGTCGATCTGGCTCATCGTAATGCCTACACCGCGGTTATGAGCCACCGATCCGGGGAAACCGAAGACTCAACCATTGCTGACCTCGCCGTCGCCACCAACTGCGGACAAATCAAGACCGGGTCTTTATCCCGCTCCGATCGCATGGCGAAATACAACCAGCTCCTTCGTATCGAAGAAGAGCTCGGTGATCAGGCGGTCTACGCTGGCCGCGCCGCGATCAAGCACTGAAGTCAGCCGGCCCAGAAGTCGGCGCTGAAGGCTAGCGAAGAGACGGCCAAGATCAGGATGTTGCCCAGGGTCCAGATCCGGTCAAAGGCGATGTTATGACCCCATTTGGCTGGCGCCAGGAACAGCGCTGGGATCGCAAGGACGTAACGAGGAAACCCTAAGGGCGCACCGCTGGTGAGCGCGACGGCCAAGGTGGCCAGGCCATAAAATGTCAATGCAGGTTGGCGGTGCCAAAGTGCGGCCGAAGTGAAAAGCGCGGCGGCCAGCGCGAGCCCTTCCACGGCATAGTAAGCCTGGGCCTGGTGATCTCCGCCGATGAGGTAGTCGCTCAGGTCGGCTATCGATTGGATCGTGCCGGCCACCCTTAAAAAGCCACGGCCGAAGTAGTGGGTTTCCACCTGCTCAAAGTGAGCTCCAAAGGCGATCCGCCAGGCCAGATAGGCGATGACAGGTGCCAGGCAACTGGCCAGTGTGACTAGCGCGGACCGCCATTGCGCAGTCCGCAGCCGGCGAAAGCCGCCGTCCTCAAGCCAGGTCCAGAAGAGGGGTATCAGTAGCAATCCACCCGTGGCGCGTGTGCCTGTGGCCAGCGCCGCCAAAGCAGCGGCCCACACCCAGTTGCGCCGCCGAAGCATGGCCATCGCGCCAAACGACAGGCCGAGAAACAATCCTTCCGTATAAACCTGGGCGAGGAAAATCGCGGCGGGCCAGATCAAGAGATAAAAGGCAGCGCGAACCCCATCGCCGGGGTTTTCCCTATCGGCAAGGTCTCCGAGCGCGACGACAGCCCCCAGCGCTCCAGCAAGCGAGATCAATACCCCTGCCAGTGTCGTCGCCGCGAGCGGGGCGAGCCCAAGGAAGCCAAGGGGTGTTGCCAACGCACGCATTGCGTAGGGATAGACCGGAAAGAAAGCGTAGTTCACCGAGGTCCAGGTTGGATGGTCTGCCTGCAATCCGGACTTTGGGGCATCGGCGCTCGAAGCCGGTGATACCGCGCGCATTCCGGGGTCGTTATAGCCATGCAGGGCTATCGACAGGTAGTACTCCGAATCCCACGCGACATTGCTGTTGAGGAAGCGTCCCGCCAGATAGGGCCGTCCTGCATGGCGGTTTTCTCCGGTTTCGTCGGCGCTGAAAGACGTCGCGCGGTCTGGTCGGGCGAGTGGAAGGCGGGCTGGCGCGAAGGCCTGATAGGCCAGAAGGACTATGGCCCAGCCGAGCCAGACCAGAACGATCGTGCGCAAGTTGCCGCGGGCAGGTGTGGAACGGGTCGCAGGGCTAATGTCCAAGATCCTCATTTTGCTGGGGCGAGCGGAAACCCGCGCCGAGACATAGATGTTAGTGACCTCTTAACCATGGCGCCGCGACAAACTAACTCCGTGTCAGGGATTCGCCGTGCTCGCTCGCCTTCGTCCTTTTTTGCCGACTGCGGTGCTTCTTCTCCTGATCGTGTATTTCGCGCTCAATGCCTTTTCTGGCGACCGTGGCCTGCTCACGTCCAATCAACGCGATGAGGCCCTGATCGCAAAGACCCGCGAACTCGGGGACGTGCGCACCCAGCGTAGAGATCTGGAGCAACGCGCCCGATTGTTGCGCGACACCAGTCTTTCTGCCGATCTGCTGGAGGAAAGGGCGCGCTCCTTGCTAGGCTTCGCTGATCCTAGGGACTATGTGATCCGCATGAAGCCTTGAGCGCCCTTTGTGGGCGCTGAAGGTCGGTGCGCAACGGAGAGACGCATGGCGCGTGAGCAGACCGGCGAGGCCGGTCGGCGGAAGGCCAACGCCGCCGCCGCGAAGCCTGACATGGTTGCGGCCGGCGGCAGCGACGAATTGCTAAAATACTATCGCGACATGCTGCTCATTCGTCGCTTCGAGGAGCGCGCCGGACAGCTCTACGGCATGGGTCTCATCGGCGGCTTCTGCCACCTCTACATCGGCCAGGAAGCCATAGCGGTTGGCGTACAGGCGGCGCAAAAGCCAGGGGATCAGGTGATCACCGGATACCGCGAGCATGGCCACATGCTGGCATGCGGTATGGATCCGAAAGAAGTCATGGCGGAACTCACGGGCCGCGCCTCTGGCTCTTCGCGTGGCAAAGGCGGTTCGATGCACATGTTCTCGACCGAGGCTGGCTTCTATGGCGGCCATGGGATCGTGGGAGCACAGGTAAGTCTGGGCACCGGCATCGCCTTTGCCAACCGCTATCGCAACGACAAAAAAGTCTGTTTCACTTACTTCGGCGACGGCGCAGCTAATCAGGGCCAAGTCTACGAAAGCTTCAACATGGCTGAGCTTTGGGACCTCCCGGTCGTCTACGTGATCGAGAACAACCAATACGCCATGGGTACATCTATCGACCGTTCGTCAGCCGAGACCCACCTTTATAAGCGCGGTGCCTCGTTCCGTATTCCGGGTGAGGAAGTTGATGGCATGGATGTCTTGGCGGTCAAGGCCGCTGCGGAAAAAGCCGCAGAGCACGCGCGGTCCGGCAAGGGGCCCTACATCCTGGAAATGAAGACCTACCGCTACCGCGGCCACTCCATGAGCGATCCCGCCAAATATCGAACGCGCGACGAGGTCGATGAGGTTCGCAAGACCCGTGATCCAATCGACCACATCGAGGAGTTGCTCGAAAAGAAAGGTTTTGCCGATGAGGCGGCGCTTAAGGCTATCGATGCCCAGGTGAAGCGTATCGTAGCCGACGCCGCTGAGTTTGCGCGCACCAGTCCTGAGCCGGACCCGTCCGAGCTATACACAGATGTCTACACTGAGGTCGCGGTATGACCGATGTGCTGATGCCTGCGCTCTCTCCAACCATGGAGGAGGGCACCCTCGCCAAGTGGCACGTTAAGGTTGGCGATGCGGTGAAATCCGGTGACGTGATTGCCGAGATCGAGACCGACAAGGCTACGATGGAAGTGGAAGCCGTCGACGAGGGTAGGATAGAGGCCCTTCTCGTGCCGGAGGGCACGCAAGACGTGAAGGTCAACACCCCTATCGCCCGTTTATCTGGCGAGACGAGTGTGACTCCGCCGACGCCCAATTTTGAGCCGGCATCGCGTGCTGAAGCCTCTGGCGACCCTCGCCGATCGACGCCAGCACCCGTTGCGGGTCCTGTGGCCGTTTGCCTGCCTGTTGCTGATCCTGAACTCTACGCCGGCGTGAACCTTGTGAAGATCACAGTTCGCGACGCCTTGCGCGATGCCATGGCCGAGGAGATGCGCCACGACCCAGACGTTTTTTTGATGGGCGAGGAGGTCGCTCAATACCAAGGCGCCTATAAGGTCAGCCGCGACCTGCTCCAGGAATTCGGCGACAAGCGTGTCGTCGATACGCCGATCACGGAATATGGCTTCGCTGGCCTCGGCACGGGCGCAGCTATGGCTGGCTTGAAGCCGATCGTCGAATTCATGACGTTCAATTTCGCGATGCAAGCGATTGATCATATTATCAATTCTGCCGCAAAGACGCTTTATATGTCCGGTGGCCAGATCCGGGCCTCGATCGTCTTTCGCGGTCCCAACGGCGCGGCCTCGCGGGTCGGCGCCCAACATAGTCAGGATTATGCGTCCTGGTATGGGCATGTACCGGGTCTGAAGGTCCTTGCACCTTACGACGCGGCAGACGCCAAGGGGCTGCTAAAGGCCGCCATTCGCGATCCAAACCCCGTGGTGTTTCTAGAACACGAGATGCTTTACGGGACCGAATTCGACGTGCCGGAAGGCATCGATTGGGTGGTGCCGATCGGCAAAGCCAAAGTGCGCCGTGAAGGCACAGGCGTGACGTTAGTTTCCTATTCCCGAATGGTTGGGCTCTGCCTGCAGGCCGCCGAAAAGCTCGCCGAAGAGGGTATCGAGGCCGAGGTCGTCGACCTTCGTACCCTTCGACCGATGGACATCGCGACCGTGGTCGCAAGCGTTAAAAAAACCAACCGCCTGGTCACAGTCGAAGAAGGTTGGGGGCCCATGGGTGTGGGAGCTGAGGTCTGCGCCAGGGTGGTAGAACTGGCTTTCGATTATCTGGACGCCCCGCCGATGCGTGTGCACCAGGAAGACGTGCCGCTGCCTTACGCGGCCAATCTTGAACTGCTCTCGCTGCCGTCGATCGAAAAGATCGTGAAGGCAGCCAAGATCGTGAGCTACAAATGAGCGAAAGCTTTTTCAGCTGGCATGCTGGTGGCTGTCACTGCGGCGGCGTTCGATTTGAAGTTGCCCTGCCGCCGGCCGTCGAGGCCCACTCATGCAATTGCTCGATTTGCGACAAGACCAGCTTTTTGCACGTCATCGTTCCCGAGAGCCGATTTCGCATCACCAAAGGCGCCGAGAGATTGGCCGAATACACGTTCAACACGCGCGTCGCGAAGCACCTCTTTTGCGCCGAATGCGGCATCAAGAGCTTCTATCGACCGCGGTCGAACCCAGACGGCTGGAGTGTGAACGCCCGTTGCCTGGATTCGATAGAGGCTGTCGATCTTAGGATCGAAGCCTTTGATGGGCAAAATTGGGAAGCGAACGCCAGCGAGCTCGCCCATCTCTCCGAGGAGCTGGCATGAGTATCGACATCCTCATGCCAGCCCTCTCTCCGACGATGGAGGAGGGCACACTTGCAAAGTGGCATGTGAAACAGGGTGACATGGTAAAGTCCGGCGACGTTATTGCCGAGATAGAGACCGACAAGGCCACGATGGAAGTGGAAGCCGTCGACGAGGGGGTGGTCCAGGAAATTCTGGTGGCCGAGGGGACGGAAGGTGTGAAGGTCAACGCCCCGATCGCCCGGTTGTCTGGCGACGATGCCGCTGTCACCATCGCGCCTGCACCCAAATCAGAGACCAAGCTGGACGCTGGATCTGGGAGCGCGCCCGCGCCATCTGCCGCGCGCGTTGCGACACCCACGTCAGATTCAAAGCCCGATGGTCGTCAGCGTATCTTCGCCTCACCTCTGGCCCGTCGGATCGCTGAGCAGAAGGGCCTGGACCTCGCAAGCCTCAGCGGTTCGGGGCCGCACGGCCGCATCGTGCGTGCCGATGTCGAGGCTGCCAGGCCGGGTCAGCTGGGGGCACCCGTGGCAGCGCCTGGCAGCCCGGCCCAGGTTGCGTCAAATGCCGGCGTCGAACAGCGTCGCGTGCAATCTTTGGAACAGCAAGGCATCCCAGCCGGAAGCTATGATCTGATCCCGCTCGACGGGATGCGAAAGACGGTGGCAAGGCGGATGACGGAAAGTTTCCGAGACATCCCGCACTTCCCGCTGAGCATCGACCTGGAAATTGACGCCCTCCTGGCTGCCCGCACCAAAATCAATGCCCTGCTGGCGACGTCTGGAGGAAAGATCAGTGTCAACGACATGGTCATCAAGGCCGCCGCCGTTGCCCTGATGCAAGTGCCGCAGGCGAATGCCTCCTACACGCCCGAAGGGATCGCCATGCACCACCACGCCGATATCGCCATGGCGGTCGCTGTGCCGGGCGGCCTGATCACGCCGATCATTCGGTCTGCGGATACCAAAGGCCTGGCCGCAATCGCGGCAGAAGCCAAAGACCTGGCTGAGCGCGCCCGGACCAAGAGGCTCAAGCCAGAAGAGTTCCAAGGCGGCACCTTCTCGATCTCCAATTTGGGCATGTTCGGTATCAAATCCTTCGCCTCAATCGTCAATGAGCCGCAAGGCGCGATCTTGTCCGTGGGCGTGGGCGAAAAACGTCCCGTCGTGCGAGGCAGTGAGCTTGCGATCGCCACGGTGATGAGCGTGACGCTGACCTGCGATCATCGGGTCGTTGATGGTGCCACGGGCGCGCGCTTCCTCGCCGCTTTTAAGCTGCTGATAGAAGACCCGATCACCATGATCATTTAAGGGCCAGCCTTGAGCATTTACGACTTCACTGCCGAGACCCTGAACGGTCAGCCCGCTCCGCTTTCAGAGTGGCGCGACAAGGTCATATTGATCGTCAATACGGCCAGTAAATGCGGTTTCACGCCACAATACGCGGGCCTCGAAGCCGTCTACAGAAAATACAAGGACCGCGGTTTCGTCGTTCTCGGTTTTCCTTGCAATCAGTTCGGTGCGCAGGAGCCGGGTGACGCTGCTGAGATCGGCAATTTCTGTTCGCTGACCTACGATGTCGATTTCCCGATGATGGCCAAGGTCGACGTCAACGGGCCGGCTGCACACCCGCTCTATGCACATTTGAGGAAGTCCAAGCGGGGCTTGTTCGGCACGGAAGGCATCAAATGGAATTTCACGAAGTTCCTTGTCGACCGGAAGGGTGAGGTCGTCGGGCGCTACCCGCCTAACGCCACCCCGGCATCCTTGGAGCGCGCCATTGAGGGGCTGCTCTGATGTCGGATAGCTTTGATGTGGTCATCGTAGGCTCTGGTCCCGGCGGCTATGTGACCGCAATCCGCGCTGCACAACTTGGGATGAAGGTCGCCATTGTCGAGCGCGAGCTCCTGGGCGGCATCTGCTTGAACTGGGGGTGCATCCCCACAAAAGCCCTGCTGAAATCCGGCGAGCTCTATGAACAGCTCGACCACCTCGACGACTATGGCCTTGCTGTTGAGAAGCGCAGCTTCGATTTTAAGAAGGTGGTGGAGCGTTCCCGTAAGGTCTCGGCCCAGCTCAACGCCGGTGTGACCTTCCTGATGAAAAAACACAAAATCGAAGTGGTCATGGGGGTGGCCAGGCTTGAAAAAGGGCAGGGCGCTCCGTCAGTCGTCGTCGGGTCGCGGTTGCTTTCTGCCAAGAACGTCATCATCGCCACAGGCGCGCGCGCGCGGACCCTTCCGGGCCTGGGTCTGGAGCCCGACGGCGATCGGGTCTGGACCTACCGCGAAGCGCTTGTGCCGAAGTCGGCACCAAAGACCCTTATCGTCATTGGATCTGGGGCTATAGGCATAGAATTCGCCAGCTTTTTCCGCGCCTTAGGCGCGGAAGTTACGGTCCTCGAGACCCTGCCGCGAATTCTGCCCGTGGAGGACGAGGAGGTCTCCAAGGCCGCCCAAAAGGCTTTTGAGAAGCGCGGCCTCAAGTTTCGCGTGGCCGCCAATGTCAAGAAACTGACCAAGACCAAGCTTGGGGTCGCGGTCGAGATCGAGGACGGGGGCAGGACCGAAGTCTTGGAAGCCGAAGTGGCTATTGTCGCGGTCGGGATTGTTGGCAATGTCGAGGACCTGGGCCTTGAAGCGCTTGGTGTGAAGATTGAGCGCACTCACATTGTCACGGACAAAAACGGTGCCACCGGCGTGCCTGGGCTTTACGCAATCGGCGACGTGGCTGGTCCGCCGTGGCTGGCCCACAAGGCGAGCCACGAAGGGGTCCATTGCATCGAGTTCATCGCGGGTCTCACGTCGATCAACATCGAAAGCCCGATTCCTGGCTGCACCTATTCAACCCCGCAGATCGCGTCGGTGGGGCTCACCGAACAGCAGGCCAGGGAAAAAGGTCGTGAGCCTAAGGTTGGCCGCTTCCCCTTCAGAGTAAATGGCAAGGCTATCGCTGCGGGCGAGACTGAGGGCTTTGTAAAGACCATCTTCGATGGCAAGACCGGCGCACTGATCGGGGCTCACATGATCGGCGCCGAGGTCACAGAGATGATCCAAGGGTTCGCCCTTGCAATGACCCTGGAAGCCACGGAGGCCGACCTCCACGCCACGGTCTTCCCGCATCCGACGATGAGCGAAGCTATGCACGAGGCCTCTCTCGACGCTTACGGGATGGTCCTACACGTCTGATCCAATATCTTGACGTTTGCAGTCGGCCACCCGCGAGGCGCCATTAGGCTGCCCGACGCATCTCCGCCTCGACGATACGCTGCAGAGCCACATAGTCTGTCTTACCCGTGCCCAAAACGGGGATTTCCATCACGCGGATGATCCGGCGCGGAACGGCGATCTCCGGCGCGCCGATCGATTGTGCGTGCGTGATCAATGGAGCGGCCTCAGCGTCCTGACGGTCCGTGACGAGAATCAACCGTTCGCCCTTCTTGGAGTCGGGCAAAGAGACCACCGCATGGCGGGCATCAGGCCAGACGGCGCACGCCAGGTCCTCGGCAGCGGTGAGCGAAACCATTTCGCCGCCGACTTTGGCGAAGCGCTTCACTCGACCCTTGATGTTGATCCAAAGATCTTCGGTGATGGAAACCACATCTCCGGTATCATGCCAGCCGTCGACGGGGGTCTCGAGACCCCCCCCCGTGGCGAGATACCCCGACATGACATTTGGCCCACGTACATAAAGCCGACCGCCGCCGGAGATGCCTTCCACCGGCTCAAGGCGCGTCTCCATACCCGGCAAAAGACCGCCGACCGTACCGCGGCGGTTGTCGAGGGGCGTGTTGACCGCGATCACCGGCGAGGCCTCGGTCGCGCCGTAGCCTTCGAGCACCGGGATGTCGCCAAAGCGCTCAGCGATCAAGTTGTGGGTCTCTTCGCGTACCTTTTCGGCCCCGCAGACAATGAACTTCAGACCCGAAAGCTCGTCGCGCTCTGCCGAGCGGGCGTACTGGTTCACGAAGGTGTCGGTGGCCAGAAGGATCGAGGCCTTCGTGTCTTTGATCAATGGCGGGATCTGTTTGATGTGCAGCGGAGAAGGATACTGGAAGGCCTTCATACCGGTCAGAATCGGCAGCAACACCCCTGCGGTGAGGCCAAAGCAGTGGAAGGTCGGAAGCGGATTGAACATGACCCATGCGGGATCAAGCGCGATGTGGGCGGCGATCTGTTGGACGTTGGCGACGAGGTTCTCCTGGCTCAGCATCACGCCTTTGGGGGCTCCAAAACTGCCAGACGTGAAGAGGATGACCCCTGCATCGGCCGGTTTGTTTGCCGCTCGGAATCGTTTGGGAAAAGCCCCAGCAGCAGCAGCGAAAATCTTGTCGGTTACACCAACGCTGGCCCGCACATCCTCCAGATAGGTAACCTTTGTCATTGTCTCCAACGCGTCGACAAGGTCGTGCAGCTTTCCTTGCTCGATGAAGCGGTGTGATGTCAGCACTCGCTTTACGCCGGCGAGCTCGCACGCACCCTTCAGGTTACGAATGCCAGACGTGAAATTGAGCATGGCCGGGGTGCGGCCGAAGGCATGGAGTGCGAAGAACGTGACCACTGACGCCGAACTGGCGGGCAGCATCACACCGACACGTTCGCCAGGCTTGGTAAAACTGGCGATCTTGCGGCCCAGGGCGAAGGCCGCGCGGATCAAGTCGGTATAAGTCAACGGGTTGCGTTCCTGGTCTTCCAGGATCGGCTTTTTCGCGCCAAAGGTTTGGCGGGCGTCCACCAGGGCGTCGAACAGACTGATTTTCGCCTGCTGGGGATCAAAGGTCCGCGACAAGAGCTCACGTCTCCCATGTTGTTATCGTTGAGGCGAGCCTATCGGTTGGTTCTGCGGATGCAAATAATGGTTACAGCACGTGATCGTTTAGCCAAGACTATAGATCACACAGGCTTTGGCCTGCAGACGCTCCATCGGCGGCTGGACGGGGAGCTGCAGATCTTCGGGGCGTAGACCAGCCTCCTGTGCGCGCTTGTTGGCCGTCACCACGAGGGCGTTGATTTCATTCATCGGCTGGCGCGCCGTCTGGGATGATGGAATCGGACGTGGAACCGTTGGGTCGTAAGGGCGTGCGGCTTGGGCGACCAGGACGTCGGTCTCACAGGCGCGGCTGCTCGGATCAATAAGGCGCACCGCCCCCAGGTGAGCGCCCGCTGCAGCGCTCGCCAGTTCCCCTCTGCGCCGCGCGTCTTCGACCGCCAATTTGAACATCTGAGTGCGAGTTTCGTCGCTGGGCTCCAGGCTGAAGCTGACCGACTGAGTTGAAGACGGCTTAGCCGACATTAAGATCGCGAGCACAGGCTCCACCAGCCGCACATCCCGGATCTCCGCTGAGACTTGCACCGAGACTTGATAGCGGTCGATTTTGTCGGCGCGCTGATTGTCGATCACCGAACCCTGTTTGTCGCGGTACTGCTCGTAGAGCGGCGTGATCGTGACATGGGTCTCGATCCGGACCTTCTCGGCGCCAAAGGCATCCAGCGAGCCTGTGATGGCTCGAGCTTTTTGCGCCGCGGACCTGGTCGCCTCAGCGACATCACGATCGACGGCGTCATAGGTCGCCGCCAAATGGGCGCGATTGGCCTGCACCTCGGCGGTGATATCGCCGATCGAGGCAATAATCGGCTTGTCCATCCACCAGGGGGCTGGGTCGTAGGCTCGCGAAGAGGGTGCATTGACGGGCACCGATTGGGCTAGCGCTGAACCCGCGCTGAGGGCCAAAGCAGCGGCGAAGATCAGGCGCATCGGAACCTCCAAGACACGTCGACGGACGGTCGACGCGGTGAGCTTCCAGGCAAAGCATGGCCACTCAGTGACCATTCTCGCCTTGATCCCAAGGCCCGGACCGCCGATTTAAGGGCCATGGCCGTGGTGATCGACAATCTAAGTGGGGCAATCCGCCCCAGACATCCTGAGAAGCAGGCGAATCCTGAGACGCCGCTGTTACGCAAGCCCGAGTGGCTGCGTGTGCGTGCGCCCGGCTCGGCCGGCTATAACGCCACCCGTGACATCGTAAAGGCCCATGGGTTGGTGACGGTCTGCGAGGAGGCAGCCTGCCCCAATATTGGCGAGTGCTGGTCGAAGAGCCACGCCACGATGATGATCATGGGTGAGATCTGCACGCGAGCTTGCGCTTTTTGCAACGTGTCCACCGGCAAGCCTAGGCCTCTAGATCCGACGGAACCCGAACGGGTTGGCGACGCCGTCGCTAAGATGGGGCTAAGGCATGTGGTCATCACTTCTGTTGATCGCGATGATCTGGCAGATGGGGGAGCGGCGCACTTTGCGGCTGTGGTCGGTGCCATTCGGCGCGCCGCGCCGGAAACGACCATCGAGATCCTTACCCCGGACTTCCTGCGCAAACCCGTCGCTGCGGCCCATGAGGTTATCGACAGCAAGCCCGACGTCTTTAACCACAATCTGGAGACCGTACCGCGGCTTTATCTCTCGATACGCCCGGGCGCGCGCTACTACCATTCCCTTCGGCTCCTCGAACGCGTGAAGGAGCGCGACCCCACGCAATTCACCAAGTCCGGCGTGATGGTCGGACTAGGCGAAAGCAAAGAGGAGGTCATGCAGGTGATGGACGACATGCGTTCAGCCAGCGTCGACTTCATCACGATCGGCCAGTACCTCCAGCCAACCCGAAAACACGCCCCGATCGATCGCTTCGTTCACCCTGATGAGTTCGCAGCTTATGAAGAAATCGCCCGCGCCAAAGGCTTTTTAATGGTCGCCTCGAGCCCGCTTACCCGCTCGTCACACCACGCGGGCGAAGACTTCGCCCGACTTCAGGCGGCGCGAAATGCCCGGGACGCTGCAGTGGCTTGAAGCACCACGTCACCGAACATTTGCCCTATCGGCCCGACCAGCTGTTCGAGCTGGTGGGAGACGTCATGGCTTATCCGGAATTCGTGCCCTGGATATCGACGATGCGCACGTGGAACGCCCGAATTATCAGCGATGGCGTCGACGCAATTGATGCCGAAGCCGGGGTTGGATTTTCCTTTCTCAAGGAGCGGTTCTCAACGCGAGTGCGTCGGGACAGGCCCAACCATCTGATCGAGGTCAGTTTACTCTCGGGGCCATTCAAACACCTGACGAACCGCTGGCAGTTCTTTGAGGCCGAAGCGGACGGAACCCGCGTCGAGTTTGATATCAATTTTCAATTCAAGTCGCGGCTATTGGAGAGCCTTCTCACCGCGAATTTTTCCCACGCCGTCGACCGGCTGATGACCTGTTTTGAGGCCAGGGCGAAAGTGCTTTACGGCGCAGGCTGAGGGAGGTCCGCAGGCAGGCTTGGTGAACGCCGTGGTTACGACGCTTGTTAGCGTGTCCGCAACACGCCAAGCGCAATGTTCAGATGCGGCGCCAGGCCCCTGTCGCCGTGGGAGAGCACCCATCTGAATGTTTTGGAAGGCCTATTTTTGGGGGTTTCTGGTCTGGGCTGGCTTCGCCGGTCTTGGCGCTGCGCTACGCCCCCACAGCCTGACCATGGTGGACTGGATCGACTTTGTGACCTTCATGCCAGTCGCAGCTGCGGCCGTCCTCGTGAGGGCCTATAACCGCTGGGTGCTGCCACCCTGGGTCTGGAAGGGCCTGCTCTTCGTCACAGTGTTCGGGAAGTCCATGGAAGGCGGGATCGAGGTCCCTGAGCTCGTGGCCAAGGCCGTCGAGCTGAATACCCGCGTTAGCCTGATTGTCGCCGAGATGACGGTCATTATCGCCATCGCCATGGCGACGTTCTTGACGGCGCCGCCCCTCATCGCCCTCTACCTCAACGGCTATCCTGACGGGGATGGCGCCCGGATACGCCTGCCTGGGGCCCGTCCACGGCGCACCCAGGCCAAGGCCTGAGCTTCAGGTCAGCCGATCACGAAGCATTTGCAGCGCTGATTGCACCGCTGCCAATTGGATCCCGACGCGGTCTTCGATCTCGAAGAATTCCTGACGGTGCATAAGGCCATGATTTGTCCGGGCTGTGGCGATGTGGACTGTGCCGACTGGTTTCATCGCGGTGCCGCCGCCCGGACCTGCGACGCCTGTGATCGCAACGGCCAGGTGAGCGTTAGAGTTCTCCAGCGCGCCTTCAGCCATCATTCGCGCCACGGGCTCGGAGACTGCGCCCAGATCGGCAATCAGGTCGCCAGGAACGCCAAGCAACTCATGTTTGGCGCGGTTGGAATAGGTGACGAAGCCGCGCTCGAAGACGTCAGACGCGCCTGCCACCTGGCAAATGGCCCCTGCAACCAGGCCTCCGGTGCAACTCTCCGCCGTGACGATACGAAGAGAACGTTCCCGAGCCTCGTCGACGAGAAGGCGGGCCAAGGTCACGATCTCAAGCGAAAACATAGCGGGGCCTCTCAGCGGTTGGGAAGGTTGCTAGACCAGAGCATTGGACGGGTTCTTCATTCAAGGCGATTCGCGGCCAAGGAGGCTCGCCTGTGACGACAGTTGCTCCCCAAGCCCCAGCTCGCG
Organism: uncultured Alphaproteobacteria bacterium; assembly: GCA_903860975.1. Lineage (GTDB taxonomy): Bacteria > Pseudomonadota > Alphaproteobacteria > Caulobacterales > Caulobacteraceae > Phenylobacterium. The sequence goes on from CAIOSI010000018.1 coordinate 16,175, forward strand.
GTTCGGCCCTGAGGGCTTTGTTTGCTCTGACTGTGTTTGTCAGTGCGGCCTTAGTGTTCCTGGTCGAGCCTATGGTGGCCAAGCTGGTGTTGCCCCAGCTGGGTGGGAGTCCGTCGGTCTGGAACACCAGCCTGGCTTTCTTTCAGATCGCGCTGCTGGCGGGCTACGGTTACGCTCATTTGTTGCAGCGTCTGCGCGCCTTGCGTGACCAGACGATTGTGCATGCCGTGGCGTTACTTTTGGCAGCTATCGCGCTCCCGCTACGGATCAACGAGCTTGCGGGACCTGCGTCTTCCAACCACCCAACGCTGTGGTTGTTGGCTGTGCTCACAATCTCGGTCGGCGCTCCTTTTGCGGTGCTGTCGGCGACGGCTCCGCTCGTTCAGGCGTGGTATGCGCGGACATTCGGCGCAGATCAGGAAAAGGAACCTTACGTCCTTTATGCGGCCAGTAATCTAGGGAGCCTTTTAGCGCTTTTAGCCTACCCATTGGCCGTCGAACCCAGCCTGACCCTCCATGCCCAGCGTTGGGGGTGGAGCGCCGGATACGGCATTTTCATTCTGATCATCGCCGCATTGGCCGCTGCGGTTTTGCGGTCTGGAAAGCTTAAGGCGCCAGTCCGGCCGCCCGTGGCCACAGTGCCGATCGCCTGGCGAGAACGCCTTATCTGGCTCGCCTTGGCGGCCATTCCGTCCAGTCTGATGCTGGGTGTAACGACCTACGTCACCACCGATGTGGCCTCTGCGCCTTTCTTATGGGTTCTACCGCTCGCGCTCTATCTTCTGACCTTCGTAATCGCCTTCCAGGAAAAGCCTGCGATATCGAAGGCGATTAGCTTGCTGCTTCAGGGCGCAGCGGTCGCAGCTTGCGCGGCGCTGTTGCCGTTCCGGGCGAACGCTTTGGCGCTTTTGCTGCCCCTTCACCTTGGGGCGTTCTTTCTCACAGCATTGGTATGCCACCAGGCGCTTGTCGCGCGCAGGCCCGATCCGGCGCAACTGACGGAGTTCTATTTCTGGATGTCGCTGGGTGGCGTGGTCGGTGGGTCGTTCAACGCTTTCCTTGCGCCTGTGATCTTCGACGACGTCTGGGAATACCCGTTGGTCCTGGTGCTGTCCTGCCTGGCAAGGCCTTGGGGCGATCGGAAAATCCCCTCATCGATCTGGGTAACGCTTGTTTTGAGTGTCATCGCCGGCGCTGCGGTCCCGATTCTCATCAATATCGTCGAGCCACACATCCATGCCCACCGCGTGATAAGCGGACTGACGCAGCTGGATTTCTTTGTGTTCGGTGTTCGGCTCGTACTCAGCGTGGTTGTTATCGCTGCCTTTCTGCTGAGGGGCCGGGCCCTTCTCTACTTCACGGCGATCAGCGTGCTTTCCATCAGCGCACAGGCTGCTGCTGATCAACCAAATGCGCCGCAAAGTTGGCGCAGTTTCTTCGGAGTGCTTCGACAGTCAGAGACACAAGTCCCCGCGATTGGCGGCACCGTACGCATGCTGAGGCACGGTACGACGTTGCACGGTGCCCAAGCTGTGACGCCTCGGTGGCGATGCAACCCCCTTGTCTATTATGCAAACAGCACACCGATCGGACAGGTGTTCTTGGCCCAAGAGCGCGAGAAATCCGGATTGCGAATTGGCGCAGTTGGTCTGGGTACCGGATCAGTCGCAGCCTATGTGCGCGCGAGCGATCGACTGACGTTCTTCGAGATCGATCCGCAGGTGATCCGGGTCTCCAGCGATCCCGCCCATTTCAGCTACACGACCCTCTGCGCCAAGGGGGCCGTGGATTATGTGCTCGGCGATGCCCGCCTGACGGTGGCCAAGCAGCCGGCAGATATTTTCGACATCCTACTGATCGACGCCTTTTCTTCAGACGCCGTCCCGACCCACCTGCTGACGACCGAGGCGGTACGCGGGTATTTGACCCACCTGAAGCCGGATGGCGTGCTGGTGTTGCACCTTTCGAACCGCAACTTGGATTTGAATGGGCCTGCCCAGGCGGTGGCCAAGGCTGCTGGCGGCGTGGCGCTGATCCAACATTATAGACCGGCTCCGGACATGGACCGGGGCGGTTGGCCCTCGGCGGAGGATGCCGTGATCCTCGCCCGCTCGCCGGCAGGGCTTGCCCGCTTCAGCCAGGACAGGCGCTGGCAGCCGACGCATCCCGACAGGGTGCAGCCATGGACGGATGACTACACCAATCTGATCGGGGCGCTCTGGCGTCGGTCTTTGGAGAAGCTCAACCTGCGAAGCGAAAGCTAAGCTGGCGTTTCAACCGTAACGATCGCCTGGGCCACAAGGCCTTCTGCTCGGCCCGTGAAGCCCATCCCCTCAGTTGTGGTGGCCTTCACGCTGACGCGGTCCATCGGCAAGCCCAAAAGATCGGCGATTCGCGCCCGCATTGCGTCGCGGTGCGGACCGATTTTTGGACGCTCGCAGATCAGAGTCAGATCGGCACTTAGAATGCGCGCGCCTTTGCCCTGAGCGAGATCTACCGCATAGAGAAGGAATTGGTCGGAGGAGGCACCTTTCCACTGATCATCACTCGGCGGAAAATGCAGGCCGATATCGCCTTCCGCGATCGCGCCCAGCAGTGCGTCAGTTAGAGCGTGAAGGCCAACATCGGCGTCGGAATGCCCAATAAGACCCTTGTCGTGCGCAATATTGACCCCGCCCAACATGACAGCATCACCAGGTCCAAAGCGATGCGCATCGATGCCAAAACCGGTTCGTACGATCCGCTGAGAACCGACAAGCTGCTCTGCCATTCGGAAATCCTCGGGATAAGTCAGCTTCATCAGCATGGGATCGCCGGGGGCTAAGGCCACACGGCCCCCGTCGCGCTCGACAACGCTTGCGTCATCGGTTGGTTCTTCGTCCTTCGGCCAGCGACCATAGGCGTCCATCAACCGGCCCAAGCGAAAGGCCTGGGGCGTCTGCGCCCGCCAAAGACCCTCGCGGCTGACAGTGGCCTCGATCGCGACATGACCCCGCTTCAGTGTGTCTGCCACCGGTAACGCAGGGACGGCTCCGTCGGCTCGCGCAATCGCAGCCAGCAGGCCATCGATGTGAAGTCTGGTAACGAAGGGGCGCGCCGCGTCATGCACCAAAACGATTTGGTCTGGCCCACAACTCAATGCGGCTAGACCAGCCTGCACCGAGGCCGACCGGGTCTTGCCGCCCAAGACGGCGAGCCAACCTTTAAGACCTTTGAGCGCGCCGTCTACCAATGCCAGGCGATCCTGAGCTACGACGACGACCACCTCTTCGGCTCCGGCTGCGAGCAGGCGCTCTACCGACCAGAGGATCAGCGGGCGAAGGCCCAGCAAGCGCCAGGCTTTGGGTTCACCAGGCCCCGCGCGCAGGCCTTCACCCGCCGCCACAACAACCGCTGAGAAACTCATGGGTGCGTGTTTAGGGGTACAAACGTGGTTGTCCAGTTCATGCGGGGTTTACCGCAGTGCACAAATTGCCTAAAAACAAAGCGGTGAGGGTGATCATTAAATGAGCAGCGCGCTGAGGCTGGGCGACGTCGAGGTGGGCGGTCGGGTTTGGATCGCGCCGATGACGGGGGTTTCTGACCTGCCGTTCCGTCGCGCAGCCGCTCGGCTGGGAGCGACTTACGTCGCGACCGAGATGGTCGCTTGCGCGGAGTTTTCGAAGGGTCGGCCGGATGTGGTGCGCCGGGCGGCTGTCGGTGAAGGCTTGCCCTTGATGGTGGTCCAGCTTGTCGGTCGCGATCCAGAACATATCGCCGAAGGCGCGCGTCTGGCTCAGGCGGCCGGAGCGCAGATCATCGATCTCAATTTCGGATGTCCCGCGCGCGAGGTAACAGGTGCGCAATGCGGTTCAGCCCTGATGCGCGAGCCTGAGTTGGCCGAGCGTCTCATCGCCTCTGCCATTGGTGCCGTAGACGTCCCGGTTACGGTAAAGATGCGTTTGGGCTGGGACGATGCTTCCCGCAACGCGCCAGACATTGCCTCCCGAGCCGAAGCGCTTGGCGTTGCTGGGTTGACGGTCCATGGCCGTACGCGCTGCCAGTTTTATAAGGGCTCGGCCGACTGGGGCGCGGTTCGCGAAGTGAAGTCCGCGGTCTCTATTCCCGTGATCGTTAATGGCGATATCGTTGACAAGGATACAGCCCGAGCCGCTTTGGCCGCATCTGGGGCCGATGGCGTCATGATCGGGCGAGGTGTTTACGGACGGCCCTGGATCGCAGCGCAATTGGAGGCAGAACTCGCCGAGCGGGCCTTTATCGCGCCTGGCGTCTCCACTCGCCTGAATATAGCGCTCGATCATTTTGCCGATGCGCTACGGTTTTACGGGGACCATCTGGGAATAAAGGTGTTTCGAAAACACCTTGCCGCCTATGTCGATCAGGCACCTTGGCCGTCAGACAGCGAGCAAAGGCGGCAGGCCCGCGGCGTGCTCTGCAGGCTAGAAGACCCGGCAGCGGTTGAGCAGGGTCTTACTGCGCTTTGGTCTGACCCGGATCGGAGGCTGGCGGCATGACCTGGCGCACGCTTCCGCAATCTCTCGGTGTAGACGTCCTGGCCCTGAAGGCCGCAGCCTTCGAACTTAGTCCTGATCCAGGTATGGTGATTGACGAAACCGGGGCCTTGGTCGCGGTAAACGAGGCTGCCGAGGCCCTTTTCGGGCAAGGCCTGGGTCTGCTCGCGCGTGGTCGGTTCAGCGCCGCGCTGCCGCCAGGCTCTGCGCTCGTTTCGCTCCTGAACCGCGCCATCGAAGAAGGCGCCAAAGTGCGCGAACGTGGCGTTCAGATCGCGCTTTTTGGACTCGCGCCGTTCGAGACGGACGCCGCCGCTGCGCCCCTGGGCAACGGCTCGGTTCTCCTGACCCTCAGCGTCAAAGCGGGACTTGGCGTGGAGCGAGGGACGGCCGAGGCGGTCGGCGGCTTGCGATCCATCGTCGGGCTTGGCCGCATGCTGGCGCACGAGATCAAAAATCCGTTGGCCGGCATCCGTGGCGCAGCCCAGCTGCTTAAATCTGGGGCGAAAGCCGATGACGCTCCCCTGGCCCAATTGATTGTCGACGAGACGGACCGGGTACGCCGGCTGGTCGACCGCATGGAGGCCTTTTCCGACGACGCTCTGCCATCACTTGGCGCGCGGAATATCCATCAGGTGCTCGATCGGGTCCGTGCGCTTGCGGCCAATGGAGTGGCTGACGGCCTTGTCCTGCGCGAGCAATATGATCCGTCGCTCCCACAGGTCCTTGGCGACGAGGATCAACTGATCCAGATCTTCCTGAACCTCGTAAAGAACGCGGCCGAAGCTGCGCATTCGCGCGGCGACGGGCGTGGCGCTATCAGCATCCACACGGCCTATCGCCATGGTGTGCGCGTGCGCGCCTCTCGAGGACAGAATTTGCGAGGGGCTCCGGTCGAGGTCCGGATCGTGGACAACGGGCCAGGCGTGCCAAGCCACCTGCGTGAGCACCTCTTCCAACCGTTCGTGACGACAAAGGCCAACGGCGCGGGGCTCGGGCTCGCTCTGGTCACCAAACTGGTGGCTGCGCATGGCGGCCTGCTCGATTTCGAATCTGAGCCCGGACGGACGGTCTTCCGGGTCCTGCTGCCCATCGCTTCAGAAGAGGACGTCCCGGCATGAACGCCGCCAGCAAGAAGATTCTGATCGCCGACGATGACGCCTCAATCCGTCTGGTGCTTTCTCAGGCCTTCACGCGTTTGGGCTATCAGGTCCGGGCAACCGGCAATGCCGCCACCTTGCTGAAATGGGTGTCCGAAGGAGACGGCGATCTGGTCATCACCGACGTGGTCATGCCTGACGAGAACGTCTTCAACGTCTTGCCGCGCATTCGCAAGGAGCGTCCCAAGCTCCCCGTCATCGTGATGAGCGCGCAGAACAATCTGATCACCGCGGTGAACGCCGCCGAGGTTGGCGCTTTTGACTACATTCCAAAGCCCTTTGATCTGGACGAGATGACGTCAACTGCGCAGCGCGCCCTGTCGCGGCCCGCAGATCCCGAGTCGGCCCGAGCCCAGGCGCGTGCGGTCCGCGACGACCGTCTGCCGTTGATCGGCCGCTCGGGACCGATGCAGGAGGTCTATAGGACCATCGGCAGGCTCGTAGGGGCAGATCTGACTGTGTTGTTAAGCGGGGAGTCAGGCACCGGCAAGGAGTTGGTGGCGCGCGCCTTGCACGACATGGGACGTCGTCGCGATGGGAAGTTCGTCACGATTAACCTTGCAGCGGTTCCTCGCGAGCGCGTCGAGACCGAGTTGTTCGGCAAGGAAGACGGCGACTGCGGCAAACTCATCGACGCCGACGGCGGGACATTGTTCCTCGATGAAATCGGCGATATGCCGCTTGATGCTCAGACGCGTCTTTTGCGGGTTATCGACGGCTCAGAACCGGCGTTGAACCCCAAAACCAACCGCCGGCCCAACGTGCGCGTTATCGCCGCCACCAATCGCGACCTGCGTGGGCTGATCCAACAAGGCTTGTTTCGCGAGGACCTGTTCTTCCGTCTGAATGTTGCGCCGCTTCGTCTGCCGCCGCTTAGAGATCGGGTCGATGATATCCCGGATTTGGCGCGGGCCTTCCTGCTTAGAGCCGGTCGTGAAGGTCTCCCATCAAAGACCATTGATGCCGCCGCGCTGGATCGTCTCAGGCAACACCTTTGGCCAGGAAATGTCCGTGAACTCGAGAACCTTATCCGGCGGATCTGCGCGCTTTACGGAGAAGATCTGATCACCGCGCGTATCGTTGAGCGCGAACTTGCTGACCAGCAGCCCCTGGTTCACGGCGAGGAAGGTCCTGCGACGCTGGCTCAATTGGTTGAACGCAAACTCTCGAGCTATTTCGCCGACCAGCCCGACGGCCTGCCTCCGGTCGGGCTCTATGACCGCGTCCTGGAGGAAGTTGAGCGACCGTTGATTCAGCTAACGCTCTCTGCGACCCGCGGCAATCAGGTCCGCGCCGCTGAGATCTTGGGGCTCAATCGCAATACGCTACGCAAGAAAATTTCGGATCTGGGCGTGGAGATGCAGCGCGCTCGACGCTAGGGCTGATAAGATGAGCTGACGCTTCCTTGCAACAAGGCTGTTGAATTTCGGGCACAGTCGCTTAGGCTCCGCCCCAATGGTCTTGGATATTCGACAACGGTTCACCACCGCGGCGGCAGGACGCGTCTGGCGCGCGTTGCAATCGCGCCTGGTACTGAACGTCGGCTACGGCATCGCTGCGGTGCTGACCGCGGTTGCTATTCTGCTGGCCGCGTCCCCGCCATCCACAGGTCCTTTAGGCCCGGCCAGTCAGTCGATTCTGGCCGTGCTGGGCTTCAACCTGATCCTCATCTTGGGTCTGACGTTGGTGGTCATTCGCCGCTTCTGGGCGTTGATCGAGGCTCGGGATGCGGATGCAGGTGCCAGGCTGCAGCTTCGATTCGTGACGATGTTCGCGCTTGCCGCCATGGCCCCAGCCGTCGTTGTGGCGCTGTTCTATGGGGTCCTGGTCACCCGCGGGGTCGACAATTGGTTTAGCAAACGCGTCCAGACCGTGGTCGAAAATTCCGCCACCGTGGCTCGCTCTTACGTCGAGGAGCAGAAAAACTACATCCATGACCATGTCATTCCGATGGGAGACGACCTCAACCGTAGCGCTGCAGGCTTGGAGGCAAGCCCGATCACCTTCAACCACTTCCTGGCGACGCTGATCAACTTTCACGGCTTTTCGGCCGGGTATGTGATCGACCGCGATGGCAGGGTTCTGGCGCGTGCGGAAGCCGCAGACGCGCCGCCGCTTCTGACGCCGCCGGCCTCCAGCTTTAAGGCGGCCGACCAGGGCGACATTTGGGTCTGCAACGTCAACTGCGGGGACAAGTGGCGCTCGCTCTACAAGCTGCGCGGATACCCTGACGGCTACCTTTACGTCGTACGGCCTGTCGAGAAGGGGACGGTTAGCCACTTGGTGGATGCCGAGGCCAGCTTGACGGAGCTTCGCGACGCCGCCCAGAATCGCCAGAAAATTCAGGAAATTTTTGCGCTTAGTTATTTCGAGACCGCATTGCTCGTTCTGGTTGGTGCCGTTTGGCTGGGCCTGGGCGCTGCCAATGCGATCTCAGGCCCTGTCGCGCGGCTTGTGCAGGCCGCGGGGAGGGTCGCTGGTGGCGATTTAAGTGCTCGGGTTGATGCGGAGAATGATCCCGAAGAGATTGCTATTTTATCTCGTGCATTCAATAATATGACTCATGATCTTCAAGCGCAACAGGAGGCTATTCGCCTGGCCCATGAAGACGCTGAACGCCGCCGGCAATTTATCGAAACCGTGCTGGCCGAAGTCAGCGCGGGCGTTGTCGGTCTCGATAGTATGGGCCGCATTTCTGCTGCCAACCGGCAGGCCCAGCTTCTCTTAGGGCTGCAGAATAACCAGGGACGGGGGCTGAAGCTGTCCAAGGTGGCACCCGAGGTTGCCGCTGTTGCGGCGCAGCTGGGTCGCAGTGCGGAGGTCGAAGAAGAGGTCGATATCGTCCGCGGTCGCGAAACTTTGCGTTTGAGAGTGCGGGCGAGCCGGATCGAAGACGGACTTGTGCTGACGTTCGACGACATAACGCGGCTGGTCACCGCTCAGCGAAATGCCGCCTGGCGCGACGTCGCTCGACGTATCGCTCACGAGATCAAGAACCCGCTCACGCCGATCCAATTGTCGGCCGATCGCCTGCGGAAGAAATATCGCAAGGACATTGCGCCTGAAGAACTCGAGACGTTCGACCGCTGCACCGACACCATCGTGCGCCAAGTGGGCGATATCACCAGGTTGATCGATGAGTTCTCAGCCTTCGCCCGGATGCCCGCACCAAAGTTTTCGGAGCAGGACGCCTCTGAACTGATCCGAGCTGCGGTCTTTGCTCAGCAGGTTGCGAGCCCCGAGATCGACGTAAAGCTAAGTGAGCCAGTCCCTCATGTTCGCTTGCTCGCCGATGAGCGCATGCTGGCCCAGGCTTTGACGAATATCTTGAAGAACGCAGCCGAAGCCGTGAGCGCACGCCGCCACGCCAAGGCCAAGGGCCTTATTCAGGCTCGCCTGGTCTGCAATGACATGGGCGTCGCCTTTGAGGTCGAGGACAATGGAATTGGCTTGCCCGCCAAGGATCGGGATCGATTGACCGAACCCTATGTGACCACCCGCGAAAAAGGTACGGGTCTCGGCTTGGCGATCGTCAAACGAATTCTCGAAGACCATGGCGGCGACCTCGAGTTGACCGATGCCCGCGAAGGTTCTGGGGCGCTTGTCATCCTGCGGCTTCCCCCGTCAGCGTGGGTGCAGCCGGCATCGATATCCGAAACCGTTACGGCTTGAAGGACTAGATCATGGTGTCTGACGTTCTGGTGGTCGACGATGAGGCCGACATTCGCGAACTGGTCGCGGGGATTTTGTCCGATGAGGGCTATGCGGTTCGTACCGCCAATGACGCGGAATCAGCTTTGGCCGCCTTCCGGGCGCGCAAGCCGGCATTGCTGGTGCTCGACATCTGGATGGCTGGCGGTGGCATGGATGGCTTGGAGCTCCTGGACCTGGTCAAGGCGTTCGACGGCGATCTTCCGGTGATCATGATTTCAGGCCACGGCAACATTGAAACGGCCGTCAGCGCGATCAAGCGGGGGGCTTACGAGTTCCTGGAAAAGCCGTTCAAATCTGATCATCTGCTGCTGGTTGTCGAACGTGCGCTGGAATCGGCCAATCTGCGGCGCGAGAACCGCCGCCTGCGAGCTCAGGCGATTACCCCCGAAGGCATGACGGGTAAGTCGATGGCTGCCCAGCAACTTCGCCAAATGATCGTCAAACTTGCGACGGCCAACAGCCGCGTTCTCATCTCTGGGCCACCGGGCTCGGGTAAGGAAACGGTCGCGCGATTGATCCATACCGCCTCGAGCCGTGCCCGAAACGAGTTCGTACCCATCAGTGCCGCTGGCATGACGCCCGAACGTATGGATGTGGAATTGTTCGGGCAGGAAGGTGACGACGGCCGAACTGCAAAAGTCGGCGTCTTTGAACGCGCCCACGGTGGTACCCTCTATCTCGACGAAGTGGCTGACATGCCGCGAGAGACGCAAGGCCGCATTCTGCGCGTTCTGGTCGACCAGAGCTTTCGGCGGGTCGGCGGCGACTCCGACGTGCATGTTGATGTTCGAGTGGTATCTTCGACCTCACGCAACCTGCGCGAGGAGATCGCGGCCGGCCGGTTTCGCGAGGACTTGTTCCATCGCTTGAATGTCGTTCCGGTGAATGTCCCAGGCCTGTCTGAACGGCGCGAGGACATTCCGGAATTGGTGGAATATTTCATCGATAAGATCGCCAGCGCCACGGGGATGCCGCGCCGTCAGCTCGCAGACGATGCGCTGGCCACATTGCAGGTTCGCGCCTGGCCAGGAAATTTGAGGCAGTTGCGCAATAATATCGAACGGATGCTCATTCTGGCGGCCGGTGCGCCCTCAGATCCGATCACCGCGAACATGTTGCCGGCCGAGGCCATGGTCACCGACCAAGCCGTTACCCTGGGCGCTGAGAGAATGATCGCCTTGCCGCTACGCGAGGCTCGTGAAGTTTTTGAGCGCGAATATCTGAACGCCCAAATGCTGCGCTTCTCCGGCAACATCTCGCGGACAGCCGTCTTCATCGGAATGGAGCGTTCGGCATTACACCGCAAGCTCAAGTCACTTGGTCTTTCCGGAGCACGCGCCCTTGAGGATGAGCTAAACTGATGGGCCGCATCGCCTACGTTAACGGTCGCTTTGTCCAGCACGGAGAAGCGGTCGTACATATCGAGGATCGCGGGTACCAGCTTGGCGATGCGGTGTACGAGGTCTGGGCCCTCTTTGAGGGTAAACTCGCAGACCCAGAAGGTCATTTCGCGCGGCTGGAGCGCAGCCTTGGCGAGCTTTCGATTGCTATGCCGATGAGCCGAGCCGCGCTGACGATGGTGCTCAAGGAGGCTGTGCGCCGCAATCGGGTCCGGGAAGGCTTGCTATATCTTCAGGTCAGTCGCGGTGTCGCCAAGCGTGACCATGCCTTCCCCAATCCACCTGTGCGCCCCTCCGTGATCATGACGGTGAGCTCGGTCAATCGTGCGGCCGACGAGGCTCGCGCCGCCAGAGGCGTCGCAGTCGTCACGACGCCGGAAAATCGCTGGGGCCGGTGCGACATCAAGACTGTCGGACTTTTGCCAAACGCTCTGGCCAAGCAGAAGGCGAGGGCGGTCGGGGCGGTTGAAGCGTGGTTCGTCGACCAGCTCGGCTTCGTCACAGAGGGCGCGTCTTCCAATGCTTGGATCGTCGACCGGGAGGGTCGCCTGCGAACGCGCGATACCAACGCCAACATCCTGCGCGGCGTCACTCGTAATTCGCTGCTGGAGGTCATTCGTCGAGAGGGAATGCAGGTCGATGAAAGGCCCTTCACGCCGGCCGAAGCCGTCGAGGCGAGTGAGGCCTTCATCACCGGAGCTGGCTCTCTGGTGCTGCCCGTGATCGCCGTTGATGGCAAACCCGTGGGCGACGGCAAGCCCGGACCGGTAGCGGCGAGGCTTCGGAGCCTCTATATCAAGCAGGCCAAGGCAACGGCCGTCTAATCGGCCGTCGGCGATTGCGCCTGTCGCAAAACGCGGTCTAGCTAACTGTTGTGTGTGTGGGCGGCACTTTGGTCGCTCAACCAAAATAAAGAGGCGAAAAGCCATGAGTGAGAAGAAGCAGAACCTGCAGGACACGTTCCTGAACAGTGTGCGCAAGTCGAAGACGCCGCTCACCATCTTCCTGGTCAATGGCGTCAAGCTACAGGGTGTCGTCAGCTGGTTCGACAATTTCTGTGTGCTGCTTCGCCGTGACGGACAGTCCCAGCTGGTCTACAAGCATGCCATCTCCACCATCATGCCTGCGCAACCGGTGCAGCTCTATGAGCCGGGCGAAGACGAGGCCGATTGAGTTCCTCCAAAAGCGTAGATCGTGAGGCGCCTGTTCAAGGCGCTATTGTCATACACCCAGATCGGGAAGGGCGCGGCGCTTCTCGGGGTGCTTCGGCGCGACTGGAAGAAGCCGTCGGGTTGGCATTGGCCCTCGATCTGGAGGTCCGCGAAACCTTGGTCGCCCCCTTGCGTCGCCTGACGCCAGCCACTCTGTTTGGTAAGGGCAAGGTCGAGGAGATTGGACATATCATTGAACTTGCTGAGGCCGCCGTGGCCATCGTCGACGATGCTCTCACGCCGGTTCAGCAGCGAAATCTGGAGAAGGCCTGGAACTGCAAGGTCATCGATCGCACGGGTCTGATCCTGGAGATCTTTGCCCGACGGGCCCGGACGCGCGAAGGCCGCCTACAGGTGGAACTGGCGAGGCTTTCCTACGAACGGTCTCGCCTGGTTCGGACGTGGACCCATTTGGAGCGTCAGCGCGGTGGCTTTGGCGTTATGGGCGGACCTGGTGAAACTCAGATCGAAACCGATCGGCGGCTCATCGCAGACAAAATCCGCAAGCTGAAGTTGGAGCTTGAGGAGGTGCGCCGAACGCGCACCTTGCAGCGCTCGGCGCGCAAGCGCCATCCCTATCCGACGGTTGCCTTGGTAGGCTACACGAACGCCGGAAAGTCGACGCTCTTCAACCATCTGACGAAGGCCGAAGTCGTCGCAGAAGATATGCTCTTCGCCACGCTCGATCCGACGCTCAGGATGTTGAAGTTACCTGATGGTCGCCCCGCGATCATGTCAGACACCGTGGGCTTCATTTCCGACCTGCCTCACGAGCTCGTGGAGGCGTTCCGCGCGACCCTGGAAGAGGTCAAAGAGGCTGACGTGGTTCTCCATGTCCGTGACATCGCCAGCGACGAGAGCGCCGCACAGGCAGGCGATGTCCGTGCCGTCTTGGCCAGGTTAGGTGTCGACATGGATGAGCGATCCATTCTTGAGGTCTGGAACAAGATCGATCTTACGTCCGCAGAGGATCGCGACGCTATCGCAGGCGACGCCCGCCGGGCGCATCCGCCCGCCATTCCGGTCTCGGCCGTCACGGGCGAAGGCTGCACCACGCTCTTGGAGGCTATCGCTGGTCTCGTTGACGAGGCGCCGCCAGTGGATGTCTACACACCGATCGGCGAGGGCGCTGCCATCGCCTGGCTCTATCGGCACGGCCGCGTACTGCAACGCAATGATGGAAAAGACGGGTCGGTCCGCCTGGCCGTCAGCCTGTCGCCGCAAGCCCTTGGGCAGTTCGAGCAGCAGTTCCCGGGCGCTGAGGTACGGGGGCATTAGCCTTGGGTTTCGCCACCAACCTTATGATCGACCTTCGTTGGGCGCAGTTTCTGGGCGCTGACCAAGGCATCCTAAACCGCTTTCTCCGCTAGCTTCGCCTCGTTCCAAAGCGCGTCCATTTCGGATAAGTCTGACTGCTCAGGTGTCCTGCCCCGCTCGGCGAGATTCGCCTCGATATATTGAAATCGCCGGACAAATTTGGCGTTGGTGAAGCGCAGCGAATCCTCAGGATCGACATCAAGGGTGCGCGCTAAGTTCGCCACCACAAACAGAACGTCGCCCATCTCCTGGCGGGCTTTTTCCAGGTCGCCGGTTTCGATCTCGGCTTCGAGTTCGCCGATCTCTTCGTGTAGTTTGGCCATCACATCCTGCACCGTAGGCCAGACGAACCCGACGCCAGCGGCGCGTTTTGAAAGCTTCAATGCGCGGGTTAGGGCCGGGAGGCCCAGCGGAACGTCATCGAGCAGGGATGCGGTGCGGCCTTTGGCTTTGCGCTCGGCGGCCTTGAGCGCTTCCCAACTTTCCATCTGGTGGGCGAGGGAGGCGTACGTCTCCTGCGCGAAAACGTGCGGGTGTCGGCGAACCATTTTGTCGTTGATGGCCCTCGCCACGTCTTCAAAGGCGAAAGCGCCCTGCTCCTCAGCCATGCGTGCGTGAAACACGACCTGAAGCAACAGGTCGCCAAGTTCTTCTTTCAAGTCCGATAGGTCGTTGCGCTCAATGGCGTCTGCGACTTCGTAGGCTTCCTCGACCGTATAAGGTGCAACTGTCGCGAAGGTTTGCTCCAAGTCCCACGGGCAGCCGTCTGCGGGATCGCGCAGCCGCGCCATAATCTCCATCAGCCGGTCGATGGGCCGCAGTTCAACGGACGGGGCAGGTCGAGTCACGGTATCCCCCAGAGGTCAGCGCGGCGCAATTTGACCGTGCACCGAGCCTGGGGCAAGTAATCAGCGGTGGGATTTGGCGTGTCCGCGGCTCAGACTTGAGGCGAACATCTCAAATGTATCCTCAGCATCCGTCCAGGTCCCGCCGCGGCTTGAGTCCCGGATATCGCTCTCGTAGTATTTAAAGGCGATCGGGGTGACGCTGCCATCGGCATCGGTTGCACGACCCTCAATCTCGGCACCGCCAATCCCGAAACTTTGGTAGGACAGGCCGGGTTTATCGCTCATCTGTTTGAAGGTGGGCCGGTTCGGCTGGGCGTCGGCCAGCACCAGTTCAATTCGCGATCCGTCGTAGGCGCTGGTCTTGGCGAGCCGTTTCTCAACGATCGATTTGAGTTGGCTGGCGAGTTGCTTGACGTCACGAACGCCCAAGGTTTGTTCGGCCTTCTTTTGCAGGGCCGGAGCAATGCTGACGGTAACCGAGACCGGCGAGGCTAAAGCCACAGTGGCGCTGGCCAAAAAAGCGCTGACGGTAATGGCAATGATCCGCATCATCTTTATCTCCAAATGGTGCCGGCGATCCCAAGGTAGGCGTTCTACAGTTCTGTACAATGTCGTGCGGCTTTACGTTGTGATGATGGCCGTCAGCGGCCATCGCCGGACGCCTTAGCCCGGCGTCGTCCGTCAGCCATTATCGTAGCGCTTCCCTTGCCCTACCGCGAAGTTCTTGTGCTGAAGGATGTGCAAGGCCTGAGCGCCGGCGAGATCAGCGCCGCGCTCTCGAGGCAAAGAGCCGCCTTCATCGTGCCCGCGCCCTGGTTCGTGTTGGTCTGCGCCCCTTGAAGTGATCCATCCCTTTTGTTGGTCTTAGGACCTGGATGGAGGCCAGAGAGATGGCAATCAAGCACAAGCCGGAAGAGATCATCGCCAAGCTGCGGCAGGTGGATGTCCTGACGGGCCAGGGCAAGTCGATCGCGGAGGCGGTTAGGACGATCGCGGTGACCGAGACGACGTATTTCCGCTGGCGGTCGGAGTTCGGGGGCATGAAGAGCGATCAGGTCAAACGGCTCAAGGAGTTGGAGCTGGAAAACACCCGGCTTCGGCGGGCGGTGTCGGACCTGACCCTGGACAAGCTGATCCTGACGGAGGCGGCCCGGGGAAACTTCTAAGCCCCGCCCGTCGCCGAGCGCGTGTGGCCAAGGTCACCAAGCAGTTCCGGATTTCCGAGCGCCGCGCCTGCGCTGTACTGGGCCAGTGTACGTCGTCAGAAGTTTTGAGACAGGTGGGGTCCGGATTTAGCGGAGAGATGGCCTCATCTGGGGTTGATATTTAGGCGGCGAGTTTGCGGTGCTGCAAGCGCCGATGTTGGATGGTCTGGCGTTTGATGTGGGCCCGTTCACGCAGGATGCC